>CAZIAD010000001.1:0-176144 GCA_964537555.1 uncultured Brevinematales bacterium
TGTCCACTCCTGCTATCTTTCCCAGTTCCACTACTTTAGTCTGATCCACTACACCGGACAGATAGAGTTTCTGCTCCTGCATGATCTTTTCCAGGTGGTTACGGTCTATGATCTTATATTTCTTGGATTGGATCAAGTGTTCATTGAGGCTGTTCTCAAAGCTGGACTGGTCGGACTGCGATACTCCGCTACCTGCTTCTACAGGCAATACTGCAAAAGAGGTCTCCCCATAGATCGTTACTACACTTAACAGGAAAAATAATGCCGCTATTAAAGATTTTTTCATTTACACCCCCATTTCGTATATAGAATACACTCCATCACACAATAATCTATAGTATTGTCCCGGTTTTCGCAAATTTGTGCTGTTTTTAATTCAAGACCTGTTACCCAAAAAATATTCATAAATGAAATGATAGATTTGAAGCGCTTGTATCTGATAAAGCTGGACGGGTGTCAATAAAATCAGTTTTGAACCATATTAAATAATATAGCACACTTAATTGTTTTACTATTGACACATATTGTGAGCAATATTATAATACATTGGTTCTATAATAAATAATTGGAGTATGAAAATGAAAAAGATGAAGTTTGTTGTTGTATTAGCAGTGCTTACTGCTTTCCTGTCATGTGGTAGTGTAGTCGACCAGACTGAGCTTTCCGGACAGGTGGATATTTCCGCCTATACTTCCGGCCTGCCTGCGGTCCAGCTTATCAATGCCAAGACGGTAGTGCAAAATGGAAGCTTAAGTTCTACCTATAATGTAAAGTTTGCGGGAGACATCGAGCTGGAAAATATCGCCTATTCCAAAGACGTAAAAGTAGTCTACAGTGTGGATGGCGGAGCCTGGAAGGAAGCCAGCGCGTCCTATGTGAAATCCCTGGGCAATAACCGGGAACAATGGAAGTTTTCACTGGTTGCCAAGACCGTTGCTGTCACCGGAGACCCCAGAGCAGGATACAGCGGACCCAAAGTATCCATCCAGTTTGCCCTCAAATATACGGTGAATGGAAAGGTATACTGGGATAATAACGGCGGCATTGGTGTTGATTACCGCATTACTACCCGTGCAGGTAGCGGAACCTCCACCCAGGGCCCTATCGCCTTTGCAAAACAAAATGTCGTTCTGGAATATGCTACCTACACTGACTTTCCGTCTACCTATTTCCGTGGTTTCATAGGTGTAAAAAAGATGAACGGAAAGGTAGGAACGGTTAATGTGGTATATACCATTGATAACTGGAAGACTGTACAGACCGCTACAGCCAGTGCGCTCTACGCTGACTACCCTGACCAGCAGGTATTGTTTTTCGTAGGCCCTGGTACCGGTGACTGGCAGTCTGTGATACAGTTCGCCATCTCTCATGATGTAAATGGACAGACCTACTGGGACAATAATGTAGGCCAGAACTATACAGTCAAAGCGGGTGTGACTGCACCTTATTAAACCAGATATTTTTATGCAAGCCCCGGGAGACCGGGGCTTTTCTTATTACAAACTATTACCCTCTGGCATCAGGAAAAGCGGCTTACCGGGGTTATCTTCCATTTTCCATCCACATAGACCACCGTCATATTGGTAGTCCTGATAAATCCATCCTCATAGGTGATGGTAAAGATTACCTTTGTCCCTTCTTTCAGTTCTTCTATTTTGATCACCTTTATGGACTCAATACTTTTTTGCCGGGAAATGTTTTTATCACAATATTTGGAATAATAGTCCAGGGTGATATTATCCCGTTTCAGGACATCAAAGGCAAACAGGGCTAATGACTCCTCATATTTCCCTTCATTGATGAGCAGGAGGTACTTTACCATTACCGAGTCCGGGCTTTTACGCAGATGAAAAGATTTTTTTGACTTCACTGTGTGAGAGGCCAGACCGCAGGAATTCAGCACTATTAAGCTGAGAATAAAAACAATTCTTAATGACCTCATTTTTACCTTCCTTATAAACAAAAAATCCTGTATGCATAGGCCTATAGCCGAATCCTATCCCTTAATCTGAATATATCTGCTGAAATATCCCGAAAGCTCACATTTTTCATTTTAGGCCGCATCAGTAATAAATATCGTATCTCAGAAGCTGTTTGTTTAATAAATAAAACAAAAAACCCGGGATTATTTATCCCGGGTAATAGAGTATTTCAGTCAGAAAATCATTCCTGAGGAATAGTCCCTATGAGCTTATTGGAATAGTACTGGTCAAAGGGATAAAACTGTATCAATTCATTTATAGTGTTCACATTATACCGGTACAGGTCATAATCCCCATCCGTCTCACGGTCCGAAGAAAAATAGATCTTCCCCTGCCGGGCAGGGTCCTGCCAGTCAATAAAAGGATCCCGGTCATCGCTGCTGCTCCTGAATGCATCAGGTATACGGGCATAGCTGTTCTCTACAACGGGTACCTGAAAGGTGAAATCCTGTACATCTCCATAAAGGTAGAGTTGATTGTGATCATTACCTCCCTGGCTGTACAGAATGATCCGGTTTACAAAGGGATAAAAGGTATCATTGTAGTAGGTACTGGTATCATAGATCTTCTGGACTAATGCATTGGTATTTGTGGCAGGATAATACCAGTCTATGGAAAAGCCATCAAACCAGTAAGACACATAATAATTAGTACCATAACTGATATTGATATACATGTTATAAGGATTGACTTCCATAGATATTCCGCTAAAACCATTGCTTAACAGACTGATATCATAATATCCCTGAAAATCGATCTGAAAGCTCACATCATCCTGGAGGGTAGATGTCACTAAATAGCTGAATCCATTACTTTCCCGGGTAAACAACAGGAAAAGATCAAAAGTCTGTAGTTCTCCGTTATAAATCCAGGTGATCATTGGATTTTTTTCATGATTCGTAGTATTGATATCCGGCCCCAGAGGCTGAGGCTGGGAAAAGACTCCCTCACTGTTCATAGCCGCATAGTAGATATCAAAATCACCTCCCCGGTCTGAAGCAAAAAACAGGATGGGATTGGCTCCATTGGTATTACGGAACAGATACGGGGTGATCTCGTCTGAACCGGGCAGGGACAAAGACCCTCCTCCCGCGATGGCCAGGAGTTGACTTTGATCTCCGCTCACAGCCTGTTGAGAGAAATATCCGGAACAGGCACTGACAGACAGTATGGCCATGGTGATAGCTATTATCTTTTTCATATACTCCCCCCGGAGATTTTTAGGATGAAAAGGGCTTATAATCCTCGTCATCCTTATACACAGGTCATTACGTTCTGATTTTAGCCCCGGAGCAGTCAGCAGGAAGATTTTTGATTGATATTACCTGAAATTATACCCGGGCCGCCCTGATTGAAATCTACAAAATCCTATATATTTAATATTATATAAAACAGAGAAAAATGACAAGTTTATTCCTACTTAATTTATATTATTAACAATGTAGTTTTCAGATCCTCAGTTATATTTTCATAAAACCCGGCATAATCCTCAGCTGCATCGCTATAAACGCCTACCCGGAATAAGCGAGTTTCTTAAATAATACAGGGGGCTGCCTTTTGAGACATGCCCCCTGTTTTTATAGTCGACTTAATCCATCCCACTTAAAAGTTCAGATAAGGCACCCTGGCCCGGGTGGCATCGGTCAGTTTCTCATTGGCCAGCATCTCCAGCATGGTGTTCCAGAATCCTCCCACCAGGCTGCGACGGTGACTGTCCTGCAGAAATACCGATATACTGAAGTCCCCGTAGCTCAGCTTCTGCTGCTCTATGTCGATCTGTATCTCGCAGGCCGGGTCATCCTGTATGACCTGCATCAGATTGGCGATGTCGGCCTGGTCGGCTGTCATGACAGGTACACCGTTGGCTATACAGTTACCCGCGAAGATCTCGGCAAAGCTCTCCGCGATGATGGCCTTGATCCCGAAACGCATCAGGGCCTGGGGGGCGTGCTCCCGGCTCGATCCGCAGCCGAAGTTCTTATTTGCCGCCAGTATGGAGGCCCCTTTGTACTTGGCTTCGTTAAAGGGGTGGTCCTTGGGGCTGCCGTCCTCGTTAAAGCGGGCGTCATAAAAGGCATAACGTCCCAGGTCGTCAAAAGTGACGCACTTCATAAAGCGGGCCGGTATGATACGGTCCGTGTCCAGGTCATTGCCCGGGACGGGGATGCCGGTGCCGTGTACTTCTTTTATCTCATTCATATCATTGCTCCTCTTAGATAATATCCCGGATATCGCTGACCACACCCTTGATAGCGGCTACCGCTACCATGGCCGGGCTCATGAGCAGGGTCCGTCCGCTGGGACTGCCCTGACGGCCTTTGAAGTTCCGGTTGGATGATGAGGCGGACAGCTCCGGCCCCTTGAGCTTGTCGGGATTCATGGCCAGACACATAGAGCAGCCTGCATTGCGCCATTCAAATCCGGCGGCCGTGAATATCTTGTCCAGGCCCTCTTTCTCAGCCTGTTCCTTGACCGGTACCGATCCCGGCACTACTATAGCCCGCACATGGGGGGCTACCTTTTGGCCCTTGAGGAGCTGTATGACCCGGGCCGCCTCACGAAAGTCGGAGATACGTCCGTTGGTACAGCTGCCGATAAAGGCTACATCTATCTTTTTACCCTTCATGGCATCGCCCCGTTTAAAGCCCATGTGCTCCATGGCTTCATCCAGGGTAGCTTCTTCATTTTCCGATACCTTTACCGGAATGGTCTGACTGATGGCCACGCCCTGCCCGGGGTTGATCCCGTAGGTCACCATGGGCTCGATAGTGCTACCATCTATCTCTACCACATCGTCGTAGTGAGCGTCGGGGTCGGAACGCAGGGAGTCCCAGAAGGCCACCGCTTTATCCCAGTCTTTAGGGCTGAACTTCTTTCCCTTCAGGTAGTCATAGGTGGTCTGGTCGGGCAGGACGTAACCCATACGGGCCCCGCCCTCTATGCTCATGTTACACACCGTCATGCGTTCTTCCATAGTCATGTTGTCGAACACCTCACCGGCATACTCATAGGCATAACCGATACCGCCCTTGACGCCCAGCTGCTCGATGATCTTGAGGATCACGTCCTTGGCATAGACCCCTTTTCCCAGCCTGCCCTTGACCACGATCTTACGCAGTTTGGGCTTGGACAGGGCCAAACAGCCTGTAGCCAGTACGTCCCGAATCTGGGAGGTACCGATACCGAAGGCCAGTGCCCCGAAAGCCCCGTGGGTGGAGGTGTGGGAGTCCCCGCACACTATGGTCATACCGGGCTGAGTGAGTCCGTTCTCAGGCCCTACGATATGGACCACTCCCTGATTGGCATGCCCCAGCCCGTAATAGGTGAGGCCGTGTTCTTTGGTATTATTTTCTATAGCCTGCAGCATCTCCTCGGCCAGGGGGTCCTGCAGGGGCCGGGCCTGGCTGTCGGTGGGCACAATATGGTCCACCGTGGCAAAGTTCCGGTCCGGGTATTTTACTTTGATTCCCTGTTCTTTGAGCATGGCGAATGCCTGGGGGCTGGTCACCTCATGCAGCATCTGCAGGCCGATCAGGAGCTGATCCACCCCGCTATTGAGCTCGGCTACCTTGTGCATCTCCCATACTTTGTCTAACAGACTCTTTCCCATAATAGTTTCCTCATGCGTTTTTCTGTGTCAGCTAAATTTTAATACAGGCTTTTAAAAAAAGCGAAAAAATCATAATTATATTACAAAGTTATACAACAATACCTTTTTCGGCAAGCCTGGTTTTAACATTATAAATGAGCTTTACCGCTGAGGACGCAAAGGGCGCTGAGTTTGTGGGGCCAGATTCAGGCCTGAGTTGGATTTCTTCGCCGACTTTCGACTTTCAACTTTTGACTTTTGACTTATTCTGCCCGGTGCCTCGGTCTTGGCCGGAAGGTACCAGATGACGGAGAGGCCTGTGATATAGGAGGGATTCAACTATCTCTTACTTCTTTTTACTGAATAAACACCTGTCTACTTTTAAAAATACATTCTCCTCATTTTCAAAGAACAATATTGTTTCTTTATCAGAAAAATTATATGTGTAGAAGTTCATGCATTCACTATCATTGTTTTCCGGAAATATAGGGAAATCAAAAGGGTTTTCTTCCCTTAAAATTTTCACAGAAAGATAACCCGACTTATCACTGACTTCAAATTGATATATATCTTTGTAAGTGGAGTATTTTCCTGTTAATTTTTTCCAGTGTTTTTCCTTTTTATAGGCATAATTATTTTTCATGGGATCCACTCCAAGGTATGCCTGTAGTAGAGCTGTAGTGTGCCTAAAATAGGGAGAGGAAGAAGCATTGGAAAGAAGAATGACACCTGCCTCTAATTCCGGCAACAAAATAATTTGAGTTGTGTAATTTGCGGTAGCTCCCCCGTGCCTGACAACTTTTTTTCCGTGAAAATCTGACAATAAAACCCAACCCAGGCCATATCCCTCACTCTTTGCCTCTGGCATTGATAAAGCAAAATCATCTGAATAACTGTGTTTAGCAGTAAGATCATCCCAAGATTTCTTATTTTGTAATAAACTTTTATCCTGAGTCATCACTGCCTGAACATATTTCGCCAGATCCGGTATATTGCTTGTGATACCACCTGCCGCATAAAGATTGTTATCTATAGTTCTCTGGATAGCTAATATTGCTTTAGCCTTGTTTACATAGCCTTTGGCTAATTCCGGGTTTTCCAGAAAATCCTTTTCATCTATGAAACTGGAATTCTTCATTTCCAAAGGAGTAAAAATATTTTGTGTGATATAGTCTTTATATTTCATTCCGGACAAGTCCTCAATGATAAATCCTAATAGATCATACCCTCCATTAAAATAGAAAAATTGCTCCCCGGGTGCAAACTGTACCTCATCTTGTGCGTTATTTATAAATCGCATAATGTCATCTCTACTGCTCATTGGGATGATGGGAATGTCTTTTTCGTCATCAGTAAAATAATTGATTTTTACTGCTGTATCCAGGGCAGGAATTCCACTGGAATGACTGAGGAGGTGTTTTATAGTGATGGGTTTATCTTTATCACCAAGGGTAAAATCAAGATGTCTGGAAACAGGGTCATTGATATCCAGCAGGCCTTTCTCTGATAACTGAAGTATAGCGATAGCTGTGAATGCCTTGGTACACGATCCAATTCCGAATACACTGTTTATAGTTATCGGTTCATTGGTACTCCTGTCTTTTGTGCCAAAACATGCTTCATATTTGATTTCACCTTTTTCTATTAGAGCCACAACTGTTCCGGGTATTCTACTCGTTGCCATATTATCCGCGATTTTATCTTCAAAAATGGGTATAAATTTCTGCAATTCTGTCTGATTCATAGATATCTCCTTCTAGTGAAAGTAAATTCTTTATATTTTATTTCATAAAACTCATTTTCCATGTAATAGATGCCGCTTTATGCACCTCCATTAAAGATAACAGATAGGGTGACAGTGATTGTTCCTTATCCATTTCTTCAAATCTAATCACCGAGAGGCCTGTGTTGTATTATGGGCATTTATTATTCACTTTATCATTTTTCCAAAATAGATATAAGAACTTAGGCTATAGAAGTACTCTTCCTTCTCATCTAGATCTTTCATTTCCTTAATGATCTTCAGATGGTCTTCGGACCCTATGACCCCTTTTTCCACAAGGGCATTAAGGTCCATCATTCGGTCGAATCCGTACGAGCCTTCTTCAAATCTGGTTTCAATGAGGTTGAAGATCTCGGGCTGACCCTGAAATCTGCCTGAACTTTGGAAGAATCCCCACAGCTTACGGCCCATCATTCCGTCACAGGCATCCATCCAGCCTTGTTCCCAGTCTGCAAATCTGTGCACAAAGTCCCGGATCAAATCCTTGTTTTCTGAATTCCAGACCTGTGTGTCCCAATCCCAGTGGGCAAACAGAACCCGGCCTCCCGGTTTAAGAATACGGCACAATTCTTCCAGCAGCACTGTCTTGTCAGGGATACACTCCAGTACATCTACAGAAAGGATAACATCGAAGCTGTTGTCCGGGAAATCAAAGGCATCAACAAATTTTTGGACTTTGAAGTCTATACCGGGAAAATGCTCAGAGGCATAATCCTGTGATTCAGGCAGAGAATTCGTTCCGATCAGGATGCTGTTGGGTGAAACATGTTTCTTTACTTCTCCCAGGAGCTGGCCATTACCGCAGCCAAAGTCGAGGATGCTATAATCCATATCCTTATCCAGGTTCAAAAGTTCGATTATTCTTTGGCTGAGATGATGTTTCATCTGACACTCCCTGAAGGCCTAAAAAGTATTAGCCTCTCTTTTTTATCTATTAAGACCAGATCCAACCAGCCTGGCAAATGAAGTGAGGACATTGCGCGGCAATAGTAGCGTCTGTGTCCTGCATTGAATTTGCTCAATCACATTTTAAAATCTTTTTTAATGATTGAATACATTTTATAATTATGAAAAGTACCATTATTATCAGGAGCATAATGTCTTAAGTTCCCTTCATACTTCATTTCTACTTTTTCTAATACTTTTTCAGAAGCAGTATTACTCTCATTAACAGTTGCCTGGACCCTTTCAAATCCTACATCGATTAAAAGAAATCTTATGATTTCTTTCAGTGCTTCTGTCATTATACTTTTATTCCAATATTTTTTTGAAATGCAATAGCCTATCTCACATCTTTTATCTCTATCAGAACAATCTATTACTCCCACTGAGCCTATAACCTGATTATCCTCTTTATATTTTATTGCCCATTGATACGACTCGGCATTGTCATATTCTTTGACCCAGGTATTTATTACACTCTTAGTTAGCTCAATATTTTCATGCGCCTTCCAGGTTAAGTATTTTGCTACCTCATCATCGGAGGCCCAATTATTGAACATATTTTCAGAATCTTCTACTTTGAATTTTCTCAATATTAATCTCTTCGTCTCAATTTCTTTTGTTCCTAAATGATTCATAAATTACTCTCTCATTTAATATTCCGCTACGGAACAGTCAAACTATTTAACTCTAGCGTAAACTTTACAATCTCGCGGAATCAAGGAGATATTAGGATGTATTATCCATTTTCTCAAGGTCCCTTCAAGTTCCATACCCAGTTTTTTCATGACACGTCCTGATGCAGGGTTATCTATATCGTGAACTGCCCAAATTCTCTGGATCTCAGGAATATTATATATCCAATTAAATACAGGGATTAATGCTTCAGTCATCAAACCTTTGTTCCAGTATTTTTTTGCTAATGCGTATCCAAAATCAGCTTTAAATCCGTCTACTCTAAAATCAAGCATGCCAATGATCTCTTCTGCTTCTTTTAAATGAATCACAAAAGGAAATGCTTTACCAGTATCCCAGCTAGCAATTGCCATTTTAAGAAACTCTTGAATGGTTGATATTTTTTCATGTGGAGTCCAGGTGAGATATTTTACAACATCTGAGTCCTGGGCATAGTTCTTAAATATATCTTTCGCATCATTAAGGTCCGGTTTTCTTAAAATCAGTCGCTCAGTTTCAAATATCATATTTCTCACCTGTATCAGGAATAATTTATCTTATTCTAACTATCCTCTCCAAAATAATCCAGCATCCCGGCGTTACAGCGCCTTAAGGCCGACTCCTGTCCTGAGTTTATCAGATGTAAACAAATAAAAACTTGACACACTAACGAACGTTAGCTATTATTTATATAGATAAAGGCAAAGGGGAAAGTATGTCACCTAAACAGGCAGATACCAAAGAGCGAATATTTGAGACCGCTGTGGAGCTGTTTGCCACCCGGGGCTACCATGCCACCAGCATCCGGGACCTGGCGAAGGCAGTGGGAATAAAAGAGAGCTCCATCTACAACCATTTTTCGGGTAAGAGCGCCATCCTGGATGCTATACTGGAGTACCAGATGGAGGGATTCCGCTCACTGGGGGAGAACATCCGGGTACCCGCACTGGAGGATCCATCCATCCATGACGCGCTGACTCTGTGGATGAGCGCGTCCCAGGCCTATGTCCAGTACCAGCCCCCCTTGTCGGAGAAGATCTCCCGCATCCTGCTCAATGAGATGTTTCTGCATGAAAAGTGCCGGGAGTTTGTGCTGGAGATCATGTTTAATATTCAGAAGGACATTACGGAAAAACTCCTGGTGGAACTGCAGCGCAGGGGATTGATCCGGGATATTGATATCCATGAGACCGCCCTGGAGTATGTCTATATGATACACGGGATGGATGTGGAAAACCGTCTCTTACTACTGGAGGGCCATGACCCCCTGGCGCTGAGGCAGAAGCTGTTTGATCATGTGCGTCACTTTATTCAGGGTATCAGTAAGGACTGATACAGCGTGGTGTTAATATCACTGGAGGTGAATATGAGAGGCATTATTATTTATCAATCAAATTACGGGGCTACCCGCCAGTACGCGGAGTGGCTGAGTGCAGATACGAGATATCCCCTCAGGGAATCCAAATCGGTCAGCAGGAAAGAACTTCTGAACTATGATCAGGTATTGATCGGATGCCCGGTGTTTGCCAACCAGCCCCTGCTTAAAAGCTGGATCAAAAAGCAGTGGAGTATTCTGGCGAAAAAGCAGGTGATCCTGTTTACCACCTCGGGCACTCCCGGTGATGATCCTGCACTGTTACAAGGATTTGATCAGTGTTTTATCCCTGAGATCCATGATCATATACGGTACTTTCCCCTGGGCGGCAGGATCATTCTGGATCAATTGAAGCCCCTGCACCGTTTTCTGATGAGACTAGGCATGAAAATGGAGAAAGATCCCCGTGTCAGAGCGGAAATGGCTAAAGATAAAGATAATGTGGACAGGGAAAGCCTGAAAGCTTTGCTGAGCTTTATCCAGGCGGCCTGAGGAGGGAAATGTGGGTAGATTACTAGTAATATTATCTCTGGGAATCCTGTTCACGGGTTTATCTGCCGGATGTATGGGCCTGATCCGGGAACATAAACAAGCCCGGGACATCTCCATTAAGGATATCGACTTCAGCCGACTAGAATCCGGCATCTGGAATGGACATTATGATGGGGGGATGTACGGCTGGCGGGAAAACAGTGTCATGGTCACGGTAGGGGATGGAAGAGTGACCCAGATAGTCCTCCAGCATTCAGCTGAGTCTAATGACTATACCCTAATATACCGTCAAATCATTGCGGCTCAATCCCTGCTGGTAGATGGCATCTCAGGGGCCACCCTGACTTCCCGGGCTTATATAAAAGGTGTAGAAAACGCCCTTCTGCAGGCGAAAAAGGAGTGATTCATGTTCAAGATAATAGCTATTTCGGGAAGCGCCCGCAAGAAACATACTTATCAGGCAGTAGAGCAATTCCTGACTTTTGTCAGTGAACAGGAAGATGTGGAATACGAGATCATACGGCTCAGCGACCTGGATATCCGCACCTGTACAGGCTGCATCCAGTGCCTGGACAAGGGGGAAGAATACTGTCCTCTGAAAGATGAGCGGGATATTGTCATACAGAAGATGATGGAGGCGGACGGGGTGATCCTGGCCACTCCCAATTACAGTTTTCACGTATCGGGAATGATGAAGGTCTTCCTGGACCGGCTGGGATTTGTGTTTCACCGGCCCCGTTTTTTCGGCAAGGCCTTTACCGCCATTGTGACCCAGGGTGTTTATGGGGGTGGCAGCATTATAAAATACTTCCAGTTTATCAGCAAAGCCCTCGGTTTTAACCCGGTCAAAGGGGCCATTGTCACTACCCGTGTACCTATTGCGGAGAAGACCCGGATCAGGAATGAACGCAATCTCCGCAAGCTGGCAGTGAGATTCGCCCGCACTCTGCGTAAGAAAGCCTTGCCTCTGCCTTCTGTATTCGAGCTTATGCTGTTCCGGATGTCCCGCAGCACCATTAAAAACGAACTTAACCCCGAGTTTAGAGACTACAGCTACTTTCAAGAACAGGGCTGGTTTGAATCGCAATACTATTATCCCGTACGCCTGGGGCCGCTAAAGCGCCTGCTGGGCCGGATGTTTGACGGCTTGTCAGTAAAGTAGATTACCTTATCAATATATGAGTATTTTCACCCATACTCCAAATTACTCGCGTGTATTCTTGATTTCTTACAGACCCTGATATGATATCTTTTCTGCATGCTCTTTCAACAGCTTAATACACCATACTTGCCTTCCCCGGCAAAATTGTCTATAATATTCCTACTATAATAGAGGATTAACAAGGAGTCTCCATGATAGATAAAGATATGGTCCTGACTGCCCTGAGCGCCATACAGGACCCCGACCTCCATAAGGACATCGTGAGCCTGGGATTTGTAAAAGACATCAACATAGCAGAGGACAGCGTGTCTCTGTCCATAGAACTCACTACCCCGGCCTGCCCCATCAAGGACCAGTTTAAAAACACTGCTGAGCAGCTCCTCCTGGCCCTGCCCGGCATTAAAAAGGCCGTTATCAAAATGACCAGCCGGCCCGCGCCCGTGCGCCAGGCTGTAGAGAGCAGCCTCAAGGATGTAAAAAACATCATTGCCGTAGCCAGCTGTAAGGGCGGGGTGGGTAAGTCCACCGTAGCCGCTAACCTGGCCATGGAGCTGTCCCGCCGGGGCCACCAGGTAGGCCTCCTCGATACCGACCTGTTCGGGCCCTCGGTGCCCACCCTGTTTCACATACACGACCCCAAGATAGAACAGCTGGATAAGGGCTGGGTCTCTCCGGTAGAGTACAACGGGCTCAAGATGATGAGCTTCGGCTTTTTGTTTCCGGATCAGCCAATGGTGATGCGGGGACCTATGGTGTCGGGCTACATCCAGCAGATCCTGCATGCCGTGGACTGGGGCGAGCTGGACTACCTGGTACTGGACATGCCTCCCGGAACCGGCGACATACAGCTCACTATCACCCAGTCGGTACGTATCACGGGAGCCCTCATCGTGACTACCCCCCAGTCCCTGGCCATCGCCGATGTGATCAAGGGCATACAGATGTTCGAAAAGGTCAATGTACCAATGCTGGGCATAGTGGAAAACATGTCCTACTTTGTGTGCGATAACTGCGATAAGAAACACTATATCTTCGGTACTGCGGACCAGATCCCCCTGGAAAAACGTTTCGGACTGACTACCCTGGCCCACCTCCCTCTGGAGAGGGTACTGACCGAGGGCCTGGCGATCTACGAATCACGTCCCGATGTGGCAGCTATGACCGACGCAGTGGCTATGGCCCTGGGCCGCCGCACAGCCGGACAGGACGCCATCCCTACGGTGGAAAAGGCGGGCCGGGACCTCATCGTGCACTGGACAGATGGGAGCAGCTCCGATATCGCCTCACGCGACCTCCGGGCCGCCTGCCAGTGTGCCAGCTGTGTAGACGAGTACAGCGGTAAGCAGATCCTGGAGGTAGACAGTATCCCCTCCGACATAGAAGCCCTGGAGATAGTACCCATAGGCAGCTACGCCGTATCCATCAAGTGGTCCGACGGCCACAACAGCGGCATCTACAGCTGGAAGATGTTTAAAGAAGTGCTGGGCATTTCCTGAGTAAGAGGATAATCTCTCACAAAGACACAAAGGGCACAAAGTTTTTTGGTTTAGGTTTGATTTAATTTTCAGAGCATATCAGGAAATATACTCCTAAATTCTTTCTGTCTTACTTTGTGGTCTTCGTGTCTTTGTGAGAGGCTCTTTCCCCGCTGCTGGGTAAGCCCGGATAATACTTTTGGGCACAATCAGGGCACATACTGTGGGTAAAGTCTGCTTCTGAATGCCGGGAGATATAGGTCTCTACACTGCTCCAGGTACCCTGTTCATCTCTGATCTTTTTACAGGAGGAACAGATGGGCAGGAGGCCGCTGAGCTGCCTGACCCGGTCCAGGCTGGCTTTGAGTTCCCGGTTGACCCTAAAGGTCTGCCGGGAGCTGCGTTCTACCAGATAGGCGGCATAGGTAAATATCAGTATCATTCCAATCAGGAAGAAATCATAGACCATGAGAAGACCGGGAGCCAGGGGCACCACAAAAATAAAGACCACATTAAACACCAGCAGGTCTGTCAGCATAGCCAGGATACTGAATCTCAAGCCCATACCAGCTGTGGAAAATATGGCGGCAAATCCCATGACCAGGCCCAGGGAATAGAGGCTGAACTGCTGGGTAGAATCCCGGGACACCAGGAAAATACTGAACAGGCCTACCAGAAGAATATACATTCCTGAACTCAGTATAAGATAGCGCCTCATACCCGGTATAAATGTCAGAACGAAGATCAGTAAGCCTACCAGAATAAGAGATAAGCGTACCACGCTCACCTGAACTGCCGCCTCCCCGAACACCAGCTGGTCCAGGAGGGCAAAAGTGCCGCCCAGTAGCGGGATAATGAGCCAGGCTATACGGCAGAAGACCAAGGTGTTATTTGCGGTCTGCTCCCTGTAGGCTGACTCAGTATTTTTATCTTCAAAGGGTAATGCAAGAAGCTTCATACGGTTTTTCTTTTGTTTCATAATGTGTCCTGATATACATTATTCTCACAATAATATAACATAAGATAACCTAATAACTAATATATTGCAAGAGGATTTTTCATTCAGGGCTGCAATGGACGATCTCTCACAAAGACACCAAGGGCACAAAGTTTTTTTTGAGATTTTTTTGTGTAATCCTTCTACTCTACTTAGTGATCTTCGTGTCTTTGTGAGAGGCCTTTATCCCGCCACGGGATGGGTCAGACGGAGGGGGCTGAAGAGGAACAGACAAAGATGCCGCGGAGCAGGGTCCCGCTGGGGCAGGGGATATGCGCAACCCTGCCCGTCCTGCTTAGGGCCTGATCCCTTTGTACCGGGAAAGCAGGGAGTGAGGATGCAGCCCCGGAATATACATGGGGCTATGTTATGATTTATCTGTTTTATATAAGCTCATGCTGAGGGCCTGGCTTTGATTTTTCCCAGGACAAGGGAATACTGGTCTATCCTTCCAGAGTGCGGTCTTTGCCGGCTCCTTCGATATTGATGCCATCCAGACGGAAGGTGTTCTCCATGAGCTGTATCTCGGTATCCAGGTCCATGATATCATCCTGGAGCAGCTTGGCCAGCTGTTTTTCAAAGGCTTCTTCTATAGTGTCCAGCAGTTTTTCCACCTTGGTCAGAGAGCTGCGCACCTGCTCTGACACTCCGGCCTGTTTCTGGAGCTCGGTGTAACGGTTGATGATCTGGAGGGTCGCTTCAAAGGAATAATTGAGGAACTGACGGGCCGCCTTGATATCCTTGGGGTCTTTCTGGAAGTCCTCATAGATCTTCTCGATAAGGACGGTGATGGCCTCCAGTTTGGCCTTGATCTCGGTCTTTTTTACCTTAGGGATATAACTCCGCATGATCTTGATACGCTGCGCCCCTTCTTTCAGGGTCTTATCCAGCATCTCCGGGGTCACCCCGTTCATGTGCAGTTCCACATCCTTTTCCTTTTCCGGAGCCAGTACAAAATAAATGCCGAAATAAGCGGCGGCAGAGATCAGTATAGCTACAATAGGGTTAAGCTTAAGAATGAATAAAAACAGAAGAAAAATAGCTCCCCCGGCAATTCCGGCCCAGAGAGATGCGGCACCTTTGGATTTTTCAGGCATGGATCACTCCTTGGATCTATTTGATTCCTAATACATCTATTATAACAGATATGATTAAAAAAAAACAGATTTCACGTTTAGTGGATTTGACAAATCACATGCGGGTGCTATAATAGCATGAGTTTTTTACTTTTCTCATAGAGATTTATGTAATACAAGAAATATATTGGAGGATTTGTTATGAAAAAATTAGTGGTATTGTTGTCCCTGGGACTGATGTTGTTTGTTTCAGCCTGTGGCGGAGAAAAAGAACTGGTGATCAAGATACCTCTCGTGACCTGGGGTGGCTATGCAGCCCTGTTTGCTGCCAATGGCGGTGCCCAGCCCAGCACAAATTCACTGTTTTATAAATATGGAAAGTTTAAAGTAGAACTGGTACAGGAAGAAAACCCTGCCAACCAGCTCCAGGGATTTGCCAAGGGTAGCTACCAGATCATCTGGTCTACTATGGACATGCTGCCCCTGCACTATGACTCTCTGAGTAAGGATACCCGGACCGTACCCCAGGTCCTGGGCCTGTTTGACTTTTCAGCCGGGGGTGACGGTATCATCGTACGGGGAGACATCAAGTCTGCGGCTGACATGAAAGGAAAGAAGATCGTCACTGCCCAGTATACCCCCTCACACTACTTTATCATGTGGTACCTGGACCAGGCCGGACTCACTGAAAAAGACGTAAACATGATCTACGTATCCGACGCCATCCTGGCCAAAGATACCTACATCAATGATAAAGACATATCGGTCTGTGTGACCTGGTCACCCTTTATCTATGACATTACCGATCCCACCAAAGACACCTATGTGTCAGGCTCCAAGCTGCTCACCACTACCGCTCCCGGCAATGACTCCTATGGACTCATCGCTGATGTCTACCTGGCCCGCAAGGACCTGGTGCAGGAGCATCCTGAAGTGATCGATGCCTTTGCCCGGGCCATGATCGAAGGTTATGACATCTTTATGAGGGACCAGGATGCGGTAGCCGAGATGATCGCCGGCTTCTTCGGCCTCAAAGGCGGAGCAGAAGAGGTCAAGCTGATGTTCGGCGATGTCACTATAGGTGGAAAAAAAGAAAACCTGCAGTTCTTTGATGCTAAAAATAAATTTTCAGCATACAATATTTTCAATATCTCTACTGAACTGTATAAGAAGAACGGTGCGGTACTGCCGGCAGACTTTGCGGTAGACCCTAATTCTGTGATCTACAACCGGCCTATCATCACAGCTGCTCAATAAGACTAAGGGAGTATTAAATGTCTAAAAAACTAATCGGGATCATTATCCTGGCTGCCATCATCATCGTAGGGGTGGTAGTGTATATATCTCAGTCCAAAGGCAGTGGCGGCGGATTCAGCGGCCAGTATCAGGCCAAGCCTACCCCTGCCAGTATCACCGGTGTATCCGGATACAATATCTCTACCGTCAAGATAGACGGTAAAGACATACCTCTGATCAAAGTACCCCTGGTGACCTGGGGAGGTTATGCCGCCCTGTTTGCCGCCAATAAAGGGATCAAACCCAATAAAAACTCTCTGTTCTATAAGAACGGAGGATTTGTAGTAGAGCTGGTGCAGGAGGAAAATCCTATCACCCAGCTCCAGGAATATGCCAAGGGTAACTACCCCATCATCTGGTCAACTATGGACATGCTGCCCCTGATGTATGACGTACTCAAGCAGGATAAACGGGTCATTCCCCAGGTGTTCGGTATATTTGACTGGTCCTTCGGGGGAGATGGAATTATCGTAAGAGGTAATATCAAGACCCCTAAAGACCTCAAAGGCAAGCGTATCGTGACTGCGGGGCATACCCCTTCCCACTACTTCCTGCTGTGGCTGCTGGCCCAGTCTGACATACAGCCCGCTGATGTACAGATCGTATATGTGGATGACGCGATCCAGGCCAAAGATGCCTTTATCAAAGACAAGAACATCGATGCCTGTGTGACCTGGTCACCCTTTATCTATGACATCACCGACCCCAAGAACCGCTCCTACGTGGACGGGTCCCGCCTGCTCATCACCTCCAAGGATGCCAACCAGCTTATCGCTGACTGTTACCTGACCCGCCTGGACTTTGCCAAGGAACATCCTGAGATGGTAGAAGCCTTTTCCAAATCCATGATGGAGGGATTCCAGGAGTATACTGCCAATCCCGGTCCGGTGTACCAGTGGATCGCCGACCTGTTTAAGCTGCCCGGAGGAGCCAGTGATGCCAAGCTCATGATCGGAGATGTACATATTGCTAATTTCCCCGAGAACCTCATGTTCTTTGATATCAGTAATCCTATCAGCGCCTACAAGGTATTCTTCCTGTCCCACGAGTATTACAAGATGATAGGCAGTCTGCCCCAGGACTCCAGCTATGATGCAGAGACGGTGATCAACAGCTCCTTCCTGCAGAAGTTTAAGTCCCAGAACCTGTTTGCCTCCCAGCAGAATACCATCAAGAACTCCTTTAACCGCCAGAGCAGCTTTAACATCGCTGACCTGGAGTCTAAAAAAGTAGTGCTGGCCCAGGACATCGAGATCTACTTCGACGCCCAGAGTGTGGACTTTGACTTTACTTCCAGCCGTGAAGAGATCGCCAATAACAAGAAGCTGCTGTCCAAAGTAGCCCAGCAGATGGACGTACTGGGTACCACCATCGTAAAGCTGGTAGGGCACCTGGACACCACCAAGGTAGCTGATTTTAAAGCCATGGGCGCTCAGGCCTTTATCGAAGCTTCCGCCCAGGCCAAGCTCATCTCCAAGAGAAGAGCCGAGTTTATCAAGACCATACTGGTAGAGAAGTACGGCTGTGACCCTCAGCGTATCATCACCGAGGGTAAGGGCTGGGACCAGCCTATAGACAGCACTGACCAGACCAAAAACCGCAGGGTGGAAGTACGCTTCCTGTCCTTTGAATAACAGGGCTGGTCTATGAATCCTAAGAAAAAGATATGGATACGTAAAGAGATCGACCCCTGGCAGAAGATTCTGCTGGGGGCGGTTTTTGTAGTCTCATTTTTAATACTGTGGTTTATCCTCACCACTGCCCCCACGGTGGAGCAGCGCATCATCTCCCGTAATGTACTGCCTAACCCTGTGGATATAGTCAAGGCCTTTCCTCAGCTCATTATAGGCACACCGGAAGCCTTTGTGTGGAAAAAATCCCTGTTTTATGCGATCTGGCTCAGTCTGAGCCGGGAACTGCTGGCCTTTACAGTAGTGTGCGGCCTTTCTATACCGCTGGGGATCTTTATGAGCACCAGCCATAAGGTCCGTTCTTTCTTTAATCCCATGCTCATTGTCGGGACGTTTATCCCCATTGCCGCCCTGATCCCTCTGACTCAGGCTATTTTCGGGATCGATGAACTTCAAAAAGTGGTGTTCCTGGCCCTGGGTATGTTCTTTGTCCTGCTGGCCCTGGTCATTAAAGAGATGGATGAAGTGGAAGGTACCCTGCTCAATACCGCCTACACCCTGGGGTTCACCCAGTTACAGACGGTATTTCGGGTGATCTTTCCCACCGCCCTGCCCCGTATCTGGAAGCACCTCAGTGCGGTATTCGGCCTGGGATGGGGCTATATTATCTTTGCCGAAATGATCAATACGGGAGGGGGTGACCAGGTCAATGGTATAGGCTGGCTCTTTATAGCCCGGCAGCGCCGTTTCCAGGTAGCCGATATGTATGCCATATTTATCGTGATCATTCTGTTCGCCTTCCTTTTTTCCTGGTTATTCCAGCTCAGTGCCCGCATCCTGTTTAAACACGAAAGGGAGAATTAAATGAAAACACCAGAAACATTGATAAATATCCCTCCACAGGTAGACCCCGATGTCTTTAAAAAACTTAAAGAGTATGAAGCGAGCCGCAAACAGGAAGTACTCCGGCCCGTACCGGTTCTGGAAGCCATCCACGCGGTAAAAAGTTTTGGTTCCAACCTGGTCATTCCCGATCTGGATTTCAGGATCGATGACATCCAGGACAAGTCTGAGATCATTTCAGTGATAGGCCCCTCGGGATGTGGAAAGTCCACTATTCTCAAACTCATAGCCGGACTGCTGGAACCTACCGACGGGGAAATACGGGTGTTTGGGAAAAAAGTGACCGGGCCCGGCATGGACCGGGGTATGATCTTCCAGAAATATTCCTCCTTTCCATTTCTCACTGTCCTGGACAATGTAGCCTATCCCCTCATCCATATAAAGAAAATGAACCGCAGTGATGCTCTGGACATAGCCCGGGAATGGGTCATAAAGATGTACCTCAATGGCGCAGAGGACAAGTATCCCTATCAGCTCTCGGGCGGTATGCAGCAGAGAGTGGCCATAGCCCGTACCCTGGCCATGAATGCCAAGATCGTGCTCATGGATGAACCTTTTGGAGCCCTGGACCGTAAAATCCGCTGGGAAATGCAGGATCTGATCGCTGAGCTGGCTTTTATCAAACCCACGACAGAATTTACCATACTCATAGTCACTCATGATATTCCTGAGGCCATCTATCTGGGTGACCGGATTTGGACTATATTTAACGGGGATATATATAAAAGTGACCATGTAGAGCGTCCCATAGAACCGGCCCGGGTCGCCCAGAGCCGCAAGGAATTTCAGGATATGGTGTCCCACTTTAATGAGCTAATAGATAAGCTGGCCCTCAACAGCCCGGAATCAGAATAGAATTTAAAAGAGTATTCAGGAGAATAACATGGCAAATAGTTCAAAGAAAAGTAATCCTATTGCTATTATAATCACCGCCGTCATATTTATCATCACCATCAGGATCATACGAAATGCGGATAATCCCAAAACTAAGGATAATGTCAGTAGCCCCCGCTCCAAAGGCTATGAGATCACGTTTGGAGAAAACTTTAAAAAAGGCCTGGCCTCTCAGGATGACCTAGGCATATCTATCATAGTAGGAGTGGATACTTCCGGATCCATGGGTGAGACAGCCCGGGGAGACAATGCCCCTAAATACCGTATAGCCTCCCAGTCCATGTCCGAGATAGTAGGCTTTCTGGAGAGTATCTATAACACTCAGTTTAAAAAAGAAAACCTCAAGTTAAAACTGGGAATACTGAAATTCAGCTCCAGTGTGGATGTTTTGTACGATCTCACCGAGATGGATATGGAAAAATTTAAGGACCTGAAACGCATAGTAGGCAATCCCAATACTTTCTCACCCGATGGAGGTACTGCCATCGGAGATACTATGGAAAAAGGGATAGAGATGCTGTCCCAGTCCGGTACTATCTTCCGCAGCCTCATCGTTATCACTGACGGAGAGAATACCCAGGGGGTAGATCCGGCTAAAGTCATGAAAGCTATGGTGGAAAACCGGAATAATAAAAATACGGAAGATTATCCCGTACTCACCTCTACCATACTGACCAGTTTTGTAGGCTTTGATATCAATGCCAGTGTCTTCCAGAACCTGAATGATCTGGGGGCCCGGGTCACTTCCGCCCAGAACCGTGAGCAGCTGAACCAGTCTCTGCGCACTATCTTTGTAGCTGACATCACCAAGCTGGAGTCTGGAAAGTAGGATTAATAAAAAACCAGAAAGGGCTGTCTTATTGGCAGCCCTTTTTTTATTTAATTGATATATTATTTATCTTTATCCATTCATCGACAGATCTGTCATCGATTTTGGTATTGCTATCCTTCAGGGCCTTATAGGTTTTCCTGGAAATCGATACGACCGGATTCCCTTTGAGCCATAACTTTTTGAGATCTCTCTGATTTTCCAGGCCTTCTATATGAGAGATTCTGTTTTTTTCCAGGTCCAGTTCTTTAAGTCTGACCAGAGTACTGAGGCCTTCTATCTTCTCAATGTGGTTACCATGCAGGATCAGGACCTCCAGTTCAGTCAGATTTTCCAGATTTTCTATTCTGCTGATCTGATTATCATAGATCTTGAGTAAGTTCAGTTTTTTCAGATTTTCCAGGCCTTCTATCCTGGTATATCGGCTCTGTGACAGCTTGAGCTCACGAAGATTGACGAGCTTATCCAGATTCTCAATTTTAGAAATAGGGTTTTCAGCTACATAGAGTTTTTTAAGGGTGACCAGCTTATCCAGATTTTCCAGCCGGGAGATCCGGTTACTGGTTATGTTGAGATAAGTCAGTTGAGGCAGCTCATCCAGATTTTCTATTTTGCTGATCTGATTAAGATACAGAGAAAGGGTCTTTAGCTTTTTTAAGGCACTGACATTTTCTATCTTAGTGATACGGTTGTTATCCAGATTAATATATTTCAGATTTTTCAGAGAAGAGATATGGTCTATCTTCCCGATCTTATTCAGATAGATCTCAATATGCTCCAGTGAGGTGAGATCTTCCAGGCCCTGCAGACTCTGTATCTGATTATTATCCAGGAGTATCTTTTTTAGATGCTGTAGTTTGCTTAAACCTTCTATCTTCATTATCTTACAGCCATTCAGGGTAAGGGTACTGAGCTCAGTCAATGGATCCAGATTTTCGATCCTGGTGATGGGATTTCCGCCCAGATACAGATTTTGCAATCCGCGCAAGCTGTCCAGGTTCTCTATTTTACTGATCTGATTTTCACCCAGATACAGATCTCTCAGCATAGTAAGGCTGGACAGATTTTCTATCCGAGTAATACGGTTTTTAGATAAATACAAAGATCTCAAGGCGTGAAATTCATCCAGGCCTTCGATCTTAGTGATTGCTTTGGACTGGAGACGCAGGATCGAGGTATCTGCAGGCCATTGCCTGCCCATAAATTCTATAGTATTACTAAAAGAAAAGGTGCTGCATAATAAAAGAATGCTGATCACAAGTGTTTTTTTCATGTATTTGCGCCTCTTAGCTAAATTTTCATCTATTTTAGCCTGAAATCCCGTAAAAAGCGAAATTCCATACAAAAAGACCCGCCTTTAAAAAGACGGGACTTTTACTTATCTACATGAATGTTCTTTATCTCTCGAATTCCCTGATCTCCCCGGCGCAGATACTGGCTCCCCCGTCCACATAGAGGACCTGGCCGGTGATCTTTTTGGAATACTGTCCCAGGAGGTAGACCACCGCATTGGCTACTTCCTGCTTGTCAGCCTGGGTGTCCCAGGGCAGAGGGCTGATAGCCTGCCACATATCAGTGAGGCCGCCGAATCCGGGGATCTTGGATGCAGCTTTGGTGTGGAGAGGGCCGGCTGATACGGCATTGATACGCACCAGGTCTTTACCATGACGTCGGGCCAGGCCCCGTACCACCGCTTCCAGGGCGGCTTTATTGACACTCATCCAGTTGTAATAGGGATAGGCCCTCTGGGAGTCAAAACTCATGGCTACCACGGCTCCGCCCTCTTTCATATTAGGCTGGGCATAGCGGGTCACCGGAGCCAGGGAGGCTGCGGATATGTAGTAACCCAGCTTGAGGTCATCTACGGCATCAGTATGGAACTCCTCACCGAGGCAGGTCTGGGGATTGGCAAAGGCTATAGAGTGCACTACCCCCTTGATTGGCCCCAGTTCCTCAAACAGTTTTTTTATTTCTTCTGTTATGGTGATATCACAGTAGCGAATATCCAGGCTGTCCCTTTCATCCTTACTCAGTGCTTTACTGCGGTCAAAAAATATAGTTTTCATACGTTCATTTTGTACAGTATAGATCACTTTTCCACCCATGGCTTCTATAGTTTTGCCGGTCCAATAGGCTATGGAATCACTATCCAGCAGCCCCATCACTACATAAGTCTCGCCTTTTTCGATCATGATTTTCTCCTCTTCACTAATTCTTACTTTGTTAGTATGAATTATACAATGAGACGGAAGAAAAAGCTAAAAAACTAATATAATGAAAGGCACAAATACCTCAAATTATTTCAAAGTACTTTAAAAACCGGGGTTTTGGATGTATCTTATAGTATCTTGATATTTTCTGGCTATTTTAACAGGCTCTGAATAAAATAAATGATTCAATATAGGAGGATTCTTTATGATTAAGAAATATGTAATAGCACTGTCTGCACTGGTATTGGCCGGCTCGATACTATCCTGTAACCAGCCCAAGGCGGATATGAAACCTGAAGCTATAGTCCTGTTAAGAAGCCCTGACCCGGCACCCAAGTGGGTTACAGATGAAAACTATAAAGTTATGCGAAAAAACGGGGTTAAACAGATCTTTTTTATTATTGAGACCATCCGGCCTACCCTGGAGAAGGCCAAACAGGAGGCGGATATCAACAAAAATGCCTATGTGGCCAACATGATACAGCAGTTTACCTCTACTGAGATGGTAAAAGCCCTGGAGGGAATGCTCAATGAAACTGAAGACGCCGATGTCTACTTCTCCCAGATCAGTGCCTCTATTTCCCGCAATGTCAACACCGGTGGTATTATGCCTGCCGGAGAATATTATGAAAAGCTGTCCGAAGCAAAGGGAACGACCAATATCATCAGTTACCGCTATAACCTGAGAGTCTCCCTGGATTATGACACACTGCAGCAGAGAATACTGAATGCTACTCAGCTCGAAGAAGCAAAGATAAAGGCCAAACTTAAAGACCCTGAGATGGATATAAACGGAAAACTGAAAAAACAACTGGAGCAGATCGGAGAATAATTTTAATGAAGCAATATCAATAAGAAAAACCCGTCTCCAGAGGAGACGGGTTTGATTTTGCAATAATAGAGCTTATTTCTTTTCGAATAAAGCGCGGATCTTTTTTCCCACGATCTCGATCTCGTGATTACCCAGCTCTTCCCGTTTCTTGAGCAGGACTTTCTTTCCGCTGCGAGCTTCTTCCAGCCATTCTTTAGCGAACTGGCCGCTTTCGATACGCTTCAGAGATTCTTTCATGCGTACTTTTACGGAAGGATCGATGATGCGGGGTCCATTGTAGTATTCGCCCCACTCAGCAGTGTTGGAGATGACTGCATTCATCTTCTGGATACCGCCTTCGAAGATCAGGTCTACGATGAGCTTAAGCTCGTGCAGTACTTCAAAGTATGCCATTTCGGGGGGATAACCGCCCTCTACCAGTACTTCAAAACCGTACTTGATAAGGTCTACGGTACCGCCGCACAGGACGTTCTGCTCACCAAACAGGTCTTCATAGGTCTCCTGTTCAAAAGTACATTCCAGTACACCGGCTCTGGTGAATCCCATAGCTTTAGCCATAGCCATGACTACATCTTTAGCCTTTCCGGTTGCATCCTGATGGACAGAGATCAGTCCGGGAACACCGAAACCTTCCAGATAAGCTTTGCGCTCTTCTGTAGCAGGTGACTTGGGAGCGACCATGATCACGTCTACATCTTTGGGTGCGACGATCTCTTTATATACGATATTGAAACCATGAGAGCAGCTCAGGGCATTTCCGGGTTTCATGTGTTTTGCGATCTGTTCTTTATAGACAGGCCCGTGGAATTCATCGGGAAGCAGGATATGGACGATATCTGCTTTTTCAGCTGCTTCATCGATAGTCATTACATCGAAGCCGTCAGCTTTAGCTCTTTCCCATGAGGGATTTACTTCACCACCCAGTTTAGGGGTTTCTCCGATAATCACTTTTACACCTGAATCTTTCATACAAAGAGCCTGGGCACTACCCTGGCTACCATATCCGATTACTGCAACTATTTTGCCGTTGAGGACGTTTATATCCGCGTCAGCATCATGATAGATCTTCATGTATTGCCTCCTGTTTGTTTAAAATGGACTAATTTTAGGGATAATTATAGCATAATAGCGAATTATTGTCCAGAACAGGGTGTGGAGTTGACTCATTTTTTAATGCTTAAATCCACTTAATTATAAGGCTATCCAGTAATTGACAGATACGGCCTTTGATAATATAGTATGGCTGAAATTCGGGAGGTGCACTATGGCAGACAAGGAACTCAGTTTTAAAAAAGGGGAGAAGATCATACAGGCCGGCGAAAAAGAGCAGCGTATGTACATCATAAAAAGAGGGGATGTGGAAGTATCCATGACTGAGGATATGAAGAAAGTAGTCCTGGCTAAACTTAAAAGGGATGACTTTTTTGGAGAGATGTCCCTCTTTAACAAGACTCCGCGTAGTGCCGATGCTACTGCTTTAAGCGATACTATCGTAGTATGTATTGAAAACCAGAGGGAACTGGATAAATACCTCAGTGAAAATCCCCGTTTTTCCAACCAGATGGTACAGATCCTGGTCTCCCGGCTGGCCAAGACCAATGAACTGTTAAAAAAAGAGATGATAGGTAAAAGCCAGGCTACCCTGACCGGATTTATGTGGTAGCCAGATATCTTATTACAAATTCAGGCTGTCTTTAGGGCAGCCTTTTTATTTACCCTCAGAAGCAATCGTCTGGTAAAACTCTTCCAGAAACAAAGGCACATACTGACTATTGACCGCGGAGGCGTGGGGGAGAATCAATACCCCGGGATGCTGCCATAAAAGAGAGGATTCCGGCAGAGGCTCTTCGGCAAATACATCCAGTCCCGCCCCGGCAATGATCCCCTCTTCCAGGGCCCACAGCAGATCTTTTTCAATATAGCAATTACCCCGCCCCAGGTTGTAGATATAGCATCCCCGCTTCAGGAGGGAAAAGTCTTCACGGGTAAATATTCCCTGGGTTTCTTCACCCCCCGGCAGGATAAAAACCAGGTGGTCTATTTGCCCCAGCCTCTCTCTCAGAGCTTCCAGGGACAGTATCTCCTGTGCATCCCGGTCCAGAGCCGTATCACGGGGAGAACGTTTTACTCCCCACACAGTGGTCCCGAATCCCTGTAATACCCGGGCACAGTGCCGTCCAATAGCCCCATAGCCCAGTATTGCCACTGTCTGATCTCTTAAGGGGACAGTGTGGGAAAGATGGCCTGGTTCCCACTGCCGGGCAGCCTGGAACTGGACACAGGCATTGATGCGGCGGTTCCAGTACAGCATCATGGCCAGAAGAGTCTCCGACATGAGCAGGCCGTGAAAATGGCCGTGATGGACCTGTACCTGCCCCCTGGGGTCAGACTCCACCCAGTCCCGTCCTGCGGCCGGAGTATAGATAGCCTGCAGCCGGGGGGCCAGGGTGTACCAGTCCTGCTTCATGGTCCACAGGATACACATCTCTGCCTCGGGCAGGGCTGCCAGAAAATCCTGCTTGCTGGTGACATGGGTAATAGTCCAGTCCGGGAAGTGAGACTGGATGTCAGACACCTGGGCAGGAGTGATGGTAAATGCCTGTACCCGGTTTTTCAGATAGATGAGCAGATGCATAAAGGCCTCCTGTTTATGCTATAATGTAACCTGATTTGCATTATTTGTCTATCCACAAGCTATATTGCAGTATTATCATAGACCTTTGTCTTAGGAATTGCATATTTCAGCCTCTTCCCGCTTATAATTGTTTTTAACTCCCAGTGATGTTATATTATTTCAATGAATAGGGAGGTTTTCTCATGTTAGTATTATTAGTGATCACAATCCTGATCTCATCTTGTGCCAGTCCCGCTCCGGACTTATTTGTAATAGAAGATTATCCCTGTGTGACCAATACCGGGACCCGTTATTATGTGGATGCCAGCCTGGGCAGCGATTCTAATGACGGGAGTATAAGCTCCCCCTGGAAGACTGTGGCTAAGGTCAATAGTTTTACCTTCAGCCCGGGTGATAATATACTCTTTAAAAAAGGGGAGCAATGGCGGGAAAGAATAATCCCCCAGTCCGGATACAGGACGGGCTGGCTGTTCTACGGCAGCTATGGTGCCGGAAGTGCTCCCACCTTCATCGGCTCGGTCAACCGCAGCCAGGCCAGTGACTGGACCGACACCGGGGGCAATATCTGGACCTGTAATACCCCCACTTCTGAAGATATTGGAAATATCATCTTTAATAACGAGGCATCTGTGGGCTATAAAAAGTTCAGTGCCGGGGCATTGGTATCACAGGGGGATTTCTATTACAACCCCGCCAATGGTGTGCTCAGTCTGTACTCGGGGGGCAATCCCGGCTCAGTGTACACCGACATAGAATGCGCCCTGGCCCAGCACATGGTCTATATCCCCCACGGCACCTATCCTCATATAGGGGCAGTCAGTGTCAGCAACATCGTGTTCAAGGGCCTGGCCTTTAAGTACGGCGGGGCTTATGCCTTTAAGTTTCAGAGTGTGCACCACATCTTTGTGCTGGACAACGAGATCAGCTGGATGGGGGGCGGTGAAGTCGACGGCCAGGCAGATGTACGCTACGGCAACGGGGTGGAGTTCTTTGACTACGCCTATTACTGTAAGGCCAATGGAAACCGGATCTGGGAGATCTATGACTCCGGCCTGTCGGTGCAGGGAATAGAAAATGCCACAGCCGCAGTAGGCATAGAATTTAAAGACAATATCATCTGGAACTGCGCCTATGCCAGCTACGAACTGTGGTATAAATACGGCAGCGGTGGTGAAGAATCTGTACTGTCTAAGATCACCTTTATCAATAATATATGTTCCAATGCCGGGGGAGGCTGGGGTAGTCAGCGTCCGGGTAACGGGGGATTTCATGTCCTCATGGACCGCACCCTGGCCCAGAGTTCTCAAATCGTGATCAGCAATAACAGCTTTGTCAATACCGGGACGGTGATGCTGGCCGTAAATCAGGACTTCGACAATCTCTCTTCAGTACTGATGGATTACAACTCCTACAGTTCTCCCACCAATGCTTTATTGTACTATTACTTCAGCACTGCAGGCGGGTCTCCGGTAGTAGTCCAGCAGTACCAGCTGTCCCAGTCCAACAGCTACCAGGCATTTAGCGGGAAGGATGCTCATTCCCGCTTTAGTTATTAAACAATCAAGCCCGTCTGATAAAACAGACGGGCTTGATCTTAAACTGAATTGAGATCGTTATAGAGTCGCTGGAACAGGGAAATAATCTGTTTCCTGTACAGGTGCAGACACATAAGGCTGTACATTAGAGATAAACATGCCTTCTGTCATATCAGACTGCCGGAACCGTATAAAAGTATCATCATCAAATACCAGTACAAAATGGGTCTCATCCAGGATAGCGCCGTTGGGGGCAATATAATGGGACACCCGGTATACCGCCTTTACTTCATTATATTCCAGGTGTTTTTCCTTAAGCTGAAAATACGCATTCTGCCTCAATCCGGTTTTTTCAAATGAAGTATACTGATTCAGGCCCAGGATAATAAATACCAGCATCACAGGTACCAGTACATGAAATATCACTTTTACCACCTTCAGTACATCCAGGGGCATCCATGCTTCATCGACTGTTAAATACAATGCATAATATGCGGGATACACTAACTTTAAAGAAAGAAGTGCCAGGTAATAGGCAAAAGGAAAAGCCAGGAATATCCCTGCTACCATCCAGTAAGCCGGATCGACACGGATCATAAAAATACACTCCTTCCATGCGGGGTCATTTAAGGCTGCAATCCAGGCCAGGCCCCTGCTGAACAACAGGATCAGCAGTACCATAGCGATGATGGCAGTCAGGACGACCTGAACATTCATACGGGACCTGACAGACTTTTCTATTGCCTTTTTATCCTCTTTATGTGGCCGTGGTCTCAGACTTACCAACAGGGGAAGGGCCCAGGCAGGATATAAGGCCAAAACAACAACAAAGATCCAGCAGTATTGATTCATACATTTCTCCAAAAAAATTAAGAATAAAACCCTGATTTTGTACTTAATAGGTCCATAAAATTTCTATTTTCCCACTTTATCCATATTCAACAGTAAAAATCTTTGGCTTCTGATGTTTTTACTATTCCCATCCACTGTAATAGTGAGAGTGTCACTGAATAATGACTCTGTTTTTTTAGTCTTTGAATCCGTCCATCCCCCATCCGAGGTATAGGCATTATGGGCTTCCCAGTACCTTTTGCTGCTTTCTGTGTGCAGGCCGTAGATCTTCAGCACTATTTTATTTCCGGACTGGGAGGCTATACTCCAGTTCCCTTTGAATACATCCTCAAACACATCATATTCTACTTTGAATCCCCCATTGTTGTCGAGGTCTTTAAACAGCTCCCTGATCTCACTTTCGGGCTGAGTAGAGTTCCACTGGCTGATCTCTATCTTAAAGCTGCCCGTAGAGCTAAAGTAAGCTTTGTAGCTTTTTTTATTCTTAATGTCTGGGTGAGTTGATTTTTCCTCTTTCACTATATCGGTATCCAGGGCTGCTGTAAAGGGATGCTTAGCCAGCTGTTCCCTGAAGTACTGCCTCAGTTCATCCTCAAAAGAAGTCTGTAATTCCCGGTAGCTGCTGTCATCTCCCAACTTGATCTCAGATATACAGGTATCCTGATACTGGGTCCCGGGGTAGACTGAGTCTATTCTGATCTCGATAGTCCTGACCCCTGCCTGAAATCCCAGAGGCACTGCCTGGTATTCCATATTATCCTTGAGGGTCTTTTTTATGATCTCGGTGCCATTTATAGTAACAGTAATGGCCCGGGGACGGCTGTTTTTAGTAAAATGGGAGGCTGACCTCTGGTAGCCATTGGCTATGTAGAGCACCGAGATGTCCTGGCTCTGCTCCAGGGTGATCTTGATAGTACTGCCTATGCCCTGTCCCCGGTCCCCTTCTACCCAGGCCCGGAACAGACTGTCATCACACAGAAATCCTGCACCATAAGAGCTGAAAGGATCCAGGGTTGAGCTGGCTGTGATGGTAGCCCGGACAGAGCCGGTATACTCCAGGTTTTCCAGTGTCATTGGATAGACGCGGGAGATCATTAACACCGAAAGAATAAAGACGAACTGTTTCATGACTTCCTCCTGATTTTAAATATTTTAATGTGCAACTATACGCTTGTCTAATATCAATACAGTCACTCGTGTTAGCATGATTAAAAAACCCGCCTCCACAGGGAGACGGGCTAAAATCAGTCCATTATACTACGACACTTAACCCCGCATGAGTGCTACTTTACCGGTGCGGGCCATTTCCTTGATCTCATAATCCTTGAGCAGGTTGACGATGGCATCGATCTTATTGGAATTTCCAGTGACCTCGATAGCAATAATATCCTGGGATATATCTACCACATGGCCTTTGAAAATATCCGCGATCTCGATGATCTCTTTCCGCTTCTGGGGATCTATGTTGACCTTGATCAGGGCCAGCTCCCGGGAGATATAGTCGGTATCCGTGAGGTCACGGACCTTGATGACCTCTATCAGCTTATTGAGCTGCTTTTTTACCTGGTCGATAATGCGGTCGTCTCCCTCTACTACGATAGTCATAATAGAAGCGGTGGGGTCCTCAGTCTCAGACACAGTCAGCGAAGCGATGTTATATCCCCGGGCTGAAAACAGTCCGGATATACGGGACAGGACTCCAAAGTGGTTTTCGACCAGAACGGATAGTGTGTGCCTGTTGGTATCTTTTATCATGCCATCCCTCCTATAACCTGAGTCAGACTGGCTCCGGCAGGAACCATGGGGAATACATTTTCTGTGGTATCGGTCCATACATCCATGAGGTAAGGGCCTTTGTGAGCCAGCATCTCTTTGTAGGCATCTTCCAGTTCTTCGGGTTTAGTGACCCTGCGGGACTTGATGCCGTAGGCTTCACCCAGTTTTACAAAGTCGGGGTAATACTCCCCGGTCGGTGCGGTGTCCTTGCCTTTACCCAGCAGTACTCCGGAATAGCGGTTCTCATAGAACAGCTGCTGCCACTGCCGTACCATACCCAGATACTGGTTATTCAGGATGATGATCTTGATATCAATATCATAAGTACTTACGGTTGCCAGCTCCTGAACATTCATCTGTATGGAACCGTCACCGGCTACACAGATGACTGTCTCTTTGGGCAGGGCTACCTTGGCCCCGATAGCCGCGGGCAGGGCGAATCCCATAGTCCCCAGTCCACCGGAGTTGATCCACTTATGGGTGTCTTTAAACTGGTAGTACTGGGCTAGCCACATCTGGTGCTGTCCTACGTCACCGACTACGATTGCATCGGAGTGAGTGACCTTGTCCAGCAGCTCGACGGCATACTGGGGCTTTATGATCTCGGTGGAGTTTTTGTATCCCATGGGATGCTCTTTTTTCCAGTCTTTGATCTGGGCCTTCCAGTCGTCGATCTTCGCTTCTTTGACGATCTTATTCAGTTCTTTGAGCACTTCTTTTACATCTCCGACTATGGGTATGTCTACCTTTACAGTCTTGGAGATAGAGGCAGGATCGATGTCGATATGGATGATCTTGGCAAAGGGTGCGAATTCATCGATCTTACCGGTAACACGGTCGTCGAAACGACTGCCGATGGCTATGATAAGGTCTGAATGGGAGATAGCATAGTTAGCATAGACGGTACCATGCATACCCAGCATTCCCAGGTAGTGTTCATCATCATAGACATTAGGATAGGCTCCCAGCCCCATCAGGGTAGAAGTCACAGGGATCTTGGTCTTTTTGACCAGTTCCTTGAGCTCTTCCTGGGCACGGGACAGTACCACACCACCGCCATAGTAGATGATAGGCTTTTTAGCTTCGGCGATCATATCCGCTGCTTTTTTGACCTGTCCGGCGTGGGGCTTGGTACTGGGTTTGTAGTTGCGCAGCTCGACGGTATCGGGCCATACGACTTCTACTTTTGCGTTCTGGACATCCTTGGGTATATCGATCAGTACAGGGCCGGGACGTCCGGTAGAGGCGATGTGAAAGGCCTCCTTGACGATGCGGGGAATGTCCGCCGCATCCTTGATCAGGTAGTTGTGCTTGGTCACAGGGCGGGTGATGCCTGTGATGTCTGCTTCCTGAAATGCGTCGCTGCCGATGGCATAGGTAGGTACCTGTCCGGTGATAGCGACTATGGGAATGGAATCCATGTTGGCTGTGGCCAGTCCGGTAACGAGGTTGGTCGCTCCGGGCCCACTGGTGGCCAGACATACACCGACTTTACCGGTGGCTCTGGCGAATCCTTCCGCATTATGAGCACTGCCCAGTTCGTGACGAACCAGGTAGAGATCGATGTCTTTGGCATCATAGAGTACATCAAAGATAGGTATGACTGACCCTCCGGGGTATCCGAAGATGGCAGTGACCTTTTCCCGTCTCAAGCTTTCGATGAGTAATTGTGCGCCTGTCATTTCCACTTTCTTTCTCCTTAACATTAAAAAAGAAATGCCTTATATTTTCTAACACATTGGCTTACTTGTCAATTATTGGGCTGGTATAGGCCCCTAAATCTATGCGCTTCAGGCCTTTACCATGAATCTGAGGGCAGAATGGACTCCTTGCCTCATAATTTCCTCCTTAAAAAGAAAAACCCCGTCTTCTGTAAAGACGGGGTCGAAATTTTCCACTTATTGTTTTCTAAACAACACCCGCCAGGCCATTCACTACGACTACCACCACTACGACAACTACAAGAAGAACATCAGCGATGCAAAAGCGGGTTAATAATGCTTTCATTATTTTTCCTTGGTTTAGTAAATAATAATAACATTCCTACAGATTTGTGTCAACATTTAACTGAAACTATACGTGTACTGTTGCTTAGTAAATACAGTTAGACTTTTATTAAATAAAAACTCCGGTGAGGTTTCACCGGAGTCTTTAGTTTACACTTAGATTATTGCAGCCTAAAACCAAAGCCCATTTCAAAACCAAATTTGATTTCCTGCATAATGAATGCCTGTCTGTTTGCAGGAATGGACGCCGGATCATTCCAGAAAAACTGATTCTGATCGGTAGTCAGGACCATGCCATTATTCATAATCTGTGGAGAAGCATCCAGAGAGAGGAAGAATCCATACTGCCAGTAGGGCACTTTAAGATTATTTATAGTGAATTTAATACCGGAGAAGCTCCATCTGCGTCTCTGTATCCAGCGGATAGCAAAATGAGAATTAAATACTAGTGCATTAAATTCATCAGAAACTGGTGTTATGTCTGAATCATTATATCCCAGGTAGAATGTTTTTAAACCCACTCCCGCCTCCAGGGAAAGCGTAGTAAAATGTTTCGAGTTTATCCGGGATCTGAGGTTAATGGCCAGACCGACATTACCGGAAATAGTATTGAACATAAAATTCCCTCGTGAGATATTGAGAAAATCAAGGTTTCCGACTATACCCCATAACCAGTGGGGATTAATACTTTTATTCCATCGTACATCCACACCGAATACGGATGGATTACTGGCAATACCGGGATCATAATCATAAAAATCTATAATGCTCACTAAGGAATTCATAGGATTGAAATTTGAAGTATAGGGACTAAATTCCAGTGATTTCATAGTGTAGGGAGCAGCCAGAAATTCCTGAAAGACAGATGTATATTTATTCACAGCAGCCAGTCTCGTTCCCATCATAAGATCCAGAAGAAATGCTTCCGGTTTCTTTCTATATACAGACTTTGTTGCGTAACTTACTGTAGTAAAGTTTTCTATCATAAATGACGTTGATTTCCAGACCCTCAAGCCCTTGTCATTTATCAGGGACCATTGTCCCATCAGCCATACTTCACTCCAGGTATAACCCATACCACTTTGAGCAACATCTTTCAGGGATACATCCAGTATCATAATATTTTTACCAGGATATTGTTGCTTTAATTTCTTGGTACTGGTTTTTCTATAATTATTCGAGACCACTTCCAGTTTTACAAATACTGGTTCTAAGCCTTTTGTGTCGTATAATTGATTTAGGCTTAGACTGTAATTGGACACCTGATGTAACAGAGTGACATAATTTGATTCAATAAATGTCAGATATATGCCAGCCGCTTCTTTTTGATTCATATTAAATTTCAAAATCCGGAAAAAATAATCTTCATCGAAATTTATTCGTGTCAGCAGCACTACATCTTGAGAACTTTTTACCAGTTTTGAATGAGACGGGATAGCAAAAGAATGCGAAAAAGCAAACAAAAACACAATAATACACAATATCTTAACTTTAACCATAACAACCTCACAGATATTTTATATATTTTAACATTAATTCAGTTAAAAATCAAATCAATAGTCTCAGTATTTAAAAAAGCACGGACAAGAAATAGCAAAAAGCCCCGGATGTTTTACCAGTCCGGGGCCTTTTGCATGAGTGAAGAGGTGTTTTGGAGGGTTGTATGAAAAATTGTTGTTGTCCAATTTAATAGATAAGAGACAAGGGGGCTGAAAACGGTTAGATACATACCAGTTTTATTTAAATGAGTGTTTGAAGGTCTTTAATTAGGACAGGAATATTATTGATAATAGTATCCCATACTATGTCATCACTTAGGGCATCATATCCATGAATGATAACATTTCTAAAACCAATAATTTCTTTCCAGGAATTCACAGAAATCAGGATTTCTTCATTCATTTTAAATACTCTATTGAAAGCTTCGCCGATTATCTCAAATTGTCTTTCTACAGCAGATTGTGTTTTTAAATCATTTCGATATTCTTCAAAACTCATATTTAAAGTAAATTCCTTTATTAAAAGAGCTGCATTTAGAGCATCTTCCAGGCAGACTTTTGGGTCATGCAGCATAAAGTTCTCTGGTTTTATTATAAATATTTTGTTTCAGTCGTGCGTTTTTAATGGCATCTGGCATAAGAAGATCAACCGGTCTTTTCAGAATTAATTCCAGCTCACTTTTTAATGCCATATATCTATGTAGACCATTAGTTGAATGGGATAATTCCAGTAGAAAATCCACATCGCTATTCTTTTGAAATTCTTTAGTTAATGCACTGCCGAATAGAGTCAGTTTTTTTACTTCATACTTTTCGCACAGTGATTTAATTCTGTCCAGATAGGGTTCGATTTTCAACATTCATTATTCCTTGATTAATGATACAGGATAATGAAATGGAGGTCAAGATTCTACTAATTAATTATCCTGTGTCCTGGCCAGGCTGATGTGATCCTCTTCTATGACAATCAGGCGTTGTTTGTACAGCACCCCGATCGCTTTTTTAAAGGCCTTTTTACTGACCCCGAAGGCCCGGGAGATATCGTCAGGATCGCTCTTGTCCGACAGGGGGAGAGTGCCGCCCCGCTCCCGGAGACGTTCCAGGATGACCTGGGACAGGTCCTTGACCTGGCCGAAGCCCTGCTTCTGCAGAGCCAGGTCGATCTTTCCGTCCTCCCGGATATTCTTGATATAGCCGGTGAGACGATCTCCCACCTGGACCTTTTTGAAGATGTCGTTATAAAAGATGACCCCGGAGTGGGTGTTATTGATGATGGCCTTGTAGCCCAGGTCGGTAGCATAGGCGATCATGAGGTCCACCTCCTGGCCTACTTCATAGTCTCCCCCTGTTTTTTCCAGCTCAAAATCGATCTTGGAGCTGGCGGCCAGGCGGTCGCTCACTTCATCGTGGTAGATAAATACGACATAGTACTTTCCCACCTGCATTTTCTCTTTCTGCTCCTTGAAGGGCACAAAGAGATCCTGGGGCAGGCCCCAGTCCAGAAAGGCTCCTATTTCAGTAGCGGCCTTACACTGCAGGCAGGCAAATTCTCCTACCTGACCCTTGGGCATGTGTGGTGTGGCTACCAGGCGCTCCAGGGGGTCCAGGTAGATAAAGACATCGATCTCATCACCCTCGCTTAGAGGCTTTTCCAGGAAGACCCGGGGTATAAGGACCTCACCCAGCTCACCGGCATCCACAAAGGGGCCGAAGTCAGTGACCTTGATGACGGGTAGTACCTGGCTCTTGCCCAGCTGTGCCATGTGATGCTCCTTGGAAGTATTACTATAGTATAGCATGAAAGAGGGAATAGTACATAAAACATACTGATTCAGGGTATCCTTATGATCAAATATATTCTACTCTCAGGCCTTTTATATATCCAAAATGCCGGTCATGTGTGATTACGATAGATGCGGTCTGCATAGCATGGGCAGCTATCCATATATCATTGAGAGGAATGGGACGTCCATCTTTTTTTAGCTGGTCTTTGATGAGGGCAAAATACTCTGCAGTGACCATCCCTGCTTCCAGAATATTCACCCCAGGCTTATCCAAAAAGACTGCCAGATATTGTTTATTTAATTCTTCTTTGGTCCCGCCTCTAAATCCGGCCAGCAATTCTGCCATCACAAAAATGGAGAAATGGATCCATTCAGACTGACTTATAATATCGAGTACCTTTGGATGGCCGGATAAAAATTCATCGTAGGCATTGGTATCCAGCAATATATTCTTCATTTCCAGTCCTGGGGATCGATCTGCGCGAAATCCTTAGTGTTTTTTCTAAATTGCTCCTGATCTTCTTTTGTCCAGACTCCAAACAGATCCATAAACTGTTCTTTACGGTCTGCATACTTATCCAGGTTCAAAGCCCGTCTTAAGATCTCCTGAATAGTTTTATTGAGGCTTTTATGCTGATTATGAGCTATTTCCGTGATTTTTTGTTCCAGATTATCATCCATATTATGCAGGGTTATCGACTTCATAGATTCCTCCCCTAAAAATAATGAACCATTTTATAGTATGTGTGGTTCATTATACTTCCCAATAAAATATTATTCAAGTAAAAGCAGGCATTAAAAAACGGCTCCCCTGCCGGGAGCCGTTCCTGTTTTATTATGCGACTTATTCCACTATCTCACTATCTCCCTTTTTCCGGGATGATCCACTCTTCTGGGGTACAATCGTGTCTATCACGCTCTTGAGCTGGGCCAGGGCTTCGGGATTAGTCTTTTTGAGACTGTCCAGCATGGCTCCCAGGTTGGCTCCCCCTTTGGCGGTAAAGAGGTCCACAAAGTTGGTGATCTCACCCGTGGATATGAGCTTGAGGTCTGCGGTAGACAGGGCATTCATCCCAGCCAGGCCTACTTTTTCCTCTTTTTCTATGCTGCGGATGATCTTGGCCGCTTCGTTAAACTTATTGAGCGCTTCAGCCATCTTTTCCTTGGCCATAGCTTCAGACAGTCCCTTGGCTTTGATGACGTCGGCTTCGGCTTGTCCCACCCGGGCCAGACCTTCCGCTTCCCCTTCCTTGACCTTGATCTGGGCCATCTTCTTACCCTCAGCCTGCTCTACGATAGCTTCCTTTTCGATCTCAGCCAGGCGGACTTTCTGGATACGCTGTACTTTCATGGCCTCTTCCTGGGCCTTTTGCTCGGCTATGTAGATGGCTTCCTGCTTGGTCTGCTCGGCCTGTCCTACCTGCTGTTCCGCCTGTCTCTTACGTACTTCGGACTTTTCCATGGAGTCGGCTTCCACGATCTCTGCGTCTTTCTGCTTGATAGCGATCTGCTTGCGGGACTCGGCATTGATCTCGGCTTCCATCTTGGCCGAGATATCCCGGATTACGGTAGTCTTGGCGTCATCGGGGTCGGAGATTCCCACTACAGCTACGTTAGTGACGTCGAATCCATACACTCTCATATCTTCTTCCAGGGATTCCTGGATACCGCTGGCGATCTCCTGCTTCTTGGCGATCACATCTTCCACGGGGAACTTAGTGGTAGTATTACGGATAGCCGCTACGATGATCTCCTTGATACCGTCACGGAACTCCTGTATGGAGTTGCCGGGCCAGCGCTGAGCGGCGATGGTGGGGTCATTGACCTTTCCATAGACCGACACATCACAGATAAAGCGGGCATTTCTCTGGGCGAAGGTCTCATAGTCCTTGACCCCGATCTCGATGACCTTGAGGGGGATACGCTTCACATACATACCTACCCAGGGCACCCAGCGGGGGATCTTGTAGTAGATGGACTTACGCTGAGGATTGATCTTTTCGTCTGAGCAGTAGACCTTGCGGTTTCGTCGGCGGATGATCACATCAGCATATTCCGGGGGAACGATGACACGGAATAAAAACGGGAATACAAAAAACACCCCTACCAGGACCAGGACCACCCAGCCCCAGTTTACACTTAACCATTCGAAAATCATCTTACACACTCCAATAATATTATTTACTTATGTTCATCACTTTTTTTCTTGACCAGGTACAAGGCCAGGGCCAGGGTGACGACTGCCACCGACAGTATGACTCTCCAGTTTGATCTGAAAAAATCCAGAATCCCCCATCCGGGCAACATTTCCATACTACACCTTCTCACTCGAAGTGAGCTTCACTTTTCCATCCATGATGTCGGAAAAGACCTTCCCGGGCAGTATCTCCGCATTTTTTTCATCTCCCTCTTCTATATAGAGGATGATATCCCGTCCATCAGCCAGAAGATTGTAGGCGATCTCCATATCTGCAATAGAAGAAAAGGTGATCTCTTCCGCAGACTTTTCCACTACTTTAAACTTGTCCATTCCACACCTCGTATTGTTTGGTTTATTATAACTCATACCATCAAAAATGCCAGAAATCAATTTGTAATTGTCAGGACAGAGGATTTTCAGGATATTATTATTTTTGATATTTATGTCATCTCGCTTACTCATATACTGGACCAAATTACCCATTCTTATTATATTCTGCTATAATACCTAAAAGAACTAAGAGGACCCCATGCCTGAAAAAATACAAAAGAAAACCCGACGCTACTTCCCGGCTGACTTTGAGGTCACACAGTGGCCCGCACTCCAGGCTGCCCTGGATGAGATCCTGGCCCGTGATATCACCGATACCGCCGCTCTGGAAGACTATCTGCTGCAGACCAGTGAGCTGGGTGAGATCATAGAGGAAGAGATGGCCTGGCGCTATATCGGCATGACCTGCCACGCCAGTGAAGAGCAGTACAGCCAGGCCTTTAACGACTTTTACCGGGACATCATCTCCCCCTATAAGGACTACTCCCATAAGCTCAGGAAAAAGTACTACGATAGCCCCCTCCGCCACCAGCTGTCCCCGGAGCGCTATGCCCAGCTGGACCGTCTGGTGTCCAATGACATCGAGCTCTTCCGCAGCGAGAACATCCCTCTGCAGAACCAGGAGCAGGAGCTGTCTAATAAATACGGGGCCCTTATGTCTGAGATGACTGTGACTTACAGGGGTGAGGAAAAGACCCTGCCTCAGCTGTCCATTTTTCTCAAAGACCCGGACCGCTCGGTCAGAGAGGAGGTGTGGAGACTCATCCAGGACAGGCTGGCCCGGGATGCTGAGCAGCTTAATTCCCTGTTTGATGAATTGAAGGATCTGCGCCGTAGGGAAGCAAAAAATGCCGGGTATACTAATTACAGAGATTATAAACACCAGGAAATGGGCAGGTTCGCTTACAGCCCTCAGGACCTGGAGATCTTTCATACATCCGTAGAAAAGGTGGTAGTACCTTTTATCCGGGAACTGAACCAGGATCGAAAAGCCACACTGGGAGTAGACAGCCTCCGTCCCTGGGACCTCAACGTGGATACCGACGGCCGCTTACTCAAACCCTTCGGCACCGGTGATGAGCTCTACCAGGGCTGCCGGGACATCCTGGGCCGGGTCCATCCCGACTTCGGCCGGCGCCTGGAGCTGATGCACCACAGCGGCTTTTTAGACCTGGACAACCGCAAGGGCAAGGCCCCCGGCGGCTACAACTATCCCCTCCAGGAACACGGGGCCAGCTTTATCTTTATGAACGCGGTAGGACTGCACCGGGATGTGATCACCCTCCTCCATGAGGCGGGCCACGCCCTGCATAGTGCCGCCATGGCTCCGGAACCTCTGGGTACCTATAAGTCTCCTCCCATGGAGGTAGCCGAGCTGGCCTCCATGAGCATGGAGCTCCTGTCCATGCCCTACTGGGATGTATTCTACAGTGATGATGCCGACCTGCGCAAGGCTCGGGTGGAGCAGCTGGAAGACACCATAAAGCTCCTGCCCTGGATCATGATCGTGGATGCTTTCCAGCACTGGATCTACACCCACCCGGAACACACTGTGGAGGAGCGTAATACCTGCTTTGTATCCCTCCTGGACCGTTATGACACCGGTGTGGACTATAGCGGCATCGAGCATACCCGGGCTAATTCCTGGCTGAGACAGCTCCATATCTTTGAGGTACCCTTCTACTACATAGAGTATGCTATGGCCCAGCTGGGGGCCCTGGCTGTCTATAAGAACTACCGGGAACAGGGGCCCCGGGCCCTGGAGCAGTACCAGGCCTTTATGAACCTGGGATATTCACTGCCCATTCCCGACATCTACCGGGCTGCAGGCATACGTTTCGACTTCAGTGAAGAATACATCCGGGAGTTACTGGAATTTGTAAAGACTGAGCTGGAGCTGGTGAAGGGAGCATAGAATAATGAAAAAATGGATCTTTCTGGCTCTTTTCCTCAGTTTGAACACCTGTAGCCTGCAGTTAGGGGAAAACTATGAAGTATTCACATTATCCCGTAACGGCCTGGATTATTATCAGGTACAGGTCTATTCGGGCAGCATCCCCATAAAGGATCTGGATTCAGCATCAGCTGTCTTTACACTGGATGGTAATTTCCTGTTTTCCCAAGTATATCCTATAGTCGACAGACTGCATCAAAGTGGTGATATACTACCTCTGGTCGTAATATCTATAGGCTATGCAGAAGGGATCAACCCGGACATAGTACGCTTTAATGACTATACTCCCAGTTCTGACCCGCAATTAAGTCAGGTGACCGGGGGTCTGGAATCTTTCCTGGATGACCTGGAAAATCTCATTCTACCTGCTGTTTACAGTCGATACTCTATATCTACCAATCGCTCAGAACACGCTCTGGTAGGATGGTCTCTCTCAGGACTGGCAGCTTTTTATCTGGCGCTGCAACGACCGGGTAACTTCGGTACAGTAATCGCATCCAGCCCCTCCCTTCAGTGGGATGGCGGTATGATCTTCAGCATAGAGACCAATTATGCTATATCCAATACCAATCTTTCCCTTAATCTTTTCCTGGGCAGCGGCAGCCTGGAAGCATATGGTATGAATGAGTACTGTACAGAGATGTTCCAGCGCCTCAGTAACCGCAATTATCAGGATCTGTCTGTGACAAGGGAAATAATGAGGGCCAGGAACCATAATTCCGCAGTTCCAGAAGTAATAGAGAGAGGTCTGATATGGGCATATGGAGTAAATCCATGAAAAAATCTATATTCATCCTTCTGTTCACCAGTCTGGCAATGTCTCCTGTATTTAGTACTTCATTATCTCTTAATTTAGGTATAGGTTTGAGAAACGGGGTGATAATCCAGATCGAGAAAGAGCTCTTACCGCATGTTAATTTTCTCGCCTATACTCATCTCAACTCAATGAGTTATGAATCTACCGGTAACTATTCACTGAATGGAATCATACCGATTTATAATCTGAAAGTGGCTGCTATGGCCGGATTAAATTACCGCCTGGGTAATCCTGACCGATTCTCTATAGGATTAAATGTTTTAGCCGGCCTGAACATTACTTTTCTGAAGGAAGGAGTCAGTCTCCCTGATTATAGTATCAGCCGGGAATATCAGACGACAGAAGCTGGTCTTTTAGGGCTGGGCCTTCTGGATTTTCGCTGGAATTTTACACCTCACTGGGGCATCCAACTACTGGCTGAAGTACCTTTACCTTTTTATTATGAAGAGATCATGCTGGGCATAGGTGTAGTATTCCGCTGGTAAATAATAGTCTCTATTTAGATTTTAATGATCATTCATTAACACTCAGACTGATCCTATTTGCTGACTGGCTGCATCATACTTATTTTTACTCATCTCCACAATAAGCGTGACTATAGCGCCTCCCATGGAGGAACCTTCTATAAATGCCTGTTGCGGTTTTCCATATTTAACATCTATATATTCCCTGAGATAGTCCAGGTCCTCTACCGCTTCCAGAAAAATCTGGCCGTTCCTGCGGTAGCTGGTGGATGCGATCATCCATCCTACATCCAGTAATTGTTTATACAGCTTTTTTGTCAGATTGATATCGGCTGTCAGCGGTAGATTTTCGGTACGCAGCCCATGGGCCACTACCAGAAATTTTTTATTCCAATCTTCAGGAACTGCGATCAGCACTTGTGTGTTGGTGACCACTGCCTTATTCAGGGTATAAGTAGTGTCGTTTCTATAAAAGATTAGCAAAGGTGTAGTGATATGTAAATATTTAGTGTTTTCTCTCTGAAAACCCCATACTATAGGCTATAGCTTTCTTTTTCTATAAAAAACCCATATTTCCAATGATTCCTTTTGCATTAAATAGCAGAGGGGTATATACTGGAAAATGGCCGTTAAAAAAATAATACGGGGGAATTTTATGTTAAAACAAAATTTCGTAAAGACCATCGCTGATGCTTTAAATACTCACTGGAGCAGGCCTGCATTTTCAGACTACCAGGGAAAAGCCTATAGTTATGAAGCAGTCTCAAGGGAGATAGCCCGATACCATGTGACCTTCTCCCATCTGGGAATCAAAACGGATCAGAAGGTAGCTTTATTAGGTAGAAATTCCGCGCACTGGGCTATTTCCTACCTGGCTATCATCACTTATGGTGCGGTGGTAGTCCCTATCCTGCCTGACTTTATGCCCGAGGACATCCACCATATCGTAAACCACTCCGACTCTGCCCTGCTTATAGCGGTAGATGACCTCTATACTACTCTGGATATCAGCCAGATGTCCCGGCTCAAGGCGGTATTCAGCCTGAATACTATGCGTATCACCTATAAAAAGTCCGGCACAGCCGATGCTTTCTACAAAAAGATCGATAAAGAGCTCATTAAAAAGTCCGGGCCCGACTGTAAGCAGGGCAAGGTCAGCTTCCCCGCCCGGTCCAATAAAGAGCTGGAGTCCATAGTCTATACTTCCGGTACTACCGGGTTCTCCAAAGGCGTGATGTTGTCCCACAACAGCCTTATGGCTAATGTGAAGTTCGGACATGAAAACATGCCCCTCAAAGCGGGTGACACCATATTATCCTTCCTCCCTATCTCTCATGCTTTCGGCTGTGCCTTTGAGTACCTGTTTCCCTTTACGGTGGGATGTCATATTACCTTCCTGGGACGTATCCCCGCCCCGGCTGTACTGGTCAAGGCCTTTTCCGAGATCCGTCCGGGCCTCATCCTGTCGGTACCCCTGGTCATAGAAAAGATCTACTTTAAACGCATCCTTCCCAAACTGTCCGGCGCGGTCATGAAGGCCCTCCTGGCCCTGCCCGGTATCAATACACTTCTCTATAAAAAAGTGCGGGCCAGCCTTATGGAGACCTTCGGAGACAACTTCATCGAGATCATAGTAGGCGGTGCCGCCTTTAACCCGGAAGTGGAGTCCTTCCTGCGAAAAGTAGGCTTTCCCTTTACAGTAGGCTACGGCATGACAGAGTGCGGGCCTCTGATATCCTATGCTCCCTGGGACAGCTATGCCCCCGGGTCGGTAGGCCGCATCGTGGACACCCTGGAGGTACGTATCGACTCCGATGATCCTCAAAACCATATCGGTGAGATACAGGTACGGGGGGATAATGTGATGGAGGGCTATTATAAGAATAAAGAAGCCACTCATGCTTCCTTTACCAAAGACAAATGGCTGCGTACCGGAGATCTGGGGATCATAGACCCCGAAGGTAATATCACTATCCGGGGGCGTTCCAAGACCATGCTCCTGGGATCAGGAGGGCAGAATATCTTTCCCGAAGAGATAGAGGCCCGGCTCAACATCCTCCCCTATGTAGGTGAGTCCCTTATAGTAGACAAGGACAATACTCTGGTGGGACTGGTCTATCCGGATATGGAAAGGGTCGATAAAGAAAACCTGTCCGAATCCCATCTCAATAAGATCATGGAGGATAACCGTAAACACCTTAATGAAAAACTACCCGTCTATAGTAAGATAACAGAGATACGTATTATGCCGGAGGAGTTTGAAAAAACTCCGAAAAAGAGCATAAAACGCTTTAAATACAGCCTATAAGACTTACATTTGCAATACCCTCCTTCTTAATATAGAATAAAATACCGGAAGGAGGAAATATGAATAGACTATGCTTAATGCTATTATTTTTAACCATTACTGCCACTGCCTTTTCCCAGGAAACGAATCAGATCACAAACCAGATGACCAATACTGTCAGTTCATCTCCGGATGAAGTAGATACCCGGGTCAAGGGTGAGATCAAGTGGAACAACAAACTCACTGCCGGTTTTTCCCTCACCAGTGGTAACTCCGCTCTGATGAACCTCAGTGCCGGGCTTTCCTTGAACCGTAACCGTTTGTGGATCAATGAATATGACTTTAAAGCGATGATAGACTGGCGGACTGACGAAAATGTGAAGACCTATCTAAAGATCTCCTCTCTGTTTCGTTATGGACACAGTTTCACAAAAAAGTTTTATGGCTTTGTAGGAATAAGTGCCAAGTCGGATTATGCCGCCCTCATCGATTATAACCTCTATCCCAATCTGGGGGTGGGTTACTGGTTCTTTGATACCGGAAGGATCAAATTGATGAACGAACTGGGAACCGCCTATAATTACTACCTGTATCTGGACCAAACCACTTCTGAAAACCTGGGCTTGTATTATAAGCTCTTCCTGGAATGGAAGATATGGCCGGAAGTAATATGGAGTGAGACATTTAGTATTAAACCGGCCTGGGCGGATTTTTCTGACTTCGTTCTCAAAAACATCAGTCAGATCAAGATAAAGATTAAAAAGGACCTGGACCTGACCCTGACCCACACCTATGATTTTGACAATATCCCCGCTGCCGGAGCCGAAAAATCCGACGTCAGCTTTGTGACCGGCCTGGAATGGAAATTTTAAGATCAGTCCCCGGGCTGCTATTACTGTTTCTGTCCTTCACCAGCCTGGCCGCACAGTCCACCCTGCCCCCTGAGTATATGCGGGTACAGCAGAGCCCCCATTCTCCCCGTGCCCTGTTTGATCTGGGAGAATATTATTATCGCCAGGAGGACTATGCCCGGGCCCTCCCCCTCTATCTTCTGGCTCTCACCAATGGTAAAAAAGATGCCTGGCTTTTTATCAAGCTGGGCCGCTGCTATAATAAACTGGATCATCCAGAACAGGCTCTGCCGGTATTTAAACGGGGCATTCAGCTCTATCCTTCACACAGTACACTCTTGATCAGCCTGGCCCACTGTCACTATCTTCTGGGGCATTATAATACCTCGGTATCCCTTTGGAAGAAGAGTCTGGGCTCGGGAGCTAATAATCCCTCTCAGTATGGCTTTGTCTATGCAGGTATAGCCAAGGCCTATCGTGAGATGGGTCAGTACACCAATAGTCAGAACTATTTTTTAAGATCCCTGTCTTATAAAAAGGACTTCTGGCTTTGTTATGAATATGCCAAACTGCTGGAAAACATGGATCTCCCCCTGGAGGCTGCGCATTACTATGGGGAGGCCAGGACACTGGAAAAAAAACAGGACTGGATGTATCAGGTTCTGATCCGTGAGAAAGAAGCAGGTATATATTACAGGCTGGCTATGCAATATAAAAAGCAGAAAGACTGGAAACAGGCACTATCCTCTCTTCAAAAGATCCTGGATGAGCCTGAATTGCACCAGACCAGTAGCCATGAAAAGGCCTTGTTCTGGATAAAGAGAATAAGTCTTAAACCTCAATAGGTGTAGACTTTGATCTCCGTCCTTCGATTGAGTTTTTTCCCTGTCTCAGTCCTGTTGTCAGCAATCGGCTGGGAATCTCCATATCCATTGGCAGTGATATCTTCCCTGGAGATCCCGTTTTTAATCAGGTAGTAGCGAACCGAATCTGCTCTATTTTTAGATAGCTTCAGATTCTCACTGAAATCACCTTCACTATCCGTATGTCCCTGGACTTCAATTTTTATTTTAGGACTTTGTTTATACAACAGGATCAATTTATTCAATTCGGCTATACTGACTTCACTTAATCCCTCCTGACCGCTCTCAAAATTAATAGTAGAGACGGAGACTTTAGCATCGATCTTATTGAGCCTTTCCGGAGTGTTTATCTTATTCATTACCTCAGTGTATATTTCAGGATTTTCTATTTTCCTAATTTTTTCAGCCTCAGCTGACTGATACTGTTCAGTATATTTTTTAGCCTGAGTAATGTCCTCTACATTTTGGAAATTTGAAGTAAGCTCCCGGGACAATTTGATATTATCCTCATTTTTTACAGAAAATATTTGATTACTGCTGATTTTGATTTCCATGCCTTCTTCTAAAATACTCTTAATTTCCTCAGACGCTGAAAATTTCAGATTTCTTTTCAGATTAATAGTCCCTTCCAGCAGGACAGCATTTATACCATCTTCCTCTTTTTCTATAAAAAATCTGGTGCCCCTTACAGATGCGACCGCCACATCTGTCTCTACCATAAATATCTCATCCTTTTTAAGTTTCTTAGTCACATTCATAGCGATCTTTCCTTTCACCATCTTTAGATTTTCCAGATTCCCGCTTAATTGTCCGATATGTATTTCACTTTGCTCCAGTATTCTAAAAATCCCTCTCCCCGTCATTATGATATCGCAGTAGGAATCTTGTTTTGTCTTAATAATATCATTCTGATTTATGGTCATGCCCGGTTCTACCGCTAACCAGTTAGTACGCTGATCATGGGATAAGTATACATCTCCCACAGAAATATCCAGAACATAGGAATGAGATATTTTTGGGGCCGGATTTCGTGTTTTCATCCTTAAAACCACAGCTGTTAGCGTAATCAGGCCGATTGCCACAACAGTACTTAAAAACCTTCCAACCCGGTTTTTGTCCCTGGGATCTGTGACCAGAGCTTGCTTCCGGTTTAGATGCCTGTTAACCCGGTTTCTTAATTCTGCTTCGGCGATGCGCCAGTCACTGTCATTATCTCCCTCTATGCCCTTCTTTTGTCTCTCAGTGTAGATCTCATAGGCTCTTTTTTGTATCTCATCTCTTGTGACAGTATTTTGAGTGTCAGTTGCCGTGATATTTTTTCCGGTGGCTTTTTGCGATTTTCCCACATTACACCTCTAATAGATATATTGGATCCTGATGTAAGTCTTTAAAAAACAAGGAAATACTATATAGAATATATTTGATATTTGTTTTTTTGTCCATTAAACCAGATCTTTATATAGTGTAACTTAAATTGAGGGGAGCAGCAGGTAGTCACTTCCCTATACAAAACTGGCTGAATATACGGTCCAGGATAGCTTCATCATCGCTTTTTCCGGTGATCTCTTCTACAGCCCGGCGGAGCTGTCTGAGGTCACTGGCTACGAATTCTTCGGACATACCCTGGTCCAGAGCCGACAGGGCTTTATTCAGGTAATCCTGGGCATTACGCAACAGGTTTTCCTGGCGGACATTTGCTACCATTACTTCCTGTTCCGGGTCGTGGCCCAGAGAGAAATAATAGTCGTATACTGACTGTTCCAGCTCATGTATGCCTCTATTATCCTGTACTGAAAGAGAGAGGGCATTGATACCCCAGCGTTTATGGAGATCCTGCTGATCAGTCTTCCGGGGAAGGTCGGATTTGGTGAGCAGGTAGATATTATCCTGTTCGGGCAGTATCTTCATGAGTTCCTCATCTTCCTCATTCAGTTCCCGGCTGCTGTCAAACAGGACCAGGCGAAGGTGGGCCTTTTCCATGATATTGCGGCTCCGTTCCACCCCGTGCTGTTCTACTATGTCGGTGGACTCCCTCAACCCGGCCGTGTCGATAAGACGAACCGGTATTCCCTTAATGTTCAGCTCGTCCTCTACTACATCCCGGGTAGTGCCGGGTATGTCAGTGACAATGACCCTGTCCTCCCGCAGGAGGGCATTCATGAGGCTGGATTTACCCACATTAGGTGCACCTATGAGGGCCAGCCTGAGCCCACCCGACAGTATCTTACCGGCCCGGGCGCTGGACAGGAGGGCCTGTATCTGGTCCAGAATATCCAGGAGGCGCTGCCTGATCCGGTCGTGATGCTCCAGATCCAGCTCTTCGTCAGAATGATCGATGGCCACCTCCACCTGGGCCAGGGCATCCAGGATAGACTCCTGTAATGTATGCACCCGCTGGGACAAAGCTCCCTCCAGGCGGCTCAGGGCTTGAATACGGGCATATCGGGTATGGGCTTTGATGAGGTCATTGACTGCCTCAGCCCGGGCCAGGTCCATCTTGTCATTGAGATAAGCCCGCTGGGTGAATTCACCAGGCTGGGCCGGACGGGCGCCCAGTTCCAGAAAGAGCGTCATAATATCTTTAAGAATATGAATATTGCCATGTCCGGATATCTCTACCACATCCTCTCCGGTATAAGATTTCGGCCCCTGAAAGTAGGTGGCCAGCACCTCATCCAGTATCTCGCCTTTCTGATTCTTTATGGTACCAAAATATTGTTTATGACTGGAAAATAACCCCTTCTGTGCCGCAGGCCAAAAGGCCTTTTTCAAGATATCCAATGCCTTAGGCCCGGATATCCGGATGACTCCAATGGCGGACTCTCCCGGGGTGGTAGCCAGTGCGATGATGGTATCTTCTGTTATCATGCTTTCCTCGCAGTATAAATAGTAAAGCCCCCTTTTACAGGGGGCTTTAATGCTATATTAGTTACAGGACTATTTCAAGTTTAGATGAGCTTCACATACTTGTCTTTGTTGATGATGTACTGCTCGATGATGGTATAGACGTTCTGAATGGTCCAGTACAGTACCAGTCCGGCAGGCATATTCCAGAACAGGAACAGGAACATCACAGGCAGCATATAGGTCTGCAGCTTACTCTGCTGAGCCATAGTAGCATTGGTAGTGGACTGCAGCTTGGTCTGTACCAGCTGTATTCCAGTCATGAGAAGGGGCAAGAGGTTAAAATGGAAGGTACCTATCATGAACAGGGTATCTGGCTGAGTGAGGTCCTTGATCCACATAAAGGCTGCTCCGCGCAGCTCTACAGAGGTAGAGAGCACCCGGTACAGTGCGAAAAACACAGGGATCTGTAATATCATAGGCAGACATCCGCCTAAAGGATTGACCTTTTCCTTTTTGTAGAGCTCCATAGTCTTTGCCTGAAGCTTCTGCTGGTCGTCTTTGTATTTTTCCTGGAGGTTTTTAAGCTTGGGCTGCAGCATATTCATACGTTTGATAGAAATAGCGGCCTTGATGGACAGAGGGGAGAGCAGCAGTTTGATGACCAGGGCCATCAGGATGATGACCAGTCCCCAGCTCTTGATCACTTTACCCAGGAGGAAGATACCGCCATTGATAGCCCACTCGATGGGCTTCATAAGCCAGTTAAACAGACTTCCCCATCTGAATACGACCTTCAGACTGTCATCCACAGCCTTGGCAATGTTTTCTTTACGTGGGCCAACAAAATATTTGATAGCAAAAGACTTAGTCTCTCCTGATTCCAGTACAAAAGGCTTCTGTTCTACACTCATAGAGATCTGTCTGTACTGCCCTTTCTTGGCGGTACTGACTTCTTTAAACTTACCATCCCAGTTACTGCCCAGAGGGATCATGGCGGCCATGAAGTAGTTGTCATATAATACCATCCACTTAGGCCCTGCAATGAGGCTGTCCCCTACTTTTTTACCTTTGATCCGGTCAACCAGCCCGATATTAAGAGCCTTTTCCTTTTTACCATTGACATAATACTGGGTCTCGATACGGTTACGGGGACTGGCTTCATCAAATGGAACCAGTTCAAATAAGGTCCCTACCGAGAAACTCTTGCCATCCAGGTCCATATTCATGGTCTGGCCGGTAAGATTTCTAAAGGAGATCTCTTCATTGATCTGATAATTTGAAGAAAGAGTAAATGTGCGTTTTAGCTCTACTGCTTTTCCTTTCAGATTGACCCGGGCAGCCAGTACTATGGAGTTACTAGTCTGGGACTGGACTGTGTAGAGAGGGCGGGCTTTATAAAGGAGAAGCTTCTCAGTGTCCCCAAAAGCAAGGTCACCGTTCTGGTATGCCCTGTTAGTAGAAAGCAGTGACACGGAGTTGGAGTAACGGTTCCATTCTCCATCTATGTTCAGTTCATTGATGACAGCCCCTTTACTATTGATGACCAGGCTGATCTCTCCATCATAGCTGATGCTGTAGTCCTTGCCTTCACCTGAGGTGACAAACTTGACTGCATCAGGTGCTGTAGGCAGGCTCTGCTGTACCGGGGTCTGAGCAGTCTGGGGGGTTACAGCCGGTGCATTGGTCTGCTGTACTGCCATTTCGTTTTTTTGATTGTTGCGGGTATTCCACCACATGACGCCTATAAGTATAAAAGAGATAATAAATGCGAGTAGCATCCTCTTTTCATAATCTTTATTCATGGTCTCTCCTGTGAATTTGTGTCCATAAGTATAATCACTTTAGCTTAAAAAATCAAACCGGGGTAGTAAATTAGACAGTTTTTGCAGCTATTTTCTTAATTTTTCCAGATAATCTCTGAAATGGGGGGGTAATTCACACTCAAAGCTCATTTCCCGGCCTGTCACCGGATGAGTAAAACTGAGCCTGCGGGCACAGAGGGCCAGGCCTTTTTTAGGTGAACGGGAGTATATGGGGTCCCCTAATACCGGGAAGCCGAGATGGGAGAAATGTACCCGGATCTGGTGGGTACGGCCGGTATGAAGCCGGATCTCAATATAAGCATAGTGCTCGAAATACTCCAGCACTTTCCATTCAGTATGGGCTTCCTTGCCGTCTTCCCGCACCGCCATCTTTTTACGGTCATGGCGGGAACGGGCTATGGGCTCACGGATCTCCCCTTCCTGTTCGGGGTGTCCCATGACAATGGCTTCATAGTGCTTTTCTATGGTACGCTCTTTAAAATCCCGGACCAGCTGCCGGTGGGCCTGGTCGGACAGGGCGATGATCATGAGTCCGGCAGTGTCCTTGTCCAGGCGGTGTACTATACCGGGACGTTCCACCCCCCCGATGCCGGATAGCTGCCCCCCCAGGTGAAACAGCAGGGCGTGTACCAGGGTGTGGTCCCAGTTTCCCTGGGCCGGATGTACCGCAAGGCCAGCCTGTTTGTTGATGACAGCGATGTGTTCATCCTGATAAAGGATATCCAGAGGAATGTCCCGGGGGCTGAGATCCAGTTCCTGCATGGGGTGCAGCTTCAGACTGACTTCCTCACCTGTCCTGGCTTTATGTGATAGTTTGGAAGAAGTGCCATTGACATAGAGGGTTTTTATCCGGGTCTTGAGTGAAGAACGGCTCAGCTCCGGATAGAGTTCAGGAATGATGATATCCAGCCGTTTTCCCGCAAAATCCGGAGATACAACAAAGGCTTTAAGATTATTCTGCTCATTCAATCTCGTCATCCTCTGTGAGCATCAGTGTTTTAGGGTCTTTGCTCCAGTCAAATTGGGCGTATTTTTGCAGGGCTGCACCCTTCACACAATAATAGGTCTGCCACTCCCAGGTATCATAATAAAAATGCCATTCAGACTCATCACCGTCCAGGTACACTTCTATAGTCTGCTGTATATACTTTTCAGAGAGATCTCCATTGATATTAGCATCCGGAAGAAGCTGCTCGATTTCCAGGCGCCACAATCCATTGTCCTCACTGGCCTCCACTATCCTGTATCCTACATTAGATACTGCCCTGCCCTGGAACCGGGGCTGATAATGTATCTCCTGGATCCGGTATTGTCCAACCTCCAGCTGATGGATGTATTTTTCTGCTTTTGCGGATCCATCTGTCTCCAGACCATCCTGCCACTTTCCCTGGATCGGGATATGACTGAGGATGGCCCATGATCCAATAAGTTCAGCAGGGAGGGATACTTTGAGGAGGGACCCCTGACCACAGGAAGAGATTAAAAAAAACATTGATAATAATATACTTTTGTTTAGCATTCTGTGACCTCCCTAAAACTGGATATATAGCTTAAGGGAGGATTAAAAATATGACAAGCTAACTTAAAGACCCCGGATTATATCCTTCAGTTTCACCGCTTTGTATTGCAGCCCATAATTCCCCAATGATAAGGCCTGTTCGGGGCAGTAGGAGACACAGCGGACGCAGAGCTCACATTTATTACCCGGAACCGGATAATCCGGGATGGTAAAATTCTGTACGGGACAGATCTTCACACAGATACCACATTTTGTACATTTTAGCTGGTCCAGGCGGATAGGAGAGGCCCATCGATACAGTCTTTGAAACACCCTGGCCCGGGAAAACAGGCTCATTAGGTCTGATAAGACCGGGATCCTTCTCCACCGGGCTGTCTGATCGATCAGATCACGGGCGTACTGACGGGCCTGGATCAGCCCTTTTTGCCGTTTCTGTTCATCTTTTTGATCCCGGATGGATCGGCGGTAGATATTTACAGGCATCATGATCTCTCTGGCCCCGATAGTATGATAACCTTTTCGGCGCAGTATTGTACGCAGGGGGCCCACTACACCCCCACTGTACAGCATCATAGTGTCTACCATAAAGACATCGTTTTTTCCCTGAGGCAGGCTTTTTACAAAGTCCCAGATAAATGGAAAAGTGCCCTGCATGGCTACCGGAAAGGCCAGGCCCAGGGTCACACCAGCTTCAATGCCCCTAACACTAGCCCCCTGAATGGGCCCTACTTCCACCTCTATCCCTTCTCCTTCAAACACTTCCTGCATAGCCCGCAGGACGAGCAGGGTATTGCCGGTACTGCTGAATTGATAGAATAGTATTTTTTTCATCTATGGCTCCAGAACTGGCCTTTTCACAGAAAATCCAATCAATAATTTAACCATAAATAAAGGGGCAAATGCATATAAGACCTGGACTTCGGCCTGCAGGTACAGGGACCCCAATACACCTAATACCAGCAGGGCAGCAGCCAGGACCTGCCTTTTTTCATTATCAGGAATGAAATGCAGAGCCACACCTCCCATCAGGGTAAGTGCCGCCACTCCTCCGATCAAAATCCAGGATGAAGGAAACACCCATATCACTACAGCAGGATGCAGAATGTGCAGTAACAGAAAGATTATCCTGATCCTTTCATTTTTCTGATAATACTGATTAGTAGAACTGCTCAGATTGGCGATTACCCCTCCCGCAATATCGAAGAAAATAAATGAGACAATGATCCTTTTTATAAGAGATATACCGCTATTCTCCAGGGATAAAAATACCAGGAAAAATGCTATCAGCCCTATAAAATATACCAGTATTATATTAAACAGCGGACTATTCTCTCCATGCAGTTCCTGCAATGCTTTGGGGATCTTTATTGTCTTCATTAAATACTCCTGTATTGATGTCTAACCCACTTCTTACTATCATAACATACAAGGAATACTTTGTGAAAATATTAAATATTTTTTCTCTGAATAGTACCTTCTTTCTATTGAGACTTTTCAGGGTATTGTCTATAATAAATAGGGGAAAAGAGATATTTTAAGGAAGATGGTGTCTATGAAAAAAGAACCCGCCCAACAGTCATTCATCCGCAATGTAGTACTCAGCCTCAAGATGAAGATCACCGTGCTGGTAATGATTGTCCTGATATTCACAACATATCTGGTAGTACGCTTCAATATCATTAATCAGTCAGCTGTGTTAAAACAACAGCAGCAGCAGACCATGAGTGGGTATTTGCTTCCCTTCAAACAGAACATACTTAAACTATATCTCAATAAAAAAGAACAGGATTTTAAGACTCTGCAGACCTATGTCCGTTCATTCAAAGATATTCCTTCTTTTAAAATGGCAATGTTCGTAGATACTTATGGCACTATATTGTTCCATTCCGATTCCCGCAACATCGGCTTGAGGGTGCAGTCTTCTTCCCGCACCCTGTTTTATACCAACTATTCTGAACAGATCCATTCCGATTTCCGTATTTACGAAGCAGAAATATCCACCTGGACCGACAAAAAAGGGAGAAAGCGGGCCTATACCAACGACCGTCCCGATAGTTATGATGGTTTTCTACCGGTTTATTCTGATTACGACAAACACCGCTGGTTTGGTGGCATCACTCAATATTATAATTATTTCAAAGAGGGTAATCTTTTTCACACTTCCAAACTCAATGAAGAAGTACTGAATAATTTCCGTTTTAGCAAGGCAATTGCTGATATTTACAATAGAATGTACACTGATGGAAAAATCTCGGAAACTGCCAAAAAACTCCTGGAAGAAAAAAAACTGGAGGAGACTGACCTTAAAAGGATAGAGTATTATTTCACCAAAGTGCAGGCTTATCAGGATCAGCTCTATAACCTCATCATCAGTGATAAATATTTTGAGGGACTGATGGAGACGCTATTTAAGGCAGGCATGCCCCTCAAGGAAACTGCCGACTACATCAAATGGAAAGAAAAGAAAAAGCTCTTTTCCAATAAAGACCTCATTAGCCCGGAACAAAAAAGAAATCTGAAATTTATTGTCTTCCTGGAACAGTTTATTAAGCAGTATTATGATAAAAATGAGTTCACTCCCTCTTTTGAAGAATTTCAGACGCTGGTCAAAGAAAAAAATATCAATGTTCCCGCCGCTTATTATAAGGCCCGCATAAATAAACTGATCAAATCCCTGAGTTCTCTGGAAAAGTATCGCACGGATCTGAATGTCATACCTAAAGACCTGCTGGATTCCATATTCGCCGATATGTACGGATTCTACCGTTTAGGCACAGTGCGGGTTATTCTCAACCTGGAAGATATCGAACAGCAAAAACGCCATGTCTTTAATTCTACCATCGATATAGCGGTCATGTTTATTCTGAGGATGCTGGTAGTAGTCTTCCTGATCGTAGCATTTATCATCGCTCCCCTCAATGACCTGGCTGCCGGAACAGATGAGATAGCTCACGGCAATCTGGATAAAGCCATAGAGATACATACCCATGATGAGATCGGGCAGCTGGCGGATAAGTTTAATTATATGACCACCAGCCTTAAAAAAGCCTTTGATGAAGTCAAAGATAAGACCCGCATGGAAGAAGAACTGCGTATTGCCCAGGAGATACAGACGGCTATCCTGCCCCAGTCCTTACCGGAGCTGGATGGCTATGACTTTGCCGTCTACTATGAGCCCCAGACCGAATCGGGAGGGGATTATTACGATTTTATCCCCCTGGATAATGACCTCTTTGCCATCGTGGTGGCAGATGTCACCAATCACGGAGTAGGGGCTGCCATGGTCATGTCTATCCTGCGATCGGCTCTGCGTACCTTCTCAGTCCGGGGTAAAAATGCAGCCCAGGTGATCAAAGATATCAATCCGGTGTTATTAAGAGATACTCCGGCTAACATGTTTGCCACTGTCTTCTATGGGGTGCTTAACCTGGAGACTAAAGAAATGTTTTATTCCATAGCAGGGCACAACCAGGGTATCGTGTTCGATGCCAAAAGTAAAAAGATCCGCCTCATGAAAGCGGGAGGTATGCCGGTAGGTATGCTCGCTTCTGAGATCTTTAACCCTCATATTGAACTCTATAAATCCCAGCTTAAATCAGGGGAATACTTTATCCAGTATTCAGACGGCATCACCGAGGCAAAATCAGCCAGTGACGAAGAATACGGGGAAGACCGCTTTTACCAGTCAATATTAAAGCATGTATCTGAAGACCTGGACGAGATGAAAAACAATATCATACAGGACGTAAAAGCCTTTACAGCCGGTGCATCACAAAGTGATGATATTACTCTCCTGATCATGAAACTACACTAAACAGGGAGTTTGAAATATGGCCAAAGTCAAAATACTCCTTTATACCTGTGATCCGGATGTAGCCAAATCTTTTTCTCTGTCCCTCCCTCCTGAACAGTTTTCTCTTCAATGTGTAAGTGAGCTCCATGAAGTCATGGAAAAAGCTATGGAAGATATTCCCCAGTTCTGTATTTTTGATGAAAAAGAGACTAAAGGGGAGTGGGTGGATATCTCCCTATCTATGAGTGAGATCATGGATCTCAGCCATGTGGAGAAACTACTGATCGCACGTAAAGAGATCACTCCAGGCCTGGTATCTCTGGCCGTCCAGGCGGGGATTTCAGAGATCATACACCGGGATATCGATCCTCTGATGCTGCTCCTTAAGATCGATGCCCTCCTGCTGAGACATGACCGATGCAAGTCCCTCATACAGACCCATCAGGACACAGCCGCTAAAAGGGTGGGTTATTCTGTAGAGCATTATGTAGGCCAGCCTCTCACTGCAGTCATGGGAGCTATACAGATGATCAATCTTATGAAAAACGAAGATAAAAAAACTCAATGACCCGGAGATAGAGGAACTGGTTAAAATCGGACTCAAAGCTTCTGAGGAATTATCTAAGACTATTCATAAATTTGCCAGCCTCAAAAGTTTTAAGATCCAGGAACATATTAAGAACCACGACCTTATTGATCTGGAGCATCTGGATGAATCGGTCAATGAGGGTGATACAGAAATAGAAGACTTCGAGATGTTTTGAAGTAAAAGTATCATAAACAATAAAAAGCGCCCTCTTTTCAGAGAGCGCTTTTGTTTTTTTTGAGTTTTTATCTCCAGCTAATATCTGTATGCCAGTCCTGTCCAAAATTATTTTCCCAGTCGCCGCTGTTATTTCTGAATGCAACATCAAATACGGAAGCATCTACACTGACAGTCACTGACTGGCTGTATACCGCACTGACATAACCGTTATAGCGGAAGGGGTAGCACTGGGCTTCTGCCACATTCTGCCATCCGTTTACACCGTAGTGTGCCCAGACTGTATCACCCAGGTCGCCATTGGCGTAGCTGATACTGACAGTCTTGATGATATCACCGTTATAATTTTTGTAGGTGCTGTTAGGCTGCACTGTAACCAGGGGACGTACTGAGGTATGGAAGTCCTGTCCCTGGTTATTATCCCATATGCCGTTTCCGAAGATGGCAAAATCCAGGTATTCAGCATCTGTGGGGAGCTGGACTCTGGCGGTTGCATAGTCCGAAGCATAGCTGTAGGATGAATTAGTGATCCAGTCCATGGCTACGTCACTGACCTGGTTCCAGCTGTTCCAGCCGAAATGCAGCAGCATACCAGCTCCAGTAGAAGGCCCACTGTAGTTTATATAGATACCATCATTAATGCTGGTATGATAAGACTCAGAATATGAGTATGATACTATGGTGTCGTACAAAAATGCGTTATATAACTGGCCTTCTTTGAGGTACTCTATACCATCACTGTCTACTACTTTCCAGAATATCTGTCCGGGAGCGTTGGCAGGAATACTGATACGGGCATACCAGGAAGAATACACATTAGTGGCATTTACAGTCTGATTTACCGCATCAGCGCTAAAGCCGTATTTTACGACATAGCTCTTATTGGTATCTGAAGGGTAGATACTAAAAGAGTAGGTCTTTCCCTTTACTCCGCGATTATCAAACAGAGGGCCTCTTCCGGCTGAGTAGACGGTATTGGCTTCTACTACAGCATCACCTTCGGCCAGTCCCATGATCTGAAGTTCCTGTTCAGAAAAGAGGGGTATGGCAGCATTTACCGCAGGGTCATCGGTAGATATCACATTGATCACTTTAACGTTATTTTCAGTATTATCCTGGTTCAGGCTACATGCACCTGCCAGAAGAGCAACCATCATCAACAACAAAACCTTTTTCATAATTTTCTCCTCGCATTTAATTAGTGCGCATTGCACTCATAATGTGCATTAGTATATTTTTTTTTGCGGATTAAGTCAAGAAAAATGAAATTTGTTTGTAAGCGCTTGCATCATTAAATGCCTTTATCGAGAAGAAAGGGGCATACTTTCTTTTTTTCTGTTTTTAACTTAAAATATGGGACATTCCTGAAGGAGAGCAGTATGACCGGACCAGTGATTATTTTAGACTTTGGATCCCAGTATACTCAGCTCATAGCGAGGCGGGTACGTGAGCTGGGAGTATATTCTATTGTATATGCCTACTCTCATGACCTGGCAGAGCTCCGTTCCCTGAATCCTCAGGCTATCATCCTTTCAGGGGGCCCTTCCTCAGTACTGGAAGAGGATGCGCCTTTTATCGACCGGTCCATTTATGAATGGGGCATCCCTGTATTGGGAATCTGCTATGGTATGCAGCTCACCGCCATCCTGATGGGGGGCAAAGTAGAACGGTCTCATCAGCGTGAATACGGCCGGGCTCACATCCAGTTTAAGATTAAAAACAGTCCCCTGTTCAAAGACGTCAAAGAAGACTCGGTGGTATGGATGAGCCATGGTGACACCGTGGTAGAATTCCCGGCTGGATTTGAACTGGCAGCCACTACACGTGACGGAGCCTATGCAGGCATGCAGAACCTGGAAAAGTCCATTTATGCCGTCCAGTTCCACCCCGAAGTAGTACACAGCGAGTATGGTAAGCAGGTCCTGTCCAATTTTGTATTCGATATAGCCCACATAGAGCCCAACTGGTCCATGGAAAATTTCGTAGAAAAAGAGATCGCAGACCTTAAAAAGACCTGTGCCGGCAAGAAAGTAGTACTGGGAGTGTCCGGGGGGGTAGACTCTACCACCCTGGCCGTGCTGATGCACAAGGCCCTGGGAGACGATGTGACGGCCGTATTTGTCAATAATGGACTACTGCGGGGCAATGAAGAGAATGAAGTCCAGCATGCCCTCCGGGAACGCCTGGGCCTCAAAGTAGAATATGTGGATGCCTCAGACCGTTTTCTGGATGCTCTGGCCGGCGTGGATGACCCTGAGCAGAAGCGTAAGATCATCGGTAAAGAATTTATCGATGTGTTCTTCCACTCCCTGCCTGATTTTGACTACCTGGTGCAGGGTACCCTCTACCCCGATGTCATAGAAAGTGCTCCCGTCAAAGGGCCCAGCCAGACCATCAAGACCCACCATAATAGGGTCAAGGAAGTAGAGACCCTGGAAAAACAGGGGCGTATCCTCGAACCCTTTAAGTTCCTGTTTAAGGACGAAGTCAGGGAAGTAGCCCGTATCCTAGGCATGCCCGAAGATATACTGAACCGCCACCCCTTCCCCGGGCCGGGACTGGCTGTACGGGTACTGGGTGATATCACCCGGGAAAAGCTGAACATCCTCAAACAGGCCGATACCATCTTTATCAAAGCCCTTAAGGACAGCGGCTGGTACGACAAGACCTGGCAGAGCTTCTGTGTCTTTCTACCCGTAAAAAGTGTGGGTGTGATGGGAGATGAGAGAGCCTATGGCTACGTCATCGCGCTGAGGGCTATCACCTCGGTGGACGCCATGACTGCCACCTGGGCCCACCTGCCCTATGAGCTCCTGGATGAAGTGGCCAATAAGATCGTGCGCCAGATCAAAGAGGTAAACCGGGTAGTCTATGACGTGACATCCAAGCCTCCCGCCACTATTGAGTGGGAATAGGCCTTAAGGCAAGCCCGGAAAGCTATCCACATATTTGATCTTGAAATCACCGAAAGAATCCACGATCTGTATCTTGTAATCAGGAAAACTGTCTACTATCTCCCACTTCCCTACACTATCTGCAAATGCAGACACCTTTTGGACATGCAGGTCCGCAAAACTGTCTACTACCTCGACTTTATAATCGGGAAAAGAATCTACAAATTGTATCTTTCCGTATATCCGGGATACATCCGCCATCACATCCTCCTCAATTGACCTTAAATTCTCCGGTATTGAGTACAAAGCGGTCCTTACCCAGGCGCTTGGCCTCATAGACCGCGTTATCGGCCAGCACAAGAATATCCTCGGTGCTCATCATCTCTTCAATCACTTTGTTATCCAGGTAGGCTCCCCCGAAGCTGCAGCTCACCTGTATGACTTCACCATTAAACACAAATTCCCGCCCATGGATGGCTTCCAGTATACGTTCCATCATCCGGTATATATCCATATCGGGCGGACTGTATTCCACCAGGAGGAGAAATTCATCTCCCCCGAATCGGGCCAGGATATCACTTTTACGCAGCTGGTCCCGCACTGTCTTAATGAGCTCCTTGAGTATAAAATCCCCACAGACATGGCCATGTTCATCATTTATCTTTTTAAAATCATCTATATCAAATACCACCAGGTAGTGCCTCCCCGGCTCCCGGCGCAGCTTGGCCATCACTTTATTAAGCTCTATATCGAAATAGGACTTGGAAAAGGCCCCGGTGAGGGCATCATGGATGAGCTCATCATAGAGGCGGTGTACCGTATTATCCAGGTGCTCATAGCTGTTTAACAGCAGGATAGCCGCAGTGATGACAATACTCATACTGCCTATCCAGCTGACCGGGGGCAGATCCAGTATTTTCATAGAGGTCAGGGCATCGATGCCCCCGCTGATCACCCAGAATATCGAAAAGATCAGAAGAATAAACACTGAGTTTTTATATTTTTTCTGTTTCCCGGGAATCCTCACATAGGTCACATAGAGGAAAAAGGCAGAATAGACCAGCAGGAAGAGCATAAAAATACCCCAGATCTTATGTACTATCCCTCTTTGCAGCGCCTTATAAAAGCTGGAGGTCTGCTCCAGAGGAGTGGTCAATATAAGAGGGTGGTCTATACATAGGATAATAGTAAACACGGTAGCAATGCTAAAAAATACCCTTATTGCGACTTTCTGTTTCAGGTCAAACATACTGTTCAAAAGCATAAAAAAGAAGACCACTACAAACATAGAAGCTATCAATGTGGCCCGGTTCAGAATGTTGATAGCCCCTTCATTATCTCCCATATTAAGCAGGAGGCCAAACAAGACCATATAGATGGAATTACCGATCGTAAGGACGACGAACTTTCTAAAATGCTGCCTGGTATGTGAATCTTTCATGAATATAGTAAAAAAGACTATGGAGAATATTAAAAAGGTAAGCCCCACCACTCCGGCAATAAACATGGGAAGCGACACTAATGTAATCAATAATCTTCCTTAACTTTATTGATTCCCCTCACGCTTATATTAACTTCAAACTGATAATTGTCAAGATTATTTATTTTTCAAAGCGTCATTCCCGAGATATTTTGTAAAATGCTGATAGTACCCCGAGAGTTCTTGCAGCTCCTGGAGTTTAGACTTTTTCAACTGGTGAGCCAGGTCATATCCTTCCTTTAAGACCAGGAACTTCAAACCCCAACGGGGTAAAATAGCCTTACGCGGACATATATAGACACAGCGCATACAAAACTCACAGGACCATTTCCAGCGGGGCTTATTACTTGTCCATGATATGTTTTGTGCCGGGCAAGTGCTAACACAGACTCGACACAGATTGCATTCAGGGCCTGCATGCAGGCTTTTTCCAAAAAATCTACGTCCCGGGCCTGCCTCCAGGAGACTGGAGATCCAGCTTATAAAGCGAAGCATGAGGCCATTCCTCTGTAGGCTGGTTTTTACACTGATCAGATCTTCAGCCCATGAGGGTACTTTTTTCAGAATATTTTCAAATAGTCTTTTCTGAAAATGCAAAGGGTAAGACACAAAAACATTGGAAGGCATTATAGCCAATATCTCATAAAACACCTGATATCCCTGTTTTCTGAGCAGACGCCGTATAGGGCTGGTGCTTCCTCCGTTACCCAGACTGTCAGCAGCGCACTTTATCAAAAAAACCTTCCTGTTTTCATAGCGGGGAAGACTGCGGATAAAGCGGTACACCAGTGCCGGGGCATCAAATGAATGCACAGGATAGGCTATGCCCAGCATGGCCTTTTTATCGATTGATATGAGATCCTGGATTCCAGCCTGGTTTTCCATGGCCCTCATTTCTAGCTCACAGCCTCTGGACTGGAGCTCATTTTTAAGCTGGGTACAGACCCACTTAGTATTTCCTGTTCCGCTGAAATAAAATAGGATGATCTTTTTCACACCCACCCCTGTCATTTAGAATCATATAGCTTACTCAGTTTATAAATAGAATAATTATTCTGCAAATTCTGTATTCTTTGCCCAAATAAACCTTAAAAATGGAGGCTTTTTATGTAAAATTGAATTTTCCCCCCTTCTCCTTTAAAATATACTCCACTATTCTAAACCCTATGGAGGACTCTATGTTAAAAGCCATTGACCCCACCCGCACTGACGCCTGGAAAAAACTGGAAAAACATTATGCAGCTATGAAGAATGTAAAAATGACAGATCTCTTTAAAAAAGACTCTAAACGCTTTGATAGATTTTCACTGTATTTCGAGGACATCCTGTTTGATTATTCCAAAAACCGTATCACTGAGGAGACTGTGTCTCTTCTCACTGATCTGGCTAAACAGGCCGGCCTCTCTGATGCCATCAGGGACATTTTCGCCGGAGAAAAGATCAATGTGACCGAAGGCCGCTCGGTCCTCCATGTAGCCCTGCGCAATCGGGCCAATACCCCTATCCTGGTGGATGGAGAAGACGTGATGCCGGGAGTCAATGCCGTTCTGGATAAAATGAAAGCATTTGCTCATCGCCTCCACTCCGGCGAGATGAAGGGCTACACCGGTAAAAAGATCACCCAGATCGTCAATATCGGTATCGGCGGTTCCGACCTGGGCCCGGTGATGGTCACCGAAGCTCTCAAGCCCTACTGGGTCAAGGGCATCGAGACCTATTTCGTATCCAACGTAGACGGCAGCCATATCGCTGAGACTGTAAAAAAGGTCAATCCCGAGACTACCCTGTTCATCGTGGCATCCAAGACCTTTACCACCCAGGAGACTATGACCAATGCCTTATCGGCCCGCTCCTGGTTTCTGGAACAGACAAAAGATGAGTCCGCTATCGCCAAACACTTTGTGGCTGTATCCACTAATGCGGAAGCGGTATCCAAATTCGGTATCGATACCGCTAATATGTTCGAATTCTGGGACTGGGTAGGGGGACGTTATTCCCTGTGGTCCGCTATCGGGCTGTCCATAGTATGTACTCTGGGTTACGATAACTATATACAGATCCTGGAAGGGGGGCATGCCGTAGACCAGCACTTTAAGAGCGCTGACTTCAGCAAAAACATCCCTGTACTGATGGCCCTCTTAGGCATCTGGTACAATAACTTTTTCGGAGCTGAGACTCAGGCCATCCTCCCCTATGACCAGTATATGCACCGCTTTGCGGCTTACTTCCAGCAGGGGGATATGGAGTCCAATGGTAAGCTGGTAGCCCGTGACGGAAAGACCGTGACTTATGAGACAGGCCCCATTATCTGGGGAGAACCCGGTACCAACGGACAGCATGCCTTCTACCAGCTCATACACCAGGGTACCAAGCTCATCCCCTGTGACTTTATCGCCCCGGCCCAGACCCATAATCCCCTGTCAGACCACCACCCTAAGCTCCTGGCCAATTACTTTGCCCAGCCCGAAGCCCTGATGGAAGGAAAGTCTGAAGCAGAAGTAAGGGCTGAGCACAAAGCCGCCGGCCTCAGTAAAGAGGAAGATGACCTGCTGACCCCCTTCAAAGTATTCGAAGGTAACCGCCCCACCAACTCATTCTTATTGAAGAAAGTGACCCCCCGCAGCCTGGGCAGCCTGATCGCCATGTACGAGCACAAGATATTTACCCAGGGTGTGATCTGGAATATCTACTCCTTTGACCAGTGGGGAGTACAGCTGGGTAAGCTCCTGGCCAACCGTATCCTGCCCGAGCTGTCAGGAAATGAAGAAGTAAAGAGCCATGATTCCTCCACCAATGGCCTCATCAATGCCTACAAAAAGATGCGTTAATACTGTGAAAATAAAAAAACGGCTCCTGAAATATAGGAGCCGTTTTCTGTTTAAATTCTTTTATTTAATTCACTATCTAATCAAATCTTAGGACACTTAACGGGGATAGACTTCTCCATCCACAGGATAGTTATACCAGTCCATATCCATTTTACCATTTGATTCATACCAGGACTTAAACTTAGGATAAGCATTGGTGATAAAGTTGCGCTCATAGGGCCACAGGAAGTCCATGGGCACGACCATTGCCCAGGGGAATCCATCCTCATCGATCACAATGCCGCTATAATCTGTATTCACAAAAGGAAGGTGTACTTCCTGCCTGTTGCCATTGGTATCCACGGGCACGGCTTGATTGCCATTCGGGACAAGGAAGGGGTCATAAGGCATAGGCTGAATAGTATGGCGCATCACCGGGACATCCAGGAGTATCTGGTTGGTCCTGATAATAGCCGCAGGAATATACTGTGCGTCAGCAGGGTCTTCCTTGGAGTTAAACTTGGAAGCCAGATCGGCCTTGTAACTCAGGATCAGGGGATATTCCTGTCCCATAATGTTGATAAAGAGCTGGTTATCATAGCCGGCTCCACTGGCAAGGGCCTGAGCAGTCACTATCACGGCTGCCACTTCATTTGAGACATTGATGCGCTCTTCAAAAGTCATAGTGGTGACAGCATCATTAAAGTCAGCATCCCCCTTTACGGGATAAAGGTCTTCATAGACCAGGGTATACTGGCCCCGGATAGCTTTGGCATAGCGGGCATCATCCGGGAAATCATCCTGGTCATCCGGTACTCCGTCCTGATCAGTATCTATGATCACAGGAGGAGCTATCCCTTTGACCACTGTCAGAGAACGGTCTATGGTCTGATACTGAGCCAGATTATCGACCTGGGATGTATAAGCAGTGATCTGAGGATGTGTCACTACTATAGTAGCATCCCCTTCATCATTGGGTGTAGTCACTGAGAACAGGGCCAGTCCTTTTGAATCAGAAAAAGCATAGGATATGGCCTGCCCCTCTGCATTGTATACAGTGACCAGAGCACCCTGTAGTGGCGAATGAGCCGTGGACTGAATACCCATACGGATCTCTACTACGGATACAGTATCAAAGTTAAAGTCCTGCTCTGACTTTAACACATCATTGATCACTTCAGTGGCACCAGGAACGACAGAGACATCTTCGGAAACGGCTGAACAGGCAGCCAGGAGTGAGATGCAGACTATAAGGCCTGCACCCAGGATTCTATTTTTCATTTGTACCCCCCGATACGGAATGGGGGTATGCACCATAACCCCCATATAACATTACTAATAAAATATGTTAATGCTTAAGAAATATTATGTCAAGAAACGAATGTGTTTACAGATAATTACCGGTGCCCATGTCATTATTATAGATAAAGATGTCATCTAATTTCTTAGTTTTGATGAGGCCAATTCTACTGAAAAGGGGCTCCATGTTTTGATTTTAATTATAGGCTAATTTACAATTAACCCTGAACAGAAGGAGAAAATAATGTCACACAAAGAGTATATAGAGAAAATCGCCCAACAGGCCCGCAAAGTGTCCTACCAGGTGGCCTCCAAAAGCACCCGGGAAAAGAATGCGGCCCTAGAGGCCATAGCAGGACAGATCAGTGCTGCCAGGCAGGCCATACAGAAGGAAAATGCCAAAGATATAGAGTATGCCCGTAATAATAATATCAGTGAAGCGGTAATAGACCGGCTCTTACTCACTGATGCCCGTATCGACACTATGGTACAGGCTATCCGGGATATTATTCAGCTGGACGACCCGGTGGGATCAGGAGACCTGATTCGCACCCTGCCTAACGGCCTCCAGCTCAACAAGATAAAAGTACCCCTGGGGGTGGTGGCCATGATCTATGAGTCCCGCCCTAACGTGACCAGCGATGCCGCCAGCCTCACCCTCAAATCAGGAAATACCGTGATCCTCCGGGGGGGCAAGGAATCACTTCACTCCAATAAGATCATTGCTGACCTGATACGTAAAGGCCTGGAATCGGTAGCTTTTCCTGTGGACGCGGTGCAGTTTATCGATCAGACGGACAGGGAAATAGTAGACGAGATGCTCAGGCTGAACCAGTACATCGATGTCGTCATACCCCGGGGTGGTGAGGGCCTGATCCGGGCTGTGTCTGAAAAGTCCAGTATCCCTGTGATTAAACACGATAAAGGGGTGTGCCATGTATTTGTCGATGCCAGCGCAGACCGGGCCAAAGCTGAAGCCATAGCGGTCAATGCCAAAGTACAGAGGCCCAGCGTGTGTAATGCCGCCGAGACCCTGCTTATCCATAAAGACTATCCTTATAAAAAAGAGATTATTGCCGCCCTGCTTAAGGAAAACGTGGAAGTGCGGGCTGATAAAGCCCTGCGCCATGTAGTAAATGGCCTGCCTGCCGCTACCGAAGAGGACTGGACTACCGAGTACCTCGACCTCATCATCTCTGCCAAAGAAGTAGAGTCAGTACAGGCAGCAGTGGACCATATAAATACCTACGGCTCCCATCATTCTGACGCCATAGTCAGTGAGCATTATGGCTCTACTCAGCTCTTTTTACAGCAGGTAGACTCCGCTGCAGTGTACGCCAATGCCTCCACCCGCTTCACCGACGGGAGTGAGTTCGGGCTGGGAGCGGAGATCGGCATCTCCACCCAGAAGCTGCATGTCCGGGGCCCCATGGGGCTGGAGGGGCTGTGTTCCGAGAAGTGGGTGATCTACGGCCAGGGGCAGGTCCGCTGATAGAACAGGGGCATCCTGAGTATATACCTTATACTGTACCGCCCTACCGGGGCTCTTTCCCTGTCGGTGGGCGACAGGGCAGGGGCTGGCATAAGGTGCCTATGCCGGAGACAACCGGAGGGCTTTCCGCTTTCTTTTCGGGAAGAAAAGAAAGCTTGGCAAAGAAAATTCCTTTTTTGGCTGGTGGAACTATAGGGCATCACCCCGCGAATTGGTGGCTGATAGATTAGCAGACAATGTGCCGGGCGGGCTGAATGTCCTGGCGGAGAGGCGCAGACTAGGGTATTTCAGCCCTTAGTAGCGTAGGGTGGGGTGCACATTGAGGAGCGGGACAGCCCCCTTCGGCGGGGAATTGGAGCCTGGTTTAGTTGAAGTTTTTTAGTCGGTTTGAGGGTTAGGGCTCGGACTTAAAAGATTTGTCCACTATAGACTATAAGCTAATGACTAGTGACTCATTTTGACTCTACCTGTTACTGTCTTCCTGAGTCTCTACCCTTTACTTTACCCCACTATCGAAGGATTTTTCCCTGTCGTTGGGAGACCTGGCAGGGGGCTGATGGTAAACAGTAGTTAGGTGCAATTCAGCATTGATAAAAGTAGGAGCAATTATTATAAAATATCACTCTTTCTTACTGATAATAGTCTTATTTCTAACATCTTGTAGTCCTCGTATACTAGAAAGAAAAGAAATTCCAAGTCCTAGAGATGGAATAAAGAGAGAATCTATACAGTATGTAAGTCAAGGCATATCTGTTCGAGGGTATATACTTCAACCTGAATCCGATACTAAAAGTCTACCTGTAATTATTTATATTCGTGGTGGACATTCAAAATTGGGATTTATATCTGAAGAGTTTTTTGATTATCTTGCATTCATATCTAGTCTAGGATATGCAGTATTTATAAATGAACAACGTGGAGCTACTTTTACAGATGGAAAAGATGAATATGGTGGCAAAGAAATAAATGATGTGAAAGCACTTATTCGTATTGCTCTCAAAGAAAAAAATATTGATAAGAATAAAATATATATGTGGGGTAATTCTAGGGGTGGAATGATGGCATATCTCTTCCAGAAATATCAGCTACCAATAAAGGCAATGGCAGTAACCGGAGGAATCTCTGATTTGTCTTTTTCATATAGCAATCGTGAAAAGAGTTTCCAAGATGTGCTTGATGATGCAATCGGTGGACCTCCTGCAAAATACCCTAAAGATTATCAGTCTCGATCAGCAGTATGTTGGCCAGAAAAGTTTCACATTCCAGTAATTATTATACATGGAGAAGATGACTGGAGAGTTCCTGTTTCTCAGGTTTCAAATTTGGTTACAAAATTAGAGAACCTCAGCAAAGAGTTCGAGGTTCATATTCTACCTGACCAACCACATTTTACAGATACAAATATTTCAATTCCTTTAATTAAAGGTTGGTTTGAGAAATATTAGGTTTTTGAAATTAGAATAATATGATATTAAAATATAACACAGTACCTAACTAGGACTCTGCAGCCACTATAGCGGCGCTGAGTCATGTACGTTATCTACCATTTAAATAGGAAGAGAAAAATATGGATAGAATTTTTGAATTAGTTTCTAAAGCTTATACAACTAATGAGTTAGATGCACTAGTAAATGGTCAAAAAAACTATGGTTTACAAACACCTTATATGTGTCCTGTAAAAGAACTTCCAACAGACTGGCAAAAATTATTAATAGAAGGGATTTATCCCTTCTATATGAATAGTGATAAGCAGATAAAAAATAAAATGGAAAAAATGTTACTCAGCAATATGGATTCAATATTGGGATTGTATTGCACAATAAATTTGTTTTTCAGACAAATAATGAATGAGTCTTTTGGCAATTCCCCATTCATAATGGATAAAGAAGCTATCATACATGATATACCAATAAAAATAAAAATGTTTAAAAGTGACTTGAAAAAAGATTTTCGATGGATGGGCGAGCATTTAGCCCAAGGACTTTATGATGAAATTCAAAGGATGATTTCAATTCTTAATACTGATTTTAAAGTTAAATTAAGTAATACGCTAGATAACTAGGACTCCGCCGCCACTAGCCCAGTGCAGAGTCATTTCATCATACACCTTAAAAAAACAGAGAGGACACCTTATGAAAAAAACACTCTTCAGCACCCTTTGTCTTTTGACCCTCTTATCCTGTCAGACACAGTCTGAGCCTAAAAAGGATTACCTTAATGCCTATAAGACAAAAAATTACATTTGGTATAAGAATAAGATCTTGAGTAAAAAAATTTATCTGGGAGAGCATCTGGATACTGTGCTCCCAAAAGTCAAAGATAAAGACTTAGAGGTCAAACTTCAGGATAATATGCCTGAAGTGAAATACTTCGTAAGCAGTACCAGACTGTTTGGATATGACAGCGATGCATTATTCAGGTTTGGTTTTGACTATCTGGTATATGTAAAATATATGATAGTAGTACATGATGAGGCATATAATTCTGTCTACTCTAAAATAGAGCGTATTTTGAGCAAAAAATACGGCCCTTACAGATTAGATGCTTCCCATGAAAAACAATGGGTCATAGCTGAAACCTATTCTGTCACTTTAGGTAAATTTATCCATACTGGTAATGAGCCCTATGATGCCATTACAGTTACCTACCGAGAGCACCGTGTCACTTCCAAAATCATTGAAAGGGCGAGGCAGGATCTGGAAAAAAAGGAAGAAATCGACACCGTTCTGGATCTGGCCTATAATCCTCATAATCAATAAGGATCTTTAAAAATGGAAAGACTACATATCAGGAAAATCGGAAAAGAAAACATCAAGCTTCATATCCAGTGTCGCATGACATATTGCCTCAGGGACTCTAAAGATGTGGCTCAAAAAGAGTATGAAGCCTTTTTTAAGGATGTAGAGGAATGGACCCTGGAGCAGCTGAAATCAGATTCCTATTATACCTATGCGGGTTATTTAGGTGATGAATTAATTTGCTTTGCCGGGGTTCTGATATATGAGCTGCCTCCCATTCTCAATAAATCTCATCGGAAAAAAGGCCATGTCTTATCCATGTTTACCTATCCTCAGCATCGTCAAAAAGGATATGGAGCAGAGTTATTTCAGTATATGATAGATGACTCAAAAAAATCAGGTATAGAGCAGCTGGTCCTTAATGCCACTCCCATGGGTGAACCCTTATACTACAAGATGGGCTTTAAAGAACCGGTTTTTAAATACATGGCCCTGGATATATAGACTGTCATTAGGCTGGAGGAGATAAATACTATGGTATTCCCAGACAGAAATAATAGCACAAAAATCTACCGAAAGGATCTTGGGGAACTATAGGCCTGTGTGCGAACACCTGTGACAGTACCCTTTATGAGTTGATGTTTAAGTTATAGCATGAGAGGCTCATTTTTTACTTTATGAGGCATTGATAAAAACAGGGGGACTAAACAGTCCCCCTGAAAGATATAAATAAATTGAATTACTGTCGCAGTAATCTGATTCCGTAGGATCCGTTTATACTGGACACATAATACATCGTATTTCCCAATTTCACCCCTGTCTGCTGTTGTCCATACCAGGCGTTGTAAGCCAAAGTCCTGGATACACTATCCACCCAGGAATTGCTGACCAGTTTTTTCACTTTGAAAAGGAAACCTTTAGCAGTGGCATAGCTTATTCCTCCGGCATCTACATTCAGAAAGATATTGATAGGGTCGCCCACAACAGCAGGTGTCATGTCTGTTCCCACCTGATTAAGGATTCCTCCAGATGTCAGAGAGTGGATTTTCACAGCAGAGTTATCGGAACTGATCAGGTAGGCTGTGTTTCCATATCCAGACACATTCAGCCAGCCCTGGCCATTCATCGTCAATATCCCATCTGAATCAGTGACCAGTCTATCCCACAATACTCCATTCCAGTAATAGAGATTGGCATAAGTGGTGTCATTATATGCTACAAAGATGCTGTTTTCATTTTCTACATATAATCCGCTATTTGCATAACCTACGGTCTCATTGGTAATCACACCTCCGCCTATGATGGCACTGCTCTTTAAGGTGAGATCATACTTCCATAATTGATAGCCTATGTAGGTGCCAGAAGTTGATTTAACAGAAAAATATATATTATCGTTATAATAAGTTGCATCCAGATTCACACTATTGATGTTTAATGCCAGAGATTCATAGACGTTCCAGCTGCTTCCGTCATACTTATATATGACAGCATTGGCATTGGATTGAGCTACTACATAGACCTCATTAGTCTCTTTTACAAAAATATGATTATTATACCCGAACTGTGTAGCACTTCCGGGCAAAACCCCTCCCAATTGATAATTCGTGTCAGTCTCTGCATCGTATACACCCACCACTGGCGCTGTAGTATTATTTGTAGAATAGACATAGTAGACCTTGTTTTGAAACGCGTATGCATGACTTCTTCCCAGCTGTGAAGCTGAAGCCAGCTGCTTTCCATTACTAGTCTCAGTCTGAGAGCTGATATTAGAGACGGTTACTATATAGGACCTGGTACTCATGTCTGAACCTACGACCGTATAGGTCAGGGGGCTGGAAAAATCATTGGTAGTGACTCCACTCAGCTGTACATTGGTGCCTATCAGAACAGACTGGCCCGTAAATGCAAAAAGAGCAGTTCGGTTAGAGACCTGGGCACTGTAAATCAAAATATTGATAGTATTAGAAACCTGGTCTATTACTGCAGTAGCCGGTGGGTCTGTAAAATTAAAAGAGGTGATTTCCTTTGAGCTGGGCGGGCTTAAAAGATCCTGAATCTGGTCAATGGAACAACTCATCATGGCCAGAAAACAAACCATAAAGACACTTATTTTCTTCATAACAACACCTCCAAAAAACATAAATTGTTCTTAAATCATAATTCATAAAGTGTAAATGTCAATACCTTTTCCCTTTTTTCCCCTCCGCTTTTTCACTGCCTATACTACAAATTTCTTTTCAAATCATGTATAATATACCGGAAGTATAGGGGGCTCCTGGCCTCCGGCCTGGCTTATTATGGCACAGCTATGCCATCAATCCATACTGAAGGAGATAAACATGAAGATCACCATGATAAAAAAAATAAAGGCAGACGGTAATCCCTGTCAAAAATGCATGCAGGTGGAAGAGTTATTAAAAGAAAGAGGATACCTGGACCGGATAGACCGTATAGTCTATGCTGAGGAAACTAATCCCGAATCAGAGGGTTTTAAACTCGCCCAAAAATTCCAGGTCAGTGTAGCCCCCTTCTTTATAGTCGAAAAAGAAGGCTCCGAGCCCCTGATCTATAAAAGTGTCCTGGCCATGATCAATAAAGAATTCATCGATAAAAAAGCAGAAGGTACCCAGGCTGATGCAAGGGATTGGGAACAGCTTAAAAAAGACATCACAGGAAAAAATCCTCAGGAAATAATCAGCCTGGCTCTGCAAAATTTTGGACTAGATTGCAGTATTGCTTTCAGTGGGGCGGAAGATGTAGTGATCATCGATATGGCTGTAAAGTCTGGTTATGATTTTAAGGTGTTCTCACTGGATACAGGCCGCTTATTTCCTGAGACCTATGCATACCTGGAGACTGTCAGAAAACACTATGGTATCCCCATAGAGTGCTATTCCCCTGACCCCTCTGAACTGGAGCCTTTTGTCAGGGAAAAAGGCCTTTACAGCTTCAGGGAAGATGGCCATAAAGAATGCTGCGGCATCAGGAAAGTAGGCCCCCTGAAGCGGGCATTATCTGAAAGCAGGGCCTGGATCTCAGGCCAGCGCAAGGATCAGAGTCCCGCCACCCGGAACAACCTGGATACTGTATTGGAAGACCATATATTCGCTGGCAAAGACGGGGGGAAACTGATAAAATTCAACCCTCTGGCTGACTGGACATCCCAACAGGTCTGGGATTATATCAGGGAAAACCAGATCCCCATCAATCCCTTACATGAGAGAGGATTTATTTCTATAGGCTGCGAACCCTGTACCCGGGCCACCCTTCCCGGAGAACATGAAAGAGCGGGCAGATGGTGGTGGGAAGCAGACACCAGGAGGGAATGCGGCCTGCATGTGCCTCACTAAGCAGTCATCAGAAATTCACACTGTCCCCACTTAGCCCTGAACTAACTTGTCATTTCATCTGTCTCCTATTAAAATAAGAAAAACGAGGAAACATAATGAAAAAAACATGTTTATTATTTACTGTCTTTTTCCTGATATCCTGCGGCCCTAAAAATACTATTCAAAAAGACGCAGTCATAAAATCCCTGGAGCTGGCTCCCGGGGCTGCTTCTATCATGGTGTCCTATATGCTGAATGATAAATACTACATCTGGCATGATAAAAAGATCGAGGGCCCCTATGACTTTTTGTTTTATCCCCGATTTTCACAAAGCCCTTATGAGCCCGCTCTTCTGACTACCTTTCAGCGTCAGGGCCAGTGGTATGTCCGTTTTAAGGGATTTGAGTACGGGCCCTATGGTAAAGATACCCAGGCTCCACACATCAGCCTGAGCCCTATGAATGATATCTCTATCTCCTTTAAAAGGGACGGGGCTGAATACTTCCTCTACAACGACCAGATCCTGGGGCCCTATCTCAAGACGGGGGGATGGACCTATTCTCCGAATGCTGAACATTACGCCTTCTGGTACGTGGATGTGACCAATTTCGCCTATGAAGTAGATGGAGAGCGATTTAGTGCCGGGCCTGATTACCAGGCACCCTTCTTTATGCCTGATGATGCTATGGGACTGATACGCACCCGGAATAAAAAACTCTGGCTCACCATAGAAAACAGGGAGATGGGGCCCTTTGATTTTGCTCTCCCTCCCGTATTTTCTGCACATGGCAAAGACTATGCCCTGCTCTGTGACATAAACGGCCAGAGCTATGTCTATACCCGCAATAAAAAGTGGGGACCCTATTTAAATGTACTGGGCAGCCCGGCTTATTCACCTGATGAGTCGGTATTGACGTTTATCTATACCAGATCCACCAATGAAAGAGAATACTTCCTTCACCTGGCTGATGAAGAACTGGGGCCTTTCCAGTTTCTGATGCCTGTCCAGTGGAGTGACCAGGGCCCATCTTATGCCTTTTTATTCTCTCTGGATAACCAGGTATATCTGAATTATAATGGAAATATCAGGGGCCCTTTTTCCCGATTTACCGATATAAAGTTTAACCAGGGCAGCCTGTACCTGGCCACCCTGTCCAATCACCAGGTCCTCTTACAAAACCTGGACTAAGAGGCGCTATGAAAGTAGGATTACTGGGGGGGACCTTTAACCCCCCGCACAATGCCCATCTGGCCCTGGCTCATAGCTGTCTAAAAGGCTGTAAACTGGATCAGGTCCTGTTTATGCCCAGCGGTACTCCACCCCATCGCCGGGTAGAAGGCGGGCTCAGCCCCCTCAACCGGCTCCTCTTTACCCGTATCGCCACTGCCACCATAGACCCAGAGCTACTATTTGACGTGCTCAAGGATAGAAAGATCTTTAAATCCCAGGCTATCCTGGAATCATTTTTCATGGACTATCACAGCTATTATGCCCTCCATTCCTCTACACCCTGGGATGTCTCCGACCTGGAGTATAAGCTCAGCCTCAGCCAGATCGAGCCTACCTTTACCATCAACACCGTACGCCGTCTCCTGGATGAGCATAGTGACTGGGAGATACACCTCATCATCGGGGGAGACCAGGCCGCAGCCCTGGACAGCTGGAAGGAGATCCAGTCTCTGTCCCGCCTGGTCACATTTTGTGTGGCAGACCGGAACAGTCACAGTACCCGGGGCCTGGATGCCCGCTATCCTTCCGTAAAGTATATCCCCTGGAAAAACATGGACATCTCCTCATCCATGATACGGGAATATATTCAGCAAAACAAAAGTATCAAAGAGCTCGTCCCCGGCCCTATTGCCCGCCTTCTGGATGTAGAGTATTACCGTATGAATTTCAGGATATAGGCCCTGCCCATGGAGTACACTATACGTCCTGTTCAGTACAATGACGGCCCCGCAGTGACTGCCCTCTTTAATCATTATGTGATGCATTCCTGGGCCTCCTACCTGGACAGTGAAGTCGGCCCTGAGTTTTTTGAGTCGCTATGGGCCAATGTCCCGGATTATCCCTTTTTTGTTGCAGAGTCTGAGGGCAGTCTCATCGGATATGGCCTGGCCAAGCCCTATTGCACCCTGGCTAAAAAACGCCGCACTGCAGAAGTGTCCTATTTTATCCATCCTGACCACCTGGGCCGGGGTTTGGGCCGGCAGCTCCTGGATCGGGTCACGAGTCATGCCCGGGATCATGGCTTCCAGGTACTGATAGCATCCATTATGGGCCTGAATGAAGCCAGTGTGCGTTTTCACGAGAAAATGGGTTTTACTCATGCGGGACGTATGCATCAGGTCATTAAAAAATGGGGGGAGATCGTTGATATGATATGGATGGAGAAATTTATTGGTAAACCTGGCTTAAAAAAGCCCTGACAGGGTCCTGATAAACAGACCGGGAACGATTCTGTAAAAGTTTTCCTCTTATCTATTACTATTCCGTTCATCACCGTCATTGCTACCTGAAAAGCGGTCTTTGGAGTTCTTTTTACTGGAATTACCTGAGTCCTTTTTCGATGAAGTATCCTCTTCAGAAAACTTTTCAAAGCGGGAATCCCGGCCGGAATCATCTTTTCGGTCAGATTTATTCTTTTCATTTTTCTTTTTTTGCTTTTCCTGCTCTCTCTGCTTGCGGGCCTCTTCTTCTTTCTGCTTTTTAGCCTGCTCGGCCTCTTTCTTTTTACGGGCTTCTTCTTCTTTAGCCCGTTTTTCTGCTTCTTTCTTTTCCTGTTGCAGCTGCTTTTTGGTCTTTTTTTCAGGCGCCTCGCTGGATTCATTACGGGGAGTCACTTTGACCCTGATCAGCTCATCGGCCATTTTATCGATCTCAAAGGCCAGTTTGTTTTCATTTTTGGTCTTTCTTTCTGCAAATTTCAGGCCTTCTCCGGTGAAGGTGTCGATCAGGCGTACGGTTACAGTATAGATATCCCCCCATTTGGAGACAGCCCCGGTGATGATAGCATCCACCCCGTACTTCTGTCCGATCTCCTGGGCAGAGCCTTCATCGACCACTCCGCTCAGGATCAGTTTATCCTCTTCCAGGATCTTTTTGAGGAGCACTCTTTCTACCATGATAAATTTTTCTTTCTTTCCGATCGAGGTAATCATCCATTCCGCCATGATCTTACCGGCGTCCTTTATCTCCATAGCCCCCTGGACTTCAAATTCGATGACTGCCACCTTGATCTTAGGCTGGGGTTTGGCATGTAATCTATTAGCCGGTAATAACAGACTGATCATTATTACCAATATTAGTGATAAAAAGAGCTGGATCTTTTTCATGGTACCCCCCATCTACAGTTAATTCCGGAATTTCTTCCGCAATCAGGCATTACTATAAAGATTGTACACTATTATGTTTAATAACTCAAATTAAAAATATAGCAGTTTAAATCCGGATGATCACCGCACTTAAAGCATCCAGACGAAGTGTACTCCCCTCGATCTTCACAGTCTCTGATTCCCCAATACCTGAAAGACTGACACTATCTCCATCTGCCAGTATTACTGCTGAGGACAGGTCCAGCCCGCAGTCTATAATCTGTTCCGATGTACCGGCATTAATAGCCAATATCAGTATACTACCGTCTAAGGTTTTTATAGTATAGGCCAGGCTAAAGGGGCTGTGGCCCTCTCCCTGAGGCAGGAGCCGGAGCCGGGACTCGATCTGCCCGCTATCACCTATCCGAAATGCTTCCAGTGACTTCCGCAGTTTTATCAGTCCCCGTGTATACTCAAACAGGGCTTTAGCGTATTGATCCTCCATGACCAGGGCCCAGTTTATACTATTAATGCGGTCTGAGGAATCATAGGAATTGCGTATGTACATCCCCTGGTTTTCCCCATTGGGCTGGCCCGGGCCTTTCCACATCTTGGTACGGCCCATCTCCTGACCGCCATGGAGGAAGGCTATCCCCTGGGATGTCAGCACCATAAAGTTGCCCAGCTTCAGCCTCTGATAGATCTCTTTCCGGTCCATTTCAGGATCCAGTTTCATATTATAGGCTAGGGTATCATGCCAGGTCAGCCCGTCATGAGCGGCGATATATTGTACTGAGTCACCCGGGTCATCGGCTGTAAAGTTACGGGGATTGCCTGAGATATTCTTAAACACATTGTCCTGAGACTGTTTTTTCCCGGTGAGAAATCCTTTGACAGTCTCTCTGAAAGAATCCGAAAATACGGCAATAGCGTCGGTATCCTTCATCCATCCCTGGTCGGCTCCGCTCGTACCCCTGGCGCCATTGTACATACGCCAGCCTTCTCCCAGGAGCAGAGACTGGGGATTGATACGGTATATCTCCCGTGCAGCCTGGTCCATTGTGTCAGTATCGGTGAGGCCCATGAGGTCAAAGCGAAATCCGTCGACTTTATACTCCCGGGTCCAGTATTTCAGGGAGTCTGTTATGAGCTTACGCATCATGAGATGGGTACTGGCCACATCATTCCCGCAGCCCGATTTGGAGCTGAATTCCCCATTGGAATCCAGGCGATAACTGTAGCCGGGCAGGAAGTTTTCAAACAGATCAGATTTACAGGTATGATTGTACACCACATCCAGGATGACCCCCATACCCAGCTCATGGATGGCATTGATGAGAGCCTTCAGCTCCCGGATGCGGGATGCCGGGTCTTCAGGATGTTCAGAATACATGCCCTCAGGGGTGAAATAACTCTGGGGATCATAGCCCCAGTTATAGTTATTACCCCGGGCGGACCAGTCCCATTCCCGGTCTTTTTTGGTCTCGTCTGAATAGTAATAGTTCTGTACCGGCAGGAGCTGGATATGAGTCACTCCCAGTTCCTTAAGATAAGGCAGCTTTTCTATAAATGCAGTATAGGTCCCAAAGGGCGCACTGGTTTTGGCTGAAGGATGGGCAGTAAAGTCCCGCACATGTATCTCGTAAATAACAGCATCTTCCCGCTTCTGGTAAGCCGGTATATTGGCAAAAGCTTTTACTTTGTATTTAGCAGGATCGACTATGGCCGCTTTACCCACCGGGTCTTTTTTACTGTTTTCAAAAACCGCCATCCCTTTGGCATAAGGGTCCAGCACCCGGTTTTCACGGCCCTGGATAGTGACGCTGTACTGGTAAATACGCCCTTCAAACAGAGAAAATTCTCCCTTTTCTTCATAAGCCCAGACACCCTGGGACTGCCGGGTCATGGCTTTTTGAGAGGCCACCGTGTACTGGTCTTTCTTATCAAAAAAAATAACACTGACTTTTTGGGCCAGTGGTGCCCACAGTTTCAGGTTTAGAGTATTATCCTTAAAAGTAGCCCCCAGGTCATCACCATTATAGAAGTATACAGCATCGATAAATGCCGGAGACAGGCCCGCTTTCAGGACCTTGTTTTCATAGTGCACTGTATAAGTCTGTGCCGGGTCGATACTGACATCCAGTACCACACGGCTATTGCCCTCCGCACTGATCCCTTTCACAGCCACTCTTGTGCCTGTGGCATCCCTCACCTCTATGGCTTCATGCCTGAGATATGTGTTGTCGTTAAATTCCAGTGTGATGATATCTTTGCCATCCAGAGTAGCTGACTGCAGATAGGATTTTTGCTTATCCGGCTGACTCATGAATATCTCATCCACTCCCTGGATTATCCAGATCTCCTTTAACTTATCCAGTCCGCTGATCTCCCGGTTTTTAGAGTCCCTCTCTTCTCCCCGGTGGATCACAAAGCCCAGTTTAGCGTGCAGGTCATCTATCTTTACATCAGTAAAGGCTCCCCAGTCGTCCTGGGTGTCAAAGGGGACCGGCTTATTCCAGCTGACTTTGTATTTGATAGCACTGCCCCAGAGATGCAGTCCCCAGTTTTTATACTTATTGCTTTTTCTAAAATAATGTACCCTGATATGAGAATCAATAAGGGGCTTGTGGGTCATAAGGACAGGCCCCTGTTTTTTTCGAGCTTTCTCCTGCTGGACTGTAGAGTCTGTACAGGATAAAAGACCGGATATCAGTACTATAATAATCATTATGTTTTTCATAGAGAGGGCTCCTTATCTATTCTCAGATAAAGTCTATCACCTGCCCCAGAAAAAGCGAGTACAATCATCACTTTTTCAAATTAATTTGAGAACCCCATATATACTCTTCTTTCCACCCTCTATTGACTTTTGACCCTCTCCTTACTAAACTATACCCATACACAAGGATTCTAAGGATACACCATGCATGACAAGATAATCATCAAAGGCGCCCGTGAACATAATCTTAAGGATATCTCCCTGGAGATACCCCGGGATAAGCTCGTGGTCATCACCGGAGTATCCGGGAGCGGTAAGTCCAGCCTGGCCTTTGATACTATCTATGCCGAGGGGGAACGGCGCTACATGGAGAGTCTGTCCACCTATGCCCGGCAGTTTATGGGGCGCATGCACAAGCCCGACCTGGACTACATCGAGGGCCTGTCTCCCTCCATCTCCATACAGCAGCACAGCATCCACGGTAACCCCCGTTCTATCGTAGGGACCGTGACCGAAATCTACGACTATTTCCGTCTGCTGTGGGCCCGTATCGGCATACCGCACGACCCGGTGACTGATGAGCCCCTGCAAAAAGCCACCATCGACGAGATCATGGATGCCGTATTTACCCTGCCTGAAAAGACGAAGTTTATCGTCCTGGCTCCCATGGTGCGGGGCAAGAAGGGGACTCACAAGGACCTCTTTCAGGAGATACAGGCCGAAGGATTTGCCCGGGTACGCCTTAATGGCGAGATGATGGAGCTGGACCAGGTACCCGAGCTGGACAAGAACCTCAAACACTCCATAGACATAGTAGTAGACCGCCTGGTGCTGGATAGCTCCAAGCGTCAGCGTATAGCCGACTCTCTGGAAACAGCCCTGCATTACGGTAATGGATTGATCTATATCAACCTCATCGATGAGGGAAAAGAGCTGACCTATTCCGAGAAATATTTTTCACCCCATTCAAATATCACCTTTGACGAGATAGAACCCCGAATGTTCTCTTTTAACAGCCCTTACGGGGCCTGTTCCCGCTGTGATGGACTGGGCGAGATCCTGGAGTTTGACGAAGCCCTGCTGGTCGACCCCGAGCTGTCCCTCAATGAAGGAGCCCTCATTACCCATCCCCCCAGTCAGAACTTCTGGATGAGCTATCTGCAGGCTATCGCCAAAAAGCGAAAGTTCAGCCTGGACACTCCCTTCGGTGAGCTCTCGGATGAGGTCAAGCACATCATCCTGCACGGGGAGACCGAAAAGGTGGACCTGCAGTACAAGAGCGACCGCATGGAGTTCTCTACCCAGGGTAAGTACGAAGGGGTGATACCCAACCTGAAGCGGCGTTACTTTGAGACCCAGAGTCAGGGTATGCAGGAGTGGATGGAGCGATTTATGCGTTCCGCTGAATGCCCGGTGTGCCAGGGTAAGCGTCTCAAGGAAGAAAATCTGTTTATAAAAGTAGAAGGTAAAAATATCATAGAAGTGACCCAGATGTCAATACCGGACTGCTTTGAATTCTTCCGGACCCTGGAGTCAAAGCTCAGCGAGAGCCAGAAGATCATCGCCGAACGTATTCTCAAAGAGATCTCAAAGCGCCTCCAGTTTATCCTGGATGTAGGACTGGACTACCTGGGACTGTTTAGAAAGGTATCCACCCTCTCGGGAGGAGAGTTCCAGCGTATCCGTCTGGCTACCCAGATCGGCTCCGGCCTCATGGGAGTACTGTATGTACTGGATGAGCCTACCATAGGGCTCCACGCCCGGGATACCGACAAGCTCATCTCCACCCTGGAAAAGCTGCGCGACACCGGAAACACCGTCCTGGTGGTAGAACATGATGAAGAGATGATGGACCGCAGCGACTGGGTGGTAGATATCGGGCCGGGTGCCGGCCGCTACGGGGGGCATATCGTAGCCCAGGGTACCGTAGCCGATATACGCCAGCATCCCGACTCCCTCACCGGTAAATACCTTAGTGGAAAGCTTAAAGTAGAGACCCCTGAAAAACTCAGGAAAGGCAACGGCCATTTTATCGAAGTACTGGGAGCTACTGAGCACAACCTCAAAAACATAGATGCCCGATTCCCCCTGGGAAAGCTCATCGCCGTGACCGGAGTATCAGGCAGCGGCAAGTCCTCCCTGGTTAATGACATCCTGTACCGGGCAGTAAGCCGCAAGATCTACCGGTCCAAGGAAGAACCAGGGGCACACCGGGAGATCACCGGATTGGAGCATATAGACAAGATCATAGACATAGACCAGAGTCCCATCGGGCGTACTCCCCGCTCCAATCCCGTGACCTATACCCAGATCTTCGGGCCGGTACGCGACCTCTTTGCCGCTCTCCCCGACGCCAAGGCCCGGGGCTATAAGACCGGACGTTTCTCCTTTAATGTCAAAGGGGGGCGCTGTGAGAACTGCCAGGGTGACGGATCTATAAAGGTAGAGATGCACTTTATGCCCGATGTCTACCTGGAGTGTGATGTCTGCAATGGTAAACGTTATAACCGGGAGACCCTGCAGATAAAGTACAAGGGCAAGTCCATCTCCGATGTGCTGGAGATGACGGTGGATGAGGGAGTAGAGTTCTTCGAAAACATCCCAACTCTAAAGCGTAAGCTTAAGATACTGCAGAAGGTGGGCCTGGGTTATATTCACCTGGGACAGCCCGCTACTACACTATCAGGGGGGGAAGCCCAGCGTATCAAGCTGGCCCGGGAGCTGTCCAAGATCGGCACCGGCCGTACCCTCTACATCCTGGATGAGCCCACTGTGGGCCTGCACTTTGACGACGTGCGTAAGCTCATCGCCGTGCTGCATGAGCTGGCTAACAAAGGCAACACCGTCATCGTGATAGAGCACAACATGGACGTCATCAAGATAGCCGACCACATCATAGACATCGGCCCCGAAGGCGGAGACAAAGGGGGTAAGATCATCTTTGAAGGAACTCCTAAAGAATGCATGGCCAGCACAGTGTCCTTTACCGGGCATTACCTGAAGGACTATGTGGGTAAGATGGGGTAAGTTAGTCAGATAGTCAATAGTCTTTTATTAATGGATGAACAGATGACCCTCAGCCGGCTGCATCGTGCGGCCTGGGTATAGTCTTCAATGAGTTGTCCATAGTTTGAAGCCATGATTAACTGCACTTTAATAAAGTGGTTTGATTGTATCTGTTACTTACTAATCAATCCGGTCTACTCTCCACCCTTCTTCATCAAAGTAGATAGTCCCTTTATAGGCTTTGCCGCCCAGTTTAACTTCTTCCCTGGTGTAGATACTTTTTATTGCACCATTTTCATGGAAGCTCAAAGAATAGTAACAGGGAACTTCCTGTTTATATTTTTCCAGGTATAAGGCTTTGGAGTCTTTAAAGGAAAAAACTTTGATTTTACCTGAAGGATATAACTGCAGTTGTGAGCCTGAGGGGATATCTATTCCTCCATATTGTATGCCAGATTCATTCAGAGTTCCTTGATTAACTATTCCATTTTCATGTAAATAGGTTTTTTTATTAGCCATAAAAGTATATCCGGCTGATTTAAATGGCTGATAGGGAGTGAATGACATCAGGCCTCCGTTCGAGGAAAAAGTGATTTCCTGACTGGCAGCAGGATAACCCTGTATGGTAATATTAGAACTCAAATAACATTGAGCAAGTTTTCCATTTTGAAATATTGTCACTTCACCGTACTGGGAAACAGGGAGTCTCTGATAAGTGAAATTAGTAAGGGGTTTAAAAGTGCTCAGTGATCCATTTTCATGGAAACTGATCTGATTAGTCAATTTTACAGGTAGTTTGAAAGGTTTTACAGAATTATAGACATAGCTATAGTGAAGCTTACCATTATCATAAAACCTACAGTACTTACCTATAGTCATGCCCTGATATTGAGATGGTTTGTCCAGCTGGCATTCTTTGATCTTTCCAGTTTCATAAAAATAGACCTGGCTCTTTTCAGCTATTTTAAGAGGATATTTTTTACTCACTCCAAAAACCACGGCTGCATCTACATTCCCCTTTTCATTGAAGTTGACATAGCCCAGAAGAATTATTCCCTTATAGTTCCAGGGCTCTACGATCTGGGTAGAACGAAAGCTCCCGTCCTTATTAAAGGAGGTCTGATTACTCACTTTTATTCCATTTATCAATATTGCCTTATCAAAGACACAGGAACTGAGCTGACCGTTTTCATACATGTAGATACTGGAATTAGCCTTAATGGGATATTTATAGTCCTTATCCACTTTCAGGACATAGGACTCCTTTAGATTTCCATTTTTATAAAATGAAGTAAAACCACCGAGAGTCAAACCTTTGTACTTAAAAGGTTCTTTCATGTGTGCCTGCTGAATGGAACCATCAGGATAAAAGGCTACAAATTTATCGCTTCTATAATAAGGGAACTCTATAGTATACGGCCCGACTTTTCGGCTGCCTTCATCTCCACCCACTGAAGTGATAATATTATTACTGGACAGATAAACACGATCCCCTTCCTCAAAAAATCCCCCGTTAATACGTGAACTTACCCCCAGAGTAAAGGCACTTATCTCACCATTTTCATGTACTCCGATATAACTCCCCTGTTGTATGATATTACCCTTATAAGGGATAAGTTTCATATTATAAAACATATCTACCATACCATTGGTATAAATCCGGACAGTACTATTAGGCTTGATAGAAAATTTACCAAAATATCCGCTTTCTGCCGTGAATTCTCTGATCTTACCATACTGATCCAGACGCAGGCTTTTTCCCGGTGCGATTCTAAAGTAGTATATCCCCTCTTTCCTGAAGGCAAGCTTCTGTGCTGGTTGGAAGGCAATATAATCCCCTCGGTCATTAGTGTAAAAAGTGTTTTTAAAAGTCTCTATTTCCTGGCCATAAAGATTTATTTTCAAAGTCTCTTTTTTCACTTCTGCTTTCTTTTCCTGAGGTTCTGGGTTATGGAATTTACCTTCCATGATTTTAAAGCCTGAGTCAGCAGTATTCTTTACAAAATAAGATTTATTGCCGGCATTGTCCTCCAGACGATAGTGCAGGATAAAGCTGTCACTTGACTTTATTCCAGGGAGTGAGACTTTGAGGATCAATCCGGGGTAGAAAAAGCTGAAGCGGTCCGGGGACACTGCCCTCAGTATAATATTATTGTAGGGGCCGTTCCTGACTATATTAAAGGGGATATGCTGATTGGTCTGAGCTCCTGAAGTAATAGTAAGACTGCCTTTGATGTTTTTTGAAAGGTTATCTTTGATCTTATCAGTAATCAGCAACAGGCCTTTATCTGCATGGATACTGGCCGTATGAAAATTAGTATCAACCTGAGGACCGGAGGTGTCTATTGCAAAAGAGGGAGAGATAAACACACCGTCATTTTCCCAGATCTGGCCTTCCATGATCCACTCTTTTTTCATTTGTTTATAGTCTTTATGCTTTACCTGTATATCCTTGATCACTCCGTTCCGGTTTACCGTAAATTTTACGGACTCATTGATTTCAGCCCCGGCCTTGATCTTCTCATTGACCTGCCGCCAGTTCAGATTGGACACTGATTGTCCCTCTATGGCTACTATCCAGTCCCCTATCATGATACCGGCGTCGATAGCATCACTATTGACTATAATATCTTCTATAAAGACAATGTTTTCCTGTCCCAGACTGGTGTCCGTCAGTTTTAAGCCTATCACTCTCTGCGCATATATATCTGTACTGATCAGTAATATAATTAAAACCAGAAATTTTTTCATTTTAACCCCTCATTATATTTAAATTGTATTATAGTTATCTCTTCTAATTCCAGTAATATTGACCAATCAACCAGAAATCATATAGTTCACCTATATAGTAAGGGCTATATTGATATTTTTTCACAATCAGATATCCTGCCTGAGAATTTATTCCCATCACAGAACCAAAATACTTAAAGGAAGACCCGTCTTTAATATTGTAAACGGTATCATCTACTACCAGGTAGGGAGTTATAAATTGAATCGAAGTCTCTGTATCCAATGAGGATATCCTTTTTTCAAAAATAATACTCCCTGTGATATTAGTCTTCAGCTCTATAATCTTTCGGGAATAATCCCTGAAGACCAGGTAATATCCATCAGAATACCTGCTGTTTCCCAGATCCAGATCATCCTCACCCATCACAAAACCTGGAAATACGTTACCGGCAGATACTTCCAGCATAACATTGGTCACCTCAGTGACTAATCGGGAAAATCTGCCGCTCATATAATCAATAAATTTAATATACGGCTTAGCATTTATGATAGTCAGGCTATTTACACTATGATTCGCACTGGGATCATAGGGAATGGTAATTGTCTCATTTAATACCCCGTTTTTTAAAACATAATAATCATCACTAAAATCCCGTCCTATGCTCCAAAAATCTGTTCCCTGTATATTGAAAACCGGCTGCCACAAAGCACCATTAGTAACGGCAGAGCTTGTCAAAAGATCATAGGTATAGTATCTTCCATCATTATCAATATATACTTTTTTATTAATGACATGAAAATCATATGTATAATCAAACTTATAGGGGAGTATATTAGTTTCTGCTATACCGGTATCAATATCCATGCTGACCAGAGCATTTGTCGATATCAGATAATACAGATTATTATCATTCATGTCATAATCCGGCATGTTGACATGTTCCACCAGACCCGAAAAATTGGCATTATCTGCCATAAAATCCCCGAAAAAATATAAAAGATCGCAGGAACTGAACAGGAATAAGAGCACAATTCCCAGCCAGATTCTGTTTTTTATAATCATATCCTTACTCCTGCAGCCAGACTAAAAGTTCCATATTGGGTATCTCCCTGGGTGGGATATGATCCATTATACAGCTGTGTTCCCAGCTGTATAAAAGCCCGTTTAAATAGATTCATACCGAACCCAAAGCAGTAGGCTGGAAAAGCAAAGGGCTGATGCCCGAAAGAGATATAGGAGCTGACCCCTGCATACAGTCCCATTTGCCAGTTAAGATGGGGCCGGCTAATAAAATAAAAGTTTAAAAAATAATTCTGGGCCAAAACATCTGCCTTTTGATTAAGCCATTTAGGATGCCAGGACAAATATGGGTGTACAGACAGACGCTTGTTTTTAGTGAGATAGTATTCATATCCTACATTAAAGTAACTGCCATGGCCCGTAAAAACGGTGACATAGGCCTGCCGAGGATCATTCCAATGCCCATCCAGTGAATACAGCTTAGGTTTGACTACCACTATTCCTATGATGAATAATAAAATAAAAGCAATCTTTCGCATAATTGTCTCCATAATGGAAGAATAATTATGATTTTATAACACAATAACCCCATAGTCAAAATTTAGGACAAGATATTTGTAATAGAAGAATGTTTTAATATCATTCAGAAATAACAAACCCGCCTCCGTAGAGACGGGCTGATCAATGACGGTAAATCTACTTCACACTAATAGGTATCCACAGCCAGGCTCCGATACCGGCAGCGGGGCCGGTGAGGTCTATGGCGCCTAGTGAGAGCATGTTATCCCCCAGGTAGGCATACATCCCGGCTGCCAGCTGATAGCTGGGAGCATTGACCACGCTATTGGCCTGTCCCTCCAGCCAGAAGCCAAAACTTCCCAGCTTGAGCACCGGTGTCAGCAAAAAGGATGCATCCGAGCCTCTGAAGTCCCAGGAGGATGTAGTGTAAGATACATTGTATACCAGCGCAAAGTGCTCCCGGGTATCCCAGGAACCGTGCAGGGCCAGGCCGGGGCTGTTACCCAGACTCAGCCCTAAGATAGCCAGGTTATTCCCGAAAAGGTCATAGCGGGTCATTATATACTGGTAGCTTATATCCAGAGTGATATCCACTCTGTCGCTTAATCCATACCCAAACACAAATGAGGAAGTACCCGCCCCGGTATTAAAGTCAACACTATAAAAGGGCAGCAGGCTAAAGGTTTTCGCTCCCGTCATACCTCCCCAGGCCAGAAAAGAATAGCTATGCCCCCAAAGAGGGACCAGCATAAGACCCCATAAGAATATTGAGGCCCGTATTTTTATCCATGACATATCAGTTACACTCCTGTTATTCATACTTTATTGCTAGGTATATATTATAGTTTAAGCTGTACTGAAATCACAAGTAATGAAATACTTTTCTGCAAATGTACTTGAAAAATAAACCGTATGCATATAGACTAAAGATATATTGCCATTAAAGGAGTTATCGTGAAATATATAAAAATCTTACTGATCCTAGGGGGAGCTTTATTCTCTTGCTTCAGCTGCAGCCCTAACACAGTAGTGGTGGGCATAAATGCCTACACAGGATCCCTGGGCTCCACCTACCTGGGGCCGGGCCAGGGTACTAGATTCGCAGTCTATGCCCCTCATGCATCTGCGGTATCCGTGGTGGGAGTCTTTAATAGTTTCGATTCTTCCGCTCATCCTATGTCCAGGACACCCAGCGGGGTATGGGAGACTACTATCAGTGCAGCCCAGCCCGGCCATGCCTACAAATATTATAGCACTGACTTCAACGGTGAATGGGTCACAGACCCCTACGGCCGTTCATTCAACGGGAGTGATAATGACAATGCCCTCATCATTGACAATACTTATACCTGGAATGACGGTGCCTGGAATCGCCCGGGCCGTAAGCAGCTCATCATCTATGAGATGCATGTCAAGGACTTCACCCGAGGGGACAGTGATGCCTCCAGTGCTACCTACCAGGGAGTGATAGACAAGATACCCTACCTCAGCGGTTTAGGTATAAATGCTGTGGAACTGATGCCTGTACAGGACTGGGCCGGTATCGGTTATTCCTGGGGATATAACAGCGCCTGCTACTTTGCCCCGGAAAACTCCCTGTCTGATAATAATACCGACGGACAGGCCGTACAGGACTTTAAAGAACTGGTAGATGCCCTTCATCAGGCTGGTATCGCCGTGATCCTGGATGTGGTGTATAATCATACTTTTCAGGACTCGCCTCTCTGGAAAATCGATCCTTCTGCCTATTATGATACCGGCACCTCCGTGCCCTGGGGCGAAAAGCTGGACCTCACCAAAGCCCCAACCTTAAGATATGTCAATGACAATCTCCGCTACTGGATGGATGAATTTCACGTAGATGGATTCCGTTTTGACTCTACTGAAAATATTGACAGCCCCGCTCTTTTGAATGTGATCAGCGGCCTTCGAGCTGATGGTTATAACAGCCAGTATTATATATTTGAAGAATTTGATGGCAGCCATAACAATGCCATTCAGAACTATAACAGCAGTTCCGGCTCTCAGTATATCAGCTCCTGGGGCACTGGATATAAAAATGCGGTATGGAGCCTGATCGATTCCGGTGCATCCTCCAGTATGGCCAAAGTGACGTATTACTCCCGTGATGACAACTGGAACTATCCCGCAGAGGTCATTAATTACTTCTCTTCTCATGATGAAGGTACTCTGACCGGAAATGTAGCCGCTACAGTCCCGGAAGTCAAGACCGCCGCAGTGCATCTCCTGACCTCCCTGGGTATACCCATGCTATGGATGGGAGAGGAGGTCCTTAATCCACATTACGGGAATCACCCGCCTTCGGGCGATGGTACTGATGAAGCAAATAACATCGTGGCATGGGACAGTCTGCGGTCAGTCAATGCCTCTGTCTATTCTTTTTTCTCCTCATTGATAAAACTGCGCAAAGCTCACCCTGCTCTGTATCAAAATGTCAATGACCCCATCTCTGCAGGCAGCACATTCGCCTGGAACACCGATACCGACTGGAATGATGGATTCCTGGGCTATACATATAAAGGCGTATCAGGAGACAATGATTTTATCATATTGGTGAATTATGAATCTTCCCCCCGTCCCTTTAACGTCAGCTTCCCCGGTACCGGTACCTGGTATCTCATGTGTAACGGCACTACTGCCACCAATCTGGCTCCAGGGCTGGAGACCTGGACTATTGTGGGGATGAGCAGTAATATCACCACCCCCGCTAAAAGCGCCCTCATCTTTATGAGTGCCGCCGTCAATTGACCCATTGAAACAAATTCCAGGGGCCTTATGTTTTCATAGGGCCCTTTTTATTTAGTTGATCTACATTCCCCCATGACTAATGCTCTTACTCAAAGCGGCACCCACCCCCGCAGCGGGCAAAACAGTCTTTTTCCTCACAGTAATCATAGCGGTTATTTTCTCTAAAGGTCTGGACTTTGTCACTCATGACGATATCCTGAAAGGATTGTTCCAGAAGACTGCCCAGCACCTCTTCGTTCTGTTCGCATGTCCGCAGGCCTCCCACAGGGTCGATCACCCACTTATCCCGGCCGCACACACAGGGGGAGAACTGCAGGTGGGGATAGCCGGAATGAGGGATATCACAGTCCCGGACCGGGATGCTCACCGCTACCGGAATAGAGAGGACACCGGCTGTTTTATCAGCCACTTTCAGGGCCTGAGACAGGTCCTTTTGCTTCATGATATATCTGTCTTTATTATTTCTACCCATTCCGGTAGGGATAAATCGGTTAATAGTGATAGTATCCGCGCCAAAGGCAAAAGCCAGTTCCATGATCACCGGCAGCTCAGCAGCATTCTGTGAAGACAGCATGACTGACACATTGAGACGGAAGCCATTCTGTTTTACATAAGACAGGGTTTCTCTCACCTGGCTGAGCTGGTGCACCCCGGTCATCCTTTCATAGAGCTCTTCATCACTGGCCAATAAGGGTATCTCGATATAGTCCAGCCCGTCCTGTTTGAGGCCGGCACACAGCTCTTCATCCAGCAGGGTAGCATTGGTAGCCATACCGATGCTGAGCCGGGGAAAGGCCTGCCTGCAATAGCGTATGGCTTCCCTGATATGGGGGTGCAGCAAAGGTTCCCCACCCGCAAAGGCCAGCCAGGCCGCACCTGACTGAGTGATAGCGGAATGAAGGAGGCTCTTCATAGTCACCCATTCCAGTGGAGCGACCTTGCCCCTGCCATGAGGCAGGGTATTATAGCAGAACCCGCAGTCCAGATTACAGCGGGAAGTGATCTCGTATACCAGCCCCAGAGGCATCAGTGTTCCAGATCCTGGATTAAGCGGCTGAATGCCAATTCTGTTCCTTTCAGAGATTCCAGGTCTTTTTTAACGGCCATATAGTTTTCTATGAGGCGCTGCTGATATGACTTGATCTCTTCTCTGGCACTGTTTTCTTTTTCCTTTTCCAGCTCTTCTTTATAGTATGTCAGTGATTTTTGATAGGACTGCTCCAGTCCTTTGAGCCAGGTATCTATGATACTTTCCATTTCCAGGCTGGTATCGGGATGGGTGGACATTTCCATCTCAGTATTATAATAAGAATGCACTCCCCATTTTCGGCTTACCACGTTCAGTACAGCATAGGCCCTCATATTTTGACTGACTCTGTCCCAGGAATTTTGAAATTCTTTGCTTCCGATTTTACCCTCCTTTCTGAGCCGGAGCAGGATATCTATCTCCTGCTCCATGCGGCTGACCATGGCATGCCTCTGTGTCAGCATGGGGGGTGGCATCATACGGCTCATGATGTATGCGGGAACACCGAAATCTTCTATACGGTCTATTATGAGGGAATAAAGCACTTTTTCATACAGCGAGACTTTCAGGGCCGAATCTTTATTTCCCAGTAATTCATAGGAATAGCCGAATACCTCTACTGCTTCTTTCTTCAGTTTTTCAATTTCCTCCCAGTCCAGGGTGCTCATATAGTATCCCTGCGCATTAGGCTCTACTGCGTCCAGTTTCTGCCACAGGGACTTGATCTTTTTCCAGCGGGACTGGCTCTGGAATTCCTGAGCCCAATCGGGGCTCCTGGCCGGGTCAGCTACAGAGGGGGCCATACTGCTACCCAGAAAAAAGAGCAGGAACAGTCCAAACAGGCTTCCCGATCTGAGAGGATTTTTCCTGATGCCCATAAAGATCAGGATGGAAGCACATAGAAAGGCCAGCAGGACAGTTATTTTCAGAGATATACTATTCATTTCTCACTCCTCCCTATACTCCAGGTCCTCCAGCAGCAGATACAGCTGGATTTTCAATTCACTGATGCTTTTCAGTTCCCCGCTTACTTCCTTCAGGATCCTCTGCTGATCGCTCAGAGAATCTGCTTCTTCCGGATCATCCGGATCCAGAGCTGCTTCACAGTCCCGGATCAGTCCCATCTGCATACGCAGCCACCCCTCTATCCATATATCGACAATCTCATCTATATTTTCAGGGCCGGGATCCTGATCCCTGTATATACCCCATTGCGGCTGTATATCAGGGTATTGAGCATAAGGGCTTTTTAGGATGCTGAGCACACCCAGGAGGTAGAACCTGTCCTGGGCTTCTCTTAAGAGGGTCTGATACCTGACCTGGTCCTGGTCTTTTCGGGCTGACACCAGGCCATCCAGTCTCTGTTCCAGCTCAGTGAGCATCTTCTCATAATACTGCTGCAGGGGGGGGCTGAGCTCATGATTTTCATGTCCAGGCTCGAATTCCGGGGTATTAAGGCGGTCATATATCACCTGGTACAGGCACAGATCCAGTCTGGATATGTCCAGATTATTGTTTTCGATATAATACTGTATGAACAGCCTTTCCGTCTCTTTATCCAGGCTGGCCCTCATCTCCAGGTCATCCGGTGCAGCCAGAGTAGCCAGCTCCCACAGCAGTCGAATCTCCCGGAATCGGGAAAAGTCTTTAAAGCAGGTCTTTATCTCATGGATACTGAGGCCTTCAGAATATACAGGATGTAGTGAGAATAACAAGAGAGTCAGTAATAGTACCGTTCTTTTCATCAGCTCCCCGGATTTTTACTTTAAACTATTGTAGCACCAATTCCCTTATATGCCAAAGAAAAATGACAACAAACAGAATCTATTTTATACTCTGAATATGGATACCAAAGGCCTCTTTTCCCATTCTCAGATATATGCTCATGCCCGTCCTTCCTACCCTCCGGAGCTGTTTAACTATCTTTCCACCCTGGTATCGTGTAAGGAGCGGGCCTGGGACTGCGCCTGCGGCAACGGCCAGGCCGCTATAGAGCTGGCCCCATTTTTTAAAGAGGTCATAGCTACTGATATAAACCCTAAACAGTTAAATGAGGCATTTGAGGCTGACAATATCATCTACAGCTGCTGCCCCTCGGAACATACTCCCTTCCCTGATCAGTATTTTGACCTCATAACGGTAGCCCAGGCCCTGCACTGGATGGACTTTCCCCGCTTCTGGCCTGAGGTACTGAGAGTGCTGCGTCCCGGTGGGATATTCGCTGCCTGGGGTTATTCCTGGATACATCATGATGCCCATACTCAGACCGTCCTGGATGAGATCATCATGCCCTGCCTCCATGACCTGTGGCACCCGCGCAACCGTCTGCTCTGGGACCGCTATGAAGACATAGCCTTCCCCTTTACTATGATTGATACGCCCCGATTCAGTATTGTACGAGACTGGAGCCTGGATGAGCTCATGGCCTACATCCGGAGCTGGTCTGCTTCCCAGGTCTATATTGCCTCACACGGGGATGCTTTTCTGGCAGAAGCCCGGGAAAAGCTGGACCTGATCTGGGATACCTATCCCCGGCCTATGCGGTGGGACATAGTCCTTAAGATAGGAATAAAGGAATAATCCCTAAACTTACTGGACATTTCAGGCCGGTATATTACAATGTGGAAACATTATAGGGAGTGATTATGTCGTTATTTATCCCTTCTCTGCAATCCGCCCTGGAACAGGCCGCCGAGCAGCGTACCCGTCAGTGGTGGCAGGATTATCTCAAGGGGGCTATCCCCTTCCTGGGGGTAGGCATACCCCGCATCCGTACTATCCTCAAAGGCCTCTATAAACAATACAAAGTGCAGGGCTGGAACCGCCAGCAAAAGCTGGACCTGGCCGCGCGCCTCATGGAAAGAGAGCAGGCAGAATACAAACTGGCTGCTATACTGCTCTACCAGATCTGGTATATCAATGAGATCGACCCGGAGACCATACTGTTCAGCCTGGAAAAGTATTACCAGAAACGGCTCATAGCAGACTGGAATACCGGCGACTGGCTCTGTGTACGGGTCCTCACTCCCCTGCTGGAGCAACATAGCAGTGTAGTCCTTTCCCACCTCGATGAATGGATACAGCATGCCTATGTGTGGAAGGCCCGGGCCGCCCTTGTGGCACTGTGCCAGGCCAGGGACATCACCCGGTTTAGACAGCAGCTTTTTAAATATTGCGATATACTTATCCGGCGGCCTGAGCGTTTTGCCCGTACTGCGGCAGGCTGGGCCCTGAGGCAATACTCCCGGCATGATATGGCCCAGGTGCAGGACTTCCTCCTGTCACACCGGGAATATCTCAGCCTGGAGGTGTTTAACAATGCGGCTAAATACCTGGATAAAGGGCCTAAGAAAGACCTGAAAGCCAGGCTACTCCCCTTTACTGACAGAGGGCTGGAATGAAGATCCTGATCACAGCCCTTTTTATAGTCCTGGCAGCCAATACCGGCTTTTCTACTGTGGAAGAAGTATACCAGCACAAACTTTTCAAAGAGCTGCATTCCTATGTAGTAGAAGACAGCCCCTATATCGGAATAGGCTGGACCCCTATCGGGGCCGAAGAAGACAATCTGAATGAGGCGATAGAAGACCTCATGTCCCAGGGATACCGCTGGTCTAAGTTTCCCTACAAGCTGGAGCTGATACTGTTTATCGCCTTTGTCATCCTGTCCGGCCTGTCCGGCTCCCGTTATTCCAGGATGCAGCAATACAGGAGGCAGCACGAAGAAAAATAAAAAGGTCAGATAGTTAATATCCCCCCAAGGAGGCTCTTATGAGCGACAATATCTATCTTGAGATCGAAAATGGCCCTTTAGTAGCAGTGATCGATGATAACGGAGAGTCCGCCTGGCTCTACCTCTATGACAATGAGATGGACGAACTCCTGGCTGACGCATTTCTCTATAACCGTATCCCCCCCATCACCCGTGAGGAGCTGGAACAGTACGAAGAAGGCCCTCCTCCTATTTCTGAAGAATATGCTGATCAAAAAGCAGTAATACCTGATCCGGATGAAGAACAATTTTCCTGTATGTGGTCAGACGATGACCGCTCACTATGTGTCTACCACCGGGACGACCCCCTGGCTATGATTATTCAAGGTAATAAGCGGGGTTACTCCCGTCATATCCAGCGTAACTGCCCCTGGGGCCAGGCCTGGAATGAGGAGATCTATGCCAAGTTTTTTAGTGAGTAGAGCTAGTGCCAAAGGCTGGGATGGACATTTCTAGCTCTTATAGTTTCGTGTTCAGACTTAAAATGACAATGCCACTTTTTACTATCGACTATCAGCTATTGACTATAGACTTATTAGGCAGACTCCGTCGAGGAAGAAGCACCTGGTTTAGTTGAAGTTTTTTTGTGCGTGTCATCCTGAGTATCTACCCTATAATTTACTTGACTACCGAAGGGTCTTTCCCTGTTGGCGGTGGGGTGCATATTAAGGAGCGCGACAACTACCTTCGGCGGTGATGGGGAGCCTGGTTTAGTTTCAGGTAGTCTTTCCAGTTAACTTCTACTATTAAAAAATATTGTAAATAATTAATTGTAGTTTTATAATGGGCTGATTATGATTTGCATAATCCCATTTTGGCAGACAATTTAAACTGGTTCACCTGGCAGTAGTTGATTTGAAAAAGACCGGTTTGAGCCATAGCTTACACATGGCTCGCCATCCCCATTTTTAAGGAAGAGGTAATGCATTACAGAATCGATTTTCTTCATAATCACTCTACTGAGATTCCGGAAATCGCTCAATGTTTTTATAAAGAATGGGGTCATTTTCATCCGGATAAGACACTTGAAGATATTGAAAATCTTTTAAAAGAAAGAATAAATGAGGATAAAATCCCTTTAGGTCTGATAGCAATCAATGAGCAGAAAAAATTTATTGGATCTGTTTCATTAAAAGAAACTGATTTCGAGATGAGAAGGGATATTAGCCCCTAGTTGAGCAGTCTGTATGTTAAAAGTGAATACAGAAACCAGGGAATTGGTCAAGCACTGATCAATGAACTAGTAAATATTTCGCGGAAAATGGAGATAGAGAGACTTTATCTATATACACAAACAGCTCAAAACTATTATCAGAAGCTGGGATGGAAATTGATAGAAGAAAAAAAAGTCCGTGATGTAACACACTACATAATGGAAATGGAATTAAATGACTAATACATGAGATTTTAAAGGTGAAAGACTACATCCAGTCTGTATTTAACTATTCAAACTGGTTATTCTTCACATGGAGCGAAGATGCAGAATTTGTTAGAGTTTTTTCTTAACATCGAAAAGGAGCTTCTAAAAAAAGACGTACGGTCTTCTGAGGAAAAATTAAGATATTATCTCCACAAGGATTTCATTGAGATCGGTAGATCCGGCCATGTTTTTGATCTTGATTCGATTATCCATACTTTAAGCTTAGAAGAGGATGCTGATATGTTTGATTCTACTGAAATAAGCTCTCCCATGCTGCAAAAGATCAATGAAAGCACCTGGCTCCTCACTACTCTATATGTTTCCAGTCTGGATGATAGTACAGTGAGGCGGTCTTCGATTTACAAACATAATGGCGAGTACTGGCAGATGATCTTTCATCAGGGCACTTATGTGAGACCAGAGACCTGATATGTATACCCAAAGGCCTGTATCAACACTAGCCTGTGCGCACAGGCTAAAAGACAAAATATGCTGATAAGGAGTCGCGCTATGATATGGAAATTCATCTCTATTGGACTGTTGACATTGAGTGCATTTTTATTTATCAGAGAAATCTCTAAGATCAGAAGACATGCTTTTATTGATGGTACCGTGGTCAGTTTTGAAGAAGATACAGATGAAGATGGAACGTCCTATAAACCCAGAGTGGAATATCTGGATATGAATGATAGAAAGCTGATTTATACATCCCGATTTTCATCTAACCCCAGGACTTTCAATATCGGGGACAAGCTAAAACTACTCTATGATCGAGAAACTAATTCCCCTGTTGGCATATTACACTTTGCTCATAGATTCCTGGGGGCTTTTATCATCTTTGTTATCGCCATCACTATTCTGCTATTTTCCAGCAGCTATAGTTTTCAGTTAAAGATCTTTGAATGGATCAAGGGCATGCATTAATGGCCGCCCCCCCCCGGGGATAAAAAAAAAGAGCCGCATAAACTCTTATGCGGCCCTATAAACTTCTTACTTTAGTGCATCCCTTTCCAGTATATCCCTCCATATATTGGAGCGGATAAAGCCTATATAATAGGCGCCGATGAAGATGTAAAAATACACGATCACCGCGTTAAAATCGATATTAAAAGCATAGACCAGGGTCAATCCCGACAGGAGAGACACCAGGGAAGGCGCCACCACCAGGTAGCCTTTATTGGCCAGGGTCTGGGCGATATTTCCCTTAAAGTCGGCCCGGGTCACTTCATCCAGCAGTCTCTTGCGGAGCAGCAGTATAGACAGTCCGGCCAGCCCCGACAGAGCGAGGAGGCTGATATGCAGCCACATCAGGGTGGGGGGTATGGTATTCACTACCATAGCCGGTTTGTACAAAAAGCGGGTCGCCATGATAGCTCCGAACAGCACCGTAGCTGCAGCCATGAGCGTAATGGCATATCTGCGATAGATACTCTTAAATTCATCCATGTTTTGATTCTCCTTGTGTATCTTTTTCCACAAAAATACCGGATACTCTATAGTTTAGCCTTTATTAGACTTTATGTAAAATTTACCAAATCTTATATTTAAGGCCAAACCTCAGACTAATTGCCGTAAAATTCTCAGAACCCTGTTCCAGAGAGCCAAATTCCAGATCTATCCGGGGTTCTATTCTGTCATTTAAAGGTCTGGTCCAGAATATACGGGTAAATAAACGAGTAGTGAAAGTTTGAGTTTCGGGTTGTGGGGATGGGATCAGGACAAGAGATAGATTGATTTGCCAATAGAAGAATGGATTCCATTCTATAGAAAATCTATGATGCAAATTTTTCTCTGTAAAGGGTGTTACTAATGAATCAAACATGCCGTACCTGATAAGTGGAACCTCAAAAGAATACCAAAATCCAATGTTTTTCAGATCTAACCCCAACTTGGGACTTACTAATAAAAAACCGGCATTTGTATCTTGAAAACTAACAGTAGGAGTCACCATACTGAAACTGGATGAAACTGGAAATCCAAGATAATCAATGTCTAGATCGTTTATCCATAAATACCCGCTTTCAATCTCCAGTTTAAATATCCTTACTGGCTGAATTTCAAATCTCAAGCCCATATATTTCACTCTGGGGCTGAATCGGAGCCTGGTCCCATACTCCATGTGGATTCCCTCCCACATGAATCCGGTTTTATTCATTAATTGATGTCTAAAAGAGACAAGGATATCACCCGAGACTGCTCTCGGACCCGGTTTCCAGTCAACATCAAATGTAAATACAGGTTGTAAACCGGCAGATAAATAAAGACCATTCTGCTCATTGGTATCTCGCGACCATATTGCATCAGCAAAAAAAACAAAAATCAAAGCAAATAGTATACTTTTCAACCCATCTCCCTTCTCACATCCCTAATCCTTACTTAGTGAGCTTAAAGTTTGCTCCCACCTTGACCGCCACATAGAGCTGGTCCTGGTACTCAAAGTCCCGCAGGTTGTAGCCCAGCTGCAGGATAAAGTAAGGATTCACATCCTGGACCTTAGGGGTCCAGGCTCCCATGACCATAGCCCGCTCTATCCACTCCCCGGTACCATACATATAGCCGTAGTGATGGGCCAGCCCCATCCTCCAGTCCCCGGTCTGATACAGCAGGAGGGTGTCGTGGGTGATGTAGGAGTCGGCACCCCGGCGCAGGATCACATTCATATAGTCATAGACGATGGCATTGGTAAAATAGTCCACGTACTGCCAGGTGATATTATGTACCAGGGCTATGGGACCCAGGGCCACCCGGAAGCTGGGCTGTACCGTGGCCATAAAGGCATTATGGCTGGCTTTATTGGTAGCAGTGATGTCCTTACGGGTATCGCTGCTGTAGTCACCGCTCAGGTCATTATAGGTCAGGAACCCATAGCCCAGCAGGGGAAAGTAGCGCACCGCCCCCACTTCCGCAGTGAGCTGGAACACCGCGATAGGCTCTATGCTCACTATGGCCCCCAGGTACTCCAGGGCGGGTGAGGTCAGGTTCTTGATGCCCCAGTCCAGCTTGGTGGACTTCCAGAGCATACCGGGCTTATTCATGAGAGGGACGCGATGGTAGAGCTGGGTGTCTATCACTCCCCGGAAGGGATTGATGGTCACACCGAGGCTGGTATTGAGATACCATCCTTTTTCCAGGATATTGTAGTTAGTCTGTGCGGCTACAGTGCCGGCCACACCCAGAACCAGGGCCAATAGTATCAATACTCTTCTCATCCCTCACCTCCGATCTTATCTCATGTATTGCGACAGAGCCTCTTTGAGCTCATCGTATTCATAAAAGTAGGGCAGCTGGGGAAAGTCCCCCAGTATCTTGTCAGGCGGCTTAAAGAAGAAGCCCTGGTCAGCCGCCAGCAGCATGGAGGTGTCGTTGTAGGAGTCCCCCATAGCCAGCACTTTAAATCCCAGGCCTTTAAATGCCTCCACCGAGGCCCGCTTCTGGTCCTTCAGACGCAGGGTGTAGTCCACGATACGGTCCTCTTCATCCACCACCAGGTCGTGGCAGAACAGGGTGGGCCAGCCCAGTTTCTTCATCATAGGCTGGGCAAACTGGTAAAAGGTATCGGACAGCACCACGAACTGTATGCGGCTCCGGGCCCATTCCACGAACTCCCGCGCTCCGGGCAGGGGCTCCATGGAGTCTATCACTTCCTGAATATCGTGCAGCTTCAGCCCGTGCTGCTCCAGTATGCCGATACGCATCTTCATAAGCTCATCGTAATCGCTCACATCCCGGGTGGTGAGGCGCAGTTCCCTGATCCCGGTCTTTTCCGCCACTCCGATCCAGATCTCAGGGATGAGCACGCCCTCCATATCACTGGCCAGGATCACGGGTTTTGCTAACATTTGATTCTCCTGTTTCACATTGAGCCTTATTATAGTTTTATTTTGGAAAAAAGGAAAACTTCTGTTTTGTCAGAACAGGGATTATCCTTCCCCCTCACTCATACTGAGCTCCCAGTATATCCCCCGGGCCTCTGGGTCTCTCATCAGTCCTTCCCGACCCGGGGAACCCCACCCTTCCCCACCGGGCAGGAGCCGGTACTGCGGCCCACCAGGAGCGGTGTGGGTATATGCCTGCACCCCAGTCCCCACCCGGGCACTATACCCCCACAGGGTCCAGCTGCATCCTTGTTAAGGCCTCCGGCCCCTCTCTGCTTTTTTCTCCCCCTAAAGTTTTTCAGGAACAGCGTTTTATTCTATAATAGTGATATCTACCAGTTTAAAAACAGGAGCGGAGCATTGATATTTCAGATTTTCGGTATAAAGAATGACCCCGACACCCGCAAGGCGGAGCGCTTTTTTAAAGAGCGGAACCAGCAGATCCAGTTTATAGACCTGAAGCAAAAAGGCCTGAGCCCCGGTGAATTCAACAGTGTCAAAAACGCCGTAGGCCTGGACAATATGATAGACCGGGAGGGGAAAGAGTTTCAGAAGCAAAACCTGCAGCACATGGTCTTCGACATCGAGGAAACACTGATGCAAAACCCTCTGCTCTACAGGACCCCCATAGTGCGATGCGGTAAAAAAGCCCTCGTCGGTTATCATCCCGATCAGTGGAAACAGTGGATCGACAATTGCCAGTGAAGAGTGACAGTTTTTTCTTTAGATACACATTACATGAGAATTTTTCTGTAAAAGATGAAGGGAATATTTATAGGTATGATGGTAGAAAAGCATCCTTTCATACCATCCATTCCTGTATCAGCGGAATTAAGATTTAAGGCCCTATGGAGGAGTGATATCCTCTATCACAATCTCATTGTCTTTTATATAGGCGACTATAGTTCGATTATCTCTGCTTATGGTAAAGTCAGGATAGGGATCTTCTCCCTGCTCATCTACATTATAGATGATGTGTTCTTTTCCCCCGGCCAGAATAGAATAATCACTACCTTCATACATACAGGAATAAGCATAATATTTTCCATTGGGTGAAAATTGTATATCATTGTTTATGGGATAGTAAAAATTAGTACCATCCATCAGAATACCCTGTTCTGCATTAATGATAGTTTTTTTAGCATCCGGCGAATAGAAAGGCCTGTCTATATTTTCGTAAGGTCCATAGATCTTCCCATTGAGATTCAAACACCTTTCATTTTGGTTAGTCAAAAAGACGAAACCATATTTATCCCCCTTTTCTGAAAAAAAAGGGCTAAATGCATTTTCATATAATCTATCATTTATAAGCAGGCAGGAAGACGAAAATTGATTAGTAGTATAACAGAATGCCCAGTTATGACCATCTCCGGAAAAAACCATTTCATCAACATTGAAATAGGGGCCATAAGTTTTCCCGTTTATTACTGCAAAAACTTTTTTTTCCTCGTGGGTGGAAATATCATAAGAATAACCGTAAGACTTGCCTGTTTTCGAAAATACGATTGGCCCCGTTTGCCAGGATTCCTGAGACATTACATTATTGATAATGACTACTTCTTTAAAATCATCCACATTTATAGTATATCCTATTTGTGTACCATCCCATGAGAGTGTGATATTTTGGGGAGGACTCCTGTAGCCACCTGTTATTTTGCCATTAAAGTTGATATAATACTTATTCTCCTGCTCATAGGAAAACGCAAAGACTTTTTCATTCCCCGAAATCACAGGAATAGACACACTATTAAAACCACCATATATTGTACCCATTACATTGACATACTGAATATCGTTTTCCGGATGGAATCGTACTCCAAAAGCAGGTGATTCTTTACAAAAAACAATGTAGTAACAACCAGGAGACTCTTTGCCGTTCAGGTTATAGTTATAACCCCCTTCTCCCTCACCCCCTGTATACAAAAACCAAAAATCATTTCCCCCATGGTAAAAATGGAATTGAGACACTCCAGATTCATAGCCTCCATATACATTTCCATCTACAGTGACATAAAACTTATCATCCTTTTTATAAGTTACAGCACACCGTTTTCCATCCGGGGAGAGTATGAGTTCAAAAACCTGTATGTCTTTGGGGAGTGGGATCTTTTGTACTACAACGCCTTTAGCCTGGTTGATCATTGAGCTGGCGAGGAATATTGTGATAAACATTATTTTCAGATGATATACTTTTACTTCTTTATTACTTTTGTTTTTCAATAGTTTCATCGCTTATATATCCCCTGTAGTATTGCTGATTATCCCCTGAAGATCTACCGGTGGAAAACAGACTAAAAAAGCATTGTTTTTCAAGCTCACTAAGCCAGCCTGCGCCTGGCGGTTTACTTCCGTATTTGATCTGTATGGGATTCATTATAGCTTAAATGAAAAAACATTTCATCTTCTCCGGATAAAACAAATCCCAACCTCTTATAAAATGATAAAGCCTTTGAATTACTTTTTAAAACATCAAGACAGATAGACTGTTTATTTTTTTGGGACTGAACTATGAGGTCTTTTACTATTTTTGTACCTATACCCTGGTTTTGCATACTAGGGATGATTTGTATCTGTCTTTATCCTCATACCCCCGGATAATTAAACTGCTTAATAGCCTGCTTCATGGCTGTGAGCACTTCTTCCAGGTTTTCTGATGAGCCCACACTTCTGAGGCAGTGTATCTTTGTTCCTTCCCTGGTCTGCAACTGTATGTAAGCCAGGGGGGCACGATTAGATGTGGTCTCCACCAGCTCCACCTCTGCCAGACTGTCCACGCTCAACACCCGAGGCTTACTTAAAAGCCTAAACAAGGGAAGCTCACTATACAAAGTTATTGTATGGCGTGAGCGGTCCAGATAGAGGCTGCGGGAATAGAGATTAGTAAAGTGAATGACGGTAAATCCCAGCAGGATACTGATCAATACTGTCCCCATGACCAGCAAAGATGAATCCCCGTTTTTCGGGAGAAAGACATAGGCGGAAAGAGGAATGGCTCCCATAAACAGCAGGAGTATAAAGAGCTGAATCGTACTATTACGGATGCTTTTCAGGCTTCTGATGTGCAGGCCCTCGTCTTTTTTAATAATATCCCACATAACATTTATCCTCTTTATTATTCTAAAATATCAGCACCTCATGGGAGTTCTTATTCCAGAATCATTCATTTTCTCACACTGTTTAAAAACAGGCCCAGAGACGTTCCTTCTTCAATATACACCGGGCTGGTTTTGCTTTTATTCCTTTTTTCTCCTGTACACACCTACATACTTTAGGCTGCCCGTCTTAATATTACAGGCCACAATAAACACATAGCTGTACTGATCCAGCATGATATTCCAGGTATCTTCTCCGGTCTTTATGGTAGAGATGCGGCTGCCTCCCATGGTCAGCATCAGAGAAAACCGCCCCAACTCTTCGGCTCTCATGTTCCGGGCCAGGTACATAGAGGATAGCATGCTTACACCATAATACGGATTGACCATCAGGAGTCCATAGACCGGGCCTGCCGCCTCCCATCCCATCAGCTCATTTATTTCCAGTGAAAGCACCTCCTCTTCCAGTACTAATTTCTCATACCGGACCGGAGATACAGTGAGGCTGGATACCTCGTGTTTTTCCAGCATGCCCTTCTTGTATTTTAAAATATCTTCCTGATTTTCTTTCAGCCATTTTTCTATTTTCTTTTTAGTCTTTTCACTAAATTTCATCTCTCTGAGTTGTTCAAACGGCATGTCATCCATCTCAGCATTCAGGCTATAGCGGAAATCGTTCATCTTTTTTTCAAAGTCATTTGCTTGTGAATAAGTCAGGCTACTTCCCAAAACCAGAAATAAAACGGTGATAAATACACATCTCATGCTCTTAATCCTTCCTTTTTAAGATAAAAAGAATATACCCTTATTGTAGTTATATTGCAATTCTGATACTCACTGTTTTCAATTATATTTAGTACATTGATGCCTAATAAATATAAGCCCCGGTATATCCGGGGCTTGCTTTTTCTTTAGACTTTGAGACTCTTGACACTTCGATAATGGGGTTCAAAGTAGGGGTGAGACTCAGTGCAGGCTTTCCGGCTTACAGTCCCATCATCTCACGGGCATGGGCCCTGGAAGTGTCAGACTCCCCTCCCAGCATACGGGCTATTTCACTGACTTTTTCCTCTCCGCTGAGCGGTTGCACCTTAGTAAAGGTCTGACCATCCCTTACATCCTTGGATACCTGAAAATGTTTTTCGGACTTTGATGCGATCTGGGCCAGATGGGTGATGACCAGGAGCTGTTTTTTAGAGGCCAGAGACTTCATCTTTTCGCCTACGTTTCCGGCTGTCACACCGCCGATACCGGTATCGATCTCGTCGAATACCAGGGTCTCAATACTGTCATTGCCAGCCAGTATGGACTTAAGGGCCAGCATGACCCGGGATATTTCTCCCCCGGAGGCTACTTTCCTGAGGGCTTTGGCTTCCTGGCCTACATTGGATGAGATCAGGAACTCTACGCGGTCTATACCGGAGGCCGTCACTTTGATAGACTGGTTATTGATCACTATGACCGAGTCTTCATCACGGACATACTTGATATCTACCATAAATTCAGCCTTATCCATCCCCAGATAGGCCAGCTCCTGTTTGATAGCCTGGGCCATATTTTTAGCGGCAGCCTGTCTGCTCTGGGACAGCTGTAGAGACTTTTCTATGAGGTTCTTCCTGATAGTCTCTATATCCGCAGTGAGCTGCTCCAGCTCCGCTCCCCGGTTTTCAAAACGCTGCAGCTTATCAGCACACTCCAGGGCATAGGCATTGAGATCCTCCAGGCTGGATCGCTGGTACTTACGCTGCAGGTCCTTGATGAGCTGCATACGGTCGGTCACCACGTCCACTGCTGAGGGGTCATAGTCCAGTTCATCTTTATAGTCCGAGAGGATATTCACACTTTCGTCTATCTTGGCGGCAGCATCTTCCAGGATCTCCTGCAGCTCTTTATAACGGGCATCCAGAGGAGCCAGCTCCCCCATATCCTGCAGTACTTCTGCCATACGGCTCTGTATGGAGCCTTCCGCGCTGTACATATTATCATAGGCTCCATTGAGGGCTTCTGAGATCTTTTCTCCGTTTTCCATGCGGCGCAGCTGGTCCCGTAGTTCTTCTTCTTCGCCTTCCTGAAATCCCGCCTTTTGAATGTCGCTTACCGCAGTCTCCCAGAACACCTTTTCCTGCAGCAGTTTCTGTTCATCCTGCTCCAGCTCTTTTTTAAAGGTGATCTTCTTCATGAGCTCTTTGTACAGGCCCGCTACTGCCTCCCGGGGTGCAGCCAGTTTGGCATAGTCATCCAGGAGATCTATATGTATAGCCTGATTGAGGAGCTGCTGATGATCGTGTTGTCCATGCATATCTACCAGCCATTCGCCGATGTCAGCCAGCTTGGTGATAGGTTCCTGGAATCCATTGACAAAGGCCCGGCTCTTACCATTGGAGCTGATCTCCCGGCGTATGATCACCGAGTCATTATCCTCGATCTCTAGCTCCCTCAGCCTCGCCCTGGTCCGGCTGTCAGAGATACTGAACTCCACTTCTACTATGGCTTTTTCCGCACCGGAACGGACCACTGTAGTATCCGCCCGGGCTCCCAGTACCAGGCTCAGGGCTCCCACGATAATGGACTTTCCGGCTCCGGTCTCCCCGCTGAATACGTTAAACTTCTGCCCCGGCTCCAGTTCGAGCTGGTCTATGATCGCATAATTCTTGATATTGATTCTTTCTATCATGAGTGCCACCCTAATTTTTTGCGTAATGTGCTGAAAAAATCAGCCTTATCCAGACGATATAAAGTGATCTTATGATCGGATTGTCTTATATGCACTTCATCCCCGGATATGAGATCCAGGCCTTCCTGGCCGTCAATGGCCAGTATAGTATTGGCCTCCCGGGTCAGCACTGTAAAAGTCAGCACCTGGTCGCTGCCCAGTACCACAGGCCTTACCCCCAGGGTATGGGGACAGATAGGAGTGATGACCAGAGCGTCCACATCCGGGGCCAGGATAGGCCCTCCCGAGGACAGGTTGTAGGCAGTAGATCCGGTAGGGGTAGAGACGATAGCCCCATCTGCCCGGTAATGAGACAGCACCTGGCCTTCTACAGTGATCGATATCTCTATCATACGGGCTATGGCACCCCTGGTGATGACCACATCATTGAGGGCCTGAAAACAGGACAGCTGCTGTCCCTTGCGGGTCACAGTCGCTTCCAGTATCATCCTCTGGGATCTGTGATAATCTCCCCGGGATAGCCGGTCCAGGGCGTCACCGATGTCTTCGGGATTGATCTCCATGAGATAGCCCAGACGGCCCGCGTTGATACCCATTACAGGCAGGTCCCAGCTCAGAAAGGTACGGGCCGCATAGAGAAAAGTACCGTCTCCCCCTATGGCAAAGATCAGGTCGTAAGGTTTTTCCTTATGGGCCTGGTGCGGGATGAGGCACTGATCCTTATGAAACTCCATCTTCTGACGCAGGTGTATATCGTACTCTATATTTTTTTCTTTGAGGCAGTGGCCCACCTGTTCTACAATGGATAAGATATTTTCCGGATAGTCTGTATGGACCAGCAGGACCCGCTTGAGCTGACTCATCTTTTATTCCTTGCAAACAGCTTTCTGATACCGGCCCCTATCTTCTGAAAAAATATTCCCAGGGACTTTCTGCCAAAACGGTTAGAATAATCCATGACCGCATCTTCTATATTTATTCCGCTGTATTTTTCCTTGAGAAAATGCCAGTGATCCATTACCCAGATATACAGATCCCCTTCTGTTCTCCCGGGAAATGATTTGAGCACATTATTCAGATTGATACTAAAGGTCACCAGCGAGTACATGTCATAATACCAGCGTCTGACTGACTCCTCCCAGGTATATTCACGCTGATCTTTCTCACTGAGCAGGTATTTATAGTCATTGATATGTTCCAGGAGGCGGTAGTATCCCCAGGCATTAGTGAGCTGAATGTTACTCTCCGGAATGAGTTTATCCACCCGGGTCGAATCCAGAAAATACTTCTTACTATGGGCCAGGAGCAGTCCTTTTTCGTTTATGGCATCTTCATCCAGATCTACATTGGTAAACAGTTCAATGACCTGGGCATCAATAAACTCCTGACCCTTTTCCCGGGCTACCGAGACCCGGTGATTGCCATCCTTTACAAAATAATGCTCTCCCAGTTTGTAGAGTTCCACCGGGGGCAGCTCCACATTTTCCATACGCAGTATATCTACGTTTTCCCACCGGGAGCGGTTGTGAGTATAGCGAGGCATAAAGTTTTTATCAAAGTCGTGATAACGGCCTTCACTGCCTATGATCTTATCCATACTGACCGTTGTCAGTCCCCGGTAGACCATGCCTTGAGGGGACAACAAATGTTTGACTTCATCAAATTGCAGTAAAGCATTATTGGTATTGGTGATCCTGGAAAACATGTCTCCAAAAAAAGCCCGGTTTTTGGCTTTGTCAAAGTCCATTTTTGCCCTGGCTTTTTTAAAAGGGTCTGTCATCATATCTTAAATCTCCAGATTTAATAACTGATAATCATAACAGTTTATCACAGTTGTATCAAAATATTGGCTTTCTCTTTTTATATTTAGGTCATACAGGTGAATATGGCCGTGCAGGAGATATTTTGGCCTGAATTTTTCCATATACCAAAGAAAAGAGGAAAAGCCCCGGTGAGCCCGGTCATCCAGGTCATGGATCCCTTTGGGAGGGGCATGGGTCACGAGTACATCTAAATATCTGCCCGTCTTCATACGGTTGAGATACAGTTGGGGCATCGACCTGCGGATTGTGCGGCGCATCTGACGATCAGAATACTGATGGGAACCATGATTGTATAATATTGAACCTTCCAGTCCGGAAAAAACCTTATCCCCTATACTTTCAGACTTGCCATGTAGATTGATACCGCCAAAATTAGCAGACTTGTCGTAGTTGAAATGCGAAGAAAAAAAATCTCTGTGATCATTACTGGAAAGGAGGGAGGGAGGATCCACTCCATATTTATCATGATTTCCACATACATAAAACAGAGGTTTGCCCAGACTGGATACCAGAAAATCCAGATAGTAACTGGGCAAATCCCCACAGGAGATGATCAGATCTACATCTCCAGCGATCCGGCGAACCTGGGGGCTATATAATAGTTTATTTACTACATCGCTGACCGCTAATACTCTCAAATAATCTAAGCCTCTTCTATATGTGCTTCTATGAACTTATCAAATTCAGGCCGGCTCATCTGATCTTTATAGAATTCCCAGATCACTTCTTTTGCTTCTTCTTTTGTTTCAAACTTCATTCCCTTTCCAGCGCCGTCTAAAGTTACTCTGAATGGCATGGGTTTGACTCCTTGTGTTTTAGTTTCAGCACCCTATCTTCACCGGGTTCAGTCTTAAACCCAGGTTCTGCTTATTTTAGTTTTACTTTTGCATGCACTTTTGCAACAACACTTCCTAACAGATAATTATATTTTATTGAAATAAAAAGTCAAGGGGGGATTTCTAGTCCTTTTTCAAAGCCAGGATAACCTTACGGTTTTCTTCAACTTTGGCAATCCTCTGCTCGATTACCTTGAAATAATCGATCTTTCTCGTCTTTATTTTATACAGCTGGTCTTCATAATCGAAGTTCTGGCCCCTGAACTGCATATCCATTTTGTGGCCCTTGATAGCGTCCGCTTTTTTGGCATATTCTATGGCATATTCCCAGTAGCCCCGGGCATGCTTAAACCTTAACTCAGCATGGTCAAAGCCCCACATATAATCATCAAAGAATTCTTCATTGAAGAAGTATATCTTTTCCTTCATGTAATAATTTCCATAAATGATATACTGTTTGGTAAGTAAGGTACATATATGCATCATGAGCAGGTTTTTATATTTCTCATACTGCAGTGGATCTGTGATTGGGACCAGAGCCTTGATAGGATCATCATAGGGTAGGGCAAAAGCCAGCTCCAGGTAGAATATGTTCCGGGTAATGGAATCTTCATCGGCATAGAGCCACTGATTATAGAGGCGGAAAAAATCTTCTTTGTATCTCAGTTTTCTGGGGAGGGGTTTGAAGCCGTATTCATCCAGCCCTGCGTAGACAGTCATTATGGGGAACATCAGCAGTAAAAAAAGCAGTATTTTTCTCATAAATAATCCTTAATATACTTTTCGGAATATTTACGAGAATCTGAATATCTAGTAGGCTCCTTTTCCCTTTAAGACTTCAAGGGGTGTGCGTACCAGTATTATGATGTCCAGCCACAGGCTCCAGTTCTGTACATACCATACATCAGTCTGTACCCGGAAATTGTAGTCTGTATCAGAGCGTCCGCTGACCTGCCATAATCCGGTCAGGCCGGGCACTACCGAGTTGATAATATTAAAGGGTTCCCCGATCTTATCGATCTCTTCGGGCAGATAAGGCCTGGGCCCTATCAGACTCATGTCCCCTCTGATGACATTAAAGACCTGGGGGAGCTCATCCAGAGAGGTCCCTCTGAGAAATTTACCGATAGGAGTGACCCGGGGATCCTTTTTCAGCTTCCAGTATTTCTCATAATATTTTTTTGCTTCTTTATCCGTCTTCAGTATCTCTTTCAGCCTTTCTTCCGCATCGACATACATGGACCGGAATTTGATAGCTCTAAACTCTTTACCATTCTTTCCCAGTCTCTTCTGTATAAAAAATACCGGCCCTTTTGAATAGATCTTGATCAGGATTATGATCACCAGTAAAAGAGGAGAGATCAGTGTCAGTCCCACAATACTTAAAGTAAGATCAAAGATCCGTTTCATAAATACATTAAAGGGAGAATTGAGGCTGTTGTGGACTTTTATCATAAACAGTTTTTCTGTAAACAGATAGTGCAGTTCTGAGTTAAAGATAGATACTCCCTGTATATCCGGTATGATGATGACACGCCTTACATATTTATAGACATGATTGATCAGATTCCGCATGATCTCCGGAGGGTAGGGCGCTGCAATAAATACCGTATCAATAGACAATACATCGATAAATTTTTTAAAATTCTGTATCTCCCCGTATATCTTATACTCTTTTTTGTTGATGGTCAGGATTGTACCTATTCTAGCGGGGTCGTCATCCAGAAAGCCCAGCACTTTATAGCCCAGATGTTCTTCATGGGTAATACCCTTTACCGTGGCCACCGCGGCTTCTCCGGCTCCTAATATGATGACATTTTCCTTCCAGGGGCCCAGCTTGAACAGCAGCCGCTTTCCCCAAAATCTGAACAGGGGAAATACAAACATAGAAACGATCCACAATAGTACAAAAAACAATCGCAATACGTTTACATGCTGGCGCAGCAGATAAAATGTCAGGGCTATGAAGAACAGCGAGAGCGTCAGAGATTTGACAATAGTACGGGTCTCTTCCCAGAAAGGAAAACGGGTATTATATAATCGTGCAAAGAAGAAAAAGACAATGATCACCAATGGCACCCAGTACATGGATGAGGTATAACTGATAGTAAAGGTAAAAGAAGGCAGATTAGGGATAAAAATATCAACCACGGTACGTCTCAACAGGACTGCTAAAAAGACGGAGACATAATAAGCCCCGATATCCAGTGCCAGGAGACTCAAATACTGAATTATTTTCTTAATCCATTTCTTCATCTTTTACTCTCTATCAAAGGAATATAATATGTTAGCACATTTATATTTAAAAAACAATTATACCGAAATAAAAAAACCGGACTGTTTAATACAGTCCGGTTCTGCTTTTACAAATTTTTTATTCGCCTAACTGATCCAGCTGAGAGTTCATCTTATCGGCAAAGTCAGTTCCCTTGGTGTTTAATTTCTGGTTGATCTTGGGGGCCTGTTTTACTGTAGCTTCATACAGTTTCTTTTGTAAGAGGTTGTAATCCATGCTAAACCTTTTTACTGCACGATAGTATTTCTTGGATTCAGCCCCTTCTACTTCCTGTACATATTCCCAGTAAGTGCCGGCAGGTAATGCGGAACTGGTGTCTACATTCCGGGAGATAGCGGCTACGATTTCAGAGAAATAGGCATCCATTTCTCCCTCATCGTTCAACATACCCTCAGTAGCACGGACCATTTCTGAAGAAGTCAGCTGTTTGATGATTCCGGCTAAAAGACTGACTTTCTCGGCTTTGAGGCTGGCCATTGCTTTACTTTGAGTGGGGTTGATCGATTCTATTTTAAAATAAATGACCTTGTTTCCTTCGGGGCCTTTTGCTACTGTCCAGTCATCATCATAGAGCCATTCAGGTGCAGGATCAGGTTCTTTGCGCAGTACATATACATCTACTTTAGAAGCCTTATTGACACCGGGATTGGGAGTGACTTCTGACTTTTGCTCACCACAAGAGGTGATACCGGCTAGCATTAACACAGACAAAAAGGCAAATACCATTCTTTTCATATAATTCCTCCAAAACTAATAATATCTTAAATCAATATAACACACTTTCCCCAAGAGTTCAATTTTTCCCGGGATAAACAAAGAAGGCCCTGATAAACAGGGCCTTCCTGACTTTTTCAAAAGAGATTATTCTCCTAATGCATCCAGTTGTGAATTCATCTTGTCTAAGAAGTCATTACTCTTGTTCTTCAGCTCTTCATTGATACGGGGAGCCTGTTTCTTGACTTCGCCCATCAGTTTAGCCTGGAACTGTGCATAATCCATCTGGTATCTTTTTACTGCACGATAGTACTTGGTAGAATTTTCACCTTCTACTTCCTGTACATATTCCCAGTAAGTACCAGCAGGGAAAGCACCACTTGTGTCTACATTACGGGAGATAGCAGCTACGATTTCAGAGAAATACGCATCCATTTCACCTTCATCGTTCAACATACCTTCAGTAGCGCGGACCATTTCTGAAGAGGTCAGCTGTTTGATGATACCGGCTAACAGCAGAGCTTTGTCAGCTTTGAGGCTGGCCATTGCTTTACTCTGAGTAGGATTCTGTGATTCTGTTTTGAAATAGATCACTTTGGTCCCGTCAGCATCTTTAGCTACGATCCAGTCTTCATCATAGAGCCATTCAGGTGCAGGATCGGGCTCTTTGCGGAGCACGTAAACATCCACCTTGGGAGCTACTACTTTAGGTTGAGGTTTGACCTCAGTATTTCCACCACCATTACAAGCTACCATACCACCCAGCATAATAACTGTTACCAACGCAAACATCATTTTTTTCATAGGTACATCCTCCTATTAGATTTTCTATAAAAATTATTGCAACGTAAATATCAACTCGTTTCCTCTGACTTCCTGGAGGTCAAAGTTTTCAAATCCAGGCTGGTCGGGCAGAAACTCAAACAAACGGTCCATAAGGTCTGTAGGGTTACCTGTGAACTCTACATAAAAGTCATACACCCCGTCAGCCTTGGAGCCGGACTTCAGGGACACGTTCTTCACTCCGTCTACTGTCTTTACAGAGCTGGTAAACTTGGAGGCATCCTTGTAGGAATTCACCCCATTCAGCCTTACGAAATATACTCTACCATCCTTTACATACTTTTTCAATGTAGGGATGAGTTTTTTCATGATTTTTTGTGAAGCGACTTTCAGACTTCCTTTTATATTCGAAGTAAGATCATTGGCATACATCTCACCCCCACCTACCTGGTAAGTATCTATGAGTTTACCGGTAGTACGCACATAGATTTTTACATCCATTATGGCATTTTCTACTTTTATTCCTTTATAAGAAACAGATGGGGTCACTTCAGCATAAAGCTCAGCATGTATGGCATTGGCCAGTAATTGCCCTATTCCTATGGAGCCATTGGCCTCTTCCTGGAGAAGATTACGTTCTTCTGCCAGTTTTTCCATAGTATCAGCATCGAATGTGGTGATATTTACCTTTCCTAATTCCTTATTAATATAAGAGATCCCCCAACGTGCATATTCTGCCTGGTTTTTATCGTTTTTATAGACCGGATCACTGAGATTATATATAACCAGGAAAGTCAGGGCAGAAAGGTCCACATCACTGAGGTCTTCATCACTAGTGTCAGGTGTGGTCGTAGTAGTAACGGTAGAAGTGGTATTCACAGTGTTGACAGTAGTGGTAGTGTTATTTACGGTATTGGGTTTTTTGGTAGTGGTGCTGGCCCCGATTCCATCCAGGTCTTCTTTGAGCTTCTTGAGGTCGATATAGGCCTGGAGCTTGAGTTCCATCTGCCCGGAAGCGGTCCTGCCGGTGGACAGCCATTTTTTCTGTTTGGCTGTGTTCTTTTTTACTTCACCCAGTACATAGTAGCGGGCCTTGGTATAGGGCAGAAAGGCTCCGTCTATCTGACTTTTCTTGGCATTATAGCCGGAATCACCGATCACATAGATGATGCCTTTTTTTACCACTTCCGCAAAGGCATTCTGGCGGGCAGTGGAAAAGTCGTCTCCTATTCCTGTTCCGGTGAACTGCATATCATCAGGCATTGAATTCCCGCTGGGGCTGACCATAGGCTGCAGGCCACTGTCTGTACAGGATACCAGGCTGGCCAGTACCAGCAACGATAATATATATTTTCTATTAAAGATAACATGACGCATAAAAATTCTCCTCCTGAATTAGTAAATTAAATGTATCATTTATTGAGGGTTTTTTCAAGGATTTCGATACTTAATTTTTTATATAGTTACGCACAAATACGTTAAAATAAAAGCCTCAGCTTGAAAAAAAGCAGAGCCCCCTCTACAATAATAGGTGCAAGGAGAAATCAATGACAAACAGCCTCACTACAAACATAGTGGTAGAGATCCCCTTATTAAGTGATTTAGCAGTTATGCATAAGACCCTCTGGGGAAACACCATCCAGTCTTATCTGGTATTCTTCGCCATTTTCCTGGGGGGGATAGTACTGACCCTGATCATACAGAAGATCATTATGCGCCGCCTTAAGGTCTTAGCCAAAAGGACTGAAAACCAGCTGGATGACTTTTTCGTGAAACTGATCACCCGCAATATGTTTCCTCTCCTCTATTTCGGGAGCCTCTATCTGGCTTCCCGATATCTCAAGTTATCTCAGGGCATGGACAAGCTGCTCACTATCATAGGGGTGGTATTACTGACCATATTCCTGATACGCTTCCTGACCCGTATCCTGGGCTACTGGATGGAAAAGGGGATCATGCAGAAGGAAAAGGACCCGGAAAAGCTCAGGACAGTAAAAAGCCTGCGTCCTATTATCAATATCTTTGTATGGATCATCGGAAGCATATTTCTTCTGTCCAACCTGGGATTTGATATCTCAGCGGTAGTGGCCGGGCTGGGAATCTCCGGTATTGCCATAGCCCTGGCCGCCCAGGCCGTTTTGGGGGACCTGTTTTCCTACTTTTCTATCCTGCTGGACCGCCCTTTTGAGCTGGGTGACTTTATTATAGTGGGCGATTACATGGGTGTGGTAGAGCATGTAGGCATTAAGACTACCCGTATCCGCTCCCTGGGAGGAGAACAGCTTATCTTTTCCAATACCGATCTTACCGGCTCCCGGGTACGAAATTACAAGCGTATGCAGGAGCGCCGGATCGTGTTCAGACTGGGCGTGACCTATGATACTCCCCTGGCAAAACTGGAACCCATCAATACCATTATCAGAAGTGCGGTAGAATCCCAGGAACTTACCCGCTTTGACCGTTCCCATTTCGCTTCCTATGGCGACTCCGCTCTGGAGTTTGAAATAGTGTATTATGTCCTCACCGGTGACTACAACCTCTATATGGATATACAGCAGGCCATTAACCTGGCCATTGCCCGTGATTTTCAGGCTCAGGGTATTGAATTTGCCTTCCCCACCCAGACCCTGTATATTAAGAATGAAACCGATCAGACTGAAAAAAAACAGAGCAAGGTTCAATAAATGAAAACTGGAAAGATCATTGTATACACCCTGGTGGCTCTATTAATCCTATTTGCTTTGAGAGTAGTTACCGCACCCGGTGTGCAGTCCTTTATTAAAGGAAATATTCCCCGGGAAAAACATCTGACTAATGTCATAATATGGAAGGGTATACCCGGGCCGGAAGACATGGAAGTATCCTACGGCCAGGGACTGATATTCATCTCCAGTGTAGAACGCAGAGGAGACAGCCCTAAGACGGGAGCGCTTTATTACATAGACCTCAGGCTCCCTCTGGCCCAACAGGCCCCTGTGCGGCTGGATATTGACTATCCCCGGATGTTTCACCCCCACGGCATGAGCCTCCGGGAAATGGGAGATCAGCTGGAAATCTATGTGATCTCCCACAGAGAGGACGGCAGGGAGAGGATCGAGATCTTCCAGGCCCGCCGTATCAAAGACAGGGTAGAGGTGTTTTATAAAGACGGCATCACTTTTAAGGGGCCCTATAACCCCAATGACCTGCGGGTATTGCCTGACGGCCGTTTTCTGTTATCCCATGATTCTAAAAAGGGGCGGAACGAGTATTTTGACATCATGATCAATGCCCGCAAGGCTCCTCTTTCCTATTTTGACGGCCTCCACTTCATCCATCTCAGGCACCGGACCGTGATGGGAAATGGAATAGTGAGTACCACCGAGGGCTCCAGGACCATCATTTACAGAGCGGATACCATACAGAAATTTGTGGATAAACTGGAATTGTATTCTGATGTGTCCGGGCCGGCCTTAAGATTTATAAAAAGGATCAAGCTGCCCTCTTCGCCTGACAATCTCAGCCTCGACCCTCAGGGAAATATATATGTAGCCTGTCATTACAGCTTTGGAAAGTTCATCCGTCATATCAAGGACCCGGCCCAGGATGCCCCCAGCCAGGTCTTTAAGATCGATACCAACGACAAGGTCAGCCTGGTCTATGCCGATGACGGCTCTGAGTACGATGCCGCCTCTGTAGCAGTACCGGTAGGAAAATACCTGTACCTGGGACAGATATTTGATGACAGGATCCTGGTGGGAGAGATGCGGGATTAATCCGTCTTTTTATTGAGAGAGGCCTCATAATCCTGCAGCAGTACATAGAGCTCTTCTATATGCTGCATCACCATGGCAGTACGAATAGTCTCCCGGTCGATGGAGAAGCTCCTGCCGGGCCCATATATCTTATCTATCAGGAGATTATGCCGCTCCCGGTATTTGAGCCAGGCCAGGTGTGACATCCTGAGCTCATCTGAGATATCCCGGGGCAGGACCTTCAGCAGTTCCTGATAGACCAGGGCCAGCTCGTTTTCCAGCTGCAGAGAGAATTTATAAAAAGCATCCTCTATCTGCTGTTCACTATAGGCCTGTTCAAACACTTTTTCATATTCACTCACCCGTAAATGAAAACTATCCAGCAGAGGATAGGATATCTCCCCGAAAGCCGTCCCGCTAAGGGCTATAAGACAGAACAGACTTATATACAGATAAACTCTTTTCATGGTTTTATACATCGGAATTCCTGGCTGCTTCCAGCTTTTCCGCCTTTTCCCGGCGTCCTTCCAGGACCATAAATACGATGGCACCAAAAGTGATGGACATATCAGCAATATTAAGGATACCAGTACGCAGATTCCCGATACCAAAATTAATGAAGTCAGTTACAAATCCCTTGTTAAATATACGGTCTATGATATTGGACACTCCGCCTCCAATGACACAGGCTATAGCAATGATCTGCCCATGGGTCAGCTTTTTATTGAGGAACATATACAGCGTAGACGCGATGACCAGGATCACTGGAAACAGGAGGAGCAGTATCATCTTCCAGGGCTGCTCCAGGCCGGAACCCATGGACAGAAAGGCCCCGTCATTCTCGGCATAGCGGAATACCAGGACATTTCCCACCACCCGGATGGTGCCTTTACCCTGCACCTGCTGCCGGGCATACTCTTTGGTTACCTGATCTGCTGCCAGATTAAGGATGAGGGTCAGTATTGCCAGCAGGATTATCTTTATACGCTTACTCATGTTTGGACTCCGCTTAAATGATTGGACTATAATTTAAAGGCTAAACCGCTTCCTGTCAAGACAGGGGGAATAATCTTGTAGCGTTAAAGAGCTATTAAAAAAGTCCGGGGAATAAATCCCCGGACTGCATACTGGCATGTTCTTTTTATTTGAGGAGAGCTTTTAGCTTCATCTTCACAGTCAGGGTATTGCCCTTTATTTCCATCTCCGGAATATCCGTGAGCAGGACTTCACCTTTAAATTCCACAGGCTCTGTACCCTTATTCTCCCGGACCGCCAGCTCCTGCAGGGCAGCATAGATAGTCTCTGTTGTCCCGGAACTCAGCTCCATCCTCAGGGATTTTTTCTTTTTGTTAAGGTCAATAGTATAACTATACTCCACAGCACTGATGTCTTCAAATCCTGCTACAGCCTGCCAGGGTACCACTACCCAGTCTGCCTGGTAGCAGATGATCTTACCATCCAATACTTCCTTAGTACTTTTATTCCTGACAGTAGTAGCTACCCCGGTCTGAGATCCCCACATTTTAGTCTGTTTCATTCCCTGGGATTGAGTCTTTTCGATCTGGTAGACCATACCCCTCTGAGCTATCAGCATGGACATCTCTGCTTTTGCCTCTTTTTCGGCTTTTTTGAGGCCATCTTCCTTTTTCTGATTGACTTCAATAAACACTTTCACTTTCTGCAGATCTTCAGCATAGAAACTGCCACACAGAATGACTAATAAGGCCACAAACATTGCTTTTTTCATGATAGACTCCATATACTTATTAACTTATAATGTACTCCCTTTCGGAGATTTTTCAAGTGATTTTCAGTAAAAAAGAAACAGAGCGATTAAAGTGTGCTTAGCAGATCGATAAGGAATTCCAGGTTTTCTTCCTGGCCGTGTTTTTGCAGTATTTTTATGATTGCCCGGGCTTTATCCACCTTTTTAGCCAGCATCAGGGAGAGGCTCTTGAGCCGGATGTCGGCCTTGGGAATGTCCGCGGTGTGGTCCCAGAGCTGATGGACCAGCTCCCCGATCCAGTCGGCCATGAGCTCCCGGAGGGGCTCAGGGAAATCCCGGGACAGTTGAGACAGCTGGGAGCTGAGTATGTCTTTAGCGGCTTCATCAGAGAGGGAGCCCGAAAGGCTGATGCTTTTTATGTCCATATAAGCCTCCTAATCCAGAAACTTCTTACTCTTGATCACCGACACTATACCCAGGCCTGTTACCAGGCCTATGTAGGCCATCCAGGCGGACTGTCCCCAGAACATTGAGGCTGGGGGGGCTATGAGAGTCGCCAGTCCCATAAAGATGGTGGAGGTGCCCATAAGCCGGGCCAGTCCTTCGGGGTCACGGATATCTTCCTTTTTGCGGCGGCTCATACCGGCAATCAGTTCCACATCCTGTTTAAAGCGCATACGATAGCCCATCCACAGGATGACCAGGCCCACGGCGGCCAGGATGATAAGACTGGGGATCGAATACTGCATCTACTTCTCCACCTGTTTATCCCAGCGGATAAATATTATTGTATAGATGATAATAAGGGCTATGAGTGCAAATATATTGATGCCCATCCAGGGGCAGCCCAGTCGGGACACAGTTGACAGGGGCATGATGAGCAGTCCCAGTATAATGATAAAACGCCCCATAGTGTGCTGAAAAGCGATATTATTTCTCATCTGGGCCAGGGTAGACCAGCCCTTGTGGTCCTCTATGACCTTGAGGATGTGGCGAAATCGTATCAGGAATCCGATGAACAGGACAAATATCCCTATAGATACAGAGATGACCCACTGCATCCTACTGTCCGGGCCGGGTGGCGTTTTTCTCCCGGAATGAAATATGTATGGGGACACCACTGAAATTAAAAGCCTGCCGGATACGGTTTTCCAGGAAACGGGCAAAATCCTTACGCAGGTTATCTTTTTTATTGATAAAGAACACAAAGCGGGGGGGCGCAGTATGGACCTGGGTACAGTAATACACCCGCAGATTACTGGTGGGTTTGTCCAGGTCAGCTTCCCTTACCTGTTCCAGGAGCCACTCATTGAGGTCTGAGGTAGGCACCCGGTGGTGAAACTCATTATATACTTCCAGGGCACGGTCCATGAGGCGCTGCACCTTGTAGCCATCCTGAGCCGAGATAAAGTTCACCGGGACAAAATTAAACTCGGCGATATCCTCGAGCAGAGCCTTGCTGAACTTATTCTGGAGCTCATAGTTGTCGCCTTCGGACTCCCGGTCTACCAAGTCCCATTTATTGACGGCAAAGATCAGGGCGCGGCCCTTATCCATAACCATCTGGGTGATACGCTTGTCCTGGTGTGTGACCTCATCAGTGGCATCCAGCAGCTGTATCACTACATCGGAGCGCTCTATAGCCTGCACTGAGCGTACTACAGAATAATATTCTATATCCTCTTCGATCTTACTCTGACGTCGGATCCCCGCGGTGTCAATGAGGCGGATACGCTGGCCGTTCCAGTCCATGACCTCGTCCAGGCTGTCCCGGGTCGTACCGGCTACATCAGAGACGATGGAGCGGTTAAATCCCAGGAGGTGATTAAGGAGCTGGGACTTACCCACATTGGGCTTACCCACCAGGGCGATACGGATCTCGGCTGCCTCTTCGGGGTCAGCCTCCCAGTCCGCGAAGTGGTCCTCGATCATTTCTATGGCTACCGAGACTCCGGTCTTTTGCAGTACTGAGATAGGTATGACAGTATCCAGGCCCAGGCTGTAGAACTCATAGGCCAGCTCTTCCATTTTAGCATTATCCAGCTTGTTAGCCAGGACCACTACGGGCTGCTTCTGACGGCGCAGGAGCTGGGCCAGCTCTTCGTCTATAGGATGGTAATTATGGCCGTCTACTACGAACAAAATATAGTCGGCGTCAGTGATGGCCTGCATCACTTTTTCCTGGACCAGGGCATTAAATCGGTCCCCTTTTTCCAGGTATCCCGCGGTATCATAGAGCCAGAATTTCAGACGGGGAGACTGGACTATTCCCATATTGATGTCACGGGTCACCCCTTCCATCTCATCTACTATAGACTTTCTTTCTTTCAGTAATAAGTTAAACAGGCTGGACTTGCCCACATTAGGCCGTCCAATAATAGCTACTACGGGTAATCCGTCTTTCATAGTCACCTCATGACAGTAATTGCTTATTATTATAGCATATAAGTGAAAAAATAGTGAGATTTAGGAGAGGATTGGGGTAAGTATTCGGTATTAAATAGGTAAATGGAAAGCAAACAGAAATAGCCAGTATTGTTTAAAAAATATGTATTAAGGAAGTTGATAAGCTGCCAAAAGAGAGATATACTACTTTCAATAAAAAAGTCTGGAGTAACAAACAAATGAGAAAAAATACTATTGAGCGATCTGTAATTATCCCTCTCTTCATGATAAGTATGATCCTGGGCCTTACATCCTGTTTTGAGGTCTTTACAGGAGACCCCTATACTCCCCCTGTAGATACAAATCATCCCCTCACCAATACTATCTTACCGGTCAAAAGCGGATTTACCATCGTGAACTCCAATGGCAACACAGGAGTCAATACTTCATTGTTTGCCAAAGGACAGAATATTTTCATTAGTTATCAGGATGATAACAATAATGGCAGCCTGAACTATTTTAAAGTGGCCTCTTCCACTAACGGTGGAATAGACTGGTATATCACTAATCTGCAACTTCTCACCCCATCCACTGTTCCCAGCTCCATCCAATCAGATGGGACAAATATCTACCTGGCCTACAGACACGGATTTCTGGATTTTCGCCACTCCCCTGACAGGGGGCGTACATGGGATATCCTGTCATCGATTGCCAATAACAACGCACAGGGTACTTATCCTACTTTACGAATGGGTAATGGGAAACTGCATGCTATTTATTGTAATACTCAGACTTATGACCTGATGTATGCCCGTTCCACCAATGGAGGGCAGACCTGGCCTTCAACTGATAAGAAAAATGTAGTCACCGATACAGCCGGCTATTATAATTCCATGGCTGTAAACGGAGATATTTTGTATGCCTCATATATGGGGTACCAGAATCATGTAACTTTTATTAAATCCCTGGATGGAGGTGGTAGCTGGGATGCTACAACTAAAAGACTGCTGGAAAAAGGTTATTATACTAGCATAGGTTATAATAGTTCCACCATCATTATAGCCTACTGTACCTCCGTTTCCAATAGTATCAATGTGGCCCGTTCACTGGATTATGGAAATTCCTGGACCAGCTCTTTGCTGGACCGGACCAGTGATAATTCCGGTATGGGTTACACATCTCTGGCGGTAAATGGAAATAACTGGTACATCACCTATTGTGAATTGAAGAACCATGACCTCAAACTGGCAAAATCTACTGATAACGGAGTCAACTGGACCATCAGTACCATAGACTCTACAAACTGGGTAGGTGAGTTCAATTCTCTGGCTGTAGACGGCTCCAGGCTCTTTGTTTCCTATTATGACCGCTCCAATGGAGACCTGATACTGGCTGTATCTGAAGACGGGGGCGATACCTGGCAATAATTTTTTATCCCTGCTTTGCCTTGTATGACGGTGTTGTAAAACAATCCGAAAACCCTCCGTACCTTTAAAATTGGCTGTACAAATCTCCAGTTATAATATTATGCTGTTATAAAGGAGAAGATAGACATGGATTCTAAAATGATGAGGCTGATCCTGGTTTTAGTCATCTCATTAACTGCCTGTGCCACACCCTCTGAGGCAGGAATTTCTCCGGCAGGTAATCAGGATATCTTATCAAAAGATTTTCCCGCTTTTTCCTTTCAGGAAATCTGGCATTATACAGAGATCTATAAGATGATGCGTTTTGAACCGGTATCCAATACCCGCCAAAAATTACCGCAATACTACCCTGAATCTAAAGTAGTAGAGATAGTACCCACAAAAAACCTGTACCTGATCGGCACCATTCCTCAGGCTAAAAAACAGGAGATCATCATCCGGGGTACTGCTAATTTTAAAAACGCTCTTCTGGACATCGAGTATTCCAAAGTAATGGACAAAAAACTGGGGATCTACCTGCACAAAGGGTTCAGGAAATCTGCCTGGGCCGTATATCAGGATGTAAAACAGTATCTTCGTCCCGGCTATAGGATCACTTTATGCGGACAGTCTCTGGGGGCAGCCGAAGCCCTGATCGTAGCGTTTTATCTCATCGATGATGGCTATGACGTGGAAAAAGTACTGGACTTCGGACAGCCTAAGGTCACAGACTGGCAGGGTATTCAGAAATTTAAAGATATAAATCTCATTAGAATAGTCGATGAAAATGACATCGTGCCTCTGGTTCCTCCCAGTAATGTGAGATACAAAAAGAATCCCTATCGTCATTTGGGCCCGGAGATGATCCTGCTGGATGGGCCTTATTTTTGCCTGCTCGATGAAAGGACAGTCGAACAACAGCGCGTTACCGATTTCTGGGCAAACCTGAAAAACGAGGCTTTTAAAAGCGAACTCAAAGAACACCTCTTTCCCAGTTATATTGCGCATTTGAAGCCCAAGCTGGAAAAAGCCATACTGGTACCCTATGCCGACCGTAAGAAATATTTAAGCAAATAACAATTTTCTATATTGTTTTTTGAAATCATGCTCATTCCAAAAACCTTAGTGATCCAGATTGAGCAAATGGCCGAAGCGTTCTTTCTTGGTAGCCAGGTATTTTTCATTATGCTTATGTGCCGGTATCTCATGCTGCACCCTTTGGGCCACTTTCAGGCCGTACTTCTCTACCGCTTCCACTTTCTCCGGGTTATTGGTCAGGAGCCTTACACTTTTTACCCCCAGCTTCTTCAGCATCTCTATAGGAATAGCGTAGTCTCTTTCATCCGCCTGGAATCCCAGCCTGACATTGGCTTCCCAGGTATCCATACCCCCATCCTGCAGGGCATAGGCCCGCAGCTTATTGAGGAGGCCGATGCCCCGGCCTTCCTCCTGGTGATACAGTACCATGCCCCGGCCCTCTTTTTCTATGAGTTTAAGGGCTTCACGGAGCTGTGAGCCGCAGTCACAGCGCAGACTACCCAGAGAGTCACCGGTAAGACAGGCAGAATGGATACGGACCAGCATATTTTCCCCATCATCTATGTCGCCTTTCTGGATAATAATATGGTCCTTGCCATCCCGGTTATTCACAAATCCTACTATACGGAAATGACCGAACTGTGAGGGAAAGTCGGACACAGATACTACTTTGACACACAAAGACTGGGTGCAGCTTAAACAGTCTTTTTCTTCGGGGCACATTCTGAGGCTGTCTATGTCCTGGGCGATTATCTCTTCGATAGAGGGTATTTGCATGGGTTTCTCCGTATATTCTGAATTATGACTGAATATAATCATATAAAGAGATTAAGACAATAATATGAGAATCAAATAGTATCACAGCTTACAGTATGGCCACTCCAGGAATTTTCTCCTGTCCCTGACTTTAGAGGGGGGTATATTCCCACTGGAAATCATTCTCGTTTTCATCTATAGATAAGATACTTCCGTCAAAGTTAATGGCACCAGTGCTAATATTTCCTGTAGTGTAGTTTGAAATACTTATCTGATTACCCGATAAAAAATAGGAATTGGAGCTGATGCTGTACACGGCGTTATTGGTATAACTGATTCTGTTAAATTCTGTTGCCGTGATCTCTAACTCCAATTCTGAATCACTAAGGCTGGTATAAGTATAGGCATTGCCATTGATAGTCATAGCAGATAACCAGTAATGCCCAATGATATCAGCCGGAAGCAGAAAACATCCGCTCATAAAGAATGACACTGCAATTAATAAAACCATACTATACATTTTTTTCATTTTGACACTCCATCAGTTTTTATTAAATCAGTATACACACGTTTAAATCGAATTTCAAGAAAATGAATTAATCATAACTTTAAGCAAATATAGACCAGGTCAGTCCTCGGGCACCTTGATCACTACCTTTCCCCGGGTATGCCCGGCCTGCATGATCTTGTGGGCTTCTTTGACCTCTTTCCAGTTAAACACCTTCTGCAACTCGATAGTGAGATCGCCTTCTATATACCAGTAAATGAGCTGTTCCAGCTCACGGGTGTCAGGCTGGACAAAGACATAATGAAAGCTCATATCCCTGCCCTGTATCAGTTCCGGTTTTTCCTTGCCGATCAGGGACACCAGTCTTCCTCCCGGAGCGACATAATCATAGGCCTTGTCCAGAATATTTCCTCCCATCAGGTCGAATACCAGGTCAAATCCATGGGGATACTTACGGGGAATCTGCTCCTCCAGGGGGCCCTGCATATAGTCAATAAACTGGTCGGCTCCCAGCCCCTGGGCATATTCCCGGTTAGAGGGCCCGGCCACCGCTGTCACTTCGGCTCCCGCAATACGGCCTAACTGTATAGCAAAAGTCCCTACTCCACCGGTAGCACCTATTATGAGCTGTCTCTGGCCTTTAGCCAGCTTACCGGCATCAAACAGAGCCTGATAAGCCGTCAATCCTGCCAGAGGCAGGGCGGCTGCCTTTTCAAAACTCATAGTAGAGGGCTTGGCTACCAGGTAGCATTCGGGCAAAGTGATGTACTGAGCATAAGTACCTTCATGGATGCTGAGGCGGCGGGCATAAGCCATCACAGCCTGGCCTACCTGATAACGCCGGGCTCCATGTCCTCGCTTAATAACAGTACCTGACATATCCCAGCCCAAAGTTATGGGGAAAACATTAGGCATACGGTCGGCCAGCTTACCTGCCCTGATCTTCCAGTCTACCGGATTGACCCCTGCTGAGTGGATCCTGACCACGACTTCTCCCTCTTCCGGTTCCCGCAGAGGAATATCCTGTTCTATAAGGACATCCAGTCCTCCGTACTCATTTATAGCAATGGCTTTCATATCCCTTCCTTCTCGTAATATATTTCATATTAGCATAAGCCGGGGCAGCAATCAAGAAAATCAGCAGCTATTCCGGACTATATCACCTATACTATTGACTATAGAGGAGGCAATGACTATATTTTTCTTTCTAAAAAAAATACATAAAGACAGGAAATAAACATGAATCAGACGAAAGGGGTACAGACCCTGCTGGGAGACCCAAAAAAAGCCATTATCAGCCTTTCCATACCCATGATCATCGCTATGTCTTCTCAATCCATCTATAACCTGGCAGATGCCATCTGGGTATCGGGGATTCCATTGATAGGAAACCAGGCTTTATCAGCAGTGGGTTTCTTTTTTCCCTTCTTCCTGCTGACCATGGCCCTGTCTGTGGGTATTGGTATCGGTGGTGGGACTGCCATCTCCCGTAAGATCGGGGAGCATGATCAGGATGGAGTCAATTCAGTGGGAGCTCATACCATCATCATCATGCTGCTGGTAGCCGTACTTTTAACAGTACTTTTCCTGTTGTTTCAAAAGCCCATATTTATAGCAATGGGTGCCCAGGAATCACTGGAGTCGGCCCTGTCCTATAGTACCATTATGTTTTCAGCCACTCTGTTTATATTCTTTACCAATATTGCCAATGCTCTGCTGCGTAGTGAGGGCAATGTTAAGCGGGCCATGACCGCCATATTGATCGGGACTGTACTGAATATCGTTCTGGACCCTATTTTTATTTTCACCCAGATACCGGGTATCCCTTTTAAGTTCGGCCTGGGATTAGGTATAGCCGGGGCAGCCTATGCTTCTGTGTTATCAATGTTCATATCCTCTCTTTTTCTGTTTAAATGGCTCTTTATCGATAAAAACAATCATGTTCAGTTCCATTTTAAAGGATTCCGCTTTAAAAAGAAGATTATTCAGGATATCGTGAAGGTAGGGCTGCCCTCCTCCCTGTCTCAGTCTGCCATGGCTATTATGAATGTAGCTATTATCAAATTTCTCTCTTTTTTGAGTAATGATAATGGGGTGGCCATTTTTACTGCGGGATGGCGTATAGTAGCCTTTGCTATCCTGCCCATGATCGGGATGGCTACTGCCGTGACCTCAGTATCCGGTGCTGCCTATGGTGCCAGGAGTTATGACAAGCTGGAAGTCTCACATGCTTTTTCTATACAGATAGGCATAGTCATAGAGCTGGTCCTGGCAGGCCTGGTGTACTGGTTTGCCCCCCAGATCGTCAGGATATTTACTTATACCGGTTCTACCTCTTCTCTGGCACCCGATATAGTCATCATGCTGCGTATCATGTGTATCTTCTTTCCCTCTGTGGCAGGAGGCATGCTCAGCTCTTCCATGTTTGAAGGGACAGGCCAGGGTATGAAATCCCTGACTATCACCCTCTTAAGGACTATTACCCTGGGAGTATTTTTTGCCTGGCTGCTGGCCTTCCCCCTCAACATGGGAGTGACCGGGGTATACTACGGGATCGCCATCGGTTCCTGGATTTCCAGTATTTTCGCCTTTATCTGGGGCCGGGTATTTATCCGGGGCCTGCAAAACAGTATAAAAACACCCTCTGCCTAAGCAGAGGGTGTTATGTATGATTTTTGAATTACTCTAATGTTTTTTTCAACCTGGCTATATTCAGCCCTTTTTTAAGCAGGGGCTTAAGATCATCTTTTGTAAAAAGCCTGTCCCCTTCTTCCCCAGCAGACTGTACTTCAATATATCCCTGATATTTAGGGCCGTTCAGTATCTTAAAGCTGAGGGGCAGGCCCACATCCTGGACAGCTCGCAGCACGCTTTGGAGTAGCCTCATATCACACTGTTCCCCCACCAGTATGTTCAGGTGCCGGGCGGGTATTCCTCCCGGACTGCTGAATACCACTTCATCAAACATTCCCTGCCTTATCAAATCCAGAGATATTTTTTCCCGAAGATTTCGCCCCTGGGGTATGCCGTAATCCAGGACAATAGCATAATCCCGGTCAGGATACTGATATGTCTCATCATCCTGGCTTCTAAAGACTATCATTGACTGTCTTTTATGGAAACGTGCCAGGATTTTTTCCAGGACATCTGATGATGCTGTGAGCAGAGAAACAGTCTTTGGTGCATTCAGTTCTTTAGCCAGGGCCAATGCTGTCTTACCATCATCATTTTTAATTTCCCTGTCAGCTCCTCTGAGCAGGATCCTGCTGATCAGTTCCTCGCACAGACTCAATTCATCATAAACCCGCAGATGTTCACTTAACAGATCCAGGCGCTGAGGATGGAAGTAGTAAAAGAGTAGCTGCAGCTGCTCCTGATAGCTCAGGCCATCATACAGAGTGCTAGCACTGCTACCTACAGGCGCGATCAGAGTACTGATATATTCCAGATAGGCAGCAGGTTCCAGGTACTTCTTAGAGTTCATGATAAATTCTATAATAGTACTGATACCCTCCATACGGGAGTGAAAAAATTTTATTTGGTTTTCAATTCCCCGGAGAGTGATCTCATTGAGACGGGCTTTGTCCAAAGCCTGAAAGGCATCCACCATTTCCTGTGATCGGGCCAGGTCTTTTTCACAGCGATCTGCTTTTATGACCAGATGATGCAGGGCGCTCCGGCCTTGTTCATCCCGTAGATCACTATCTATCTGGCCCTGATTCTTTATATAAAAATCATAGGCCTGTTGCAGTTCCTGGGTATCCAGGATCTCCAGGAATTGCTCACTGAGCTCTCTGGAATATTTTTTACTACATGAAGACTGGATGATAAATAGTGACAGTAATAGCCCCAGTCTGATCAATGTTTTCCCCATAATCGACTCCTCCGGATTTTCTCTCTATTGTTTTAAAATTTTCTCCCTAAAATTATAGACCGTTTTACCTGATTTTGGAAGCATATTATTGAATTAAGAGCCTTTTTGGTAGACAATTTCAATTCTATTAACTAAAATAATTAAAAAAAGATCCGGAATTCTATGAAAGAGCAAAACAACAGTCCTTACGACAAGATCAGTTCTATGTATGATATTCTGTCAGAAGCCAGCGAGCGCCGCTTTAAAGAGATCGGACTGGAACTGCTTGCCCCCCGGACTGGAGAACACATCCTGGAGCCGGGCTGCGGTACAGGCACAGTCCTGATCAGACTATCCTCTCTGGTAGGAAAGACAGGCCGGGTGACCGGCATAGATCTTTCCACCGGAATGCTGGATGTCTGCCGTAAAAAGATCGCTAAGCAGGACCCCGCTCCCGGCAATATCGATGTAATGGAAGGGGATATACGCACTCTTTCCCTGCCCGATAACAGTATGGATGCTGTGTTTATCAGCTTCAGCCTGGAGCTATTCAGCCATGAAGATATGCTGAAAGTGCTGGCTCAGTGCCGCCGTGTCCTCAGGGAACAAGGGCGTATAGTGGTGGTATCCCTGTCCACAGAGGGACGCAAGGGTGCCCTCTATCCGGTGTACCAGTGGAGCCATAAGACCTTTCCCCAGTGGGTGGACTGCCGGCCCATAGACCTGCGCGCGCTACTGAGTGAGTCAGGATTCCAGGTCCAAAAAGGGGTGCTTCTCTCCATGTGGGGATTACCGGTGGATGTGGTCCTGGCGCAGTAAAGCATAGAAGAAAGTATTGCTTATCGAAAATTACTTAGCTTCCTCCCTATGGGTCTATGCTAAGTGTCGGCTTTCTCTCTAAACTCTATGATAATAGCTATCAGGCTCACTAAAAATACCATTCCGCCGATCTTCGTCCCCTCAGAGAGTATGGATGAATGTATGCTGTATCCTATGATACCTGTGATGCAAAAGATACCATTTATGACTAATGACCAGCCAGATATCCGTTTTGAATCTTTTATCATCAGTATGCCGAAGATGATCGATGGGATACCCAGTATAGCATATGCCAGGCCGTTGAGATAGCCCACCAGGCTGTCCGGTACCGCCTGTATCATCTGATAGACCAGGGCAGGGGCCACACCTCCTAGCCGGGACTGACGGGCCAGATCTGGTACCCAGGATATTTGTATACTATAAGAAAAGATATTCAGTAAGCCATATACTGGTAAAAACATTATACCACTAATTGCCCACATGCTTTTTTTCCTGTAGAAAACATAGATGAAGCTGAATAAAAAAAGCACTGTGAAAGTCAATAACAGGGCATTTATATAATTAAGTGAAAATAGAAAACCTGCTGTAGAGACCCACCCGACATAGGCCCGCTCATCCCAATGAGGACTGATCTGAGTCAGTGATATCCCCATCAGTATAACCCAGCACACCGTCATGATAGCTAAGACCAGCGAGATTCTTCTAATCCACAGCATCTCGTTTTTCATACTTTCTTCCCTCATAAAAACTGTGCCGATCCCACCTATTTCACCGTCTTCAGCTTCTTCTCACCGTAATAATCAGCCATTTCTTTATAACCCGGCTTGGTCAGCCTGATCTTGCCTATGTCATTACACTTCCCCCCTATGGTGACAGCTACGCTTTCACGGTTCAGGGTACAATAATAGTATCCTATCCATTTCCCCATCTTCAGGTCAGACATATAGTTCCCGCTGGATTCATTATGCTCACTGCGCCCCCGGAGCGGGAGGAGACGGTCTGAATAGAGGTACTGTTCGTGATGATTGGTGACCCAGGTATTATTTGTAGAGGGAGCCCGGGTAATGAGCCAGTAAATAGCATTGGTATAGGTCTGTTTTTCCCATTTATACAGGTCGGCCTGGTTTGATAATATGGCCAGTACATACCCTCCGGTACCGTATTGATATCCATCCGAATACTGGTTGCTTTGCCACTGATTGGTAGAGGTGTATTGATTAGTGACACAGCGTAACTGATCCAGGTCTGAAGCGATCTCATAGCTGGTCTCCCGGTACAGCTTCATAGAGCTGGCCATCTGTTTTCCGGTCCGTATCAGAGGCAGGAAATACCCCTCGTTCTCCCCGGTATAGGCCAGTATACTGACCTCAGAGTCACGCTTAACGTCCAGACGAAAGGGCTTAGTATTGGTAGCTATGATGCGGGTAGTACCCCGATAGTCCAGCCCTTCGGCCAGGATAGTGACGATACGGGGCTTTTGGGACCCTTCGATCTCCAGATTTCCGGACAGGCAGGTGTGCTCTGTGATAGGGGCATCGATATTCCAGAAGCTGAGATGGGTCAGCTTAAAACTGAAATATTGCTTAGCCCCTTTTTTTATAATGCGGGGTGCAGATTCATAGATCCATTGTTGTTTTTTTTCGTCATAACTGTATATTTTCATAGCCCGGACATCGCTGCCTGACAGGCTCTGATCCAGTGGATACTGCAGCTCTATGCTGGACCCTTCTACCAGTTTCAGTTCCTTGCCATCACCGGAGAGCAGGCTGATATCAAACAGGCCACCCGACTGGAAGATACCAGACTCAGTCCCATTATCAAAGCGGAAATCCAGCCCGGAAAAAGCATACTGATCCGCGTTGTATTCGATAGCCTGTACAGTAAACTGTTTGACCATGCCCCGATTATCCATCACACTGGCATTTTTAAAATCCAGGCTGGCATTTTTTAACTGGACTATATTGTCTTTTGTCAGGTCTATATCCCGGCGTATCACCAGATGATCAGGCTGCAGCCATGCCGGAAGCCTGTGATAAAAGCTCATCGTGGGATCATCTTCAAACATGGCGATGCGCATAAACTCTTTATCTTCGGGAGGGCCAATAGAAAACAGTATTAAGGGAAATAAAATCAAAGACAGTAACTGAATTTTTTTCACGGACACCCCCTTAATGACTGGATGAGATCAGAGATTTAGACAATCACTACTTCACTTCACCGTTTTCCAGTATCATTCCCGGCTGGATGATCTGGGTCATAATAACGATAGTGTTGAGGTCAAACAGGCAGCTCTGGGCGATGGACTGAGCCAGGCTGGTCTGTAGGACCTTGATCTTATTTGCAGGTACTGTAGACGCTATATACAGGTGTACAATGAGCTGGTAATTCCTGCCCGCTTCTATACTGCCCTTGCTCACGGTGATAGTGATATCTTCCTCTTCAAATCCACTGAGGTCTGACCACATCTTCACTATGCCCTGAGCCTGGGCTGCCAGGATCTCTCTTTTTGAAAAATTATTTATCATCACTATAGGCATAATTCCTCCTCATGAACAGGACTATTCTTATTTTACATTACGCACAGGATATTTCAACTTAAAATTAAAATTAGTCCAGCCCCCTTCATTAAAGGGCTCTGTCTCCAGTAAACGGGGGATATTCTGCTCCAACTGCCAGCGATAATACTCCATCTCCTGTGATCCCTTCCACTCCGGAAACTGTCCCCTGTTTTCCGGCCTGTATCCATGACGGGGCCTGATATCCATCATATTTTCTATGGTGTGGAAAAACTCATGCACCAGCAGGTGAGGGCCATTGTAAAGCATACGTAATGAAGGAATATATACCCGTCCTCTCCAGGCATACTGTTTATCCTGGTTGAGATAGTATTTCCCCCCTCCCCCATGGGCATCCTGATACTGCTGACACCCCCAGATAGCCACCACAGTATCAATGTGTTCCAGCCGGTTATTGAGCAGAGGTTTCAATTCCATGCTGGCCTTATCCATATCCAGGTTAAATTTTTTAGAATCCTGGAACTCCAGGCTGGACAGGGGGTGGGTCCATTCCAGAATCTCATAGTCTATATCGATCCGGTTCCCGGTTATGACCCGGATATAATTTTTAAGAAAAGCCATGGAGATACGGCTGTACTTTTTTTCCTCGGCGAGCATCTTCTCACGGAGAGGGTAGGGTGTACTGGTCTTGATCTCCTGTATCAGCACCATCACAATACGGTGAGTATACAGTACCGGCCCTTTCTTGATCTTGACAGCCATTTTACTGAGACGCTGCATCTCAGATATCCAGTCCAGCTCATCCTCCCGGGCTCCGGTGCCCCGGATCAGGCCTTCCGCCCGACCATACAGGGCAGCCGCCTCACTGAATCTGCTGTCCGCAAAGGCAAAATCCCCCAGCCACTCCAGGCTTTTTATCATCTGGGAGGTGACCCATTGATTGGTAAATCCTTTAGTTAAGGCCAGGTCATAATACTGCATAGCCCGTGAATAATCCTGAAAAAACTTCAAATAATGCTGGCCTACACGGGCCGCATAAAATCCGGAATCCGGCCTGGCTTTATATGCCTTGAGATAGTATTCCAGAGCTTTATCGGCCTGTCCTTTCTCACTCAGTTTTACAGCCTGGTCAAAATATTGACTGGCCTGAGATGCAGGAAAAGACAGCGTGACTGCAAAAAAGAGGATGAAGCCGAAAATAAAAGGCTTTTGATACATAAATCATTGTAGTCATTTCATTGAATAATATCAATTTTCCGTATCTTTGCCATAAAATCATTTATTCATTAAATTAATGGTCTAAGGATTTACTATGAAAAAAGCCCTGTTATTTGATATTGACGGCACGCTGCTCCGGGCAAAAGGCCTGGGTACTCTGGCTTATAAAGCAACCTTCCGTGAAGTACTGGGCCATGATATTGAAATGGAAGATATAAACTGGCTGGGTGCTACGGACGGATCTGTACTGCGGATGCTCCTCAGGAAAGAGGGCTACTCTGAGCCTCGTACGGAAGACTTAGTAGCCCAGCTGTTCCCGGTGTACACCCGTTACTTTAGAGAGATCACACTTCAGTATCCCGAACGGCTGCAGGCTATCCCCAGGGTCACAGAACTGCTGGATCACCTGAGAGGGCAGGCTATGGGTATACTCACCGGTAATATTCTGGACACCGCTTATATAAAGCTGGAGAGGGCCGGACTTGACGCTTATTTTCCTCATGGGATCGGTGGTTTTGCCAGTGACTCTGATATCAGAGAAGAGCTATATCCTGTAGCCATGCACCGGATGACTGATCATTACAGGCAGGATTTTTCCGGGGCTATTATCATCGGTGACAGCCCCCGGGACATAGATGTAGCCCGGGCCCATGGGATACCATCCCTCATCATGGCTACCGGCAGCATGACTTTTGAGGAGTTATCGGCCTTCCATCCTGATTATCTGTTCAGGGATTTCAGCAGCTGGCGGGAGATATCAGGCATTCTCTGCTCCTGAACAGGTGCTCCTGAACATCAATCAAATCATTTCATTAAATTAAAATATCCCCTGGATTATGTTTGCAAAAAATATTTCTGAAAGATATAATTTAAACATGTCCTCAGGAGGTTAATATGAAAAAAATGACATCTTTTCTGCTTGTATGGATCAGTATTTTGATGCTAAGCTGCAGCGGCTATTTTTCAACCAATAATAACTCCGACGGCCTTCAGGCGGATAACCTGGCTTTGGTTAACGGAGACACATTATCTCTTACCCTGTTTAATGATATTTGCCCTTTTATTTATAAAACCCCCGGTGATAAAAAGTTTCTGTTTTTTGCATCTGACAGGCCCATTCCCGGTGAGACAAATAAAAGTTTTGATATCTGGGTATCCCTGATGGTCGGAGACCGTTTTACTCAGCCCCGCACGATTTCAAATATCACTTCTCCCTACAATGAGATCAACCCGGTGATCCATGAGTTTGGCGGTAAGACTTATATTACTCTGATAGGAGGAATGGATCAGAAAGCATCGGTCTACAGCCTTAATATCTCCAATAATCAGATCTACTCAGCTACGTATTTATCCAGCATCCCCGGAAGCAGTAATTATAATCTTATTCTCTTAAAACGGAATAATACGGATATACTGATCACTACCTTCGGCTCTAATCTGGGAGCTGAATTCTTATTTGACGGAACCAACTGGTCACCTGTCAGAGCCCGCTACTTCAGTTCCTCCGTAGGCAAGGGACACGGATTCGTGTATAGCCCACTGAATAACAGCTTCCAGGCTGAATGCTACATTTTTGAACACAACAACGGCCAGCACTGGCAGATAGATAAGGCATTTCTGGGTAATGGGCAATACTATAGTGCGGTGGTCAGTGGTTTCTTTCCTTTACCCGAATATGGCTCAGTCATCCTCTTTAATGACAGGACTCCTTTTCTTGATCTAGAGGACAGGAAGATGTATTTTGCCAGCGACCGTTATCATCTTAATGATAAATATGACCTCTATAGATATAATGAGACTACTTACAGCTCACAATTCAGCTTGGGGGGCATAGAATATTATCCCCTCCCTCCCGGTGTCTATGTAGCCGAAAATGCCCCACTCAGCGGCAATGGCCTCAGTCCGGGGGCACCCCTGCCCTCCATTCCTGAGGCGATACTGACAGCCCGGGCTCAGGGCTTGTCTAATATCTATGTAGCAGCAGGGACCTATACGCCTTCCAATCTGGGACTGGAGGCAGACGGGACGCACGCCGGATTCACGGTGACCAATGCACCCCTGCGCTTTCTGGGGGGATACAATAGCAGTTTTACAAAGCGTACAGGTATCTCCATACTGGATGCCCAGGGTGTAAATTGTGTGGTAGTGGCCTCCAATATCAACGGCTTATACCTGGATGGCTTCCGCATTACCGGAGGATATAGAGCCAGTGATTTTGGAGGAGGCCTGGTCCTGAATAAGGCAGCCAATAGTCTGATCATTAACAGTCAGATCGTTTATAATACCAATGATGGCCTGGGTGGTGCCGGGATAGAGATATCAGGGACCAATAACATCATTGACTGCTATATTGCCCATAACTACCTTTCCAGCGGAGAAGGGGCCGGTGTATATATTCAGTACAACACCAGCAGCCTATATCTCTTCGGCCATATAGTAAACAACATCTCCGATAACAGGGCAGGAGGAGTCTATATCAGTGATGGCCCCAGCACCTATTTCAGTGCGGTCATCACCAATAATACCGGGGCTTCCTATGTAGGAGGGGTATTATATGGAAATTCTCCTCCCGATATGGGCGACAGCCTTATGACTAATAATATTCCTTCTGACCTGCAAAGCGGGGTTTAGTCCGGACTTTCTTGCTTAATGGCCTGACTTTTCTTATAATACTCTTTGGTATTAGTTGCCACTATAGCTCAGTTGGTAGAGCAACTGATTCGTAATCAGTAGGTCAGCGGTTCGACTCCGCTTAGTGGCTAGATCTTAACGGGGTACAATGAATATTATCATCATTCATCACATTCTGGAGTTTCATGGATGCCGGTTTTCAGGAGACAGTGAAAAACTGGGTGAACTGATGGGGGCCAGTCTTCGAAAAAACGGACTGGCCAGCCCGGGCAGTCTCTCAGTCAGTCAGAGGGATGAGGCCATATATCTCAGCCAGGATGATGCCAGCTTTACTCTTCTTTTGCAATTCTATCCAGCCCACAAGCTGCTGTTTTGTGACTTACAGTTAAAAAAGGATCTTAAGGGCATCAATAAACTATTTACGGAAATCAAAAAAGTGATCCAGGCCCGGCACTTCAGCTCCCTGGAAGTCAAACGGGGTATCTGGGACAGAGAAGCCTCATCCCAGGCGGGTCAATAATATCCTGGCCCGGGCCATCCACTTTTTCTGTTTTCTCATATGATATCCCGGAGCAGACTGTACATCAGTGATCAGGGTGTCCAGTAATTCACGGGCCTGTTGTTGTTTGCCCTGCTCGTGATATATAGTAGCCAAAAGGTAGAGGGCCTCCGGCAGTCTGAATCTTTCCATGTGTTTTTCCAGTACACTTTGAGCTTTATCTTTTTTACCCTGTTCCAGGAGTAGACGTCCGTAGGATAATGTAGCCTCACCGTATGCGTACTCACTTTCCAGGGTATAAAGTTTTTCAAAAGATGCCAGGGCTGCTTCATACTTCTTCAGCCTGCTTTCACACTGTGCCTTTCCCCACCACGCTTCAGCCAGGCTGTCCTGCTTTAACACAGCCTGTGTATATTGCGTGAGGGCATTTTTATAGTCATTGACTTTAAAAAGAGCATTTCCCCAGTCTAAAAACTGATAGGGATTGCCTATCCTCCTGGCAGCGGCTTCCAGTTCCATGAGCTTTTTTTTATTGACCAGCTTCTTGAGAAAGGAAGGAGCCGGCACTTCCCCTTTGATGCGGGGTATCTTACGTACAATCAGATAGATCACTGCACCCAGGACATAGGTGAAAAACAGGATAAAGTACCAGCTCCTGTCTTCCTCCTCCCGGGCACAATCTATGATCATCCATATCCAGAATGCGGTAGGAATAAATAAAACCAGCCTGATCAGCCAGGCAATAAGATTAAGTTCGGGCATAATTTCTCCTTCAGTTATATAGCCATACCCAGAAGTAAACGCAGGTAGGCTCCGCTCAGCATTTTTTGGGGCCCTCCGCTGACCTCGATCCCCCCGGAATCCCACTTTTCATCAGAAAAGTCGAACAGGTAACCGCCCCTGATACCCAGTACCAGATTTTTAACAGCCTCTGATGAAGCTTTCCCGGCCGGAATAAGAAAATCCAGGCTGAGAGACAGATTCAGGATCAGGCCGGAATTATCCAGTCTAAAGCTGGAAATGCCATTAGTAAGCACCTGAGTAAAGGTAGGAGTGGCAATCTGGGAGGATTCCAGGCTCACGGCTCCTCTTCCTACTCCTACCAGAGGATAAAGATGTAAAAACGGAGCATTGACCAGCAGGTATCCCACATTGAAGAGCTGTATATTGGAACGATAGGCTACCTGATACGTGCCGTTATCCCGGCCCTGGTTCAGGCTCCAGTGAAATTCCAGGTCACTGATAAAACTCTCACTGACGATCTGATACACCAGCCCCAGGGTATAATAGGGCAGGGACTGTACCGGTAAAGAGGCCGTTTCCAGGTATTGATTTAGGGCTGTGATATCGGGAGTATACATGCCCCCCGCCAGACTGAGTTTGCCTTCTATGGCACCGGATTTCTTTTGATTCATTTGAGAAAACAGGAAGCCCGGTAAAAAAAGCAGTACAAAAATTATTCTATACATTAAATGTCCTTGGATTTCGATCGGTTTATGTTAGCATCTGTGCAGAATAGTGTCAATATTTCCAATTCCAGTTATATCAAGGAAATAGCTTAGTACTTAAACAATTATTTTACTATAATAGACTTGATTAATGCTGGTATTTATACTAAAATGGATAAATATAAAAAGAAGGAAAAAACTTGAGCCAGGTTAAAATACTCAACACGAAAGCCCGAAAACTCCTCTTTTCCATGGTATTTACTACTATTTTTTTTCCTTATCTGACTTTCATGCTGTCTCAGGTCACTTTATCGCTATTTAACCCTGCCCTGCAAAAAACCCTGGCTGAACACCTCCTGAATGCATTTGATAAAAATTCCAATATAATCTTTTTTACAGTAGAGTTATTCTATGTGATCATTATCATATTAAGAATCCGTCCTCTTCTCAGGTCCATCCGTACCGGAGAAGATAAAGAAAAGGCACAGAGGATTATTCTGAATCTGCCTATTAACCTGGTCATTATCAATTTCTTCATCTGGCTGGGGGGAGTATCCTTATTCTATGTGGTCTTTGCCAGCAGTACCTCTATTCCTTATCACTGGTCTCTGCTCATACAAGTGAGCGGAGGGCTGATGGGCTCCATGTATATGGTACAGTTTATGAAAAATCTGCTCATAGAATATAAGATCATGCTCAACCTCAGTTATAAGATCTCTAAGAGGGAAGATGTCTATGCCAGAATAAAAGATAATCTGATTTATATCTCCATCATGCTTTTTATCAGCATTTTCATCGGCTACCTTTCCCGCTATTATTATACCGAAAAAGCCAGCCAATATATCCTCAGTTTTGAGCTGGCTTTCGGGATCTATACCGGAGTACTTTTCCTGTTTTCTCTGGGTATTCTGTTCATATCCCGCATTGAATACCGTCAGCAGGTACGGTTTTTACAGAAAAAACTGGGGGAACTGACCAGTGGTGCCGGAGATCTGAGGCAACGCATCCCTCTGCTTAATTATGATGAAGTAGGGGATATCGTGGTTTCCCTCAACAAATTCCTGGATTATTTTAATAATTTTATAGTTACCGTATCCCAGTTCAGTGAAAAGACTGCAGCTTCTTCATTCGAACTTCAGCATACTATTGAAGAAAATGAAGAACATTCCGACGAATTCAATTCCTTTATGGGCCAGATCATAAAAAGTATTGAGAATGAGCAGAAGCAGGTGGAAACAGCCCAGGTCACCATAGATGAGATGCTGACCATGCTCATGCACTATCAAAACACCATTGAGAACCAGTTAAATGCGGTGGAAAACACCAGCTCTGCCATAACCCAGATGGCTGAAAATCTCAACGAGATCGCCGACGCTACTATTAAAACCCGTGCCACTTCAGATGAACTGGAAAAACATACCAATATCAGCTCTCTGGAGCTGGATCAGTTTGTGGCGGCCATCGTCAATATCCAGGACGCGTCCAATTCAGTCCTGGAGATCATTGAAGCCATATCCAATATTGCTGAGACCACCAATATCCTGGCACTCAATGCCTCTATAGAAGCGTCCCATGCCGGTGAAGCCGGTAAAGGATTCAGTACCGTAGCCTCAGAGATCAAAAAACTGGCCAAACAATCCGGATCCAGTGCCAAATCCATCGTCTCTCATATTAAGGTCATGAATCAGCGTATCACTAACGGTATTGTGATGATGAATAAAATGAAGAAAAGCCTGGACTCTATGTTTCCTATGATCAATGACATAATCCGGCAGATCTCCAATATTGCCCAGAGGATGAACGAAGACCAGGTAGGCGTCCATCAGATCCTTAAGACATCTGCCCTGCTCCTGGAATCTTCCAATAAAATGAAGCAGATCTCCCTGACCCAGAAAACAAAAAGCGAAGAGATAAATTCCTCTGTGAAGACTTTGAAAGATGCATCCCTGAACACCCGTGAAATGATAAATGCCATCAGTGTTCAACTAGGTTCTATGACAGACATTAACACCCAGATGAAAGAAGTCTCTAATATTAATCAAAACAACACAGAAAAAATACTAGAAATCACAAAAAGGTTTACCAATTATGACTACGACTAAGAAAAAACACCACCTGCTCCTGCGTATATCTGTTATGATTTTTAATATTGTATTCTATACTCTTTTTTTTCCTTTTATTATCCTTATGTTTGATCAGCAATTTACTTCATTGTTGAACCCCCACTTTGAGCGTAGCTTACAGGAAAAACTAATGTTCGGGGTCCAGAGCAAGGTGATCATTATCTTTTTTGCTCTGGCTCTGGCATCTTTGATCATTCTTCTGATCCGTTTACGCCCTCTGTTCAAAGCTATACGGGAAAAAAAGAGTAATACCGCTGCCCGTATAGCCACCATCAAGATCCCCCGCCTTATGTTGTCCATACACAGTGTTGCCTGGGTCATTGGAGTCAATGTTTTCTATATACTGGCTCATTTTAAACCAGCTGGTAAAATACCCTACTTACTTTCTCTGTTTGCAAATACCAGCTCAGGGATGATGGGAGCATTATTTTCTGTGCTCTTACTGAGGATACTGTTTATCAAACCCAAGATCGAACTGGGCATCACCGACATTAAAGAGGGAGAAGATGATAGATTCTCCAGAAATAAAAACTACCTGATATCCATCATCTCTATCTACTTTCTGTTATCCCACCTGGTATATTTTGGATATGCCTACATGACAGCTAATACTACTCATGTGACGATGTTTCCTTTTTCCGCTACCCTGGCCCTATCTACCTCCGTCATGGTATTGATAACCCTGGCAGTGCAATGGCTGTCCCGCAGGGAATATAAGCTGCAAATGAAATTTCTAAACGCTATGCTGGCTGACCTGACCAAAGGCCAGGGAGACCTCACTAAAAGAGTAGTGCTGATCAATTTTGATGAAGTAGGTGATGTTATCATCACCATCAATAAATTTCTGGATTTCTTTAGTAATTTTGTAAATACGGTGACCCAGGTGTCTCAGGTATCTTCAGCATCTTCTACTAATCTACAGTATTCTATCCTGGAAAATGATTCACACTTTGACCAGTTTAAAGAGTTTATGCAGCAGATTATCGGCGGCATAGAAAAAGAGCAGCTCCAGGTCTCTAATGCCCGTGAGACCATCAAAGAAATGCTGAATATTCTGGACAGCTACCAGGCAAGCATAGGCCAGCAGGTAGACGCGGTGCAGCAGACCAACTCTGCTATTACCAACCTGGCTACAGGCTTAAAAGACATCATACTCTCCGTTAAAAAAACCAGTGAGACCTCCGACAATCTTCATCTCATCACCAACGATAGCGCCCAGGAATTAAGCCAGTTTGTAAAAAATATCGAGATGGTCCAGCAGTCTTCTGAAGAAGTGTTGTCCATCATTGAATCTATCTCCAATATTGCTGAGACGACCAACATTCTGGCTCTGAATGCATCCATAGAAGCATCCCATGCCGGTACCGCGGGGAAAGGCTTTGCCGTGGTTGCCGGAGAGATCAAGAAGCTGGCCAAACAATCCGGAGAAAGTGCCCACTCCATTATCAGCTATATTTCCAATATGAATAACAGCATAAAGACGGGAATGGACAGCATGAGCCGCATGAAAGAGAGCCTGGAATCCATGTTCCCTCTCATCAAAAATATTATCTCTCAGGTGGCCAGCATTGCCCGGCATCTTAATGAGGACGAAAAAGGGGTGGAACAGATCGTCCATGAATCAGCCCAGCTCCTGCAGAACTCTCAGCAGATGCATGATTTGTCCTATGATCAAAAGAATAAAAGTGAAAACATCATTGCTATCCTTCATAATCTGAAACAGACCTCAAATTCCACCAGAAACATGATGAATTCCATTGATGCCAAACTGACCTCCATGTCCCAAAACAACCACCAGATGCGTGATGTCTCCGGCTCCAATCAGGATAATGCCAATAACCTTCTGGAGATCACTGTTAAATTCAGGACCTGATCAGGGATAGGGATAAAAGGATCTATTATGAAAAGAAATAACATTTATATTTTACTCTCTCTTATCGTTTTCAGTTACACCGCTTCCTGTACCATTCTGCGGGTGGGCCTGTCCCAGGATCTGATCAATAAATACATGGTGACCTATTCCCGGCTCCAGGAAGCCAATATCACCATACAAAAAGACACAGCCCTTCAATCCAGCCAGGAGGCATATAACAAGGCCACTATTATTACCCACCAATCCGGATTCCGAAACTACCTCCATTTTTTAAGGGTCCATACCAAGATCATGAAAGGCCTGCTGGTGCTGGACAGCCAGAGAGAGATCAATAAAGTGGTGGGTCAATATGCTCCGGACCTGGAGGACTGGCAGAAAAAGCTGGATGATCCCCATATCACTGATGAAAAGAAAAAAGAGATCCGTCAGCGCTTATCCCGTCTTATCGAACAGTATAGAAAAAATGAGGAATACAACGACCCCGTGAAAATCCTGTCCCGGTGGGTCATCAGTCAGGAAGCTCTTATACTAATAGAGAAGAATGAAAAAGTATTGAGAGATACTATTAGCAGTAAAGACCTGGACGCTATACTATCGGATTGATTTGATTTCCCTGGTCTTATTAGTTATCTATTAGATAAGGAGCTGGTCATGATAACTCTCTATCGTACAATAAATGACAGCTGGGCCGATGAGATTCAGGATTATCTGGAAAATATCTGTATCAAACACTCGGTCATCATTCAGGAAGAAAAATCAGACACTCCTTTTTTGACTGATGATGATAAAACCTATAAAAGCAGATCTGAAATCGAAGCATTATTAAATACCCTGTCTGAAGCACTAGCTACCTGGTACCGCTTTGACGGCGATAATTGTCTGTGCAGGGCTGATAAAGACGCAGTTCTTTCCCCTGCTCTTAAGAAGATGTTCCATATTGATTGAGTATGAGCAGGGTATTCTTACCCTTCCCCGCTTAGTTATTGTCTTCTATATCGCATAAAAAGGCGGTGAGACGTTTCACTTTAATACCGATGCTGGAATCAAACTTCTTATAGAAGATCATTTCCTTAAGCTGGGGCTTTATGCTTATGGGATGTTTTCCTATGGATTTTACATTCATCACCTTGATAGGGTCTACTCTGGAATAGCGGGAGAAAGCGATCTCTATAAACTGACCCTTTTCCACCAGGCTGGATATACCCATCTGGCCTGCTTTGATCTTGAGACGGGAGATCTCAAATAAGGTGGAGACAGCATCCGGGATAGTCCCGAAACGGTCGTCCAGTTCTTCGGTCAGAGCCCTGATCTCCTCTTCACTCTTGACTGACACGATCTTTTTATAGATCTCCATCTTGGTAGCGGCATCGGGGATGTATTCATCAGGGATAAAGGCAGAGTAATTAAGATCGATCAGGGTATCCACTTCTTCATGGTGATGGCCCTGAAGTCTTTCTACTTCTTCTTTGAGCATACGCATATACATATCATATCCTACTGACATGATATTACCGTGCTGCTCCGCCCCCAGTATATTACCGGCACCCCGGATCTCCAGGTCTTTCATGGCAATATTAAAGCCTGCTCCCAGGTCAGTGTATTCATTGATCACAAACAGACGCTTCTGGGCATTTTCGGTCAGCACTTTATCCCGGTTATAGAGGAAATAAGCATGGCCTTCTCTCTGACTGCGCCCCACCCTTCCCTTAAGCTGATAGAGCTGGGACAAGCCAAAGCGGTTCGAATCTGAGATGATAATAGTATTGGCATTGGGAATGTCCAGGCCGGAATCGATAATAGTAGTACAGACAAAGACATTGTAACGGCCTTTTACAAATCCGATAAAGGCTTCTTCCAGCTCTTCTTCATGCATCTGGCCATGGCCAATGGCACATTGAGCCTTAGGCACCATCTGCTCGATGGCATAGGCGTATTCTTCCAGTCTTTTTATGGTATTATGGACAAAAAATACCTGACCGCCCCGTTCCAGCTCTCGCTCCATGGCATATTTGACGACATCCCAGTTAAAGTCTGACACATAAGTCTCTACCGGTATACGCATATCGGGTGGGGTCTGTAGCAGGGAAATATCCCGTAATTTGGACAGAGCCATGTTTAAGGTGCGGGGGATAGGGGTGGCCGACAGGGATAAGAAGTCTACCAGGGGGTATCTTTCCTTGAGGGCCTCTTTATGCAATACCCCGAATTTGTGCTCTTCATCCACTACTACCAGTCCCAGCTTGTGATATTGTATCTTCTCTGAAAAAAGCTTGTGAGTCCCGATGATGATATCCAGCTCATGGTTTTTCAGCTTTTTGATGATCTGGGTCAGCTTAGGGGCCGGGGTAAAGCGGGACACCATGGCTATTTTTACAGGAAAGCCCTTGAACCGCTCTTCAAAGCTCAGCCAGTGCTGCTCCACCAGTACTGTGGTAGGAGCTATCACCGCTACCTGCATGCCATCCATGACCGCCTTAAAGGCCGCTCTCATGGCTACTTCAGTCTTACCGAATCCCACATCCCCGCACAGGAGCCGTTCCATGGGCCGGGTGTTTTCCATATCCTGCTTGATCTCCTCTATGACCCGGATCTGGTCAGGGGTCTCAATATAGGGAAACTGGTCTTCAAAATCTTTCTGCCATACCGTGTCGGGCTGGAACTGGTGTCCTTTCTGTTCACTACGACGGGCATAGATGGCCACCAGCTTCTGGGCAAATTCATGGATGGACTGTTCCACCCGGGCCCGTTTCTTAGACCAGGACTTTCCCCCCAGGGCATCCCTCTGGGGCTTTCTGCCCCCGAAGCCAATATATTTACCTATGAGATGGGCCTGCTCCAGAGGTACAAACAGCTTTTCATTTTCATCATACAGGATAAGGATATAGTCCTTGGCATTTCCCAGGACATTGATCCGCTGTATACCGGCAAACTGGCCTATACCATAGTTCAGGTGGACTACATATTCCCCTTCTTTGACATCCTGTATGTCTTCAAACAGGGAGTCTATCTGGCGGATACGTTTCCTGAACAGGCGCTTTTTTCCACTGAGGTCACTCTCACTGTAAAAATACAGCTTTTCCTGGCCCGCTCTTTCTATCATAAAACCCTTTTCCAGATTGGATAGCACAATAAATAATCTGCCCTTTCCCGTGTATTCATCCAGGATATTGATGAGCAGGGGTTCAAAGCGGGACAGGATCTTCTCTATACGCAGAGCCAGCTCTTCATACTCCAAAAATAAAAACACTTTAGAGGAAGCATCGGCCAGTACGGTTTCCAGGTGTGTCACAAATCCCGTAAAATTTCCATCCGTACTGGGAGGGTGCTTAACCCCCAGGTCCAGGCTATCCGACTCTCTGAGCCCGGTGAGTATGACTTTACGATCCGGGGCCAGTTCCTCCAAATGGTTCAGGATGATCTCGGGGGTCTCCTGTTCGGGGCAGTATTTTTCATATTTATCCCATATCCCGGCAGCCCATTCCTCTTCCTTTTCATTGCTGACTACCAGCACTTCATGGGATGAGTAGTCCAGAATAGTCTCTGTATCTTTATAATAATGGGGAAAGGTAGAATGCAGCAGGGCCTGGCTGGATGCTTCTTCCTCCATAGGGAGGTCCGGTATCATGCTAAATTCTGAAGCAGGAATGATATCAATGTTATCCAATTCATTGAGTGACTTTTGACTGAGGGGATTAAAGAATTTTATAGTCTCGATCTCATCCCCGAACAGATTGATACGCACAGCGTGGGCATAATGCGGAGGAAATATGTCCAGTATATCTCCCCGGAGTGAAAACTGGCCCTGGCCTGTGACCTTGAATTCCCGCTGATAGGACATGGCTGTCAGCCTGTGACTGAGCTCTTCACTATCCAGGAGATCTCCTTTTTTAAGATTCAGTATCGAGGCTAAATACGCCCTGCGGGGAGGCAGTCTTCTTAAATAGGTATCCATAGTGGTGATCATTATGATGGGTTCATTCCCCTGGCTGAGGGCATTGATACAACGCATACGGTCCGACATCTTATCCTGTGAGGGATAGACATGGGTGAAAGGAATAACATCTATTTCGGGAAGTAAATACACCTGCTCGGTCATAGAACGCAGGCTTTCAAAGACTGCTTCTGCTTCCAGCTCATCTTTGGCGATGTAGCAGACAGTCCGGCCCAGGCTTAATGGAACCAGAAGAAAAGGAACGAAACCGGGAGCCATATAGAGCTCCATAAGCTTCTCATTTTCCAGTCTCTGTAAGAGAGGCTCAATAGAGACCTGAGACTGTATAAACTGGAGGAGATTCCGGGACATAGTGATCTCCGTTTATCGATTGGTGGCTATGGCTATGTTACTGGGCAGGCTGGGCAGATTATATATTATACTAAACGCTTTTACAAAGAAATAGTAGTCCAATGCCTGAAAAGGCTGCTGGTCATGATTTTCCGTAAAGGTCACCTGGTATATTATGACATTGGAAGAGGGGCTGATATTTTCCCAGAGTGTAGGCTTATTAGCATCAAAATCTGCATTGGGCATCTTGGTTCCGGAGCCGTTTTTCAGTTCCTCTATACTGCCAGCAATATAGATATCAAAGCCGGAAAAATACTCTTCGGGATTGGAGGAATAAAAACGGAGGGTGATAGTATTATTGGTGGCGGTAGCAGTGAGTCCCAGGGGCGGGTTCAGTTCTTTAAACTGCTCAATACCTTCTATACCGCAGGAAGTCACAGCTATCATGATCAGGAAAAGCATCATCATTCTTTTCATTTTAATAATCAATCCTAAATATTCAAATAAGTGGCATTTGTCCAGTTACTGGGCAGGCTATAACTGCCAAAGGTAGCACTATAGGCTTTTACCCATATATAATAAGTGATATTTGCTAAAGTCACAAAATTAGTATCATAAGAGATATCATACTGGAAATAGGTCGCCTCAGTCATATTGGCAATAATGGTGGTAGAATTACTGGTGATACTGTTACTTTCACCGTTGATGTTGGGCAGGACCCGGTAACTATTGATCTCATTGGTGAGGTCAGACAGGCTCTCCGCAATAAACACTTCGTAACCCGAAAAATAGGTCTCATTATTTAATCCCCAGAAAGTGATCCGGATCACAGCATTGGTAGCACTATTGGTGGTATAAACTGCACCTAACCCCAACGGAGTGTTGAGGTTAGGTGTAGAATTAAAATCTTCGATAGCGCAGGACAGGGTGAGAAACATACTAATAAAAAGCTGAGCAATGACTCTTCTTTTTTTCATCGTCACTCCTTAACGTCTGTGATCATCCCTGCGGGGCGGACGTCTGTCTCTGTCACGGCTGTCTCTACCGCCGCCACCATAGGAACGGCGGGGAGGAGCATTCTTGCGCTGCTCTTCTTCTTCCTCAGGACTGAGCTGGGTCAGAGAGATCTTTCCTGGCTCATTGGAAGGTTTGACACGGGCTTTTACTACATCGCCCATCTTAAACATATCTTTTATAGTGACACGTCCGGGGATTCCGGTCACGTGCAGGAGCCCGCTCATACCGGGGGCCAGTTCGATAAAGGCACCGTAGTCTTCCAGGCGGACCACTACTCCCTCTACTTCTTCTCCAGCCGCAAATCCATTGGCAATATGGCCGATCATCTTCATAGCTTCAGCGATCTTATCCAGATCCTGTGAGGATACTCCTACGGTACCGTCATCTTCTACTGCGATCTCCACACCGTAGTCAGCCATCAGTCTCTTGATAGTCTTACCACCGGATCCGATCACTGCACCGATAGTGTCAGGATCTATATGCATACTCTTCAGCTTAGGTGCAGAAGGAGCTACTTCGGGACGGTGTTCAGTGATGACTTCATTCATCTTGGACAGGATGTGCATACGTCCGGCATTAGCCTGCTGCATCGCTTCTTTCATCATCTCTTTAGTGATACCGATCTGTTTTACGTCCATCTGGAAAGCAGTGATACCGTCTTTGGTACCGGCTACCTTAAAGTCCATGTCACCCAGGTGGTCTTCCAGGCCCTGTATATCAGACAGGATCTGATATTTACCCTGAGCCTTATCCCAGATCAGTCCCATGGCGATACCGGCTACTGCTCCCTTGAGAGGGACTCCGGCTGCCATCAGAGACAGGCTGGCTGAACACACAGTGGCCATAGAGGAGGAACCATTGGATTCCAGTACCTCTGATACCATACGGATAACATAGGGGAATACTTCAGGATCATGAGGCAATACCCCTTCGATGGCTCTTTCAGCCAGATGTCCGTGGCCGATCTCACGACGGGACACAAAACCGGCTCTTTTTACTTCACCCACCGAGAAAGGAGGGAAGTTATAGTGCAGCATAAATCTCTTGGTAAGAGACTCTTTGGCTTCCAGGCTGTCCAGGTATTTGACATCAGAAGAAGTACCCAGGGTAACAATACCCAGACTCTGGGTCTGACCTCTGGTAAATAATGCAGAGCCATGAGTGGCCTCAAATAGATCCAGTTCGATCTCGATCTGGCGGATCTCATCAGGCTTACGTCCATCGGCTCTTTTCTTCTCATCCAGGATCTGGTTACGTACCACATCCTGTTCAACATCATGCAGGAGCTCTTTGACTTCATTATAGGCTTCATGCTCTTTAGTGATCTCGAATTTCTCCATGATCTCAGTGTTCTTTTCTTTGAGGTTGGCAGATCTTTCATGTTTATCCGGATTGAGGCTGACGCTCTTGATCAGAGGCACAGCAAAATCCCAGATCTGTTTTTTCAGAGATTCATCCAGCTTTGATTCAGGTACAGGTACTTCATACTTGACCGGCTTGATCATATCTACCAGTTCCTGAATGAGGTCTATTTCCTGCTTAATGGCTTCATGAGCAATATCAATGGCTTCCTGCAGCATGGATTCAGGCACTTCTTTAGCACCGCCTTCAACCATGATAATACCTTCTTTGGTACCGGCTACTACGATGTCCAGTTCAGCTCTTTCGATCTCTTCCAGTTTGGGGAATACTTTATACTCACCGTCTACATAGACGATACGTACTCCACCGGCAGGTTCCTGGAAGGGTAGCTTGGAGATAGAACAGGCGGCACTGGCTCCGATCACACCCAGAAGAGTGGATTCATAAGTCTGGTCATTAGCAAACGTAGTGGCAAATATCTGCACTTCATTATGAAAATCTTTAGGGAAAAGAGGGCGGATAGGGCGGTCAATGAGCCGTGAGACCAGGGTAGCATGGTCACTGGGACGTCCTTCTCTCTTGAGGTAACCACCGGGGATCTTTCCCGCGGCATAAAACTTTTCTATATAGTTTACCGTCAGAGGGAAAAAGTCTGCTCCCTCCGGGGCATCCGGTGACATACAGGCTGTTACCAGGATCGCATTTCCGGCATACTTGACTAATACTGCTCCGTCGGCCTGCTTGGCCATTCTGCCTGTCTCGATGATGACTTCATGATCACCGATCTTTCTTGAGACCACTTTAGGGTCATTCAACTTACTCATTCAGCTTCTCCTTTCAACGCTGAACCGGGCCCAATACTTACGGACCATAAATTCCGGATAATAGCTTTCTTTCGCTTTTCTTATCCCCGGAATACCCAGGTCCTGCTCCCGGTTTACATATTTATATCTTTTTTGTATTTCTTCCTGTATAAACTTCTGGTTCACTGCCTGGTAAATACCCTGATAGCGGGTATCTGCCTTTTCAAAATGGATCACAAAAGTGTCCCGGTTCAGCTCTTCACCAAAACAGAAGGCTGCAACTCTGTCTTCTATACAAAACACACTGCCGCATCCGCTTAGCTTATCGTAGTGCGCCAGGTATTCCCATATAGCACAGTACTCTGCCTGTAAGGCCTGATCATCAGGGTTACGCTCTGCCATCCACATCTGGGCCAGTTCCAGGCAGGGCCTGCGGTATTTCTTTTCATAAGGAACATACTGGTACTGATTTTCCCGGTTAAATTTCCTTACAAAACCCCGTTTACCATCCAGTCTCTTACCCGGCAATTCTGCCAGAGCCTGGGCAGTGTATACATAATCGTACTGATCCCGGTTTTCTTCGGTTTGCCAGCCTGAGTTTTGCAATACTTCGATATGTGACTCAGGAATCCGGAATACATCTACTTTAGCTTTTCCCTGTTCCTGGGCCCAGTCTGTGATAAGCTGATAGGCCTGTTTAAGATCTGAAAATCCAATGGGTGGTAAAAAACAGCTCTCATCCTGACCATGATCTATTTTGAGAAGGAGACCTCCTTCACCTAGAGCATACTCTATAGGACGGCTGTTGCGCCACACAAACAGATTGCTAAATGTGTACTCCGAGATGACTGGCTGCTCTCTGTCAAATACAGACTCAAACAGTGCCCGGTCATCCAGGCTTAGTACTTTAAAAGCGAGACCGTTCATGCGATCTCCCTGTTTTTATTGCCCACCGCATCAGAAAAAGTTCCCCGAAAACAAGACCCAGATCAGTGAGGGGAACCCTTTTTGATAAAGAAAAAATCGCTGTTCGGTCTTTACTAAAAACTTCCGCGAATACCCAGTTCAGCAATAAGGTTTTTATATCTTTCGATATCAATATTATGCAAATAACGTAACATTCTCTTACGTCTTCCTACCAGGCGCATCAATCCTCTTTTGGAATTGTTATCATGCTTAAAATCCTGGAAGTGACGGGACAGATTGTTGATACGGTTAGTCATAATAGCGATCTGGACCTCAGGAGATCCGGTATCACCTTCTGTTCTGGCGTATTTCTTTATCAGTTCTTGTTTGTCGTCAGTAGTAATAGGCATCAATTTCCTCCACACAAAATCTCAACAAATTCTTTTTCCATGACATGACCTTTACTTAAGGCCTGACAATTTAGCTTATCATTATAAAGTATTTCTGCTAATTCATCAAGATTATTCAACCTTTTTTCTTCCCGGATTTTCTGAATGAACACCAGGTCATAGTTTCCCGCCGGTACTTCACGCTCATAATCCAGAATATTGGTTTCTATGCGCATCTCTTTTCCATCTATAGTGGGCCGATTACCGATATAGGACATGGAGGGCAGTAATTGTTTTCCTATGGCCATATAACTGAAGAATATCCCGCTGGAAGGCAGGACCTGGGAATTTTGTTCCATATTAATCGTGGGATAGCCGATCTTTTTTCCGATACCGTCTCCGGACATGGTTCGGGAATGATAAAAATAGGGCCGGGTCAGCATCTCTTCTGCTTCTTGCAGTTCTCCTTCTTTGATCAGTCTTCTGATGGCCGTCGAATTCACGTCCTTTCCCTTCCAGGTGACTTTATCAAATACGCTTAGTTCAAAGTTTAACCTCCGGGATTGATGGTCCAGAGTCTTCACATCCCCCAGGTTTCTGTTCCCATACCGGAAGTTATACCCTACATAGAGATGCATTTTTTTGATCCTTTCTACCAGGAAGAGGATAAATTCATCAGCGGACATAGGCATCACATCATAGAGATGGAGGTCTACATAAGTCTTGACGCCCATATCTTTCATGATCTTTTTTTTGTATTGTGTAGGAAGTATATAGCCCATAAACATTTCGGGACGGAGCAGCTTTACCGGGCTTTCTCTGAAAGTCAGCACGATAGTGGGTTTTCCCTGAGCTTCCTGGAGCATGGTGCTGATGATCTTCTGGTGGCCCAGGTGTATCCCGTCAAAATTTCCAATGGTGACATAAGCCTCATCCAGCTCGGGGATCTCTTCCAGGGTCTTAATTATCTTCATTCATTCCTCAATAATCCTGATATATATTTCCGGGCCTGAGCCAGGTCTGAACATACTTTATGGGCGGCACTGAAGTCCTGGCCCCGGGTGTATTCGCTGGGAATAGCAATGGTATGGCATCCTGCAGCCTGGGCTGAGCGGCATCCATTTTCCGTGTCCTCCAATACAATACATTGTTGTGCATCCAATTGCAAGATTTTACAGGCATGGAGGTAACACTCGGGGTGTGGTTTTCCCTGACTGATAGTATCAGAGCTCAGTAATACCTGGAAATAGGGCCTAATGGAAAGCTTATCCACCACCAGGTCCAGGAATTCCTGATGATTTCCCGTCACTACTGCCATAGCCAGCTTATCCTTAAAGCATTCCAGTATGTCAAACAGTCCGGGCAGCGCACTCAGTTCCTCTTTTATCAGCTGCAGCATGAGGCCATCCCGTATTCTTAGCCAATGGGATGGGTCGCCCTCCAGGCCCAGGTCCTGGCAGAATATCTTCATCGACTCCAGAGGCTTGCGCCCCATCATCTTGTGGATAGTATCCACAGAGAGCTCTTTTCCTGCCTGTCCGGCCAGCTCATATTCACTTTTCCAGTACAATCGCTCCGTATCGACCATGAGGCCGTCCATGTCAAACAGCAGAGCCCGGTAGCCTGTCACTTCTTATAACCTACTTTAAACAACTGGCTCAGCCCAAAATAGATAGCGATAAAGCCCAGTATAAGAGAGCTGCCTAACACCAGTTTTAAGAGCGTACTCTCCAGCCCCAGGTACAGATAGTGATATACCGGATAAAGTGCGGCTATAGCCAGCCCGGATATTAAAGTATAGATCAGCAGTCTCTTGAAAAACACCGGCATGACAGCTTTAGCCTTTACCAGGGTAAACAGTCGTATAAAAAAGCCTGCCATAGCTATCCAGGCCACGATAGTATCAGCCCAGATGATCCCTTCTATTCCCCAGCCCCTGAAGCGGGACCACTGATACAGGCCGACACTGGCTCCCAGAGTAAGGATATTAAGGATGAGGGGGGTTTTAGCGTCATGTACCGAATAAAATATTTTGGAAAGAGCGATGTTGATAGCAAATGGGAGCAGAGCGATGGCATAGAGCCGGGTAGCTGTATAAGTCAATTCGATCATTTCGCGGGTGTACTTACCGGTAGTGCCGGTAAACAACATCTGCAGATCACGAAAGACGATATTGACCGCTACTTCTGGCCACACTATAAAAAACACCGACAGAGGCACCAGGAGCCAGAGTAGCATGGTAAATGCTTCATTGATGGTCTGATGAAATCTGTCCAGCTCTTTTTTCAGGTCAATGGAAGATAATACCGGTAACAGGACAGTAGCCAGGGCGACTCCGGTCACTCCTACCAGGGCCTGGTTGAGCACAAAGGCATTATTACGAATGGTGATCATTCCATCCGGTAAATAAGACATATAGCGTATGAAGATAAAACTGAGGGCAGTCAGCAGGCTCATATTCAATAAAGTCTGGCCCAGAAGAGGAAAAAACTCCTTTAAGGCCGGATCTTTAAGGTCCAGTATCAGGCTATATTTAAAATCTATCTGTTTAAGCTCAATGAGCTCCAGGGCAAACATCAGGACTCCCCCCACCAGTACGCCCACAGCCTGACTGTTGAGGTCCCAGGCTTTGTAAAAGAAAATGGGGTATAAAATAAAGGCTATATTGAATAAAATTGGGGCAAAAGCGGAACTGACAAATCGTTTGTGTGAATTCAATATTCCCATGGCCATAGAAAACAATGAGATGAAGATAGTAAAGGGCATCATGATCTGCATCAGTAAGATTGCCTGCTGTAATTTTTCCCCGGTGTATCCCGGTACAAACCAGGGCACAAATGCAGGGGCAAAATATATACCCAGGATAGTGAGAAGCACGGTAAATATAACAAAAAGATTGATCACGGTAGAGGCAAAACGATTGACTCTGTCGGCCTGCTTTCCATCCGCTCTGAGTTTTTGAAACACAGGGATAAAGGCATTATTCATGGTGCCTTCACCGATCAGTTTTCGCAGGTTATTGATCTGATTAAAGGAGGCAATGAAGGGGTCTGCCCTCTCTCCAAACAGGTGATTCACTACCGTCCATTTTAATATTCCCAGCATCCTGGAAAAGAATGTCCCGATAGCATTGATGAAAGTATGCCTGTAGGAGATAAGTTTTGCCATATACTGCCTTACTTATAGAGATTGAAATTCAAGGTGATGCTATGATAGCCCAGTCCCGCACTGTCCTGGATCTGGCTCAGGCCCAGCTGATCCTGTACTCCCCCAGAGAGGCCGCTGGCATCCATGTTTACCTTGACAGGGATGCTATACTTCCAGCCCAGGCTGAGAGACCAGTTCCGGCCAAACATCAGATTGGCATCAGCGTAGAGGCCTACATTATGATGGGTAAACCAGAGCTTATTCACTGTCACTGCCACATTCTGTTTCACCTTCCGGATATTAAACTGGTACAATAATCCTGCAGACACCTGTATTATCTTAGTCCGGACCAGGCTGATTCCCACAACCGGAGAAAGAATGATATGTTGGGAGTCGGCATTGGTATTCAAGCTGCCTGTACCCAGCTCCAGATCCAATCCCGCCTGTAAAAAAGACTCACCGGGAGCATGAAAGCCCCCCACCAGTCCGAAAAATCCTGACTGACTAAAGCCCGGAAATTTTCCAAAAGTCAATCCCATTTCCCAGGCAAAATCCTTTCCGGGAGGGGCCATAAGAGTGGAAAAATACCCCGGGCCAGATCTTTTATGATCAGGGGTCTTTTTAATGGGTTTGAGTTTGAAAGTAGCTACTTTTCGGCCCTGAGCCAGCAGGGCTATACGCTGAGCCAGAGTGGGCATGATGTCCACTACTCCCGATTTATCATAAGACATGACCGTGTCACCCCATTCCACTACTCCTGTAGTAGAATTGAGGGCCTTGACCGTGATGATGTATCTCCCATCAATATAACTGACGGTACCGGAAAGAATAAGCTGAGCACCCAGTATCTCCCCCAGGCGTACCGCATCTTCTTCAGTAATACCGGACAGGCTCAGTTTCTGTTCTTTGATGACCTGACTCAGCTTTTCTCTTTCCACTACCACAAAGACATTTTTCTTCCGGGCCAGTTCGGCCTGCAGTACTTCAGTGAGTGAGCCTGTATCAATACTGGTCTTTTTATCCAGCTCCATGACAGCGATCTTTATCCTGTCTGCCCCAAAAGCAGCGGAAAACAGTAGGTTCAGAGCCAGAATTATCAATGATTTTTTCATAAACACCCCCAGAGATCCATCGGTCTAATAATTTATCATGTACCGGGAGGTTTCGCAAATAGAGAGGGTATTATTTCAGGATTTGTGGGCTAAAGTGCCTGGGCCAGGGTAATAGCCGATACCATGTAGATATCTGCCGGTGAAGCCCCCCGGGACAGGTCGTTCAGAGGCTTAGCCAGGCCCTGCAGGATAGGCCCGTAAGCTTCGGCATTGGCCAGACGCTGGGTTATCTTATAGCCTATATTTCCGGCATTGAGGTCGGGAAAGACGATCACATTAGCCCGTCCGGCTACCGGGGAACCGGGGGCCTTTTTCTCACAGACTCCGGGCATCACTGCCGCGTCAAACTGCATCTCGCCGTCATAGATAAAGTCAGGCTTCCGGCTCTTCAGGATCTCCATAGCCTGTTGCACGTTAGTCACAGAAGGTGACTCGGCACTGCCCTTGGTAGAAAAGGACAGCAGGGCTACAATAGGTTCGATCTTCAAGAGCTTGCGGGCAGTCTCCGCAGAGGATATGGCTATATCTGCCAGCTGTTCCGGTGTAGGCTCGGGGATGACCCCGCAGTCAGCATATATAAAACGGCCGTTTTCTCCATAGAGATGGTTAGGCGTGATCATTACAAAGGATCCGGATACCGTGTTATTACCGGGCTTGGTCTTGACTATTAATAACGCTGCTCTTACAGTCTTGGAAGTGGGGGTCATGGAACCCGAGACCATAGCATCGGCATGGCCCAGTCGCATCATCATGGCCCCATGATAGACCTCATCTTTGACCAGTTCATAGGCTTCATCCTGGGGCAGGCCTTTATGCTTACGAAGATTGTAGAGCTCTTCTCCAAATGTATCCAGATCGGGGCTTTTGGCAGGATCGATCAGGGTCACACCATCCAGAGAGACCCCTTCCTCTTTGGCTTTACGGTTAAGGGCATCCGGCTCACCCAGTACGATGACTTCTGAGGCCAGCTGTCCATTGACCACCAGTTCCGCTGCACGTAATACACGTTCATCCCGTCCTTCAGGCAGTACCAGGCGTTTGGGATTGGATTTTACTTTTTCCAGGATATAGGTCTTGAAATCGAGCATGCAGGGCTCCTCAGGTATGATACATATATTTTAATACCGTATTAATCGGCTGTCAAATACTTGTTTAGTGTTGATGAAAATATTATCAATTTTAAGCTAAGGCCTGCATCATATATGTGCAGATGCCCCGGATCAGATTAATCACTAAAAACTGAGAGATAATTAGACAGAGCTCTGTTCCGGGTCTACAATATAAGTAAGGAGTGCAGATGACCACCCAGACACCTTCTTTTGATAAAGATATGAAACAGGCTATTAAAAAAAACCTATCCCGGTACCCCGACTATGCTATGCATTTTTATTATACAGAATGGGAGACTTCATTTCTCAGATTTTATCACAGTCAGACCAACTACAATATCCATAAACAGGACATATCTCTGCGAGGCATTATAGAAAAAGACAACAAAAAGATGGAATTCAGCCTGTCCCACCCTGATGAGTCGGCTCTGCAAAAAGCAGTGTCTGATACAGTTCAGGCCCTGCATCAATTACCCCCCGACAATGACTGGCACAGTTTTGAAGATGATACTCAGGTCTTTGAGTACAGTGATTATCCTGACTCAGTAGCTGCAGTCAGCCTGGACCGGAAAATAGCTATCCTGGATAGACTGGCCCGGATGGCAGAGCCCTATGATTTTGAGATCTACGGTATTTTTATCTGCTCTAAAGTCCAGACCCGCATCATCAATACTCAGGGCCTGGATAAGCTCACCTACCAGTCTCCCGTCATGCTGGAAGTCAAGGCGGTGTCCCGTAAAAACATGGTCACTGTAATAGATGCGTTCGGGGGAGACAGCCTGGAGGGCTTTGACCTGGAGGCTTTCAGCAGCCGTTTTGAAAAGAAGATAAAGCATGCCACCCTGGATGTGGTGGATGTGGAAGCAGGTGAATACGATGTCATATTAGCCCCCTATGCCATGCAGGAATTTATGTCCTACCTGGGCTATAGCTTCTATGATTCTACCCTGGATCAGGGCATGTCCTTTGTCCAGGATAAGCAGGGCCGGAAGATATTTCCCGCATCTATCTCCCTCTCTTCCCGGCCTCATCATCCCCGCCTTATCAATGTGCCCTACAACGGGGACGGCCATTATGCCCCTGACCTGGACCTTATCCGGGACGGCGTTTTCAAAGAATTTGTGGTGGACCATTATTACAGCCATAAGCTGAAACTGAAAAAGAACGGGTCGGTAGGCAATCAGGCCCTGGTCATGGACAGCGGAAACAGCAGCCTGGAAGATATGTTTAAAAGTATTAAAAAAGGCCTCTATATCTCCAACCTGCACTATATGAACTTTATCAACCAGAAAGAGACCTCTGTGACTGGGATCACCCGGGACGGTACCTTTCTCATAGAGGATGGCCGCATCACCAAAGTCGTAAATAACCTGCGATACACCATGAAGATCACTGACATCCTCAACCATACGGCCCTGATCGAGAATAAACAGTATGTGGTACCCCAGAGCAGTAACTACAACCGCTTCACTCTTATGAGCGGCCTCATGCCCCATGTCCTGACCCGCGGTTTTAAGATCAGTTCCTCCACCCATACCATCTAGGAGCCCACCATGAAAGATACCCTTTTAAATATTATACAAAAGCTCAACACCGCCTCTGTGCAGTTTGCGGACGTGCGTTATTCCTGCAGTGATGATGAGGTCCTTTACTTTGAACAGGGGGAGCTTAAGGAATACTCCACTAACCTGGCTAAAAAGACTATAGGCATACGGGTCCTCAGACAGGGCTGCTGGGGCTTTGCCGGTACCAATGACCTGTCCCCTCATTCCATAGACCGGGCTATACAGTCTGCCCTCAGCAGTGCGGACCATGGCTCCCGCTTCATGCATAAAAAGGTCTCTTTCCCGCCCCAGAAACCGGTCCAGGCATCCTACCTGCAGAAGCCTCAGATAGACCCCTTCACCATGGACCGGGAGGAAAAGATGGCCTGGTTCTCTGCTCTGGCCCGGGATATACACCAGGGAGGACGTAAAGATATCGTATTTGACTATCTGGTCAATCATTTTCACAGGGAGTCCCGCATCTATGCCAATACCGAGGGCACAGTAGCAGACTCACTGAGCTACCATGTTCTGCCTCTATTCTCCCTCATAGCCGCCAGTGAAAAAGGTACCCAGACCCGGACCTTCCCGGGCCATATGTCAGCCGCCTCCGGGGGATTTGAGCAGGTCCTGTCCCTGGGCATGGAGGATCATATTGAGGCCTGTGTCAAAGAGGCCAGGGATCTGCTGGATGCACCCACCATCAGTGAAGAAAAGGCAGACATCATCATCGGAAACGGGCACCTGGCCCTCCAGCTCCACGAGTCGGTAGGCCATGCCACGGAAGCGGACCGTATATTCGGCATGGAGATATCCTATGCCGGCAAGACCTTTGTTAAACCCGAGATGCTGGGGACTTTTAAATACGGCTCCCCGGAGGTGACGATCTATTCCGACTCCAGTGACCCGAGGGGTATAGGCTACCATCCCGTCGATGACGAGGGTATACCCGGTAAAAAAGTGACTATCATCGATAAAGGCATACTGGTGGACCAGCAGACCGACCGGGCTATCGCCCATGAGCTGGGACTCTCTCCCAGTTCCAATATGAAGAGCTCACACGCTTATGACTATCCCCTGGTCCGTATGACCAATTTCTGCCTGTCCCCCGGCCGGGGAGGCAGCCTGGATGAGCTGATCCGTTCCACTGAAAGAGGCTACCTCCTGGACCACACCAAGACCTGGTCCATAGATGACAACCGCTACAACTTTCAGTTTACCACCGAGATCGGCTGGAAGATAGAAGAGGGGGAGATCACCGGCATTGTTAAAGAGCCTACTTATTACGGTATCACTCCGGAATTCTGGAATTCCTGTGATGCGGTGTGCGATGAGTCCGAATGGCAGTATATGGGAACCTTTGATTGCGGGAAGGGGCAGCCCGGACAGGTCCTGCACCTGTCCCACGGAGTAGCTCCCGCCCGGTTTAAGAATGTGACGGTAAATGTAAAGGCCTGATATACCATTAAACCTGTTAAGGAGTTAAGGGATGAAATACCTGATGGAAAATTCCTTAAGTATTTTTAGCGCATTTATACTCATAGTGCTATTTACAGCCATCCTTCAGGGAGCCAATATCTTCCTGTCCCGCTTTGTACCGGGAGTATGGAGCCTGCTGCTATTCTACCTCATCATGCCTTTTGCTGCCATGGGACTGATCAGCTGGTTATCTGAGAATATTTTGTCTTATCTTAAAGAACAGGAATATCTCATGACTATTATCGGTATAACGGCCTTTATTTCAATATTTCTCCTGCCCCTGGGAGATGCTTTTCTACCGGTAAAGGATTATGTCTACCATGTCACTCATCCCGGGCAGGTCTATGCGGAAATAGATGAGGCCATTCCGGACAGAAAAAACTCCTATTATTTTTTGAAAGGAGCTGAGCTGAAGAGAGAGCTGATGGGCATACATCACCGACGATCCAGTAGCGGAAAGATCGACACCGGTGGAGTCACTACTCATGATTACTATGTATATGCTATCCCTTTAGTGAGCTCAAACCATGGATCAGTAAGCTCTGTCCGTTTCTGGTTAATGGAAAGCCAGGGATTTTCCCAGTCCTGGGCATTAGGGTCCTATATGATCAATCAGAGCAAAGGAATCCTGCCTGAGGGCCTGGTGCTGACTGACCCCATGGACAGGCGCAGGATGATGAAAGCCATACGAAATGCAGCCCGGACTTATGATCTGGATCTGGACAGGCCACTGGTACTACTAAAACCCATTGGTGACCTGGATAAGTTCCGTCTTTCCGGAAAGAGAAATGTGATCCTATACTTAGGAATAGTGCTACTGATATGGGTACTGATACCGTGGATAATATATATAGTGAGACTATCCCGGGCTAACCCGGCTTAGTGAATTGCGACTTATATGTCCATAATTACCAGGAGTGATTAAACCATTCGCTTATTTGATTGCCCCGAAGGCAGCAAAGCAGGAATTTTTGTGTAAGAGCTCTACCTTCCTGAATCCCACAGAGCGCAGCAGATCGAGCTGATAAGTCACAGGCCGGGGGCTGTCTTCTTTATCGATGTAATCAAATACTGTTTCCCGGTAATCCCTTCCGCCCATTCCTTCGAGGTAGGATCCATAGCCAAGGGTGCATCAATGGTAGCAGCCTGGCCTGTTTCCAGTTGAGAAAAACGTTCTACATCCTGGTCAAAGCGTTTCCGGATCTCATGGATAGAGGACTTATTTTCATAGGGAGTTTTCATGGTTTACAGTCCCTCACCAGACTCGATATTTTCACAAAGTTCTTTAACAAAGCGGGCCATGGGTGCGCCATCTACTACATCATGGTCTATCAGTAAAGTCAGATGCAGAACATCTCTGGCCCTGACCCTGTCCTTTACTACCAGGGGTTTTTTGACTATAGACCCTACTCCAATCGATAAAGGATGGACCGCTTTATGGATAAACCAACCCTTTATGGTCCCCATCATTCCCAGTGCGGTAAAACCGACGTTACCCATTTTATTGTACAGATAACGGGGCCAGCGCAGGATCATTTTCCACATGATCCGCCTCAAAAATCCAGGCAGTAAAAAATACACCCTCTCAATGAAGCTGGGTTTTTCATGAATTACCACCGAATCTTCGCTTACTTCTTCTTTAGTCGCATTTTTAATGATTTGTGTGATCTCTTCGGCAGTCTTTTGATTAGTCTGCCTGATGAGCAGGGGTAAGGGTACTGCCGTGTTTCCCACTTTCTTTTCTACCAATACCGTCATATTTACATCATTAAAGATTATCGTTTTGTGTTTTGATTTTATATATGATGCCACAAGCTCATGTTTCTGGATGACATCGCTCATGACTTTTATAAGCCAGGCGTTAAAGGAGATGTTTTTAACAGAACGGGCTTTCTTGATTTTTTGCCGGTTTCCTGTGACATCACATTCCAGAAGGGCTACTACATAGTGTTTTTTCAGGCTCATGCTCAGAGTGTCCATAGATGCTAATCGCGAAGAGGGGATCTTTTCCAGACGGTAATTCTTCTCTTTCCTGCTCACCTGAAAACACCTCTAGTGATGAAACAGCCTTACACCGGTATTGACAAAGGTGATACCGTACTTATCAGCAGTCTCTATGATCTCCTGATCCCGTATTGATCCCATAGGAGAGGCTATAAACTTAATGCCGTATTTATGAGCCAGCTTTATGTTATCGGTCTGAGGGAAAAATCCGTCTGAGATAAGGCAGGTCCCTTCTACTGAGCTGAGAATATTATCCTCATGATAGACCCGGGCCCGTTCCAGTTCTATGGCCTGATCCAGGTCGGTACGCTTAAAGCCTTTGAGCTCATCCAGAAAGCTGTAGTCCAGGTTCTGTTTCTGACACCAGACATTGGCCTTGGTGAGGGCCAGCCCGGAGCAGAGGATGCGGGACTGCTGGCCGGAACCTATACCTATGACCTGGCCCTGATAGACTACACACAGGGAATTGGACTGGGTATATTTCAGAGTGATCATTCCCAGGAGCAGATCCTGCCTGATCTCAGGGCTCAGCTTATTGGTGCGGGTCACTACATCCTGTAAAAAACTGTCATTGATCTTCAGATTGTTTCTTTTCTGGCGGATAGTGATACCGAATACCTCCCGGGACTCGATCTCTTCCGGCACATAAGAGGGATCTATCTGAAATATCACATAGTTTCCTTTTTTCTTGGCTTTTAAGATCTCCAGGGCTTCAGGCGCATAAGAGGGGGCTATCACTCCATCCGACACTTCACTCTTAATGATCTGGGCGGTATCTACATCCACTTCCCGGCTCAGGGCGATAAAGTCCCCGAAAGAAGCCAGGCGGTCTGCGCCCCGGGCCCTGCAATAGGCTGCCCCCAGCTCCGAGACCGACTTCTTAATGAGATAGGCTTGTTTTTCCCTCTTGCTGAGCTCAGAAGCCAGTCCTACACCGGAAGGGGTGACATGCTTAAAGGAAGTAGCCGCTGCTTTTCCCAGGGCTTCATCGGCTTCTTTGACGAGCTGCCAGGCGTTGAGGCCGTCCAGTACATTGATGACACTGGGCCTGCCGTTCAGTACCTGAAAGGCTCCCTGTTTATCTATTACTTCAGCCCAGTCCTGGTTAGGATTCATCCCGTATTTTAACTGCATAGCGCCCTCCCTAAAAGTCCTGCCATATAATAAATGCCGGAGGAGATTATTTCAAGATATAATGCACAATGAATACTATATCAGACTCAAAAGCCGCTCTCGGGACTATTCCCTTCTCTTTTTTGACCAGGACAGCGTGCTTAATTATACTGTCCTAGACTCAGTTTAAGGAAGTACAATATATGCAAAAAGACCAGACCCATACCCAGATGAGAGGATTGTTAATAGTTTTTTCTTTATTTCTTGTAGCTGGTATAGGCTTTTTTCTGCGCTACCGTTCCTACACTCCTCTACTTAAGACAGAAAATATAGAGATCTTCTACCGGGGCACCAATGTCTCTTCTCAATATTTAGCCCTGATCAGCCATGGGGACCAAAGTAGCAGAATCCTGTTTATTCAAAATCCTGAATCAGGCTTTACAAAAGTCTTTACTATAGATACCGCTGCGGCTAAGATCATGGATTATTACACACCTAATTACCGTTTACCTTCCATACCCCTCTTTCATATCTATGCCATCCACCTGGATCAGAATACAGATAAACTGGATCTGGAAAAAGACCTGAAGGGATATTTTCCTGATTTTCAGTTTAACTTAATACAGGACGCGGGCCGCCTGGAATTTAACCTGCCTGTGACCACACATGGCTGGTATAAAGAATTTGACACTATTATGATCCACAAAAAGTGATGTGTAATGTAAATACATCCGACTAAGCCCTATGGCATATACTTAGAGACTCTGCTTGGATTTAATATATGATGAAAAACAAAAAAAAGCCCCTCTTCTCTTACTGAAGGGGGGCTTATTCTATTCAGCTAATCCTCTCTACTCTTTTATACTGATCACTCCATTAGTCCCTATCTCCAGGGGGCTGGAGGGGAAATCGGCCAGGCTGAGGTCCCGGATGAGCTTCACGGTGCGGAACTGGGGATCATAGTCGGGGATACCGGAGTAGGACCCGGAATCAGCCTGTATGAGCGGGGTGATACTGCCGTATTTAAAGCTGCCATCCGTATTCAGAGAAGTACTGAGCACCAGAGTATATTTCTTGTAGCCAGTGGTAGCCATACGATAAGTCACAAAATTACCCAGAGAATAGGCGATAAGCCTGTTTTTATAGATTTCCAGGGCCCGGGGGACATGCGGCCCATGCCCGATGAGCAGGTCAGCCCCGTTATCTATAGCCTGGTGGCAGAACTCGATGAGATCACCCCGGTTTTCCCCCAGGTACTTCTCAGTGCCGGGTTTGATATGGATAGCGGCATCTCCTTCGGCTCCCCCGTGAAAGGTGACGATCAGAATATCACAGTTGGTCGCTGCTTCGGAGATGAGCTGCATGGATGCTTTCATGTTATTGAGATTATTAAAGCGGTCACTGATAAAGAATCCGATCGTACTGACCCGCTTTCCATCTACTATGTGGGTCACCACTTCGTCTTTATCCCCTACTGCGGTGATATCCTGCTCTTTGAGCAGCTTACGGGTCTCACTGTAGCCCTTCCAGCCGAAGTCATAGGCGTGGTTATTGGCAGTATTGAGCAGGTTAAATCCGGCCTGCTTGAGAAAAGTGATATAGGCGGGAGGCATACGAAAGGCATAGGTGCGTCCCGGCTTGATGGTTTTGGAAGTAGTAGGGTAACTGGTCACAGCCCCTTCCAGGTTACCCATCACGATATCCGCCCCGTTATTGGTGAGGAATACCGTCACGTTTTTAAACAGAGAAGCCCCATCCTGGGGAGGCAGCCGTTTTTCCGGGAACAGCGTCCCCATCATGATATCTCCCACTGCATTGACAGTGATGACATCCTCAGCGGGTTTGTTCACAGCAAATAAAGGGGTCAGTACCAGTAAAGCCAGTATGGTAAACAGTATCACAGGATTCCTCCGGTATTTATATACTTTTAGTATGAATCGACCGGAATATTATAAAGCCTGTGAATATATATATCAATCAGAATAAAAGAAAATCAGATCTTTTCAGCCATCTCCTGATATTTTCTGGCATTATCCATATCTCCGCTGTTATGATAAGATGCTGCCAGGTTATTGAGTACCATTTTATAGATCTTTCTGTCTTTTAACTTTTCCTTTTCCAGGATATTTTTACAGTTCAGGTATTCTGTGATGGCTTTGGCCGGTTCATCTATCTGAGACCAGGCATAACCCATATTGAGATAGGTATTAGCCAGAGTCTCGGGATCTTTGACTTTATAGGTGTTAAATATCTCTATGACCTTGTTCATGCTATCCAGGGCTTCTTTGTACTCCTTCTTATCCATACTAATATAGGACAATCTGGTTTGAAGATTAATACTGAGGTCCGCATAATCACTGGCATTTTTATCCAGGAGATCCATAGTCTGCTTATAATACTTTATGGCAGCAGCTTCCTCTTTTTTATCGTAGGCTATATTTCCCAGGCTGAGGCAGGCATCCAGCTTCAGGTTATTTAAGTCGGGGCTGTTTTTTATTAAGGATAACAGTTCCAGGTACTTTGCCTCTGCCTGAGGAAAAAGCTTATGATCTTTATAGGCATCGGCCAGATAGTAGACCGTCCATTCCAGTCCATCCGAATCCCACTTCGTCTTTTTATATAATGCCTCGGCACTCATTAGCATGGAAAATCCCAGTTTGGCATTGTCAGTACGGGTATAGATACGGCCACAATCCATGAGAGCTGAAGCATACTTTTCATTGGAAGTGTCTTTGGAAGATTCAAAATCCGCCAGGCTGGATTTATAATAAGCCAGGGCCGTGACATAATCACCCAGTCTTTTATCGTAGAGCTGAGCCAGCTGAAATTCGAGCTCAGCCCTTTGCTCGACTTTTTCCGTGAGGGCTACCGCCTGTTGGTACATTTTGACTGACTGTTTATAGTCTTCCAGGTCAGCATAAGTAGAGGCGATACTGATATAGAGTCCCACTCTCAGCTTGGTATCATCCAGCTTGTTTTTTTCCATGACCGACAGGGATTCCTGGAAGTACTGCAGGGCATTTTTATAATCGTCCTGTATACTGTAGGTATAAGCCATGTTATAGAGCAGTATGCTATATTGTTTGGAGTCAATGAGATCCAGTTTTTCCAGTACAGCTTTGGCTTCTGAATAGTATTTTAAAGCTACGGGAGCCTTGGTCTCTATATTGGCCAGTCTTTGCAGGACCATCACATAATCATCACTGATGGTCTTTTTATTTTTTACTAAAATGTCCCGGGCCTGTAAAAAATATTTATTAGCTTCTTTTAGGTTGCTTTCTTCCTGTATATTTCCCAGAGAGACCAGAGTGCGGGCATACATTGTGCTGTTCTCCAGGCCCAGGTCTTTCTGAATCTTTAGACTTACATTATAGATCTTTTCTGATTCACTGATTTTTTTATTGCGTAATAAGATATTTGCTTCCAGAGAAAGGATACTGGCATAAGAGATAGTCTTTTGCAGTTTGTATTCCTGATACACCTCTTTGGATTTATCCAGATATTCCTGGGCGTTTTTCAGGTCATCCTTGTTATAATAGAGAAAAGCTATATTTTCATAATAAGATGCCATAGTATAATCATTCTTACTTTTTAATTTACTGTGTATACTTTCACTCTTTTTTATATAGAGATCTGTCTGGTGGGAATGGCCCAGGGCATCATAGCATAAGCCCATGCTCAGCATAAGGCCGGCATAGTTCTTATCTTTAGTCTTGTTGAGGGATTTCAGGATGGCTTCTGCTTCATTGTACAAAGAGAGGGCTGATTTAAAATCCCCCTGTTTCTTATAGACATCTCCCTTTTCTTCTACCAGGGTCGCATAAAAGTCATTATTCTTACCGGATTCCTTGAGCACTATTTTAATACTCTGGTCAATATAGTCCAGGGCTTCTGTCCTCCTGTCCTGAAGCAGTAAGACATCACTTTGGACTTCCTTGATCAGGGCAATGTGTAATTCATCTTTACCTTTGTATTTTTTACTGGCCTGTTCCGCCTTTTCCAGAAGGGCCCAGGCACCCTGAAAATCACTGAAGATATTCCCTTCTATCCAGGCTTTGATGATATAACTCATGGGAAAATCCGGGTCGGCACCTATAGCCAGGTCCAGATTTTGCTTTGCCTTTTCCGGTGCGGACATCAGTATTTCCAGAGCTTTATTGTAGTACTGATAGGACAGCAGGCTGTTTTTTTCTGAATAAGAAGGGTCGTTTTTCTTCATTTCTTCACGGTACTGAGCTGCATCATAAGAGGAATACAGCACAGGAGTCATAGTCTGTCCCTGCTGTTCAGGCCCCATCAGGTCTGCCCTGTCTCCCCATCCATCCTGGAGGACATTCTCTTCGCTATCCTGCCCTGAGAGGATCAGTCTGTGACAGACATCCAGATTAATACCATAAGCGGATACTGAGATTCCTGACAATAATAAGGTGATAAGTACGTTTAAATATTTCATGTTTCTGCTCCCGGGATTTTGCTGTTAATATACCATGTAATAAAATTCCAGTCAAGATGTGTTAGCAAGTTGTCAAAGCTATACCATCGGTCATTATAATTAAAAATTGATTTTTCAGATAGTTAAGACTATAATCAGACTATCTATACAAAAGGATAGAACTTGAAAAGAATATTCAGATTGACACTCATTCCCCTGCTGGTGTTTACCCTGTTCTCCTGTACCGCTTCTGTGAGGCCCCCATCCGGTCAAAAACACAGCCTCTGGAAAGTGAAAGGGAAAAATAATACTGTCTACCTCCTGGGCTCTATACATGTGGGGATATTCGATATGTATCCTCTGCCCCAGGTCATGGAAGACGCATTCCGGAGATCAGACTACCTGATAGTAGAAGTGAACATCATGAACACTGATGATGAAGATTTTACAAAAGGAATGATGTATCCCCCCGGAGATAATCTGAAAAACCATCTCGATAAGAAGACATATAATGACCTCATGACGCTGGCAGCCCAGTATGATATCCCTAAAAAAGAACTGATCAGATTCTACCCCTGGGTAGTCAGCACCATCATAAACGGTATTAAAAGCCCGGACTCCATCTTCCGGGATGACCTGGGCATAGATTATCACTTCCTGATGCTGAATAAAAACGAGAAGACCGTCATGGAGCTGGAGACCGTGGAAGAACAGCTGGATGTATTCAGCTCTGCCAGTGAAGAAGAGCAGGTGCTGATGCTGCAGCAAAGCCTCTATGGAGAGCATCTCAGTGGTGATAAACAGCTGCTCCGTATAGTAGAAGCCTGGAAGACCGGTGATACTGAAGTCATAGCCAAATCTTTTCAAAACAGTAGTATGCAGCAACAGCCCCAGATGCTGTATAATCTGCTCTATAAAAGAAATATCCACATGTCCGAAAAGATACGCATATATCTTACAGATAAAAAGGATTATTTCGTGATCGTAGGCTTAGCTCATCTCAGTGGCAAGGGCAGTATACTGGAAATACTGGAAGAGCTGGGATACAAAATAGAACAGCTCTAGCTCAACCTTCCCACTCCACAGTGGTGCCGGCCAGGGTGTCTCCCATCCGATTCCCCTTCAGCAGAAATACCAGTACTTCTACCGGCCCCAGTACCCACAGTACATTTCTAAGGAGTCGGGCCTTAGAGGTAGCTGCTTCCCCGCTTGTATCATCCACTACTCTCAGATGCATGATACGTTTACCCAGGCTGCGGCTTCCCAGCACATCCCTGAATATCAGATAGCTCAGAGAAATGAATGACAGAAATACCATAAGAAGAATAAGGTGCTCTATGATGACAGGCTGCCCTTGCTGTGTTTTAATCACCAGATCCAGCATCAGAATGGCCTGAATCACACAAGCCACGAGCAGGTCGATAAATCCGGCTATAAATCTTTTTGTTTTTAGAGTAGTCTCCATTTTCAAAAAACTCCCGGTTTAGTGTTACATAATTATAATCATTTTTATAGACTATGCAAATTGATATTCCTCTTTTTCTCTATTATACTGCTGGTAATAGTGTTTAACAAAGGATAATACCATGCTTTCTAAGATGCAGTTTTTCAGAATTATTATACTGGGATTTCTGGTTTTCCCCCTTTCAGGATTTAGTTCTTCACTCATTGATATGATAAATAATGATGATGTGTGGGGTTTAAACACCTACATCCAGGAAAACCCGGGCCTGGAATTACAGGTCACTATCAATGATATAACTCTCTCCACTCTTAATTACGCCTTTTTAAATAACAGGCATCGCGCCATCAATACCCTCATAGAACACAGGATGGGTATCAATACCATCAATTCCTACTATGGGCAGGACATCTGTCCTTTGGAGCAGGCCCTAGACGGGGGAAATATACCAGCACTTTTTCTGCTGTTATCCCAACAGCCCGATCTGAGCCTGGTACTGGACAGAGGCTATGACAGGAAAGACATCCTTTACTTTCAATTGTCCGGACTAAGCACCCTGAGCCGGAAAGAATTGGACCACATCATGCCCCCGCTATTCCGGGAACAGAAGCAGCAGTTACTGGATATCATAAAGGGGGACAATGCCGGCACATTACGGTCATTTTTACAAAAATACCCCTGGTGGAAAGAGCATCATTTCTATACGGAAGAAGTGAGACAGTCGGGATCAGATTACCTGGACCTGGAAGAGATGCTGGTAAGACAGGGAGCTATTAAATGCCTTAAAGCCTTACCTGCTCCTGATGCTTACACCCTGGCCCGGACCGCTATAGAATACGGCCATATCGATATTTTGAAATACCTCATGCCCAATGTTTCGCCCACTTATCATTCCTTTGTCCTGCAAAGTGCGCTCATAAGTAAAAACACCGAAGCCATTAAAACTGTCCTGAAATATATACCCGATATCTCCAGGATATTTCTGTTTAACGGGGCTTCCGTATTTGACTACAGCTATACCACCCTGGACCCGGGCATAGTAAAGCTCATCATGCAGGCTTATAACAGTAAAGCTCCCGTTAAAAAAGCCTATGAATGGATCGAAAAGGGTGAGCTTAAAAAAATCAAGGACACCATCAATAGTAATAACATCGCCCAATATTCCCTGGCCCCTGACTGCAGCCTGGTCCACTGGGCCGCTTTTTTGGGCCAGACTGACATCCTGCATTACCTGCTCACTATAGGTGCAGACCCCGGATGGACTCAGTCCTATCTGGGTTCGCAGCCCATCTACCTGGCCGCCCTGATGAGACAGCGTCATTGTTTCCGGCTCCTCACTGAAGCCCATGCCTCCCTGTCATTGTACTATCCTACCATGATAGAAAAAGAGGAGCCCTTTTCTCTGGTAGAATATTGCTATCAGAATCTGGGCCGGGAGGAGACCATAGCCCTTCTAAAAAATGATGTGGATTTTGATATGGAGCTGATCGGTTACGGGGTGTATTCCCACCTTCTCATCATGGCCATCAAAGTAGATGACAGGGAGATGGTGGAATTCCTTCTGGATGAATATGAACCGGAGTACGCCCGCTGTGTGATAGCCCTGGAATATGCCATCAAGTATGACAGGCCGCAATATTTCGATACCTGGATCAAATACGGATACGATTTCAACCATTATAATGAGCTGGTAGAATATGCTGTACGCTATGATAAACCTGAGATCTACCGCTATTTAATTAAGTTGAACAAAAAATATTCCACGAAAAACGATCTGCGGCTGGTACTGGAACATGATGCCCTAAATATCCTGAAAAGCCTGGCCATCCCTAAACCAAACCTCATTAAGGCTCCTAACCTGACCACCGCCCTGGGATATGGCTCTTCCAGATGCGCGGAATACCTGCTGGGACAGGGAGCCGACCCTAATGCCAAAGACTCTAAGGGCCAAACTCCCCTCTATCTATACCGGGATAATCTCCCTATGGTGCAATTACTACTAGGCTATCATGCTGATCCTCTTCAGACTCTGAAAGCAGATCCGGACAATCTGGTATACCGTCCCTATTCATACGGACTGGAAGAGAATGAAGCTCCCGCTAAATATACTGTCCTGGACTACACTAAAGATTATACGGTGTTTTCTCTCTTGAGACAGGCCGGAGCCCGGTATGCCTGGGAAATGACTAAATAGATTTTTGGTTCAGCCCGCGATATCAAAAGAAACATAGTCCGCATCAGCGGCATCAATGATGTTATACACCACATCATCCACCCGGGACAGGGCCGGCCCTTTTTGCAGACAGGCCAGAAACTCCTGGAGACGGGCCTCAGTGCCCACGGCATCGACTTCTACATGGCCTTCGACGGTATTTCTGCACCAGCCCTTGAGGCCCAGCTTCTGAGCCTGGCGCAGGGTATAGTAGCGAAAGCCCACTCCCTGGACCCGGCCCCGCACCGTAGCCAGCATGCGTTTATTTTTCATTGGTGGCTCCCTTGATCACTACTTTGAGGCCGATCAGGTTACTGATATTGGTAGGCAGGTTATAAAATAGTGCGTCAAATTCCCCCGGGGTGAGGGTCTTGAGGAGATTGTTATCATTGCTGTAGCCGGGCAGGATGATGGTGAAACCCTTCAGAGGCCAGTCCGTCTTGCTTTTATTCTCCAGGGTGACATTGAGGCCGTACTTGGTGCTATTGGTGATGAGCTTTATATGCAGATTCTGGCCCTTGAGTGCGGAAAAGCTCTGCTTATACTCCTGGGACTCCGCCTGTTCATAGAGGCTAAAGTACCCGAAGATAAACACCCCCAGGATGATATAAAAGACCACCATGGTAGCTACCATCTTATTGCCTCCGAAAAACTTAGCCAGGCCTTTGGATTCAGGCTTTTTATAGATAGGACGGCCGTGTTCCTTGAGCCGCTCAGCCCGGGAATAGCGGTACTCCAGGTCCGGATTTTTGAGCTCATCAAAGTTCTTTACTACCTGTTTCTTAGCCATTATTCTGCCCTGTCCTTGACCGGCAGGTCCGGAAAGTCGATCTCGATCACTACCCCCTCCACCGGATGGGAAAAGTTGTAGGCAAAATCGCCTGCTTTGGAGTTTTTCCAGCGGTATACCCCGGTCTGGCCCGGTATCCACTGATCATAAAAGATAGAGTACACTGTCCTGTCCTGATTATCTATCTTAAGGGACAGGGTATGGATGACGGGCAGACTGTCTGCCTTGTAGATCTTTTCATCTTTGAGCCGGATCGTGATATCATCAGGCTGAAATTCATACAGAGCGGCACTGGTGCGCACCGGTTTCCAGTGAGCTACCGAAATACTGCGTATTTCTGACAGGCTGATGGACTTTATGATCATTTTTTTCTTATCAATATTAGTGATCACCAGAGCCGGCAGTTCAGGCTGCCATTCCGCCTCCCAGGTCTTGCCCCCGTAAAACCGGAGATGCAGGATATAGCTCATCGGCTTGACCTGATTACTCACAGTATTAGGCTGAAATGTGACATCCGTGGCCTGGGGTTCCTCGACTTCCGGAACCAGAATGCCCGGTTCGGTGGGTTCATCGATGCCATAGAAAGAATGTGGAAGCTGCAGCATCAGGCACAGGGCCAGCAGGGCTGACCTAAGTACAGTAGACCACATGGTCCACCTCCACTTCGGTGGCCCGGGGATAGTCCGGCCCGCTCTTGATATTCTTTTCCAGGCTCTCTATATCTTCGTCTATGATGATATCCCGGGCCGAGCGCAGCAGGAGCTGGGTATAGGGGCTCCGGGGGCTGGCATAGATCTTTTTAGTATTACCGTATTCCATCATGCGGCCGTCCTTGATGATCATAAGGCGCTGGGACAGGAAGCGCACCGTAGCCAGGTCATGGGAGATATAGATATAGGACAGCCTGAGCTCGTTCTTGAGCTGGGCCAGAAGGTTCAGGATCTGGGCCCGGATGGATACGTCCAGGCTGGATACCGGCTCATCCAGGATGATGATCTCGGGGTCACAGATGAGGGCCCGGGCGATAGAGATACGCTGGCGCTGCCCCCCGGAAAACTCATGGGGAAAGCGGTGTATAGAGTCGGGCTCAGAGATACCTACCTTGGCCAGGGTCTCCCGGGTCCTGGCCTCGATCTCTGCTTTGGTGGCCCTGGGATGAATATGCCGGTAGGGCTCGCTTACGATATTGAGGATATTCATGCGGGGATTGAGGCTGGAGTAAGGATTCTGGAACACGGCCTGCACCTTGCCCTGAAACTTATACTGAGACACGTCCTCCCCGTTGAGAGTCACTGTGCCCGCCGTAGGGTCCAGCAGTCCCAGTATGACATTGGCCAGGGTGGACTTACCCGACCCGGACTGCCCGATGAGGGCCATGATCTCCCCCTGTTCCAGGGAAAAAGAGACCCGGTCCACCGCCTTAAAGGTACCGGTCTGCCGCTTAAACATGCCTGACAGGATGGGGAACTCGACCGTGACGTCTTTTACTTCCAGGTAGGCCATACTTTACCTCTTTTCTCCGCTAATACAGCCTCATTATAACATAAAGCAGTAAAAAGGGACAAGTCACAGCGTCCAATTTATGAGGCAGGAGTTCAGGGTGAATTCAAAGTCCGCCGGAAGGATAGACATTCATCCCTCCCCTCAAAGCGGGGATGTACCCGGACTATTGTCTCCGGGACTGTCCCTCCCCGGTAGGCCTGACCCTGCCGGGGAGCGGTCCGGCCGGACAGGGCATTCAGGCTCTGTCGTGCTTTCCCGGGGAGCCCCGCACCGGTATGACTGCCCACCTCTCCACCGGAGAGCACTGTCACTTCAGCATGGCGAGTGTATGCCTGGCGGCGGGAGGCAGGGCATGGGCTGCCATGAGAATGCCTTGCCCGGCGTCAGCCGGGGGGCTTCCGCTTTTCTTGTAGGGCCCAAGAAAAGCTCCAAAAGAAGGGCCTTTTTGGCCGTTGGGACTGTAGGGCATCACCCCGCGAAATGGTGGCTGATAGTGGAGCAGTTCAATGTGCCGGGCGGGCTGAATGTCCTGGCGGAGGGGTTTAGGCTGGGGTAGGTCAGCCCTACTAGGGTTTATTGTGGGGCGCACATTGAGGAGCAGGACAGCCACCTTCGGCGGGGAAGTGGAGATTGGTTTTGTGGAACATTTTCTGTCGGTTTGAGATAGAAGGCTCGGACTTAATAAGATTGAGCCTACTATCGACTATAGACTCATCCGGCAGCCTCAGGCGATGAATGAGAGCCTGGTTTATTTGCACCTGCTCTGTGTGTTTTAGTTTTCTTGTTCATCGTCATTCTGAGTGGAGTCCTACGGAACGAAGAATCTTTCCCTGTCGGTAGAAAAGAGTGCCGAGACAGGCATCTTCGGCGCGGAAGGAGGACTCGGAATTGGTGAGATAGGGCCTCTTGTTTAAAACGTTATCTATGTTGGTTAAGCGAAGTGCGTATTTGAACATTTTCTAAAAATGTGAAGGAACTCATAGGAAATAATATGTATTTGACAACAGCGATATCTCTCCACCATGAGCTTGAAGAAGATCATTAACCCGTTGGATTGTTAAATTACTTGAGTAAAGTTGTTAAATTCAATATAATGGTTAAGAGAAGTGCGTACCGCTGGGGCGGTACGAACCAGGGTGATGTGCGAAATGCGTATTTCGCCGTATAGTAGTTATATGCCAGGCTGAGCGCAGGGGCCACGGTGGGGATGACAAATCTTGAAATGTTTGACCCGCCCCATGGGTCCGCCGTCCGTGGCGGACTTACAGTAACTTTACCAGTTTATCCCATGTAAAATACTCGTCTATCAGTTCCAGCGGCAGCAAAGTTAAATCTATCTTAACATCATCAGTAAACAGCATTAAATATGAAAATCCCTTTTCTACAGCTGGAAATAATTCCATATCTTCCGGCTTTTGCAGAATCAACCTTTCACCAAATATATCTAGCCATTTATCATCACTTGTGAAGCTGTCCATATCCGTAACAAAAAAAGTAATATCAAAATCCTGAAAATCATCAGGCGGAATATTTGTATTTGTTCTAGATCCTTCCAAAGTAACCATGCGAATGCGTTTGTCTGTTTTTGCAAAATTCAAAACAATATCATAAACTTCCTTTTCTGATCTCATTTTTATCTCCTCCAATTATTGAAATAGGTGTGAAGCCATTTTAGGGCTTTCCCGCCTTGATTACCCTTTAGCAAAGACGGGCGGGACTGTCAACGGCGGCGCATGAAATGCGCCGTTCATCTTGACCGTTGACTGGCTCGGCTGGCTTTGCTATCTTCCTGACATATAAAAGCCCTCTTTAAAGGGCTTTTATGCTTATTTTGAAAAAGAGATAAAATCAATATATCCCTTTTCTCCGATTTTTACAACGGCATTGTAGGACTTTCTATCTTTCGTTTTGATTCCTTTTACCAGGGTTTCTTTTCCCTCTAGTAATTCTTTTACATTTGTTTTGGTGAGTTTTTTCTTTCTAAAATGTTCAGCTAAAGTGAAGGTACATTCAGGATAATTTGAACAACCATAAAACGATTTTTTTAATACAATATTGTTGCCACACTTAGGACATTTTCCTACAAGGGGTCCCGAGCGCTTAGTGGGAATTTGTACCCCTTATCGATACAAATTCCCCGTAGGCGCTAGGGACCTCTTTAGCTCCTTGGAAGCTGTCAGTAGTATACCTAATAATTTATCTACATTCCCTTTAGTAACGTGTAACTTTCCAAATTTACAAAAGCGACTCATAGAATTATTTCCTCCCGTTAAATAATAGATAACTATTAAAAATAGACAATACTTGCTCATAAGTAACGGTACTTAAATTGTTTACTTTGGCGTGTTTCATTGCTTGATGAAACTGATTTTTAGTAAACAGTTGACGATATTCTCGATTGACCCATTTTGAAACAAAGTACGTATATAGCTTCCAATATTTATCTGGAACATCTGTGGTATGGCGGGTAAGTTTTATTAAGACACTGTTTACTTTTGGTTTAGGATGAAAGCATTCCGCTGGCAGCTTAAGCAATTGCTGAATCGAGACTTGAGTGTGCAAGAGCAACCCTAGTGTTCGGTGAATATCCAAGGTACGCTTGTAGAATCCTTCTTCAACAATCAGATAGATGTCAGACGCATGGCTTTCAAAAACCACTTTTTTAATAATTTGTGTGCTTAAATTGTAAGGAATATTCCCAACAATTTTATACCTCTGTTTGTTAGGGAATTGAAACTGTAGAATATCTTGGTGAATTAAAGTGACACGAGTATTCAGTTTTAATTTTTCTGACGATAAGTTGAATAGATGACTGTCTAATTCAATAGACGTTACCTGTTTACTTATTTTAGCCAGTTTCGTCGTTAAATGCCCTTTACCTGTTCCAATTTCGTAAACGGTATCGGTTTCTTTTAAATTCAATTGTTTTATTATTTGGTTGAGTACTTTTTCACTCGTTAAAAAGTTTTGAGAATATTTTATATTTTTGTTCATGTAATCACTCCTTCTTAATTACAAATTTTTAGCATCTAATTTAACTTCAATTCCTATTATACAAAATTTTAAGATACTGCACTATCAACACACTCTTAAGTTTGCTTCTAAGTCTTATTTCCATACTCGCTCTTAATACAATATAGTGTACCTCGTAATCTTCTTGGGCAAGAGCTTTCCATGGCTCCAAAAACCATGGCCCGACAATCCCATCTACAATTACATCATATCCGCCAAATGATAGGAAAATCTAAAATCGTCCTACCCCACATCCTCCTGCCGGAAGCTGTCTGAAAGCCATCCGGCTCTCTCCTGGACACCACTCAGTCAACTCACACTCAAATTCTAGCTCAGAAGCACAAAAAACTCTACAAATACACCCGGAAACGCAGAAATCCAGGTATCTCAGTTTACACAAGACATAGGTTACCCGAGCAGACATTTTGGATCAGACAAGAACAGGCTCAGAGTTTACAGCACATCTTTTATTTTCCACCGGTGGTGAGTGAGCGAACGGCGGTAGATTCTTTTTCCTGAGATGCTCCAGGATTTGCTTACAGGACACAGGGTCTGTGATGATAGATACCATGGTCATCTCTGATCCGCAATGAGGGCACTCCAGAGCATCGACTTCATACACCTTGCTGATGAGTCTGGCCCATGTCTGAGCAGATATCTTCTGCTTGTCGGTCATAGTGATAATCTCTCCAGGAGAGTCTGGAAGTTCTGATACTTCCTCCCGGGGCTGGACACGGAACCTGTCCAGACGACCTGTCTCATTGTCTTTACCCCTGGTCCGACTGGAATAGACGCCGTAGTACCGAATGAGATGTTTGCCCTTGGGTGGAATATGCTGAGTGAGTTCAGCTATGAAGTCGACTGCTGAAAACAGCTTCACATTCTCTCCGAAATACTGGTTATACTTAGTCAGATACAGGACTTGAGACTTCTCAGGGACATAGTGTATCTTCTTGAGTGAGACAGGATGGCGGGAGATATACTGGCTGATACTCTCTCTCACTTTCTGAGCTCCTGAGAGCATGCGAACAGAATCGTCCACCGTAAAGCCGGAGTGTTTCCATCCTAGCATACTTCGGAACAGCTTCTCCTGTAAGATCTCCTTCCGGCTGAACAGACGCATCACTGCCTGACGGAATACCTCGTTGATAGTCGGAAGATCGACATGGGGGACATGATAGAAATCCCCCTTTTCATCAATGCCACCTTCCAGTACAATGCAGTGCCAATGGGGATTGAACCTGAGCATATCACCGTAAGTCTGAAAGGCACTCACTACTCCGGTGTCCAGTTCCTTCCCAGTAACACCAGAGTAGTATCTCGTGAGTATCAGGGCTATCAGGCGAGACACCTCTGCAAATAGCTTCTTATCATGACGGAAGAAAGGACGCAGTATCTTCGGTACCGTGAACACAAATTGACGGTGAGGCAGTTTAAGCAGGGTCTCCTGAGTCATACGCTCGGAGAAAAGGAGTAAGCGTTTCTGGTGACAGGAAGGGCAGAGATACCACTGCTTGCAGGAAAAGGGACGGAAATACTCATAACCGCAGTCGTCGTTACTACACTTGATCCGGGCCATTCCCAGTGAGTAGTCACCACATTCCAGAAACTTGTCCACACAGTCGGCTATGCGATTGAGACTGAACCTGCCGTAGTCTGCGGCATAGTTCTCTTCATAGGACAGGGAGAAAGCATCTATATGGTCAGACAGAATGGTTTGCAGGATATTCCCGCCTCTGGGTTGGTATTGCCCCTTAAGGATCTGTGTTACATGTCGCACATATTCCTTAATCGCTGGGAATTGTCAAATGGTGTCAAGAACGGTGAAAACAGAGAAAATATTTGCCAGAGAGGGGGAAAGGTACTACAATAGGTACGACAGGGCTGTACGACAACCACGTCACATAACTTCGCTCATGTCGCCAGGCTATATGCCCAGCGCATAAGCGAGCACGTTATGGGAAATTGAAAATTATTATGGAGATAGGTTTGCATAAAATCAAGAAGAGATTTCGGGAATTCAATTTGTGGGCAAAAATTTTATTGATTTTTCTTTCTCTTTTACTTGGAGCTGCATCCTGGAATCATCTCAAGGATTTGATTCTACATGGGATATTGCCCTATTCTACACTCTATAATGCCCCTATGATTCTAAATATTTATTGGACATCGCTTACCATTTTTGATCCGATAGGTATTGGGCTACTACTTACAAGACCAAGAATTGGATTATGGTATGTAACGGTTTTAATCACTACAAATGTAATGATAAATAGCTATGCGAGCTATCCATATTTTAACCTTACTGTATTGAATAATGCTTGGCTACATCAGCAAATGGTGTATGGAATATTGATGTTGATTTCAACACCACTAATTCTTTTATCTCACCGTAATATGGATAAAAGAAATATTGAAACTTCCCATAACTAAGCCCATTCGCCATGCTTAGGCCCGGCGCATAGGCGACTTCGTTATATGCCAGGCCGAGCGCAGAGGGCCATGGTGGGAATGACAAATCTTGGTTTGTACGACCCGCCCAAGGATGCCCGGCGTCCATGCCGGGCTTTGTACGACAAGATCAAAATATTGAATTATAATTTAATTTTCTTAAAGTAAGTCTTAAGGGGTAGTAATGGAAAACTCTAAGATGCTTGCCTCAGTAGCCGTATTTCGAGATTTGGTTGATAATAAAAAGGATGTATATGATGCCCTTGCAGAATTTATCAAATCTGTAATTTTAATTGAACGAAAAAGATCA
>CAZIAD010000002.1:0-145958 GCA_964537555.1 uncultured Brevinematales bacterium
GACCTGAAGACACCTTTTACCCGGCACAAGACCCCCATAGACAAGGCCCTGCACTTGAGCAGCGGCAGTATCATCATGAAAGAAGAATCTCACCGCCTGAGTATCGACTTCCCCGGTAAGCAGTGCAGTGTAGTAGACATCATCCGCTACATACAGGAGAAAAACGATATCCTGGACTTTAAGCTGAAGGAGACCGCCATAGAGGAGATAGTCAAAAAGATCTACCGTCAGGACGTCCACCTATGAGTAGTGCCATGACCGGGCTTTATTTTACTTTTACCAGGGCCATCATCCAGAAACAGATGGCATACCGGGCCAATTATATTTTCAGCCTCATAGCCAGCCCCCTGTTTTCCTTCGTCAATTATTATTTATGGAAGGCCGTGTTTGACAGTTCCAGCTCGGATACCCTGTCCGGGTTTGATATACAGGGCATGATAGTCTATCTCTTTCTGATGCCGGTCATCAACACCATCATGGCTGAAGGTAACGGCCGGACTATATCTGAAGAAGTAAAATCAGGCCTGATCGCCATACAGCTCATCAAGCCCTACAGCTACCGCATGAGGCTGTTTGGTGAGTCTATGGGACGAAAACTGCCCAATTTCCTGTTCTTAGGACTACCCATGCTGATCGGACTCTTAATATACCAGTCTGTAGTATCCCACGATCTCCCCGACTGGATCCATGTAGGCCGATTTCTCCTCAGCCTGGGCCTGGGGGTGATGGTATCCTTTTACTTCTGGTACCTGGTGGGCCTGCTCTCTTTCTACACTACCAATATGTGGGGCAGCCATCTCATCATCTTCGGTATCACCATGATAGTGAGCGGACGCCTTTTTCCTCTGGACTTTCTGCCCCACTGGGCCAGGGTCCTGTTTTCCTTCTTTCCCCAACAGTCCTCCTATTACGTCCCGGCTATGGCCTATATGGGGCAGTGGAGCAGTACCCAGTACTGGCATGCCGTTATTTTCCAGGCGGGATGGGTCATGGTGCTGGGCCTGATCTCTACCCTGGTGTGGCACCGGGCTATCCGTCGCCTCACTATACTGGGAGGTTAATGTGAGATACTACCTGGACATCTATACATCTTTTGTCAGTCAGAAGCTGAAGACCCTGCTGGAATACCGTTTTGATTTCTTTATGGGTACCCTGGGATTTTTTGTGATACAGAGCGGAGGAGTAGTATTCCTGGCCGTCCTGTTTCAGAACATACCCTCCCTCAACGGCTGGACCTTTGAACAGATACTGTTTATCTATGGTTTTTCCCAATTCACCAAAGGCATAGACCATCTGCTCACCGACAATCTTTGGGCCCTCAGTATGACTATGGTCAAAAACGGGGATCTGGACCGTTATCTGGTACGGCCCCTTCCGCCTCTGTTTCACCTTATAGCGGAAAACATACAGTTTGATGCTTTCGGGGAAATACTGATTTCCACCTTACTGATCATTACAGCAGTGATCAGAATGCCTCTGGTCATGCCCTGGTATAACTGGGTCTTTATGGCCCTCATCATACCTTTTGGAGTACTGATCTATGCCTCGGTCAAGCTGTTTTTTGGATCACTGGCATTCTGGCTCAAGGAGAGCGGGAATTTTCTCAACCTGGCCTATTCCTTTAGTGAATTTGGCAAATACCCTGTCAAGATCTATTCTCCCCTGATCAGGGGATTGATCAGCTTTATCGTCCCTTATGCCTTTACGGCGTTTTACCCGGCTGGATACCTGATAGGCAAGATCAGCTGGATGGAAGGACTCCTGGGTACCGCTCTGGTGAGCCTGGTATTCGCCGGAGTTGCCTACCTGGTATGGAGAATGGGCCTCAGGTTCTATGAAAGTGCCGGGAATTGACTAGCCTGAAGCCTTTCCTGTCATCTCAGAGATATCGACCCGGATCAGGCAGACACGGTCCAGCACATCGGCATGATAGTCATTATGAATGTGGCTGGAGCGGGTGTGTTTCTGCATGATGATGTCCAATCCGGCCTTTTTTAAAGCTTTATCATGAATGATCACTGCTTTCCCCTTTCCCATTACTGAGCGGTAGCGCATTCCCCAGGCGCAGGCTAGCGGTGCAGCCAGGAGTTCCACATCCACTTCGACTGTAAAACATACTTCCGGGTTTTCCCTGAGGATACTGATCTTTTGCCCATCCGGAGCGGAATGAATATAGAGGGAATTCTCCCGGTAGGCATAATTAAGTGGAAAAATAAACATCTCGTTTTCATCCCTCATCCCCAGGTGCAGCACTTCAGCCCGGTTTAGTATATCTTCGAGGGCCTGCTTGTCCCGGATCTCCTTGTCTGATCTTCTCATATATCCAGTGCTCCCCGGTATTCTATGTCAAACACCCTTACAGCCTGGCCCGAGAGGAGGACACGCTGCTCCAGGACCTTCACTCCGACATGCCCTCCCCGGGATGAAGCCTGGTAAGCCCGCAGCTCTGACCGGCCCAGCTCCCCCGCCCAGTAGGGCCCCAGGCAGCAATGGGCGGATCCTGTGACCGGATCTTCATCGATGCCATAACGGGGGGCAAAAAACCGGGATACAAAGTCATACTTTCCTGAAGAAGAGGCAGCCGTCACTATCAATCCCCGGGCATCCAGCTGCTTCAGCCGGTTAAAGTCAGGCTGCAGTGTCTGCACTGCTCTCTCATCTTCCAGTACCAGCAGGTAATCCATGCGGTTCTTTCCGCAGTAGCCAAAACTGACACCCAGGGCTGCATGCAGGATATCGGGACAATCAGAGGCTACAGCGTCCTCCCGGGGGAAGTCCATGACCAGGGTTTTCCCCTCAATACTCACTCCTAACTCCCCGCTCCGGGACTGAAAGCACACCCTGTCACCGATCTGACCCAGCTCCTTCATAATGAAGGCAGCAGCCAGGGTCGCATGGCCGCATAGATCCACCTCCCCGCCCGGAGTAAACCAGCGGATACTATACGAGTCTTCCCGGGGTACCACAAAAGCAGTCTCGGAGAGATTGATCTCCCGGGCCAGCGACTGCATCAGCTGGACTGAGAGCTCCTCATCGGTGATACAAATCGCTGCCGGGTTTCCGGAAAAGACCTGGTCGGTAAAGGCATCTGCCTGGTATAGTGTCATGGTTCCCTCCTTATAGGGATATCTTAAGGAAATAGCTTACAGTCAATTTCAGCGTTTGTCAACCCGGATAAAATTTTTCCGCATATTTGACGAATTCCTGATTACACTTTAAATTATATTAAAAATCGAGAATATCCTATGAAAGACCGCAGAACATTGTTTATTCCGCTGTTCATCCTGTTCTCTTCCCTTGTCTTTATTTCCCCCATTTCCGGCCTTCAGACCAATCAGGCTGTCCAGGTCAGGTTACCTTCCAGCTCTTTTCTGTTTAAAGAAGTTAAAAAAATAGAATTTGAGATCCCCCCTGCCCAGACTGTACTGGATGTGAGCTGGACCAATGTCTCTTTCCTCAGGCATTCTCTGGAGCTGCATCTGGCAGAAATGCACTCCAACCAGTTTTCACTGCTGGCCCGGAATTACGAGATCAGTAATTTTGTTTTTCCTTCACTAATCGTGACCAGCCTGGATAAAAACGGGACTAACCGCTATTATACCCCGGCCCTTCCCCTCACCGTGGGGACAAATTTTACCAATGTCCAAAAGCCCGCCCCCCTGATGGGTATTTTTGCAATACGCAGCTGGCTGTGGCTGTGGATACTGGCCGGCATCATAGTTCTGGGAGTGATAGCGTTTTTCATTGTCCGTATTGTGCAGCGGGCCCGGACCAATCCTCATACCAGAAAGATCAAAGACCCCTACGAGTATGTGAGGAATACAGTTTCGGCTATGCCTATTAACACTCTGAATCCCGATCAGTACAGGGCTTACTGTGAGATGATATCAGAGAGTACCCGCCGCTTCCTGGAAAACACAGTGGACATCCCGGCCATGGAGTATTCCACTAAAGAGATCCGGGAAAGCCTGGCCCATTTGAAAATGGAACAGGAGATCCAGGATATCACCAGGCATATTCTCAGTATCTGTGACAGAGTGAAATACGCTAAACATGAGCCTGAATACTCGCTGCTGGCTACCTTACTCAGTGAGCTTTTATCACTGCTGTTTCACATTTCCCGTCATACCGGCCAGCACTTTAGCCATAATCTAAAACGATTTGAATCACGGCTCCATGAAAGCGGAACCCAGCTCTATGAGTCTGATCCCCGCGAAAAGGTCATGATGACGCTGAAGAGTGTACTTATCGAATTCATCTATGATTTCTTCTTCCTGAAAATCGACGTCCTGGATGCCAATGCGCTCTTTGAAGCCGTTCAGGATCTGATTCCTGCAGCCCTCAGACAGGAATTAAAAAATCTATGGGATGGCCTTAATGAGACAGGAAAAATCTCTTTGAATACTAAAAACGTTTTTATTGAGCAGATGGGGCTCTTCATGAAAGGCCTGGCTGCACATTTCGGATACAGGGAATACATTCACACTGAAAACGATCCCCGCCCCGATGGGGAGGAGAAATAAATGAGATTTGCCAGCCCCTGGTTCTTAAGCCTGCTGATAGTCATTCCACTATATATATGGATGAAGTTTTTCAGAAAGCCTGCCCGCCGCCTCAATGATCCCGGGGTACAGGTATCTTCCCTGCAGCTCTTTTTTCATAAACCCAGCTTCCTGGAAAAAGCATATAAGATCATTTCTGAGGTCCTGCTCAGCCTGGCCCTCTTGTTCCTCATTTTCGCAATGGCCCGGCCCCAGGGGGGAAAAGACATTCAGAGCAATAAAAATTTTGGTATTGATATAGTACTGGCTATGGATACATCTGCCTCCATGTCTTATGTCGATACTATTCCCAGTGACCTGCCCACCCGTCAGTTCATGGGAGAGAGGATCTACATGGACAGGAATAAAAAGCTGGAAAATCTCAATCGCCTCAACACTGCCAAATCCGTGATAAAGCAATATGTGGAAAAACAGACCTATAACCGTATTGGGATAGTGGAATTTGCCAGCTACAGCTTTACCCGCTGCCCCCTCACGCTGGACAAGACTATGCTCAGTGATATTCTGGATGACCTTCAGATATCTGCTCATGGCCAGTTTACTGCTATAGGTATGGGCATATCTACGGCTGTCAACCGCCTCAAACACTCCACCGCAAAAAGTAAAGTCATCATTCTGCTGACCGACGGAGACAATAATGCCGGGCTCATCGACCCTCTCACGGCGGCGGATATTGCTCGCAATAAAAAGATCAAGATCTACACTATCAGTCTGGGTAATCCGGATCACTTCCTGGCTCCCATGGATATGCAGATGCAGGCCTATCGCCTCCACTCCGGGGCCAGTGTAAACGAGGAATCACTACAGGAGATCGCAAATATGACTGGGGGCAAGTTCTACCGGGCCACCGATGAAGAGTCCCTGAAGAGTATCTATGAAGAGATAGATAAGCTGGAGAAGACCCAGATCACCGTCAAGCGCAGAGTCCTGTATAAAGAGCTGTTCATCCAGTTCAGCCTTATGGGAATACTCTTTCTCCTGGCCTATATAATTTTCAATTCCACTATTCTAAAACTACCTTAAGGATAAAACTATGAGTCCTTTGTACTGGATATTTCTGTCAGTCTTTATTCTGGAGAAGGTGATGGAGCTGATACTGGAACAGAGCAATGTCTCCTCTATTAAAAGATCCGCTAAAAATATCCCTCCTCTTTTCGCTGGTGCTATCGCGCCGGAAGAATACAGCAGGTCACAGTCATATAGTATTGAGAAGACCCGTTTATCTGTAATATCCGGAATATATGACAGTGTATTGCTATTGGTATTTCTTTACGGTGGCATCCTGGACAGATACAACACCTGGATCCAGAGCCTGAGCCCTTCGCTGATCCTGCAGGGCCTGCTCTTCTTTGTGATTCTGGGCACTGTTATTCAGATACTAAATATTCCATTTTCCCTGTACAGTCAGTTTCATCTGGAGAAAAAATACGGTTTTAATACCATGACACCCGGATTATGGATAGGGGATTTTTTTAAGTCCCTGCTCCTACAGACCATACTTCTGTCAGCTCTGCTAAGCGGGGCACTGGCAATATATCAGGCCTCCCCTCAGGGGTGGTGGCTCTTCCTCTGGTTGTTTTTCTTCGCATTCACATTATTTACTATGTATATCTCACCCTATGTCATAGAGCCCCTCTTCAATAAATTCAAAGATCTGGAGGATCCGGCCCTGGAGCAGGATATCAGCCTGATGATGCAAAAAGCGGGTATCACCGTGGCCAAGATACAGGTCATGGACGCTTCCAAAAGAAGTAAGCATTCCAATGCCTATTTTACCGGAATAGGAAAGGTAAAACGCATAGTGTTCTATGACACTCTTATCCGGCAGATGGATCCTCCTGAGATCCTGGCTGTGCTGGCTCATGAGGCCGGACACTGGAAAAAGAAACATATTTTAAAAAGACTGATCAGCTCAGAAGTATTCAGTTTGTTACTTTTTTATGCTGTCTATCGTATTATAGACAGCAATGTATTGAATGGAGTATTTCCCATGGAGAACAGCAGCCTGTTTAGCAGCCTTATGATCTTATCTTTCGTGATCCCCCTGGCTGGATTTTTTCTGACCCCTTTAAACAGCTGGCGTTCCAGAAGCCAGGAACGAGAAGCTGATGATTTTGCACTGAAACACAGTCCGGCCCCCTCTGCCCTGATATCTGCTCTGAAAAAACTGGCCATCGAAAATCTGTCCAATCTCACCCCCCACCCCTTTTACTCCCGATGGTACTATTCCCATCCTCCGGTGACAGAAAGGATACAATACCTGCAAAAGAGTATATCGGATGGAATTTAAAGACCGGGAAGCACTACAGCGTTTTATTGATCAAAAACTGGATGAGTCCCGGAACAATCCCATTGACGAAGGGGATGAAATGCCGGGGGCGGATCTGAGCTTTAACCATCTGTATCACCTCAGCCGTATTCAGGAACAGGTCGGATATAGCTACCGCAAAGAATACCGGGCCTATTTGGAAATAAAAAAAGAAGACCCTTTCTGGGGTGAATATATTAAGATGTTTTTACTGGTTTGATCCATAGGAGGATTGTATGAAAAGTAAGATCGTAAAGTCGCTCATAATCTTTGCTATTAGTTTTGCAGTATTATTTCTGGGCCGATTCCTGTATCAATGGTTTAATCCGGCGACCAGTAGTCCTGGCTCTACTTATTTTTATGGCAACATGAATGAAGAACAGAGCATTAACACTTCTGATAATATTTCAGTAAAAAGAAACTTCGCCAGCTACAAGTTAAAATCTACTTCTACTACCACAGTCAATCAGGCCCAGATCCAGAATGACCAGAAATACGAAAAAGTAGCCTCTATGACCAGTCATTCTGATGATTTTGATAAAGACAGTCAGAACCTGCGTAGCACCATCTCCAATTACCAGGCCGTGATACAGTATGAAAACAAGACCGGGCTTAAGCCCAACCGTTCACTGTATCTGCAGATCGGTGTATTTCCGGATATGTTCGACGCTTTCCTGGAAGAGATGCAAAAGGTAGGCACCTTATCCTCCCTGAATATCTCCAAGACTGACCAGACATCTGAGTTTAAAAAACTGGCGGCCAAAAAGATCAGCCTGGAAAACACCCGCCGCTCCCTGCTCGCTCTCAAAAGCCGGGGCGGAACCATAAAGGACCTCATGCAGCTGGAAGAAAAACTACAGGCCGTAGAACAGGAAATCCAGGAATTAGGGGTCAACCTGGGTGACTTTTCAGTGGAAAACGAATTCTGTACGGTAAGGTTTAACCTGTCAGAACAGCGGATCGTCCTGCGCAATCCCCTGGTCATATTATGGAGTGCCTTTACCTGGACTGTAAAAGCACTACTGGCCATTATGGGGGTACTGGTATTTGCCTCCTTGACCGGATTATTGGTCATGGCTATCCTGCAAAAACTCAAATGGCTGCCTGCTTATGCCCTGGAACAGCTGAAGAAAAAGGCTTAAATCAAATTCTAACTCAAAAAGGGCTTTTCATTGGAAAAGCCCTTTTTTTTTCACGTTGACTTAATTGTATGTCCCCCTTATACTAATTTTTAATAGAGAGTAAGAGAGCACACAATGGCAATAAAGAAAAAAATCACACTCAGGAATGTCTGGAATCAGACTATGTCTCTGGCCAGGGACACAGTCTCAGCCAGCCGTATCATCATCGAAAAGTTTATCTCAGATTTTGGTTTCCAGCGAGCTGGTTCTTTGGCATATTCCACCCTGATCTCCCTCATCCCTATAGCGGCCCTCTCATTCACTCTCTTTTCCTCTTTTTCATTTTTCAGCCAGTCCATGGGCACACTGAAGACACGCCTGTTTCAGCATCTAATCCCCTCACAGGTAGATATCATACAGAAGTACGTGGAAGATTTTGCGGCTAATATGTCCAGCCTCAATACCATCAGTATTATCGCGTTTATGTTCCTGGGGCTGCTGCTCTTAAATAATCTGAAAAACCATCTCAACGCTATCTGGAAGATACGCAGCAAACGCCCCTTCTTCCAGTCTTTGACCCGATTCTGGACGGTTCTGACCCTGGGGCCTTTGCTCATCGGTATTTCCTTTTACATTACCAACAACATAGGAGTAGAAGGCCTTCTGGAAAACCATCCCGGCCTGTCCATCCTGTTTTCCTACCTGGTAAACCTGGTATTGATGTTTCTGCTGTATTTTGTGACCCCTGATATTCCCGTAAAAGTCAGAGCAGCTTTTACCGGCGCTGTCTTTTCCGGCTTCTTTTTTGAGATCGCCAAGAATATCTTCACCCGTTACTCCGGCATACTCATACAGACCCAGGCCCAGATCTATAAGTCACTGGCAGTCCTGCCCCTGTTCCTGTTGTGGATCTTTCTGGTATGGATCATTATCCTGCTGGGGGCAGAGATATCCTATTTTGTGCAGTTTCCTCCCGACCTCAAGACCCATGACCATCCTTTGAACCGTTCTTTTGCCCGAAAATTATCAGTCTTTCTGATCATCGTCCGGCTCTATCTGGAGGACCATAACAAGATCGATAAAAAAACCATTCATCATTTTTGTAAGGATGCCAGTCCCCAGGAACTGCAATATACCCTGATGATATTGATACAGCATAAACTGATCCTGTTTTCCGAGCAGAGGGGCTATATCCCCTTTTCTGAACCGGGTAAAAAAAATCTGGCACAGGTCATTATCAGCTTACTGGAGATCGGGGAGACCGATATGGGACAGGATGAGCTGGATCAGATCTTAAAGAGACTACGATCAAAGATTAAAAAAGAATTCAACGAAGACCTGATCAGCCTCTATGAGAAGGCAGCATCCTAGCTTAGGGCATCGAATGCATGACATAGATAGTCAGGTCCATGGGTTTTTCACTGCAGCTTAGTACATTTGTCCTGATATCTTCTATTTTAGCCTTATCTATATTTGTCTTAGATAAGATCACCATTTCGACTTTATTAGTATTCTGACTATTGATATCCAGGGAATAGATTCGGGTATAGGGGAAATGACTGGCCATCATCTCTGAGATCTTTTTCTTGTCTGTATTTACTTTGAAAGTCTGGTCTGTATAATACAGCAGAGGCACTGATATGAGCGCAATCAGTATCAGTGACATCCCGATCTGCAGGGCCGCTCTGATGGCCACCTTCCTGGTATTGCCTTTTTCATAGCTCTGGGGATGTAACCTCACCAGGTAAAAGACAATAGACGCAGCCAGAATGATACCGGCCAGGTTGACCGCAAACAGCAAAGTCGCTCCCCAGGCCAGCTCCCAGTTCAGAAGGCCTATGCCTACCCCCACAGTACAGAGAGGGGGCAGCAGGGCTACTGAAATAGCCACTCCGGATATTACCGATGAGATTCGTTTATTCACATAAGAAAAGGCCCCGATAAATCCGCAGGATATGGCTACTATGAGGTCATAGAGGGAGGGATGGGCCCTGCTCAATAACTCAGGAGTGAGGCTGGTCCCGGGCATAAAGTATGCGATAGAAGAGGTGATCACTATGACCAGGATGCTTCCTTTAAATAATGAGGTAAAAGCCTCCCATATAGCTGAGCGGCTGCCCCATAAAGTACCGGCAGCCATGCCGAAGATAGGCCCCATCAGAGGGGCTACTATCATGGCCCCGATGATCACAGCCGGGCTGTTTTGCAACAAACCGAATACAGCGATAAGACAGGAAAAGAAAAGAAGTATATAATACTCCAGTGTATCTGTGGCACCCGCAACAACTGTCTCATAGGCAGTGTATTTCTCCATGTATTCATCTTTATCACTGCGGAAGGAGCGGTATTCGTCGACAATGCCGCCTATCCCTTTCTTGAAAAAACTATACTCACCCTGCTTGCCTGATTCAATAAGATGGCCCAAAAAACCCTGTTTCGCCAGTTTTTTCTTTCCTTCCCCGATCTCCTCCATAACTTCCTGGTTCTGGGATTTTTGGGGTTTATCACCTGCCCCCTTATCTTTAAGGGGAGATTCCTCTTTCTTTTGAGACATGCTTTCCTCATTATGCAGTATTTATAGGATTAGATTAACATTGGTCGAAATTATACACAAGAATTTTATGGTTCGGGGCTGATCCGGAGGGGACGAGGGAGCTTAAATCCCTGAGCTCTGCCATACCAGGCCATATTCTCAGACCATTCTACTTCAATATCGTCAACTAGACCAGCCCCATCGGGATACCTGGAGCTTTTATCCAGAGGCCAGCCCCAGTGATTTCTCAATATTACCAGCGTCTCTCTGCTCCCGAAGCCACCCTGGCCTGGCATAGCGAAGGGCAAAGGTAGGGTGTATACCCACAGCTGATACTGACGATCCGGACTCCGGTAGACCCGGTATAGAGCGGGTAAAAACAGGTTTTTGATGACTAGAGCCAGGAACACTAAACAGATCACTGATACAGAGATTAAAACAACTTTGAAAGGTTTTTTCATAGCTACCACCCTTAATCGAGTCAGCATCTATTTGAATCATAAAACAGGATCAGGGATAGATAAAGCTGATTTCTGCCGATTTGAGCCGTTCGTACTTTCGCTTTCCTTTCCTGTTTTCGCTGTTTTTAAACGATACCTGGACAAAAGCCTCCCATAAAAATACCCATCCTCCGATGGACACTCCTTCTTTGAGGGTGCCTAAGAGTATACCCTGAGAGGCAGGCATGGGATCCAGATAAAAATACAGTGAAATAAAAAACAGGGAAGCCACCATATACAGGAGACTTCTTTTCCAGGTAGCCCTGATATCTCTTTGCATCAGGAGGATCAGGTAGTTGAAATATCCCTTAAACCCGCTTCTTACACGGTTTTCCATATCCGGATTTTCTTTTTCATCTGAAAACACGATATGGAGAGACACTATGTTCCGGGCAGGAATATCACTGGCACAGTCTTCTATATAATCCTGGATATCATCATCTATATCACGGCGATTTAAGGGATAGGGGTCGAGGTTATTGAACAAGGCTGAATAATTCCTGACTTTGATCTTAATGATATAAGCACCGGTTTGGGGATCTTTCTCATAAATACTGTCCAGCAGTTCGTTTTCCGAAAACATTAAAGCCACCAGCCTCTTTTGGATTAGTATGTATTAGTCTAGGTGATTTTAAAGAAGTTTTCAAGTTTATCAGGGCTAAATAGTTTATATACAATAAAATTTACATCCTGATAAAAAAGTGACAGACAAAGAGGCTTATCTGGATTCTTTTTTAAAAGATAAATCGTATAGTCAAAGACAGGGGACTCTGCCAGATCTGCTCCATTGCATCTATTCCCGCCCAGCTCAGGATGCGGGAAACACATGCTACTACTGCCTGACTGTAACGCAGCTGCCACCAGCTTAGGTAGTCTCCCATGCGTCGGGCTGCCGGGACAGACAATGCTGACGCTGATGTACCATAACCCAGGATGATGGGTCCGGAATCAGAGTCCGCCGGCAGATCCACACCCGGAGGATATTCCCTGAAGGCCGAGAATAGCAGCCCTTTGCGTTTATAGTACTTCTTATAGTGCTGCCAATATTGACGGGCCAGTCCTTGGTCCAGGCCGGCCAGGTAATAGACCAGCCAGGCATTGGCACAGCCCCGGGGGTAGGCGGAATACTGAGTCCGGCCCGTGATCTCCGAGGCAGGCAGTCCGGTATTGGTATCTGTATAGCGGCGCTGCAGTATCTTCAGCCAGGCCTGCTCATAGGGCAGATGATTGGCCACCGGATACAGGCTGCCGTATTCATGCAGGGCACGGTAGATCACGGCATTATCGGCAGGCCACTTCAGGGAGGGTGCCGGATAGGACTGCAGATGATAGTCTTTACTATAAAATAATATACGCATGATGTGCGCGTAGATGAGAGTATTATAATTAAAATATTTTTGATCCCCGCTTAATCGGGTATAGGCAGACATCATACTGCTGATATGGGAAAGATACAATCCATGATTTCCCATAAATTTGAGCCCCAGGCTGGCATGATAGGGATTCCAGGCAGGGCTCATTGCAGTATCGATGATATTCTCCATGAGAGCAAGAACTTCTTCTTTTTTTTCCGGGTGGCGCTTACTATACTTTTCCAGTCCCTGACAGTAGTAGGACAGACTGATGATATTAAAGTCCGGAGCAGATTGTTTAAATGACAGCCTGTTTTCTGTCCACATCCCTGATAATCGCTTATAGATCTTCTGATCTGAATTGCCCGCCAGGATGAATACAGCTATCTGGAAGATACTGAGAATCAAAACCAAACCAAGAAAGACATAAGCGATTTTCTTTCCGGCCTTCCTGAATAGGAGGTATAGTACGAGAGGGAGCAGAATGCTAAGAACGAGAATAAACAGGAAAGAGAGCACAAATCCCATGGGATCAGGCAAAGAAAATATAGAGGTTCATCACACTTCCACCTGAAAGCCCAGGTCTACCTCATCACCGATCTTACCACCCCTTATCCCCCAATTCTCCAGAGGGATCTCGTTTAGAGTGATAATAATATCTTTGGAAGGTACTCCCGGGAAACTGGTCAGGTTTTGGACGATCTTTTTGTAGAGGGCTTTTTTAGCCTCCCGGCTGCGCCCTTTAAAGATGGTCAATTCGATGAGGGTAAAATTTTTAGTCTGATTGGACTGTACATATATGTTTTTGGAATCATACTGTACTAGGCGTTGTATGCGGTCATCTTCAGGGATCTTAAAGACCTCTACCAGGGCATTATGTATCCCGTCTAATAGAGCCTTAATATAAGAGCTGTCTTTTCCACGGATGATCTCCACTTTTACCAGGGGCATACTGTCTTCCTTTTATGAATTAGTATTATTGTATACTATTATTCAGAAAAAGGAAGTTTTGAGCTAAAAAGATTTGCCGGGTACCACAGGTTTAAGTATATTTAATTCATAGTTATTAAGGAGGTATTAAAGTGCACTATATCAGTATATTGATAGTGCTGATGCTGACATCCTGTAACATGATATCAGATGCGCCTCTTTACGGCGAGCCCCGTCCCGGTGAGTCACCCCGCATCACCCTGCTGGCCCTGGGAGATTCCTATACCATTGGGCAATCAGTGTCACAGGACCAAAGATGGCCCTACCATCTGGGTATATCATTTAGGGATGAACTGGGTACAAATATCCAGATCACGTATATTGCCCAGACCGGATGGACCACAGCAAACCTGATCAGTGCTATAAATCCGGCTGCCTTAGCATCCTCCTATGACCTGGTCACTCTGCTCATAGGGGTCAACAACCAGTATCAGGGGCGTAGTACTTCGGAATACAGCAGCCAGTTTACAGATTTACTGAGTACCGCCCTTTCTCTGGCAGGCCATCGCACCAATCATGTCCTGGTGGTCTCTATCCCGGATTATGCATATACGCCCTTTGTCTCAGCCGCTAATAAAGCTCAGGTCAGTGCTGAAATAGATGCATTTAATTCCATTAATTCCAATATAAGCGTCAATGCCGGTGTTGCCTACTTTAATATCACTCCCCTATCCCGGGAGGGGCTCATAGATACGAGCCTGGTAGCTGGTGACGGCCTCCATCCCTCAGGTAAACAATACCAGCGATGGGTAGAAGAAGTGATCTTTCCAGGCCTCTTGGAACGGATGACCAATGAATAAACTTATTATAAAGCCCCGTCTATGGCTGCTTTAGAAGCAAATCCCAGTCTTACAATGATATCTCCCAGTCTTTCCCCGCTGGATTTAGCCTGCTCAGCCAGGGCCTTATTGAGCTGATCCTGGGTGATCACCCCTTTGGATACTAATGTCTCTCCTAATGGCATCTAGCCCTCCTTAGTCCATGCTAATTTTTCACTGTATTCCATCAGACTTTCCTGTATAGTGCTGTCATATACCAGTTTATTCACTTTACCCATCTGACGTTTATCATAGTAGCCCCCGGTCAGGCCTTCTATGGAGCCCGAGCTGGCCAGCCACACCATGGTATCAGCCCCTATCTCCGGAGCCTTGCCAAACAGCTTGACCAGCATACCGAATAGCTTCAGGGATAATCCGGCATTATTGGTGCCGATATTGGTGCGTACAAATCCGGGATGAAAAGCGTTCACACTGACTTTTTTATCCTTGAGCTTCTTGCTGTGAAAATTACTGAACAGCAGGTTGCAGAATTTGGAATTGGCATAGGCGGCCATAGACTTGTAATCCTGGACCAGTGAAAAGTCCTCGATAATGGGTTTTTTAAAAAACAGATGGGCCCCTGAACTAGTATGTATGATGCGGGAGGGAGCACTGGCCATGAGCATATCTTCCAGGAGGAGACTGAGCCGGTAGGGCCCCAGGTGATTCACCGCAAAAGTGGCCTCTATACCCTCAGCAGTCTCAGTTTTTTTGACGAACATAGCTCCCGCATTGTTGATCAGAATATCCAGATGATCATATTTCTTTTTTACCTGCTCAGTGAGAGCCTGTATATCAGCCAGGGAGGACATATCCGCCAGGAGCAGGTCCACCATTTCATTTCCGCTTTTCTTAATGATCTGAGCCTGGGCTTTGAGTCCTTTCTTTTCACTCCGGCAGGCCATTATGATGTGGTAGCCTTTTACGGCCAGAGCCATAGCTCCCGCTTTACCTATACCGGAATTAGCCCCTGTGATCAGACAGATCTTTTGCTTATCCATTATTGACTCCTTGGTGATACATCCATTATAGGCGGGAGCGGGATTTCTGTCAATAATCCCCTTTCAGCCTATACATAGAGCTCATTTTGCAAAATGCTTCTGTATGACCAGCCGGATAGTGTCATAGCTGACATAGTCGGGCAAAGCTTCCTTTATGGGTTTGAGCAGATTATACCCTTTACTCTTAATGGCTTGCAGGACCGGGCCTTCCTGTCCGCCCGGTATGAGCCGGGAATAGTCCAGCTCATGGCCATGGCCGGCACAGCGCAGCAGATTGGATATCACAGTAGAGGGCTGCACTCCCATAGCCCCGGCGATGGCATCCGTTGACATCCCGGCCCGGTGTTTACTGTGGTACTCCAGTATCTTATCACTGAGACCCTCCGGCGTCTTTTTCCTCCGGGGGGCCGGAGCGGGCCGGCCCGGGGTGATGCCGTTCTGGACACAGTACTCCTGTATCACTGCCAGGAATACCTCTCCGTACTGCTGCATCTTCTTCTCCCCCACCCCGTCTATAGCCAGGAGCTCACCTTTGGACCGGGGGGTATGCCGGGCCATCTCCTGCAGACTATGGTCGGAAAATATGACATAGGGCGGGACCTTCTCCGTACGGGACAGGGTCATACGCAGATGGCGCAGCCGCTCGAATAAGCCCTGGGCCACCTGCTCCTCCCGCGGACCGCGTCTTTGCTCCTGGTGAGCGAATCTCTTCATCTGTATGGGCTGCCCTGACTTCAGCCTAGACCGCCCCTTGGCTGTTAGTTCCAGTACAGGGTACTGCCCCCCGCTCACCCTAAGGTCCTGTTGAGAGATAAGATTATTGATGAGGCGGCGGATATCTTCCTTGCGCCGGTCCTTCATGAGCCCGTGCCCGGACAGGGTGTCCCAGCCGTTACGCAGGATCTTCTGATTACGGGAGCCGCTCAATATCTCGGCCAGGGTAGCCGCCCCCGCTGATATCTGGACCGCACAGGCCAGAATAATGGCAGAGTCCTTAGTCACATCCTCCCACTCAAAGTCCCGGCAATTAGAGCAGTTGCCGCATTTGGCACCCTGCATGCGCTCCCCGAAGTAAGTGAGGATGATAGAGCGCAGGCAGTCCTGGCTGTGGCAGTAGTTGACCATCTCCTGCAGCTTTTCCTCCCGCTTCTTCATCATGGCGGGGGGAAGCTGCTCCCGGGACATGTCCAGGAAGTAGCGCTGCAGGGCTACATCATTGCCCTGGAAGAGGAGTATACACTCCGCGGGCTCCCCGTCACGCCCCGCCCGTCCTGCTTCCTGGTAGTAACTCTCCAGGTCACGGGGCATATTGTTATGGATGACATAGCGCACATTGGACTTATCTATCCCCATGCCAAAAGCATTGGTAGCCACTATGATATCCAGGCGTTCGTAGATAAAGTCCTCCTGGGTCTGTTTACGGGCCTCGTCCGCCATCCCTGCATGATAGGCACCCGCCCTGACCCCTGCTTTTTTAAGCCGGGCCTGTATCTCCTCCACGGACTTACGGGTATTGGCATAGATGATACCGGACTGCCCCTTATGGTCCCGGATGTACTGCTGTAGGTATTCCATCTTATCCACATCAGTGTATACCGAGAGGGTCAGATTAGGCCGGTCGAATCCCTGTACAAATACACTGGCCCCGCTGATGTGCAGCTTCTGCAGTATGTCCGCCCGTACCTCGGGAGTAGCCGTAGCCGTAAAGGCAGTGAGCAGGGGCCGGGAGGGGATGGCCTTCAGCATCTGGGGGATGGCCTGGTAGCTGGGCCGGAAGTCATGTCCCCACTGGGAGATACAGTGCGCCTCATCCACCGCCACCATGGATACCCGCACCCGGGCCAGGGCACTCATAAAGGGCGCCGACTGGATACGTTCGGGGGCCACATAGAGCAGCCTGATCCCCCCGCTCTGTAGGGCCTGCAGGACCCGGCTCTGCTCCCCGCTGTCCTGGGAGCTGTTAAAGTATTCCGCGGCGATGCCGTTCTGCTTCAGTGAGTCCACCTGGTCCTTCATGAGAGAGATCAGAGGCGAGATCACGATAGTCAGCCCCTCCATCATAAGGGCCGGCACCTGGTAGCACAGTGACTTACCCCCGCCCGTAGGCAATATCCCCAGGGTGGGCTTGCCGCTCATGATACTGTCTATGATCTCCGCCTGGGCGGGCCGGAAGCTGTCGTATCCGAAATATTTCTTTAAGATGTCTAAGGGCATGATCTCTCCTGGTCTTTTTACCAGCCTTAATCGCCAGAGCTTGTTAAAACTTGTCAAGACGGCTATAGTATACCTGATTTTTTTGGGACTGTAAAATGAGGCCTCAGGGTGAATTCAAACAGTATGCCACAGTGCCTGCTATACTCTTCCCCTCAAACACAGATAAGTCTGAGACAGTATTCTGGAGTCTCATGTTCCACCTATCCTATCCTGACCTGGTGATCCTGTTCCAGGGAGACAGTGCCAGGGACTCTGCTGCTTTATACAGAGGGTGTTTCAGGGTTAATTGTCTTGTTATGGGTATCATTGAAAAATTTATCTATAAGCTTTTTAAAACTTATATTGTTTTATTTTTCGGTATTTTGAAATACTACAGCCTTGGCGAAAAAATATTAATATATGAATAATATACAGTGATGAGGCTATTAAGCAGACATTTCCTGTACAAATATATGCCATGCCTCTTCCAGGCTAATACCATAACTCCTGTAAATAGCTGTTCCTACATTAATACCCTGACTGAGTAAGGACAAGACGTTTTTAAAGTTTTGCTCATTCCTATCATGCAGCCATTCCACAAACAGTCCGGCCTGTTGATAAAACATAGGCCGGCTCAGGTTAAAATCATGGGCAGTATGCGGGAAGAATAGACTACCCCTAGCATCCGGGATAAAGTGCTTGCCTTCACAAATCGCAGCTCTTGCTTCTTCTTTAGTGACTTGCTCAGCTCCCCCTCCTCCCGATACCCATACGGCCAGGCCTTCAGCAAACCAGGCAGGAATATTCCTTTGAAAATTTTTCCGGCCAATACTCTGAGTCAGATGTAAATGAGACAGCTCATGCATTAGTATCCCCGGGATATTATTATCTGTTTTAAATAGCCGGGGTGAAAGAAAGAGCCGCCCTCCTATCACACAAGCCCGTGGCATTTGTGAGGCACAATAATCTGCAAAACTATCAACAGTATTGGGGAGATAGACTGTTAACTTCTCCGGAAATGAACTGTAGTGTCTTTCCACGATTATCCGGATTGCATCATCAAGAATAGTTGAGATAAAAACGGCGTTACTTTCACTCCCTTTTTCGTAGAGAACCTGGGGATTATCTGCCAGAACCAGGAACTGCCGGGTAGATTTGTTCATAGCCAGGCTAGCCTTAAAGGTGTAACAAGTGTTCAGTGAAAACAGAATCAAGATCATAAATAAATACTTCAGCATACGCCCTCATTTCGTTTTTTATAAATCACTCTTCCTCTTCCATACTTAGTCCACCCTCTTTCCCGTCGGGCAGCCTCAGTCCTCCCTGAGACCCTGACTGCATATCCATAGAGAGCCATCCTGTTTTTTCCTGTATGCCATGATGTTTCTTTATCATAGCTATAGTGTTGTAAATCTCGTTTCGTAACTGGGCATCTTTGGTATTTTCCCCCAGTTCATTCAGGAATGAGAGAATTTCCTCACCTCCGCACGCACCCAGAACCTGTATGATGGAGATCTTCTCATCTACATTGGAGGCTTCAGGGAAATATGTTAATAATACAGGTATGGATTCTGAATAATTCTTCTTTTTAAAATAATCGAGTATATCCAGAATCTGCCTGCTGTTAATTTGTCTGCTCTTTATCAGGCCCATTAATACTGGAAAGCCCTCTTCCTGTAATATTTTTGCGGCATAGATCTTTAAATCCATGTCTTCACTGTTTAAGAGCATGTTAAACAAATCTTTAGTCTCCGGATCTTCCCGATATTCATTGTATAGTATAGTTAGATTTTTTAAACGTATTTCTTTCTCACGATCTGTCTGGACTATATTCATTAAACGATTTTTAAAGCTTGATGGTGAACTAAGCAGAACTGGTAGTTGTGTAATCTTATTGAAAAGAGATATAACATTCCGGGCATGTCTCAGTTTATCGAGAGACACAATGAGTTCTAAGCTATCCTGCCTGACTTCTATTCTTTCCGAAAGGGATTGTAATTCCAGCAGATGTTTTCTCACAGTATGATTAAGAAATGATACCAGATAATCAGGGTTTTTAGCTTTTAAAAGAAAGGTCTGATCGAATAATCCATCTCCCACTTGAATATCTTTTATACCAATACTTCCCTGCACACTGGAAATAGCATTTTCTGTAGTGATATACCAGGATTGAGCTTCCGCGAGATTATAATCTATGTGTATTTTCATGCAGGTACGGGCATCTAAAAGAACCATCGAAGAATTTATATCAAAACCATGATATTTTCCGTGTAATCTCACACTTAATAAAAAACTATTTGCCTGTGAAAATTTGAGTCCCAATTTTTTGGCTGTCGCTTTTATCATCATCAATAATTGTTTTGCACTAGCTGCTTCCTTTTTAGGCTTAAACTTAAACTTTATGTCAATCTTAGAATCTTCCAATGCAATAATTAATGAATATATAAACACAAAAATGCAGACCAAAATTGCGCTGAGCATATTTTGCAAATTACTCTTCCCCTTCCATAGTTAGTCCACCCTCTTCACCATCCGGGATACTCAGTCCACCCTTAGTTCCGAGGGATTCACTTACAGACAGCCAGCCCTTGTCTTTACCGCTGCCATAACGCTCCTGGATCTGAGCGATGGACTTGTGACAGGCATTCTTCAGGGCTGTGATGATATAGAGCTTTTCCAATTTATACAGCTTTTCGATTGAATCCAGAGTCCCGCAATATCCCAGTGTATCTACCAGGGCTTCCATTCTATCAGTATATTTTTCGGCCTCCAGCTGGGTGAGCAGAAATCCTTCTACAGAAGGGTCCTGGAACTTCCGGAGAGCCTCCAGTATTTTTATCCTTATGTCCCCGCTCTCATATTCTTCATAGCAGCGGAGCAGCAGAGGGACACTCACTTTATAATCGTATAGAATAAACTGGGTGACAATATCTCTTATGTTTTCCTGACTTAATGTGTGCATAGAAGCCAGGTCATGTAGAAAAGATAATCCGGCCTCCCCTTTCAGGATACCGGCAAATACCTGTACCTCCGGACTTTCATCAGACAGGGCTTTTTCTATAGCATCCGCAGTCTCTTTGCGTTCACTAAAGCGTGTATGCAGTATAGCCAGGTTAAAGAGACGGACCTGACTTTGAGGATCCCAGAGGACATTATCCAGGCAGGACTGGCACATACTCTTTTTTTGGGTAATGAGCCTGCCTGTATGCACTATTTTATAGATCAGGGACTCTATTTTTTCTTTGGTATCCATATATTCCTGTTTAACACCCACATAGATACTGAGATAATCTATTCTAAACTCCTGAGAGATCTCATGCAGAAAAAAGATCTGTTGCCTTAACTCTGCATTGAGCAGAGATCGTAGAAATTCAGCATCTCCACCTATCAGGCACTCCCTGTCAAAGGCTTCGTCTCCTATCTGAATATCTTTGTGACCCATCGAACTTTGCATTTTTGTAAAGAAGGTTTCTTTGGCAATAGTCCAGTCATCACCTACCCGTGAGTTATAAGTCAGTTCAAATTCTGTACTCAGATTTTTATGATTAAATAATTCACTGATTTTTACTAAAAATCCGTCCACCCTGCCTGAGATCGAAGTAGTCAATATATCATGCTTCCATCCCATAACACGAGCAATATCCTGATACAACTTAAGCCGGGGCGACATCCTCCCTCTAAACAATAAAAAAGCACCAATGATCACTCCCAGAATGATGGGTATAACTACATCCAAATTTCCTCCCTATTCGCTTTTAACGTCTTTAATAAGGACTACAATCTATATATTATAATAGAAAGTCACTTATAATCTCAAGCTTCTTCTCTCTGATATCCATCCTCACTCCATAACCTGTTCAACCCAGTAATACCGGCACATGTAGCCACCAGTAACCGGTTGAGAGGATAAGCTAAAGGCATATGGACGCAAAAAATCTTGTTCACTAATACTTATAGTATTAAATTCTTCCTTCTGAATGATATATCTGTCTTCAAGAAAATAGAGCTTCGAGTGCTTCCTGCGGATAATTATAATTAATAGCGCTCATGGGCATTTGGTTCATATCCAAAATCATTTCCGGGATTTTATAGCTGTGTACCCCACCTTCACTTATAATTCGATTCTTATAAATAGAAGCCAGGTCATTCATGGAACCTAGCACACTTCTGCTGTTTGTTTTTCCATAGGCTAAATCTTCATATTCTGTCAGAATTTTTTTCCGCTTGGATTGATCTATATTTATGTCTGCTAGTACACATTGCAGCAATTCTAAAAATATAACATCCAGATTCTTTAGTTGCAGGCGTGAGACATCCACGGCAATAAAGTTGAAAAGTGTCTTGTCATTCACGAAAAGCACACACTTTTTCCTGTCAATGTAAAGCAAATTGGCGTGCCATGATCCCAAAAAAGAAGCCTTAGAGCAGTCAATCTCCTGTATATCCGATTTCTTCAATCCCATCTCTTTCTGTAGCTTAGCCGTACATCTTATCAACTGCATGATTTGTCCCCCGTAAAGATAGTATATAAAGGTATCACTCTACTGCTATAAACCGTATATTCCAACATGTTTTTTTGTGTATGCAGGATATTTCTTTAGAGCTAAGCCTCAATCAGTATACTTTTTATTTTGTGAGATACGATAGTAGATAATATCAAAAAAGTTGTCTTATGGCAAAAAAAGAGTGAAGAATTCAGCAGAGTTCAAATACACATTATTAATGTGAATAGGAATGTCAGGTAAGTAGACTATAAATTCCATCTCAACTATCTATATGGTACTGGTAAGAAATTTTCAAGCTTTAAAAATATATAAGCCAAGCAATACTACTTGATAGAGTTTTAGACACTGAGTCCCCCCACTTGGGGTTGCAATGAAACAATCCCCTACACCGTAGGATGAACCGCTTTATCAGGCCAGTCTTCATCTACAGTAAAAGACCGGCCCAGGCATTTAAAATGACTGAATTCATTATTTTGCAACTTAACCCGGATTTCTTCAAATGTTTTGACTATTTCTTCCGAGTATATTCTTTCACCACAATACAGACACACATCGGCAGAGACCTTTACAGAAACTGTATTGTCTCCTCCTCTGAGTAATTTTTCTACTTGCTTAGTCTCCAGTTCACCGCCACAAACCGGACATTTATCAAAAGGTTTCATTTTTTTATCCTCTCTTTCCAGTCAATCCATCGTGTCATATCCGGACGATAGACATTTATTAATACTCCCCATTCATTCTCAGGATTATAGGCCCACACACTATGAATGGGTTCCCTGGAAAAATTCCATCCCAGAATCAAACAACTGGGATAGGGTTTATCATCCGGGTAATCTTCAATTATTTCTCCTTAAAGTACCGAATAAAAAATCTCTTCGTATGTTAGTACATCATCCCCCGCCTCATCATCAGCGTGATCTGTGATTTTAATTTTTCTACTCTGGATCGCTTTAATTATATTATCAATATTCATATTTTAACTTATCATCCAAATTTGTATTCATTATGATAAATTATTACAGTTCATTATTCCTGTCAAGTGTACATAGTATACAAACTTAAAAACTCCCTTTCCTTGAAATATCCCCCCCTTCCTGCTAAAATACTGTACCCTCTATATTTATGCACATATTGAGGGCCTATAATACAAATAACGGCAGGTAACATACAATGACATTCAGAGAAAGAGTAAAACAGGGATTGGTCCTTTTAGACGGAGCTATGGGTACAGAGATACAGCGATTCAACCCCACCCCCGAAGAGTGGGACGGCAAGAACGGCTGTAGCGAGGTCCTGAACCTTACCGCTCCCGACAAGATCCAGGCCATTCATGAGCGCTACTATGCAGCCGGCTCCGATGTAGTGGAGACCAATACCTTCGGGGCCAATATCCTGGTCCTGTCTGAGTTCGACCTTCAGGACCGTACTGAAGAGATCAATGTCATTGCTGCCACCCTGGCCCGCAATGCCGCCGCTAAATACGCTGCCGACAAGCCCCGCTTTGTAGCCGGGTCCATGGGCCCGGGTACCAAGCTGGCCTCCCTGGGACAGACTGACTATGATACCTTATTCAACTCCTATGCCGCCCAGGTCCGGGGCCTCATCAGGGGAGGGGTAGACCTCTTCATGGTAGAGACCTGCCAGGACATGCTGCAGATAAAGGCGGCTATCAATGCCATCAAATCCGTACAGGAAGAAATGAAGACTGACCTGCCCATCCTGGTGTCGGTCACTATAGAGACCACCGGTACCATGCTCATCGGCTCCGAGATCGATGCCGCCATCACTTCCCTGTCCCCCCTGGGCATAGACTTTATGGGGATCAACTGTGCTACCGGCCCCGACAAGATGGCCCCCTACATCAAGAAGCTGTCCGCTCAGTTCCAGGGGCCCGTCATGCTCATGCCCAATGCCGGTATGCCCCAGAACATAGACGGGGAGATGGTGTACGAGATGCAGCCTAAAGAGTTTGCGGCTATCATGAAGCCCTACATCACTGAAGAAGGTGTGCAGATCGCAGGGGGATGCTGCGGCACTACTCCCGAATTTATCAAAGAACTGCGGATCATACTGGAGGATGAGAGTCATAAGGCTATAACACCGGCGGTGCGTCATCCCTATACCCCCGTGTCAGTGTCCAGCCTGTTCAGCCCCCAGCTCCTGCACCAGGAGCCCGGCCCCCTCTATATCGGGGAGCGGGCCAATACCAATGGCTCCCGTAAGTTTAAAGACATGCTGCTCAAGGGGGACTGGGACGGTATCGTGGACATCGCCATGCAGCAGGAGAGAGCAGGAGCCCATGCCCTGGACCTGTGTGTAGCCTATACCGGACGGGATGAGGTAGCCGACATGAAGGAAGCCCTGTCCCGTATCGCCAAACAGGTCACCATACCCATAGTGATCGACACCACCCAGCTCGATGTACTGGAAGCGGCCCTCAAGCTCTACGGGGGTCGCGCTATCATCAACTCCATCAATCTGGAAGATGGTGAAGGCCGGGCCGACAAGGTGTGTAAGCTGGCTAAACAATACGGCGCCGCCCTCATAGCCCTCACTATCGATGAACAGGGTATGGCCCGCACCGTGGAGAGAAAAGTAGAGATAGCTAAACGGATCTATGACATAGCCGTTAACCGTCACGGCCTCAAGGCGGAAGACCTCATTTTTGATGTACTGACTTTTACCCTGGGCAGTGGTGACGAGACTATGAAGGATGCGGGTATCAAGACCCTGGAGGGTATCCGCCAGGTCAAGGCGGCCCTCCCCGGAGTATTCACCGTACTGGGCCTGTCTAATATCTCCTTCGGCCTCAATCCCACCTCGAGACGTATACTGAACTCAGTCTTCCTGCATGAAGCAGTGGAGGCAGGACTGGATACTGCTATCGTGGATGTGAGCAAGATCATACCCCTGAGCAAGATCGAGCAGGAAGACCGGGATATCACCCTGGACCTTATCTATGATAGGGGTGATCGTATACTGTTTAAATTTATCGAACACTTCGACTCCAAGCAGGGTATCTTTAAAGAAGAGAGTCAGGACGACTCCGGCCTGCCCCTGGTAGACCGGGTCAAAAAGCGACTCATTGACGGCTCCAAGGCCGGCCTGGAAGACCTGCTCATGGAGCTCATGAAAGAGATGGGCCCCATAGAGATCATCAATAATGTACTTATCGTAGCCATGAAGGTAGTGGGTGACCTGTTCGGGGCCGGTGAGATGCAGCTGCCCTTCGTACTGCAGTCCGCCGAAGTCATGAAATTCTCAGTGGACAAGCTCGAGCCCTACATGGAAAAGAAAGAAGAGTCCTCACTTACTTCTATAGTACTGGCTACGGTACAGGGAGATGTACACGATATCGGAAAGAACCTGGTGGACATCATCCTGTCCAATAACGGCTACAAGGTCTACAACATCGGCATCAAGTGCGAGATAGACACCATGATCGCCAAGGTCAAAGAAGTCAAGGCTGATGCCCTGGGCATGAGCGGCCTCCTGGTCAAGTCCACTATCGTGATGAAGGAAAACCTGGAGATCATGAAACGCCAGAACATCGAGCTCCCTGTATTACTGGGCGGAGCGGCCCTGAACCGCAAGTATGTGGATGAAGTCTGTGACCCCATCCTGGACTCTCCTGTGACCTACTGTGAAGATGCCTTTGCCGGACTGCGGGTCATGAGCCATATCAAGGATGGCACCCTGGCTGAAGCCATGGCCGCAGACAGGGTCAAGTATGCATCCAAGAAAAGCAAGGCTCCCAAGCAGCAGCTGGATAAAGTGATCGTCACCATAGATAAAGACGTCCCCGTCCCTACCCCCCCCTTCTGGGGCAATAAGATCGTGACCGGGGTAGACCTGGATGCGGTCTGGGAATTTGTCAATACCAATGCGCTGTTTAAGATGCGCTGGGGATACAAGGCCGGTAAGCAGAGCTATGCCGAGTTTTTCGAGATGATAGAAAAGGTAGTGCAGCCTGAATATGAAAAGCTCAAGGACCTGATCCGTACTGAAAACCTGTTCGAGCCTCAGTACATATATGGTTATTACCCCACTCAGAGCGATGGTGAAGAGCTGATCGTGTATAAAGAAGATGCCAAAACCGAATGGATGCGCATTCCTTTCCCCCGCCAGAACCGGGAGGGGGGCCGCTCCATCGTGGACTATTACAAGTCAAAAGACTCCGGCATTATGGACATGATAGGATTCCAGATCGTGACCATAGGGCCCAAGGCTGATGCATACGCCCACAAGCTCTATGCCGAGAACCGCTACAAAGAGTATCTCCTGTTCCATGGCCTGGGCGTAGAGACTGCCGAAGCCCTGGCGGAGTATTCCCACAAGAATATCCGTGTAGAACTGGGTATCGCGGACGGTGACGGTAAGGATGTGGAAGAACTGACCCGCCAGATCTACCAGGGCTGCCGCTATTCCTTCGGCTACCCCGCCTGCCCCGAGCTCATGGAAAACAAAAAGATCTTTGAAGTACTACAGCCTCAACGCATAGGGGTAGAAATGACTGAGACCGGCCTCATGGTACCGGAGCAGACTACTTCAGCCCTGATCGCCCATCATAAGCAGGCGCGCTACTTCGCGGTGTAGAACTAAAATATTTCCTGGTGAGAAGAAATAAATATTATAGATTTACTTGCATAAACACAAACAAACCGGTAATATATATTACCGGTTTGTTTGTTATCCGGCAACTATATTTATTAGATGGAGATTTTTATGATAGAAGTATTAAAGCAGATAATACTGGATTTTCAGTCTGAAGTATCTGAAACGGGAACCTTACGACATCTTCAATACGAATTAGTAGATGATAAAGTTTTTATATGTATTGGGGTACGAAGATGTGGTAAAACTACGCTTTTATATCAAATAATAGAAAAACTGAAGCTCCAATCCGGACTGAAGATTGAAAACATTATATATATCAATTTCTTTGATGACCGTTTAACAGAATTAAAGGAAGGTAAACTTCAGCTTATATTGGATGCCTATTTTACACTTTATCCTGAAAAGAAGAATACAGAGGAAATATTTTTCTTCTTTGATGAAATTCAGGAAGTTAAAGACTGGGAAGCATTTATAGAGCGTATAAGACGTACAGAAAAGTCCCGTATATTTCTTACCGGATCTTCAGCCCGCATGCTTTCCCGGGAAATATCTACTCAAATGCGAGGCAGATCATTAGCCTGGGAATTGTTTCCCTTTTCTTTCACAGAATTTATGGATTACCATCACTGTGCTTATTCCATAATTGACACAAAGGCCAGTTACATTATTCAGAGTCATTTTAATGATTATTTTCAGCAAGGGGGCTTCCCTGAAGTGTTTGATCTTAGTCCAAAGCTAGGAAGGATGATCCACCAGGAATATTATAAATCTATTCTACATAGAGATATAATTGAACGCTATGATATCTCTCATCCACAGGCAGTCATACAGCTGGGATACCGCCTCATGACCTCAGTTTCCAACTTATTCACAATAAACAGGTTGACTGAATATATCCGGAATTTGGGGTATAAAGTACCAAAATCATTTGTCTCGGATTGTGTACAATGGTTTGAAGATGCTTTTTTTCTCTTTTCTATCTGCATTTATAGTCAGTCCATAAATGTTCAAAACACCAATCCCAAAAAAGTATATTGTGTCGACCATGGATTGGCCCGATCCATTTCACCGGATATAAAACAGGATGAAGGTTATATGCTGGAAAATATAATCTTCCTTCATCTAAGAAGGACTGTTCAGGAGATCTACTATTACAGGACAAGAAGTGGCAAAGAGATCGATTTTATCTGGAATCATGCGAGTAAAACCCGAATTCTTCAGGTTTGCTTTGATACTAGCCATGAAGATACCATGAAAAGGGAACAACGAGCCCTGGTGGAAGCAATGCAGGAATTAAACCTCAATGAAAGCATAATTATCACATTAAATGAAGAAAAAACTCTGGAAATAAATGGTTATAAAATATATTTGATACCCGCCTGGAGATACTTGACTGTTCATTGATATATGATATTTTTGAAATGTCCAGTATTACGGAATCCGGATTCCACTTTCAACTATTTTACCTAAATAAAACACCCAATATGTCCTGATACCACATTTTTGGGAATTATTGAGGCCTATACCCCTGGTATTCAGGACTGTTCTTTCATGGCTTTTCTCTTCAGGTTATTTCAGTAAAATAATAAGTAGCCTGACCGTATCGGTAACACCCTCACAGAGGCCGGACTCATGGTACCGGAACAGACTACATCAGCTCTGATTGCTCATCATAAGCAGGCTCGATAATTCGCAGTGTAGGAAAGCTTCAATGAGATAATACAAAAACCCTCCTTCCCTAGGAGGGTTTTTTCCCGCATTATAAAAAGCATTGCATTTTATTTTAGACTATTTATAATGATTCAAGTCCTAAAGAACATCATTCATGAAATAATTTTACGTAATTCAGAATCTCGGCATATAAAATCGAAATAAGAAATAACAGTGAAGTATATAGGTTAAGGGTTATGATGGTAAGAACACAAAAGAATTCAATTCCCAATTCACATCAATTTGAAAATTTTGTTTCCACTAAAAGAGACAAAAAAACCCGACTAATAATCAGAACATTGATCATCATTCTGTCTATTAGTGTATACTTTATTTCAAAGCATGTTTTTTCGCAATTGGAGGTCAAATACAGAAAACCGGTTGTATTGACTTTTTCCTTACCTATTCCTGATGACCTCATGGCAAAATATCAATTAAGCCAAAAAGACATTCAGATAGATAAGGTCATCATAGCCGGGGGCTTTTCCAACTGGGATCCGGAGGATGATCATTATAAGATGAAAAAGATCTCTGAGGATCAATGGCAAATTACTCTATTACTTTCACCTGGAAGAAATCCCTATAAGTATGTGGTTTTTCTGAAAGGACATCCTGGTAAGCATTTCTGGTTTGAAGATGATAATGCCACTGTTTTTGAAGACGATGCATTTGGAGGCTTAAACTCCGTATATATTATCAAAACTACCCGGACTTTCAGAAAAATCCTGAATTTTATCCTTATCTGCGTTATTTCAGGGATAGCCTTACTGGTAATTTTTGAGAACCTGATTCCATTCATTCTTCGCCTCACCCTTTCTCTAAAATATAAATTAATGATTGTTTTTATATTTTTGCTGGTAATATCGAATGTGTTTTTCATCCTATACACACATACACAAAAAATTGAATTCGCCACAAAAGTCCATATGGATGAACTCAATATTATACACAATCAACTTACCGGAAGCGGGGTAGATTTTTCCAGACTGGATGATTCTAAGAATGTCACTTTGCTGCAGAAGGAATTGAATGACATTTTTAAGTATTCCCAGTTACGCCAAAACTATAATTTATATGGAAACAGTAAAATGCAAATCTCCATGATCGAAGTATTGAATACAAATGGATATATTATTGCACATGGAATGGAAAAAACCATTTCAAATTACATGAGTTCACAGTTAGGACAATACTACAATGAAAATGATCCATCCCGGATGTATCATCTGTATATGGAATTTAGATCAAATGCCATGAAAGAAATTTTTAAAGAATACAGACGAGACAGTACAAAAAATGAAAGAAATATTTTTGCATTTTTCCGGGATTATTTATTGACCGAAGAACAAACAGCTAAATTGAAACAGGATTCCCGTTATATATCGACAGTACGTTTTTTTCCTTTTAATACTTTTATCGCACCAATTTATAGCTATAGTCAACTTACAGGTTATTATTATCTAGGCATCAATCCGGAGAGTTTGTCTATTTTGTTTCGATCCTACTTCTATTTTAATATTATTCTGGTGATAATATTATTATTACTATATCTCATTTTCCTTAATCAGACTGGTGACCTGATACTGAATCCTTTGTATAAGCTCATCGACTGGACAGAAGCTTTGGGAAAAGGGGATTTTAGCTTAAAAAAGACCACTCAGACTAATGATGAAATCTCTTTGTTGTTTAAAAATTTTGGAAAGATGAGTCAATCCCTCAAAGCAAATATTGACAACACCCATCTTTTAAATATCATGATGTCAGTATTGCACAATCATTTGGAAATCGACATGCTCTATCAAATATTGTTGCGCTTTATTACTTCTCATCCGGGATTTCCCTTGAATCGGGCTTTTGTATTGCTAAGGGATGAAGACAGGTTGAGAGGTAAATACGCCAGTGGATATATAAACGCACAGGAAATTTTGGATAATCACCACAGTTTGCCATTATTTCACGATAAAGTAAAAAACGCAGAAAACATCCTGAGTATCCAGGACTCGGAATTTGAAGCAATAGAAACAGATTTCAGCCGATATGTACAGCAAATTGAATTATCTTCGGATACCTCATCCCTTTTCTGGTCTGCCCTCCAGCAGGAGGGAATACGACCCTATGATGTGGAAACTATTACAAAAAGTGAACAGGAGAATGAGATATTCTCTTCTTTGAATATGAAGAGTTTTCTAATCACTCCTATCAGTCATAATAATAAGGTGTCTGCTTTAATCATCATGGATAATGTTCTCTCTGATCTTGAACCGGATCAATCACTCATTGAACAGCTGCAGATCATTTTACATCAGTTTGAGTCTACCCTGGATAGAGCATTTTTGTATGAAAACCTGGAAATGATGGTAAAACTGAGAACAAAGGAAGTCCAGGAACGTACCAGAAAATTAGATGAAGCAAATAAGAAATTGATGCGCTTAGATGGTTTGAAAAACGAATTTATTGCCAATATAAGTCATGACTTTCGTTCTCCCCTGACTGTTATCATGAATATGTCGGAACTAGCCGGCATGAAATGTGAAGATGATACAGTAATGAAAAAGGACCTGGATGTGATATACAAGGCTTCTAATCGCCTGAAAAATTCCATTGACAGGTTGCTGGATATCGCCAGGATGGATGCCCAGGGAGTGAAATTGAATATTGCACCTATAGATCTGAATATTTTTATCAAAAATATTATAGGATACTACAAAAGTGCTCTTTTGAATAGCGGAATAGAAATAACGACTCTTCTGCCTGATTCCTTACCGGAAGATTTTTATTCTGACGGGGAGAAATTAGAAGAAGTGATTGATAATATATTATCCAATGCGGTAAAATTTATTGATCATGAATCAGGCAGGATTAAACTGATACTGGAAGTCCAGAATACAGAAATTGTTATCCGCATACAGGATAATGGGATCGGTATACCTTCCGATAAGCTGGATCTGATATTTAATAGATTTGAGCAAGTCCACGATAGTAAATCCAGTCCCTATAAGGGGACGGGAATTGGCCTGGCCTTTTCCAAACAGCTTATCGGATTTCTTCAAGGTAATATTCATGCAGAATCTGAAGGAAAAAATCAGGGTACCACATTTGTTATCCAGTTACCCCTGGGGAAAGAAATATTTAGTTCAGAAGAGGTTTCTGAGATACCCTATGTGATCACCCATGATACGGGAAAAAGTCCTACTTTATTACCCGGAATATCCGGTGTAAATAATAGTGATACCATAACTAAGCTCATTATACAGAGAAATGAAGAATATGAGTATGACTACACCAAAGCAGTAATACTTATTGTCGAAGATGATGAGAATATAAGAAATATCGTCATGTCTTATCTGAAAAATAGCGGATATATCAACTTCATCCTGACTTCAGACGGAAAGCAGGCCCTGGATGCCATTTACTCCTCTACACCGGATATTATTATCTCTGATATTAATATGCCCAATATGCGCGGTGATGAATTACAGGATGAGTTGCTGGAAAACAACCGATTTAACCGTATACCCATGATCTTTCTCTCAGCTATAATTGATCAGAAGATCATTAACGAAAGAAGGGAAAAGGGTGCCTGTGCTTATTTGCAAAAACCTATTGATCAGAAAAATTTATTGCTTACAGTAAAACAATTTCTGGAAAGTTATTATCAGTATCTGCAGATATTTGATATGGCTACTATCGATCAGCTGAGCGGACTATACAACAAGAGAGAACTGATGAACCGCTTTGAACAGGAGTTGTCAACTCGTACTCTAAAGGATATCTCAGTGATGTTTTTTGATATAGATGATTTCAAAAATATAAACGATAAGTATGGACATAAATGTGGTGACATGGTAATCACACAGGTGGGGAGTATTTTAAAACAGACTCTGAGGATTTCTGATATATGCGGAAGATACGGCGGTGATGAATTCATGGTTATACTTCCGGAGACCAGTGTAAGCAACTCACGAATTGCCGCTCAGTCACTCCAGACTGCTATTAAGAATTCCCGAATCTTGTATCAAGAAATAAATATTGATATTACCCTGAGTATTGGTATAACATCTCTCTTTGCATGTTCAGAATACATTCTTCAAAAATTAGGCATAGAAAATTTAAATGAACTCTATCCTGTCAATACTGATGATAGTACCGATTGGAGTAAAATATCCTCTTTAAAGAAAAACATGATTGACCTTTTGTTGACTATGGCGGATCAGGCAATGTATCAGGCCAAAAAAATGACCTGTCACGATTGTAACTATCAGATGATATTTAAAAAACAGGAAGAGCCTGGCCATTGTCCCCATTGTGGAAGCAGCAATATCCTAAAAGGTAAAAATCGTATTGAAATATTTTCCTGTAAAGATTAAAATATAGCAATAGTCAAAACATAATGTTATGATAAGAATCTACACTTGATATGCGGAGGATTTGTTGTGAATTGCAATGTGTTAGTAATCGATGATGATGAACTTTTAGTATATAGTATTAAAAGAATTTTAAATGAAGACCCCGATTTGTCTGTGGATGTGGCTTATAGCGGAGATGAAGGAATGCTTAAATACAGTGACAAAAAGCACCAGATCGTGATCACTGATTTAATCATGCAGGGAATGGATGGACTGGAAGTAATAAAGAAAATCAGAGATTTGAATAGTGAAACATTGATTATCATGATATCCGGAAAAGGAAGTGAAGAGATTTCAAATGAAGCTATTCAACTGGGTGCCTATGACTACATTTCCAAACCCTTTAATAATAACGAATTCTATAAAATTATCCGTAATGCCAAAACACAAATTGAGTTAAGGCAATCTAATAAAGAATTAAAACAATCAATGATGCGTAGACGCAAATTTCATCACTTATATTATGCCAGTGATGAGATGTCATCAATTATCGAAATGATACAGAAAATAGCTATCGTCAACGTACCGGTTTTAATACTGGGGGAGAGTGGAACCGGAAAGGAACTGGTAGCAGATGCCATACACAAAGAAAGTGAAAGACGAGATGAACCTTTTATCAGGATCAATTGTGGTGCTATACCTGAACATCTACTGGAGTCGGAGTTCTTTGGATATGAAAAAGGGGCATTTACAGGAGCCACCCAGGCTAAACCGGGTAAGCTGGAAATGGCCCAAGGAGGAACAGTATTTCTGGATGAAATTGGTGACCTGCCCCTGGATCTCCAGGTAAAGCTGTTACGCTTCCTGGAAGACGGCAGTATTGACCGGGTAGGGAGCATTCATCCCCGAAAAGTAGACGTCAGGGTCATTGCCGCGACAAATATTAATCTGGACAATGCAGTATTGAATCGAAAATTCAGACTGGATTTATATTATAGACTGGAGGCATTTAAAATAGAATTGCCTTCATTGAGAAACCGGAAGGATGATATTATTTATATCAGTGAGAAATTCATTGAAGAGTATACCGAAAGCTTTGATATGGAAATCAAAAAGATACCCCAGTCAGTCAAGAAAGCTTTTCTTAAATATTCCTGGCCGGGCAATATCAGAGAATTAAAAAATGTGATTCAGAATATGATCATTTTCAGTTCAAATGAAGTACTGGAGCTGGCCTCCTTACCCAGTCAGTTTATGGATGATGAAGGAGGGAGGCAGGAAGTCTTGAGCCAGAATAATACTCTGGATCAATATTTTCAGGAAAAAGTCTCCTTGAAGCAGTTTAATCGGGATATGGAAAAATCGTATATCTCTTTTGTCTTAAAGAAGATAGCTAATAAAACAAAAGTTGCCGAATATTTAGATATTTCCAGAAAATCTCTCTATGAAAAAATCAAAGAATACGGGCTTTCTAAATAGTACATGTGTAACCTTGGGGTGACTATAAAAACGCTTACATAGTAACCTATTGGTAACACATCAACAATATTCTTATCTCAATAAATTTCCACCAGATATATATTCCCTCTTAATTCTATTTCCAATAGATAATTAAACAAAACACAGCTAAATGCCCTCCGAGACTTTGGCACAACTATTGCACTATAAAGATAGAACATAAAAAAAGGAGAGGTTTGTGATGAAAAAAAATATGTTGGGCTTTTTGTTAATGGTATCTGCCTTGATGTTGGCTTTGTACAGCTGTTCTTTGAGTGATAATTCGGATTTAGGTGTAAGTGAAACTGATCTACCTGAAACTGATGTGGCACAGACAATGTCCTATAGTGATCGCCCCAAATTTCAAATGCCGGTACCAGGTGGTCAGTCATGGAGTGTTTCTACCTGGAGTGGACATAATCCCAGATTAGCAGCAGATTTGAACTGGGGCTCCTATGCGGAATCAGACTATGGAAAAAGAATCGAAGCATCTTTCTCTGGAAAGGTAATTACTTCAAAATATTCAACCACTACAGGTTATGGCCATTATGTAGTCATTGATCATGGAAAGGGTTGGACAACCTTGTACGCCCATCTAAAGAGTAGAGATGTGTCTGTGGGACAACGAGTACATACCGGACAGAAAATCGGTGAATGCGGACATTCCAGTGCAAAGTATAGTTTTGCCACACATCTGCATTATGAACAGAGATATAACGGCTCAGCTACTTATATTAAATTTAATGGAACACAGTTAGTCTATTATCAAAAAAAGAATTACACCAGTAAGAACTATAAAAGTGCTACCGGTACAGTAAATACTTCAGGGGCTACTCTCAACGTACGTTCCGGGCCTGGTACAAGCTATCCAGTAGTCGCTACAGTTAAGAAAGGGGAAAAAGTAGCTATATACTCACAGGCATATGGTACAAAAATAACCGGCCCTTATGGTAGTTCTACAATATGGGATCATATACATGAAGGATATGTTTCTGATACTTACATCTATACCGGATCTGATGGTTTGGTAGCTCCTCTGGAGAAATTTTAAGAAAAGTATAAAAAAGGTGAAAGTATTATCAAAAGAATACTTTCACCTTTTTATTTATTTCCACATATAAATGTGTAGATCAATAGCCTACAAAAAAATGGAGGAAGTGATGAAAAAAATATTTTTGGTTTTAGTAAGTGTACTTCTGGTAAGCCCACTATTTGCCGGGGTGATGATGCAGGGATTCTATTGGGACGTACCTAGCGGAGGAACATGGTATAATACCATGAAGAGCAAAGCACATAGCTTACGTTATATGGCTGGTGGAGAAGGTATAAACCGGATGTATTTCCCTGCTCCTTCTAAAGGTCAGGGAGGTGGATACTCCATGGGATATGATCCTTATGACTATTATGATTTAGGTAATTACGATCAAATGGGTGATAAACAGACACGTTTTGGTTCTAAGTCTGAACTGAAAGCAGCTATCGCTGAATACAAATCTTACGGTATCGTTTCAATGGCTGACATTGTACTCAATCACCGATCCGGTGGTGCCAGTGAGTCTAATCCCAGGAAAGGTGGAAAGACCTGGACTGACTTCCGTGGTGTCAAGAGTGGTAAGATGAAATGGAGATGGGATGCTTTTCATCCTAATAACTATCACTGGAGTGACGAAGGTGCATTCGGTGGATATCCCGATGTATGTCATAGTGCCGGACCTGCTTATAATGATTTCAAAACCTGGTTGAAGTGGTTAAAAAGCACAGCTAATGCTGGTTTCACCGGCGGATGGAGATTTGACTATGTGAAAGGTTTTGCCCCATGGGTTGCAAAAGACATGAAAGCCGCTACTGGGAATGTGTTTACGGTGGGTGAATATTGGGATTCCAGTACTTCTACTTTAAACTGGTGGGCAAACAATGCAAATTCATCCGTATTTGACTTTGCTACATATTATACACTGAAAGATATTTGTAATAATTCAGGCGGCGGCGGATACCTGCCTAACCTGTTTAACCCGAATAAGTCTTTTGCCTCTAAATGGGATGCAAGAGCGGTCACTTTTGTAGGTAATCATGATACAGACGAGATTTATAATGACAAAATGATGGCCTATGCTTTCATTCTGACTTACAAGGGATATCCCTGTATTTCATGGAAAGACTACTTCAATTATGGATTGGCATCCGGTGGTGGAGCCGGTTCAGGTTGGGGAAATGGTATTAAACAACTGGTATGGGTACGTGAAAAACTGGCTGCCGGTGGACCCAAGATCGAGATCCTCAAGTCTAACAACGGTGACGTGATTATTTATGGGTCCAAAGGTTACAGCTCTTCAGCTCCTGGTTATATTGTAGTCATCAATGACAACAAATATAACTGGAAAGGTGCCTGGGTTAAAACTGGTAATGGCTACTTGAAAAACAAGACACTTAAAGCTTATGCCTGGTCTTCTTCCAGAAGTGGTCAGAACTATAAACCCGACAACAAGTATTGTGATGGAAACGGAAATGTAGAAGTTTGGGCAGCTCCCCGGGGATATGCTGTCTATTCTGTAAAAGGATTCTAAATTTTCCTAAAGTATAATTCAAAGGGGCTGTCATCAAGACAGCCCCTTTAATGGAAAATCATATATATCACATGCCTTAAAAACATTGCTAATAGGACAGACGTATTAAAATCACTCGATATTTCCCGATAATCTCTCAATGAAAAGATCATAGAATCCGGCATACCCAAAAAGTAACAGTTGTAACTATTGGGTGACATGAAAAGCGCTTACATTGTAACTTTTCAGTTACACTTAAGCCGTGGCCTTTGCCCCTGCCAAACATTTTCGATTTATTTTCTATTTTTATTGTATATACTGTATGCAAATAAAGTCATTTCAAATGCCCATTTGATACCTTGGCATACATGTTGCTATATATATAGGAAGAAAATAAAAAGAGAGGTTTGTGATGAAAAAAAATCTATTCGGTTTGATATTAATGGTATCTGCCCTGATGCTGGCATTGTACAGCTGTTCTTTAAGTGATAATTCGGATTTAGGGGTAAATGAAACTGATTTACCTGAAACCGATGTGGCACAGACAATGTCATGGAGTGACCGTCCTAAATTTCAGATGCCGGTACCCGGGGGAGAATCCTGGAGTGTATCGACCTGGAGTGGACATAGTCCGGATAGAGCTGCTGATATGAACTGGGGATCTTACGCGGAATCAGACTATGGCAGAAGAATAGAAGCTTCCTTCTCAGGAAAAGTGATCGTGTCCAAGTATTCAACCACTACAGGGTACGGAAATTATGTGGTGATAAAACATGGAGGAGGATGGGAAACCTATTACTGTCACTTAAAAAGCAGAAACGTATCTGTGGGTGATATCGTTCATTCCGGCCAAAAAATCGGTGAATGCGGCCATAGTAGCGCAAAATATAATATCGCTACCCATTTGCATTTTGAGCAAAGATATAATGGATCACCGGTTAGTATTCAATTCAATGGCACTACCCTGACCTATTATCAGAAAAAAAACTACACCAGTAAAAATACTTCCAAGGCCACAGGGACTGTAAATACCTCAGGCAGTACCCTCAATGTACGTTCCGGCCCGGGTACCGGGTATCCTATAGTTGGCACCGTATCCAAAGGAGAAAAGGTCTATATCTACTCACAGGCATATGGGACCACTGTATCCGGCCCTTATGGTAACTCAAAAATATGGGATCATATACATAAAGGATATGTTTCTGATGCCTATATCTATACCGGATCGGATGGATTAGTAGCGCCTTTGGAGAATAGTTTTTAAACTTGAAAATAAAAGTCCTATAAAAACGGAGGAAATGATGAGGAGAATGTTGTTTAGTGTTGTTTTTGTGTTAGTCAGTATGTTGGTAATCAGTTCCTGTTCTTTGACTGAGAATGATCCGGTTCTGGATTCTGAAGATATTGTGTCATCAGACAATCAGCAAATGGACACTAAGGCCTGGGATGATCGCCCATTATTCCAGATGCCGGTACCGGGGGGAGAATCATGGAGTGTATCGACCTGGTCAGGCCATAATCCGGACAGGGCTGCCGATATGAACTGGGGATCTTATGCGGAATCAGACTATGGCAAAAGAATCGAGGCTTCTTTCTCTGGAAAGGTAACAGTTTCTAAATATTCCACAACATCGGGATATGGTAATTATGTAGTCATTGATCATGGTGCGGGATGGAAAACCTTGTACGCTCACTTGAAGAGTAGAAATGTATCAGTAGGAGAAATAGTCCACAGTGGCCATAAAATCGGTGAATGCGGACATAGTAGTGCCCTATATACTTTTGCTACACATTTACATTATGAGCAACAATATAATGGATCTCCAACCAGTATCAAGTTTAACGGAACTACACTGACTTATTATGAAAAAAAGAATTATACCAGTAAGAATTATTCAAAAGCCACTGGTACTGTAAATACATCAGGGGGAACTCTTAATGTACGTTCCGGCCCCGGCACCAGTTATCCCATTGTAGGGACAAAAAATAATGGGGAAACCATTAATATATATTCACAGGCTTATGGACAAACTGTAAGCGGCCCTTATGGCACTTCAGCAGTGTGGGATCATATTCATGACGGATATGTGTCTGATGCCTATATCTATACCGGATCAGACGGTTTGGTAGCACCAGTAGAAAATAATTTCTTTTAAACCTAAAATTTTCAAAACCGGGTAAAGGGTGAAAGACCCATTACCCGGTTTTTTTATCAATGGGCATGTGAGTTATAAGAAGATTAAAGGAGAGTGTCATGATAAAAAAACTTTTTCTACCACTTTTTGTATTAATAATATTAGGTCTTACTTATTCCTGTGCGGATGTGTCATTATCCGGAGGAGAAAATGAAGTCGGTTTTCCTGAGGAGTATCATGCTGAAACAATGTCTACAAGCTATGACTATCCATTTTACCGATATCTCAAATTAACCAGTCCACCTATGACCGGGTCGGATATTAAATTACTTCAAATTTTGCTCAATGACTGGTCAACTGCCAGAGGATATAGTCAGCTCTATGTTGATGGAGAATACGGCTCAGTAACTAAAAGCAAGGTGACAACATTCCAGAGTTATTACGGCTTATATGCTGATGGAGAAGCCGGACCGGTTACCTTGAATAAGGTTATAGATGTATTTACTCTAGGTTCCAGCTACATCAGTCCCTATTACAGAGATCTCTACCTTAAGTCTCCGGAAATGTGGGGAGATGACATAAAGAATCTGCAAAGAGCGTACAACGTCTGGGCGTCCAGAAATGGAAAGACCGCCCTATATGTAGACGGAAATTACGGATCAGTCACTAAAAGTGCAATCAAATTATTCCAGGGCGCGGAGCCTCGTCTTTATGTGGATGGATACTCCGGAAAACAGACACAGCGTTTGTTGTATGTACGCAGTTGGGGTAGCTCCACACCATCTATACCCGATAGTTCATGGACCCGGCCTTTAGCCGGCTACTATGTTTCCCAGGAGTACAAGGGTGCTTCCGTACATAACGGTATTGACCTGGCTAAAGCCTACGGCAGCGGAATATACGCAGCCCGATCAGGAAAAATAAAAGCCATTTTACTGGGATATTTAAGTGATGGAAGCAGAAATACTTATACCTTAAGCGGCTGGGTACTGGATCCTGTGTATGGAATGTCAGGGGACAAAGTGGTGATTGAACATGCTGATGGAAAGTTATCAATATATGACCATTGCGGGGCTGCATCTGGAATGTATGTAGGTAAAATTGTATATAAAGATCAACTTATAGGGTACATCAATCGATCCGGCAATAGAACCGGCCCGCATCTTCATTTTGCTATCTTTACCAGTTCATCCTACTATAGCCCAACCAACCCTAGAAATTATATTGGATTTTAATTAGAAGCTCTCTCCTACTTATCACAAAGGAGGATTCTGTTTCATTCTGATAAGAGTGAACAGAATCCTTCTGATTTTTTAATGGAAAATCTTATATATGGCTGGTCATAAATAACATAGCACAGGTGTAACCTATGGGTGACCATATAACCGCTTACATAGTAACTATAAGGTAACACATTTTTTAAAATACTTCTTCTGACTAAATTTCATTAGATATATATTTCCTCTTAATTCTATTCACAGTAAATAAATAAAGTAAATCTGAACATCTATTGAAACCTTTGGCATAACTATTGCAATACAAAGACAGAATATAAAAAAGGAGAGGACTATGAAGAAAGTTTTAGGTTTAGCAATGCTTTTGATTATCATACTAGGAGGTACTTACTCCTGTGCGGATTACACCCTGGATGCAGATATAAGCGAGGAATCAACCAATATCCAGGCCAGCTTAACCTATATCACCCCGCCCGCTTCAGGAGATCCCTTCGGTAACCTGGAAAGTATTACCGGAATAGGCGGAGAAATTAAGATCAAAGGCTGGGCTATTGACCCCGATACAACTGATGCAGTCTATATGTGGGTAGTAATAGATGGTGTAGGTAAGCACTATCTGGCTAATAAAACCAGAAGCGATGTGGGTGATGTTTATCCTGAATTCGGTGATAATCATGGATTTGAAATCGTTATTCCGGCAAGTACCGGTACTCATCAGGTCTCTGTGACTGCTAATAATGTTTATGCCGGCAGTCATAAGACTTTTGGCTCCCAGACCGTTTCTGTCTATGCAGGAAGCCCATTGGGTAACGTTGACAGTATTTATGGTGTGGCTGGCGAAATCATTATCAAAGGATGGGCTATTGACCCCGATACCACTGATTCTGTCTATATGTGGGTAGTGGTAGACGGCGTGGGTAAGCACTATCTGGCCAATAAAACCAGAACTGATGTAGGAAGTACTTATCCTGATTACGGTCCCACTCATGGATTTGAAATCGCTATTCCGGCCAGTGCAGGTAACCATCAGGTCTCAGTAACTGCTAATAACGTATTTGAAGGTTCTCATAAGACCCTGGTGTCCAAGACTGTAGCTGTCTATCAGGGAAGTCCTTTTGGTAATTTTGAAAGTCTGACCAAAGTCACAGGAGGAATACGTATCAAAGGCTGGGCCATTGATCCCGATACCACCGGCACAGCTTATATCTGGGTTACAGTGGATGGTGTAGGCCGCCTTTATCAAGCCAACTCAACCAGGACGGATGTAGGAACTGCCTACCCCGGATACGGCAATAATCATGGATTTGATCAATTCATCTCTATAGGAGACGGATATCATACTGTATCAGTTACTATTAATAATGTACAGGTAGGCAGCCACAAAGATCTGGGTACAAAAAACGTAGGCAGTGTTCCTGACAGTGGGTGGACCCGCCCCATGGCAGGTTATTATGTGTCACAGGAATTTAAAGGCGCTTCTGTACATAACGGTATAGACCTGGCCAAAGCCTACGGCAGTGGAATATATGCAGCCCGATCAGGAAAAATAAAAGCCATTTTACTGGGACACTTGAGTGACGGAAGCAGAAATACTTATACCTTAAGCGGCTGGGTACTGGATCCTGTCTATTACATGTCGGGGGACAAAGTGGTGATAGAACATGCTGATGGTATGTTATCCATATATGACCATTGTGAGGCTGCTTCAGGTATTTTTGTGGGAAAAACTGTTTATATAGATGAGCTTATCGGATATGTGAACCAATCGGGCAATAGAACCGGCCCTCATTTACATTTTGCTATCTTTACCAGCTCATCTTATTATAGCCCTGTGAATCCAAGAAATTATATTGGTTTTTAGATGCTGTAATCTATAGCCGGTATTTAATAGAAATACGATTCATCATAACGGGAGGGTTTTGTTTTACTCTATTAAAAGTGAACAAAATCCTCCTGTTTTTAGAATAAATATCCTTTTGTCATCGGGTCTTTGATATTTTTAAGCATTTTGATTGGATTTTGAAAAGAGATAAGAAATTTTTAGTGATAAACAATTTCTCCTTGCACTTTTCCTGTCAGCCATTATAATTTTTTTAGAATCAAAGATAGTGTCAGTCCAATATATTTAGATCGCTTTAATAATTCCTGTGTTCATTTTTTAACGAGGGTTATTTATTTATGAAGAGTGTACGGCATCTCTTTTTTTTAGGTCTACTTATCAGCGCCTCTCATACCCTTTTTGCTCAAGACCCTGTCATCGATATTACAAATTATAATACACCTCTGGACTATCAGAATAAACAAGTGATTCTCATTCATGCAGGTGATAATCCTGATTTTGTTCATCCTGATTTTGATGATAATGATTGGACAGTGTGCAGTCTCCCATCCAATGCCCGAAAGGTACTGACTAACTGGATTGATATAGGCTGGTACCGCATCCATATTCGTATGCCGAACCAACTGCCGGACCGGGATATCGCCATTGCTTTGGGAAAGATCATATCTGTGGATGAGACCTATTTTAACGGTGTACTGATCGGCTCCAACGGGACATTTACCCAGCCCATGATTCAAGCCTACACCATTAAAAGAGTGTACAGAATCCCCCGCTCTCTGATCAGGCCCGGACAGGATAATGTCATCGCAGTCAGAATAGGAGGCACTTATGATGGAAAATCAGGCTCTACAGAGGGTATGTATAGTATAAGGTATTTTGAGGATTTTCTGGTAAACCATTATCGACGCAATATGCTTTTACTGGCGCTGGTAATTGCGAATATTGTGATCGGCCTTTATTTCGTTCTCTTTTTTATCCGAAGCCCTCATGAAAAAGATTATCTGGCTTTCGGGTCTTTTATATTAATCCTGGCTATGTATACCTTTTTCAGGACGGATATGAAATATGCTGTTCCTTTAAATTTTAATATTTTGAAAAAAATAGAATACTTACTGTTATTCCCCATCGGAGCTGTATTTACCGCTTATATCAACACCTATTTACATAGAAAGCACAACCTGTTCCATTTCATCTTTTATGGTGTCACTGTATTCTGTATGCTATTTGTTCTATTTACCTCTGATTTTCAATGGTGGTCTAACATCAATAAAAATCTCTACCAGTATGTACTCATATTCGCTATTCTGGATGTCTTCTATATATTATTCAAAAATTTTAAAAAGAACGATGATGTAAAAAAAATGATATATGCCTTCCTGGTTCTTTTTGTTACTGTTGCTCTGGATATTCTGGAATCCCGGGGCCTGATAAAAACACCCTTATTGATGCCTTATGGCACTTTTATCATTATCATAGCCAATGCCATGATATTAGCCGGTAGATTTAAGACCTATTCTGAAAATCTGGAGATACTGGTAGATGAAAGGACCCGGGAAGTCAAAGACCGTACTCTACAGCTCGACCAGGCCAATAAAAAACTATTAAAATTGGATGAAGTGAAAAATGAGTTCATAGCCAATATCAGTCATGATTTTCGCTCACCCCTTACCGTTATTTTAAACATCTCCGATCTGGCATTAAAGCAGGAATATCACAATGAGGTGACACGAAAAGACTTTGAAGTCATCCACAAAGCGTCTTTCAGATTAAAAAATGCCATAGACAAACTGCTGGATATAGCTAAAATGGATGCTCAGGGTGTCAAGCTCCATATTAGCAATATCCCCCTTAACGCCTTCTTAGGAGACATTTTGGAATTTTACAGGGGCTCATTATTCAGCAGTGGAGTGCGGATACTAAGTAATTTTCCCGATCATGACCCGGAAGATTTCTATTCCGATGCGGAAAAGCTGGAAGAGATTATGGATAATATACTTTCCAATGCCATAAAATTTGTGGATCCTCAAACAGGTGTTATTACTGTTGAATTACTGGATCATGATCAGTCCGTGAAAATAATTATCCAGGATAACGGTATAGGCATATCTCCCGATAAGCTGGAATCCATCTTTAATAGATTTGAACAGGCCCAAAGTGCAAAAGATAGTATTTATAAAGGTACCGGCATTGGACTGGCCTTTTCCAAACAGCTGGTGAACCACTTGAAAGGTAAGATATATGCTCAATCGGAAGGAGAAGGCCAGGGTTCTTCTTTTATTATAGAGCTGCAAAAAGGAAAAGAAATGTTTCACCCTGATGACTTTCATGCTCCAGTCAGCGCAAAACAAAAAAGCAACAATTATAGAAATATATTAGAAAATGATATGGAAGACCGCCTAGCTAAAAAAGGAGTGAGCAGTTTTATCAAGGATTTGAACCAGGATGGAGAGTATACACATATTAAAGCACTCATCCTGATTATTGATGATGACCCCAACATCAGAAATATTGTTATGAAATATCTCCAAAAACAGGGATTTATCAATTTCGTCATGGCCAATGACGGGAAAGAAGGGCTGGAAGCAGTCTACAACTACAATCCGGATCTGATTATTTCCGATATCAATATGCCTAATATGAGGGGTGATCAGTTTCAGGACGAACTTCTCAGTAATCCCAGTTACCATCAGATCCCTATCGTTTTTCTGTCTGCGGTTGCGGATCATAAAATCAAAACTGAACGGAGAGAAAAGGGAGCCAGCGCCTACCTGCAGAAACCGATTGATGAAAAAGAACTGATTATTACTGTCAATCAATTCCTGAAGAATTATTTTAAATATTTAAAAGTATTTAATCTGGCAACCGTTGACCAGCTGAGCAGACTAAATAACAAAAGAGAGTTAATGAACCGATTTACCCGGGAGTTGTCCACCAGAGTTTTCCGGAATCTGTCTTTAATTCTTTTTGATATAGATAATTTTAAAGATATAAATGATGAATACGGGCATCACTGCGGCGATCTGGTTATTGAATATATAGGGCGGCAAATCAGCAAAAAATTGCGTAAACATGATATCAGCGGACGCTATGGTGGAGACGAATTTTTAATTATTCTGCCCAATACAGATCTCAAGCAGGCCATGATTGCGGCTGATGAATTAAGAATAATGATAGCAGAAGGGTATATTGAATTTGAGGGAAATAAGATCAATGTCAGTATCAGCTCAGGGCTTGCTTCTTTAATAGATCATGCACCCTATATAGAGGACAAACTGCAAATTGATAGTATAAAGAATATATTTGAGATGGAAGAGAACTCGGCTGTAGACTGGGATAATGTAAATTCTGTCAAACATCAGATTCAGGCATTATTATTCAACATGGCAGATGAAGCAATGTATAGTGCTAAAAGGCCTTTATGTAATAACTGCCGATTTTCAATACCTGAGAAAAAAGGAGTGAAAACAGAAACCTGTCCACGATGCGGCAGCACTGATATTAAAGAAGGCAGGAATAGAGTAGAATCCTTCAATCCTTTAGAATAATGAAGAGTTTTTCCATAGAAGGTGAATAGCAGATATTTTGTGTATACAACGGGTTCTAATACTTCACCCTAAAGGCAGCCTTTGCCCCGGATGGAATAGTATCAATAGGCTCAAAGCCGTATTTCGAAGCCTTAAGCTTATCCTTTACGCTATCTGTTACCAGGATCTCCCCGGCGGTGGCGGTGTCTTCGCCCAGTTTGGAAGCGGCATTGACCTCGGCACCGAACACATCATGGTCCCCGATCTTGAGGACCTTGCCGTAACCGATGCCCACACAGAGCAGGACCTTTTCTTCATCGATCCTGTCTTTATTATACTTCTGCAATATCTTCTGCATGGTGACTGCCGCCTGTATGGCCTGGCCCGGTTTGCGGAACAGGATGAGGAAGCTGTCTCCTTCGGTCTTCATGAGTATACCCTCATTGTCATCTATGACAGGCAGGAGGAGGCGCTTGGACTCATAGATGGTCTGCAAAAAGTGGATGATGCCGAACTGGGCCACCCCCCGGGAAAAGCCGGACAGGTCGGTAAACATGACCGACCATTTTTCTCCAAAAAGGTTCCAGATACGCTGATCGATGGCTGCTTTGTCGGCTTTGGGCTTGACTCTCTCCGCCAGGAGTTTTTCCAGCCTCGCCTCTGAAGCACTGTTTAAAAAGTTATAATTGAGCATACTATTCTCCTTAGAAACCCTTGGCTTTGCGGTACTGCACCAGTCTGAGAAAGTGACGCCTTTCCTCGTCTATGATCTCGTCGATGAGATATCTTTCTTTCTGTATGACCGAGTCTTTGATCTCCTGGTAGTATAAGATATGATCCAGTTCCATACTGATGGCCATCTCAAATATTGACTCTATTCCCCGGAGCTGTCGCAGCTTTTCCTGGATAGTCTCGGGATCATAGATCATATTTTTAACATAAAACAGCAGTACCTGGATATGATCTCCCAGAGCCTGATTATCCAGGATCTCAGTCTGATCAGACAATTTCTTCCAGAATATAGAACGGTGTTTTTCTTCTTCTTTAGCTAAAAACTCGAAAAGATTAATAGCATCCGGGTCTTTGAGCTTATTGGACAGCTGGGCATAAAGTTTGGCATTCATTGCCTCCATATCCATAGCGGTCATGAGGAGTTCTCTTCCTGTGACACTGGGCATTCCATCTACGGCCATCAATCCACCCCAAAAATTTTTAGTTAATAAGAGATATCATAGAAGACAGGCACATTAATGTCAATAGCGAAACATATTTGACTCTGGTTTATTGTGCTTTCAGGAGCGCGGATTCGATGGCTTTCAGTATGATTTTTTGGGGAGCGGAATCCGGCATGAGATTGGTGATGTCCAGAGTCTGATTTTCCAGCACCTGGGCAAATATCAGAGATGCAGCAGCAGGATCACTGTTTCCGGCATCTTTTAGAATAATGCCGTTAAGTCTCCGGCCCCTGATCGTGATCTCGACAGATGAGCTCACATTCTTAAAGCTGTATTCCCCGCTGTACATTCCATCCTTGAGACGGCTAAAGTCTATTGCACTGACTTTGATAGCTCTGATCTGGGCTTTCTCCGAAAAAAAGCTGACAGCATAGAACGTCACCAGGCCCATTACCAGAGATAGCAGGTACATGCCTATTCTTTGCCGGTTCATATCTTCTCCCGGCCCAACAGCCAGGTGATGGCCTGAGACTCATCATCGGTAATTCCAATATTGACGCCGCTTCTTTCTATTACTTTTTTCACTTTTCCTGAGTCCTGATCTTTGGCCAGATTGCCCAGATACACTACCTTAATAGTTTCTCTTTGCTTGGGAAACAGATCCTTTATGACATTGGTGATAAATAGAAAATAATCCAGTCTCTGGATCAGGTTGATTTTTCCTGTCTGATCCCGGTAATCTACCAGTATGGACCGGGTATCATTTTTATAGCAGGTATCCAGAACTTCATAGAGTGCCTTTTTTGACTTTTCGTGATCATATTTGCCCACTGCTCTTACATATACATGATCAGCCTTTAATTCGATGTTTACTTCATAGGGCATTATATACTATCCTTTTCTATCCACTGGATTGCTTCTTCCATGTTATCAGTACTCATAATATTTACTCCGCTCTGCTGTACTACCTGGGGAGTGTACACATCTCCCTCGGGGCGGGGGCCTACATAAGCCAGCCTGATATCATCCAGTAGATGACTGAAGTGCTGTTTGATCCCTCCTACCAGAAACAGGACATATTCATACCGGTCCATCAGATCCAGGCTCCCTTTGACCTCACGCACATCGTTTAATACCCGGGCTATCTGGTTCTTATGGCAAATATCGATAACCTTAAATATTTCCTGCTTAGCCTGCTCCAGTTCAAATTCACCCTGAGCCGTGACCATGACAAATCTCTCTTTCACTTCGATTGTTAATGCTACTGCCATTTTTAAATACCTTCCAGTTTTTTAATTTTTAGCTATAATCTTTGTTCAGGAGTACAGATTACCGAAGCATCACAGGATGAAAAAATACTGCGCAGGTATAAAAAAGGACAGCAACTGATTGTAAGCAGATTGCATCCCATATAAGAATGTATGGCAGTATACACATCATCAAGGACATACCATAACCCTTATATGAATCACATAATCTTAAAGCAGATTGCCAAAAAGATAAAGTCAAAAATGATTAACTACTCACCGTACCGGTAAGCGCCTGTTCCATATGGGGTATCACCATTTTATCCACAAAAAACTTATGGACCGCACTGGATTCAGATAACTCCGGGTGAAAGGTGGACACCAGGATATTTCCCTGTCTGGCCATGACCGGATCACCGGATTGAGTAGAGATTAGTACTTCTACTCCATGCCCTACCCTGGTGATAAGCGGAGCCCGGATAAAGATCCCGGGTACCTTCACATTCAGCTCCCCGAAGGTGAGTCTTTCTTCAAAACTGTCTACCTGCCGCCCATAGGCATTACGGTGTACAGAGATATCTATCAGTCCCAGAGGGGTGTTGTCCAGCCGGTCCGCGTCTTTGGCCAGTACAATAGACCCGGCACAGGTGCCGTACATAGGCAATCCATCATGCCCCAGACTAAGTACCAGGTCATAGAGATCGTATATCTTTAAGAGCTTCAGTACCGTAGTACTTTCTCCACCCGGCAGGATCAGGGCATCGATCCCTTCCATGTCCCGGGGTAAGCGTACATCACGGGTAGCGATCTTCAGCTTTTGTAAAGTCTCCCGATGCTCCTGGAAATCCCCCTGCAGGGCCAGAAGTCCGATGAGAGGCTTTTTCATTACCAGCCTCTGCGGGCTAACTGCTCGCCTTCACTCAGGGTAGACATCTCCAGTCCGGGCATAGCCCCAAAACCGCCCACTTCTGCGGATACTTCAGCCAGGATCTCAGGATTATTGAAATGAGTTGTAGCTTTTACAATAGCGCGGGCCATCTTGGCGGGATCCTGTGACTTAAAGATCCCTGATCCCACAAACACTCCATCCGCACCGAGCTGCATCATGAGAGCCGCATCAGCGGGAGTAGCGATACCACCGGCAGAGAAGTTGACTACGGGGAGGCGTTTTTTAGTGGCTACATATTCCACCAGGTCATAGGGTGCACCCAGATTTTTAGCTTCGGTCATCAGTTCTTCTTTACACATATTAGACAGCTTTCTTACTTCATCCATAATGGTGCGCATGTGCCGTACTGCTTCCACGATATTTCCGGTACCGGCTTCTCCTTTGGTACGGACAAAAGCTGCCCCTTCACCGATGCGTCTGAGGGCCTCACCCAGGTTACGGGCACCGCATACAAAAGGTACGTCATAGTCATGCTTAAAGATATGATGCTCTTCATCTGCGGGAGTGAGTACTTCACTCTCATCGATATAGTCTACGCCGATGTACTGCAGGATCTGCGCTTCTGCAAAGTGCCCGATGCGAGCCTTGGCCATTACGGGGATGGATACTGCTTCTATGATCTCTTTGATCAGCGTGACTGAGCTCATACGAGCTACTCCGCCGTCTCTGCGGATATCAGCCGGCACTCTTTCCAGGGCCATAACAGATACAGCTCCTGCTTCCTGAGCAATCACGGCCTGCTCGGCATTGACCACATCCATGATGACTCCGCCTTTCAGGTTCTGAGCCAGTCCGACTTTATTGCGATAGGTTGATTTAGCCATTATTTTCTCCTTGAAATTCAAATGCCCGATATTATACAGTATTTTCCCAATAATATAAAGAAATATCAGGGAATTAGGCAAGGATTTACCCCATTTTTAAGTTTTTTTCGGGTTTTTAAGGTTTTAGCAAATCTAGTAGTTTACTAGTGAATCTTGAATTCCGATAAGAAAAGCAAGGGGGTAAGAATGTACAGATATTTAGTTTTAATAATGCTTTTACCACTGGCCGTATCGGCCCAGTTAAAAGATGAATTCCTGGAACCGGCCCCTCAGCACCACCTGGTACTCAATACCGTGGTACTGCATGAAAATGACAGCACTTTCCAGAGTGGGTTCCGGCCCATAAATGCGGTAGAAAGCCTGGGCTCTCAGGGTATAGGAAAGCTCAGCCTCTATACCAGCTACATCAGCACCAATAATAAAGATGCGGGAGAACATGTTCAAAGGATAGAGCTGTATTCACCGGGAAAGAAAAAACTGGTATATAAGGCCGGAAAAAAATTTAATGTGAAGGACGCTTCTCCCTCCAAGGGTAAATTTCAGAGAGGATACCTGGAGCATACCGTGATCTTTCCCCAGCTATCTCATGCCGACCCCAAAAATTTCGGGATTTATATTATCTCCATTTATCTGGATGACCGATGGATGAGAGATTTTCTGGTACCGGTATTTGCCTGGTGACCCTCTAGATATGACGGGCGAAATCTTCAAACAGTATATGTGCTGTGCATAAAGTCTTTCTGGTTTCCAAATTATATATTTCTATGATATATTCACAGACCGCTTTTCTATAAGTCCTGATTTCAATGATTTCATCTTTTTTCCCTTCAGCCTGATATTCTATCTGGAATTCTTTTATTCTGTGCTGCGCCAGAAAATCTACCGGAAAACTATCTGTGATCCATTCGATATACCTGGAATTATTAACATGATTGTTACTATCCAGGTCACTGTACGAAATCACCCTCTGCTGTGTAGTACTGGCAGTAGGGGGCATTGACAGTTTGCTGAAGTCCAGAATGGAATGAAGTAATTCCACCTGCGGTATGTTATCTATCACTTTATGGATCCGCTGGGGCCTCTTACTTTCCTGGTGTACCAGTATCCATGAGCTGGTAGCTTCAGCTATAATGTTTTTATGGTGATTCCATACCTGAAAATTTCTGATGGTGGTTAAGCCTGCGATCCCCTGGGGGGCAGTACATACTTTTATCTGATGGCCTAAACGGGGAAAGTCCTGAAATCGAAGCTTCACCTTATGAATAAGCCAGGTATGCCCCAGAGAGACCGCTTTATCCTGGCCATGACCCAGCATACCGGAATGAGTATCTGCCAGCTCTTCAAAAATGTTAAATAAGGCGTTGATTTTGAGGTGCTTTTTAAAATCTGCCTGAAAAGGCTTTATCTCATAATTCTTTCTTAATATTTTTCTAATAGTGGGAGCCATCATCTCTTACCTTAATTTTGAGTATCATGATTTTAATAGCTAAAAGGTGTTTTGTCAAAATTAAAGTTTTTCACTGACATCGTCGGGACATTCATTAATATTTCATAACTATTAAAAACGCATCTGTAAAATATTTAAAATTTATGTGCGGTAACGTTTACTTCAGCCAGAGTGAAACCCTCTAATCATACAAGCTTACGAAAAAATTTCCACTGTTATTAGTGTCGGGCCTGATCAAAACATAGAATTTTTTATTATAGGAAAAATCTCTTTCTTTCATTGCAATGTCATGAGCCGTATAGGCAGTCTTTTTGTATATATCCAGGCCATAGAGGCGAGCTATATCTCCCATATAATACTCTGAGTTATAGTACTCCGCTTCCTTACCCCAGCCCTGTTTTTTAAAATAGGCCAGGCGTTCTGATTCGGTCAGGCCCATTTCCAGATCCACAAATGACTGGCAATACAGCAGGCCCCCATTCCAGAACAAGGAATACACCCCTCCGTATACCTCAGTGGAGAAAATCATAGTAAGATTGGTCCCTCTATGTTCATATACCGCGGTATCCACCAGGCCTTCTGCGAAATAGGTGATGGCCCAGAGGTTGGTATGAGGTGCTATATTGATACTGGATATACCTGAAAAAACATGTTCGACTCTGGCATCTATGTCCAGGATCTGCCGGGGCCGAATCCTGTACTCCAGTAGGGTAAAACTATAATCTTCATGAGGACGGGTCATTAAAAAGGACTGATCATCCTCCATCCAGTCAAAGGCTGTGACCCGATAAGGCAGGGACAGAGTCTTTTTAATCCTGGCATTAGCAGTATTTATCAGGCTGATCTTAAAAGCCTCATTTTGATCGGTATACAGTATGGCCAGAGTACGGGAATCCTTGGACCACTTGTAATCAATCATCTCTCCCTGGAAGAGAAGACGGCGTTTTAATTTCATATCCTGAGAGAATAATAGCATCCCGGGAAGCACCATCAGGAGGAGGCATAAGATTTTTCGCATTCCAGGTCCTTAATCTCATAATATTTTCAAACCCAATATAACCTATCTGTACTTATAATACCGCTCATTTCATAATTAAACAAGTATTATTTTTCCTGATAATGAAACACTGGCTACCTTTAATTTCAGCACCTGGAAAGTTAATCTGGTCTTCAGATCTCATCAAGGTTCATATAGAGGGTCCGGTTAAACTCCCGGAATCCCTGGTCAGGCCAGAAACTACTGGACATGGGGTTGGAAGGGATGATCTGAAGACGGATATGCTGAACACCCTGTTTTCTGATCCAGGCTTTCATCTCCCCGAATAGTGCAGTACCTATACCCTGTCTGCGGCAGTGAGGCCTAATAGCCAGGTCAAGGATATGGGCATATCTTTCTATTGTAAAAATGGGAGGCTGTGATTCGATGGCAGCCAGGCAATATCCCAGTATCTCCCCTTTCTTTTCGGCCAGAATGAGATGAAAGGATTCATTATCCAGGTCATCCAGAAGCCACTGCCTGTGGTGCTCCCGGGCGTCAGGACTGAGTGCCAGGTGGGGCTCCAGGTCTATGTGCAGCTGCATGAACTCTTCCCAGATCTCTTCCAGTGTGTCGATATCGTTTTTATTGACCAGTCTTATCTACACATCCCTCTCCTCTATCCTTCGATAGTCACAGGGTAGGATTGTTTGAGAGCCTCTACCCGCTTGATTTCCTGTTCTATGACTGCCTTTTCTTCGGCCCCCAGGATCTTGCTCTGGACTGCGATCTCCTGGAGCAGGTTTTTATGCCGGATCTGTAATATACGGTACTCCATCCATGTCATGTACTGACTATTATTAGCCTGATAGGGGGACAGCTCGAATTTATCAAAGCTCATGGTGAACTCTTTGGGATAGGTCTTGAGAATATCCGAAACGGCGTAAATGGAGTCATTCCTGAGCTGTATCATGAGCTCCAGCTGATTGACACTGGCAGAATTGCCGCTGTACTGAGAGGACATCCATACCCCGCCCGACAGCTTCTTTCCCATAGCCATACCATCGATGTAGAGCTGCATCATGACAGCTTCCAGGTAATTAGCATAGGGATGTTTCCCGGTATCAAAGCTCAGCTGCAATAGATCCGCTTTTACCGATTCTATAGACAGTTTCAGATCAGAGGGCATAGTAAAGGCTACACTGCCCTCCCCGGCAACAAGCTGAAAATGCGAGGCACAATATTTTCCCATTAAACCGGGATGGGACAGTATCCTCAGAGTAGACCCGGTACCAAAAGAATGGAGGAGCTCCAGGGCCAGGCTTTCACTTTCGGCTATTTTCCGGTTATCCATGCGGTAGAGGCCGGTAGGGAGCAGTACCAGATTGTCACTTACGCTCTTTAGTTCTGTCTTTAATGACATATTTTATCCTTAAATAAAAAGAGGGAAGTATACACTTCCCTCCTGCTTCATCATTTCACTGTACTACTTATTCTTAGGGGCCTCGAAGATCCGGATACCCAGCTCGGCCAGCTGTTCCCCGGTCACTCCGGATGGTGTCTCACTCATGAGATCGATCCCCTTCTGGGTCTTGGGGAAGGCGATCACGTCCCGGATATTTTCCAGGCCTTCGAACTCCATGACCATGCGGTCCAGCCCGAAAGCGATGCCGCCGTGGGGGGGAGCACCGTAGCTCAGGGCTTCCATGAGGAATCCGAACTTCTCATTGGCCTCTTCAGTAGAGATGTTCAGTATGTTCAGGACCTGGAGCTGCATGTCAGGGTCATTGATACGGATAGACCCTCCGCCCAGTTCGATTCCGTTCAGTACCAGGTCATAAGAGTCGGACAGCACTGCCCCTGGATCAGTCTTGAGCTTGTCCACGTCCTCCAGCTTAGGCGCGGTGAAGGGGTGGTGCACAGAGTCGTATCTATTGGACTCCTCATTCCACAGGAAGAGGGGAAAGTCCACGATCCATACAAACTGCAGGTTTTTATTATCCATGTATCCGAAGCGGCGTCCTACTTCCAGGCGCAGGTTGCAGATGGAGTCGTACACTACTTTCTGGGAGGTATCACCGATAAAGAGCAGTGCGCCTCCGTCTTTGATGCCGGTCTCTTTGATGAGCTTCTGCTGTATCTCATCAGAGAAATATTTGACGATATTGGACTCCAGCTTGCCGTCCTTGACCCGCATCCAGGCCATACCCTTGGAGCCGTACTTGCCTACAAAGGTAATGAGGTCGTCCAGGTCCTTACGGGACAGCCGGTCTCCTTCAGGAACAGGCAGACACTTGACCATACCGCCCTTGCCGGTCACGATCTCGAATACCTTAAACTCGGAGTCCTTGACAATATGGGTCACATCCACGATCTCCATGCCGAATCTGAGGTCAGGCCGGTCACAGGCATACTTGTCCATAGCCTCCTGCCAGCTCATGCGGCGGATAGGGGTCTGAATATCTATGTTATAGTTATCCTTGAGGATCTTGGTGTACATCCTGTCCATTTTATTGATGAGGTCATCCATCGTGATAAAGGAAGCCTCGATATCCACCTGGGTAAACTCCAGCTGGCGGTCGGCCCGGAGGTCTTCATCCCGGAAACACTTGGTAATCTGGTAATACTTTTCCAGTCCGCCTACCATCAGGATCTGCTTAAAAAGCTGGGGAGACTGGGGCAGAGCATAAAAGCTGCCATGCTGAAGACGGGAGGGCACTAAGAAGTCACGCGCCCCTTCGGGAGTGGACTTGTTGAGCATAGGGGTCTCTACTTCCAGGAAGCCGTCCTGGTTAAGGAACTCTCTCACAGTCTGGGCGATCTTATGGCGTATATACATATTTCGGAACATAAAGGGACGGCGCATATCGATGTATCTGTATTTGAGGCGCACTTCTTCATTTATCTCGGTCTCATCCACCTGGAAGGGAGGGGTCTTGGACTTGTTGAGTACAGTCAGGGAGTCGATCTTGATCTCGTACTTACCGGTAGCCAGGTTGGGATTGGCCAGACCTTCCCCTCTCTGCAGGACCTCACCACTGGCAGAGATCACATCTTCATGGCGCAGCTTTTTAGCGACAGCATGGGCATCAGGATTAGTAGCCGGGTCGAATACCAGCTGTACCAGTCCGGAGCGGTCACGCACATCCACAAATGTCAGGTCACCATGGTCACGGTAATTGAGCACCCAGCCATTTACGGTATGTCTTTTGCCTACATACTCGTCTTTAGTAAACTCACCACAGTACAGGCTGCGCTGCTGCTCTTTCTTGATCATTATCTTCCTCCGGAAATTTCAATAGATTATTTTAAATGAAAGGTGCGATTTTTGCAAATTGGGTGCACCGATGAAAAAAGGCCGCATGAAAAGTCACCCAGCCTGTCCAAAAATACGGCAAAGACTAGGGAAAAGGATAAGCACTCTGATCGCTGATGAAATTAGAGATCCCGGCTATGTAGTCGAAGAAATCCGGGTCCATGACCAGAGGGCATTGGGAATGGGCAGAACCCGGTACCAGCTTGGCCCACTTGATAGTGCCGCCATGATGGTCATAGACTGCCTGTCCATGGGTATCCCATCTCTGCGACATGTCCGCCAGTCCGTGTATCCATAACAGGGGAACACTCACGTCCTGAATGGCACTGACATTGTCCAGGCGGTATCCGGTCAGATAGGAGTCCTGAATAGGCAGGTAGGTGGCATCCTGAAAGAAAGAGAGTATTCCAGTCAGGAAAATGATATTTATGCAGAAATGGGTGATAGAATAGCCGCCGAAGGTTTTAATCTAGTCCAGCAGGCAATCCTCTCCAAGATCTATTTAGATATTTTAATAAAGTACATGAAGGAACAGGTAGTACAGACAAATTCAGAAAATGGAAAAACCAGTCAATCAAGGGTTTATACTGACATTATTTCCGAATCCATCTTATCCAATCATAAGTCTAAACAGAATCCTGAATAGTACCTGGTGCTCAAAAATCCAGAGAGAATGTATCCCGGATTTTATTTAAAAGTCATGGTCTCCACTATTTTCAGGAGCATATCTTTCTCTTCCTGGTTAGTATAAGAGATAGCCGCACTGATACAAAAACGGTCCTTGATAGTGGAATAGTAGGTCTGATAGATCGTTAAACCGGCATAATTCATAGCCAGATTCATAATATAGTATTCCTGCCCATTGATCACTTCTTTACTAAATTCGTCGTCTATGTGGTCATACTGTATCTGGGATTGCTGCAAAAATTTACGGGTATGAAATAAATAATCCCCGCCAGTCTGTACGCCCGGTGCGTTCTGGAGATTTTCTGCTACCAATAAGAAGCTGGGATTGTAGTCCACGGCTGCACCGACCTCATAGCGAAACACTGCCAGCAGATTGGCCGTATTTATCTCTGATGCTTTTACCATAGCCTTAAGCTTTTTATCTTCCCCGGTCACCAGGTCTTTTCCCATATCAGCGATCTTTTGAGTGGCTTCTTTGGACTGCACTACCCAGTCACCGGGTAGGGTGACTTCAAAATTAAAATAGGAATTGATGTATTTTCCATTTTCCACATGGCCGTAATCAAAGTTTTTAACCTTGGCCTGGCCACATGAAGAAAAAACAGCGGCCGCTAAAATAACAAATAATAATCTCATTTTCATACTAATACCTCTCCCTTAAATTTGGCTATCACAATTTAAAGCATCCCGGGCATCACGTCAAAATTTTCACACCTTTATTCTATGCAGACACATTTTATATACTATTATGGAAAAGGATAGACGGTCTGATCACTGATGAAATTAGAGATCCCGTCTATGTAATCTGAGAAATCGGGGTCCATGACCAGGGGGCTCTGGGAATGGGCTGAGCCAGGGACCAGCTTGGCCCACTTAAGGGACCCGCCATGATGGTCATAGACTGCCTGGCCATGGGTATCCCATCTCTGCGACATATCAGCCTGGCCGTGTATCCATACCAGGGGCACGCTCACGTCCTGGATAGCACTCACATTGTCCAGCCGGTATCCCGTGAGATAGGAGTCGTGAATAGGCAGGAATGTGGCATCCTGGATAAAGATCTCCACCGAGCCGATAGGGGCCTCCAGGACCAGCCCCAGAGCAGAATCCATGTGCCCATAAGCCGCCACATGACAGGCCGGCACCGAGCCCAGTGAATAACCATAGATCATAATATTAGTACGTGCTACCCCCAGAGTATTGGTGAGGTAGACCAGAGAGGCTTCCGCGTCCTCAAACAGGCCCTGTTCCGTAGGCTCACCCTGGCTCTTACCGTAACCCCGGTAGTCCATCATAAACACATCGGCCCCCGTATTGAACAGGAGCTTAGCCCGGCCCCAGTAGTTATCCATACTATGGTAATTTCCATGGAAAAACAGGATGGTCCTGCCGGTCCCCCCGATGAGATGCTGCATATAGTAAGAATAGATATTATTAGTACCGCTAATAAATATGTACTGATTATAGGTATTAGTGATATTATCAAAGAGAATGGCATCCGACCAGGCCGGTACGGAGGAGATCTGGGTGTAGAACTCCCCACCGTTAAAGTTACCCAGTAGATAGGGCTGGGCATTGGAGTAGGATACATTATTAAAGATGGCCGGTGCGATGAAGGTGTCCAGATCCATACAGGACACTGATGCCAGTAAGAAAAGGATCGGCAATACTAATACTCTCTTCTTCATTTTGCACCTCCGAAGCGGTAGGAAAATCCCAGATAAGGGGCTATGGCTCCCTGATCCCCCAGTCCCACAAAACTGACCGCTTTACCGGTATTGGATCCACCGGGATGCACATAGCGGACCTCCACTGTGATGTCAAATCTATCGAAAATAAATTCAGACCCTATGATAATAGAAGGAATGAGGGTGTTGTCCTTGGGTAGGTCAGCCGTCTTGGGGTAGAAGTCCACTAATGTGGATACACCGGTATAGACCCGGACCTTCTGACTGAGGTCCCAATAAGCCACCGCACCCAGCTCGGGCAGAGCAGTAAAGGACCCCGCAAAGTCATACATGAGGAGGGCATTGAGATGCAGAGAGACTCCGGGCACGGCCCCTTTCTGATATAATACCCCGTAGAGGGAATTGAGCTCTATCATGCCTATCAGTCCGAAAATGATGGGGGTGATGTGCACCGCCCCGCCCACGGTGATGTCCCGGGTGAGGCCGTACTGATAGTCTACCGATACCAGGGGCATAGGCAGGGGGATGCCCAGATTGTCAAACAATGCCCCTCCCAGGTCCAGAGATACTTTGTGCTCCCCTAACTCCAGGGGCCTGACCTGACGCAGGCTGGAACAGCCTGTCATTATCCATAATAAAAGTACAGGTAAAAGGATAAAGATCCCCTTTCCACTCTTCCTCATCGCTCTCTCCTATTGTTAAATCAGCCTATAGGTTAATATTTATTGTGCAATAAAGCAAACTTGAAAATAGGTCCTTTCTCCATTCCTGTGGACTGCTCCCATTGAGACTGCCGGAATCCCCGTCTGGTCACACTGCCCCTGTGAAGGCCTCTTCATTTCTTGCCGCCACAAGAAACGCCCTTCGGCTAGGAGCTCAGGGACCGGGAAGTAGCTTTTTGATCTGTACGACGACGAGGCATCCCCTCGGCAATTGAAGTCCTGGAGTGTAGCATACAATGTGCTTAAGCCGGATCGATGTCCTTCATCGGCCTCAGAGCAGCATTTAGTGTAATTCTTTTGTTTAAGTAGAGTCAATGATGGACTATAGTGATCTTCTCAAACCAGGCCGATTGCGGATAAGCACAGTATAGGGTAGCAAGCATCGGCTCCTGTGCGTCCATGCACCCGCCGATGTTAAAGCATCCGTGCTTGTCACCTCTTGGGGTGTATAGTGGGGCGCACATTGTGGAGCAAATCAGGCCTTCAATGCCCGGTACAGAAGACTTAGGTAAAAGCTTTCTCTGCTTAGCACATATTCTTTAAAAGAATATTTGATCTCTGAGTTTAAACATTTGAAACACAAAGGGACTGGAAAATGGATAGCATGGGATATTCCTGCTATAATAGGATCATTCTAAACGCTGAAGGGGACAATCATGACGATATGGGTCGATGCGGATGCTACCCCCCGGGTCATCAAGGATATACTGTACCGGGCGGCGGACCGGGTAAAGGTGGATACGGTGTTTGTAGCCAATGTGGAGCTCAGCCTGCCCCGCTCCGCCTATCTGTCTACTATAGTAGTGGAAAAGGGATTCGACGTGGCCGATATGGCCATCACCGACAAGGTCCAGCCCGGCGACCTGGTCATCACGGCCGACATCCCCCTGGCTGCTATGGTGGTAGAGAGAGAGGCCTACGCCCTCAATCCCCGGGGCGAGTTTTACACCCGGGAGAACGTCCAGCAGAAGCTGGTCCTGCGTAATCTGATGAGCGAGCTGCGGGACCTGGGCGAAAACATAGGAGGGCCACCGGCACTCAACCAGCGGGACCGGCAGGAGTTTGCCAATCAGTTGGATCGGTTTTTGACCAGGAAAAGGTAGGAACTGTCCTCTTCAATAATTGTTTTTCGCCGGGATAAGATTTATACTCTGGAATCAGTTAAAAACGGAGCATGTATGAAAAGATATTTATTACTGTTATTTTGCCTGCCTTTATTCCTCAGCGATTGCAACAAAAAAGTCCCCCACTACACCCCCCCCCGATAGTGGACCCCTGAAGAAAAATGTAAAAGTCTACTATGATGAAGATATGCCTGTCTCCGCTATGGTGCTGGCTGAGAAGGGGCTCACTCTGAGAAAAGAAGCCTCCCAATCCTCACCTGCCCTGGCTCTGATCCCTTTTGGCAGCGAAGTAGTGAAAAAAGGCAGCACTAAAGTCCCGGCGACCATCGATGGATACCAGGGGGACTGGGTCCCTGTGACCTGGAAGGGGCAGGAGGGCTGGCTCTGGGACGGATATCTCAAGGTCAATGATCCGGGGAATTATACTGTCTCTCCTCCCGTGGCACTCCATTTTCTTAAAAATCTTGAAAGTCTGGTTAGCTCCAAAAACAGGGTGAAAATGTATGGAGGCGAGCAGATGACCGGATGTACCTTCTCCGAATACGGTGCTGTCATGCAATTTAATAAGGACCATACTTTCGAGATAATGTATGACGGCTTATCTCCTGATGATATCAGCAGCTGCCCTGCCTGTGATACAAAGCTGAACAATGAAGAATTACAAGGCCGTAGTACCACCTCTTATGCCTGGGAAAAGGCCACCAGCGGCACCTGGAAGATAAAAGACACTCAGCTAATACTGAGCGCAAATAAGTCCCGGGAAAAACAATCTCTCTTTATGGTCAAGCACTCCTGTCCCACAGGAGGGACCAATATAACCGTGAGCAATATAAGTGAAACCTTAGACTATCAAGTGATAGCAGGCTATGTGGATACCAAAGACAAAAAGGGAAATCCCGTACATAAAGCGGTGATGGGACTGCACGGGGATGAGCATAACTGGGTATTTGAAGCGCTTAAACAGGAATGATGGCGGGATACCCTGGAACTAACCAAAGACCCTCTTTTTACCCCCGCCTCGATAGTGCGGATAGACTGCGTAGGTAGATACTCGGCGTCCGTTGGACCCTGATTCCGAAACGGTAACAAATACAAAATCTGCAATCAGCAATTCTCCCTGTACCCTGCCGAAAGGCTGCCGAATAAGTCAATAGTCGATAGTCTATAGTCAATAGTGGGCACTGTCTTTTAAGTCCGAGTCCAAAACTACAACAGATAGAAGATGTGCAACCCAGCCAAGCTCTACTTCCTCGCCGAAGTCTGCCTGCTGTGCTCCTCAATATGCGCCCCAGTCTACACCCCACAAGGGCTTACTTACCCTATAATGTACCCAGCCTCCGGCCATTAAGCCCGTTCAAGCATATTGACTGCTACACTCCAGCAGACATTTCGCGAGGTGACAGTATCCTGTCCCACCGACCAGAAAAGGAATTTTCTTTGCCAAGCTTTCTTTTCTTCCCGAAAAGAAAGCGGAAAGCCAGCCGGATGTCTCCGGCATAGGCACTCCATGGCAGGCCCTGCACTGACTCCCGCCGACAAGCCAACTTGCTGGAGTACAAAAATCTTGATTTTATTAATAAGAATTCTTATACTGATTTCTATGAGTAAGTTTGACAAGTTCCTGTTGAAAATTTTAAAGGGACAATCGGATACCAATATTTCTTTTTCTGAGCTCTGCAACTTCATCATATCCCTGGGATTTTGTGAGAAAATAAGAGGCTCACACCATATTTACTACAAACAGGGTGTTGATGAGATCATTAACCTACAACCGTAAAAGGATAAAGCCAAACCCTATCAGGTGAAACAGGTAAGAAACCTGATCATCAAGTATCAATTGGGAGAATAATATGCAAAAGTACAAATATGAGATCATCATTTACTGGAGTGATACGGACGACAAATATATTGCCGAAGTCCCTGAGCTACCCGGATGCATGTCAGACGGCCAGACCTATGAAGAGGCCATAAAAAATACCAGTGTAATCATAGAAGAATGGATAGAGACTGCTAAAGAGACCGGAAGAGAAATCCCTGTACCAAAAGGAAGAAAGCTCAGCTACGCATAGATAGTCAATAGTCAATAGTGGGCACTGTCTTTTTAAGTCCGAGCCCGCAAATATAACAGATAGAAAAGGTGAAATGCCACCAAGCCCTACTTCCTCGCCGGAGTCTGCCGAATAAGTCAATAGTCGATAGTCGATAGTCAATAGTGGGCACTGTCTTATAAGTCCGCGTCCGAAACGGTAACAGAGAGAAAATCTGCAATCAGCAATTCTTCCTGTACACTGCCGAAAGGCTGCCTGCTACGCTCCGCACCGTGCGCCACACCCTACGCTAAACAGGGCTGACCTACCCTAGTCTAAACCCCTCCGCCAGGACATTCAGCCCGCCCGGCATGGTGCCTGCTCTACTCCGCAGCCATTTCGCTGGGAGATGCACCATAGTCGTACTGACCAAAGAAGGAATTTTCTTTGCCAAGCTTTCTTTTCTTCCCGAAAAGAAAGCGGAAAGCCCCCTGGCTCACGCCAGGAAAGACACCTCATGGCAGGCCATGCCCCACCTCCCACCGCCAGGTGCCCACCCGCTCCGCGGATGAAGCACAAAAAAAACACCGGGAGAGAATCCCGGCGTTTATTTTTTACTTCACAGCAGCAACATCAATCCTGCCACTCTACTTCTATCATCTTGCTGCCCATCTCTTTGGCCGCCAGGGCAACCAGGTTCTTGATCTCTTCTTTACAGCACTCGATACCCTTATTTTTGTCGATGCGGCCCAACAGTTCTTCCGCGAACTGACTGACAGTGATCTGTTTCTTCATTCTTTGCTCCTCAAAACTCCTGATATTTTTCTCAGAATATCCTTATATAAACAGTTTACCTTATATTGCTTAAATAAATCAAATACTGGGAGATTTATATTATTCCACAAAAACAGCGCCCGGAAGTCCCCCGGGCGCTGTGATCGGTTTTATCTTTAGTTCAATTCTTTGGAAATGGACATAGCGGCTATAGTACCGTCCGCCACCGCGGTAGTGATCTGGCGGTAGGCCTTGGACCTCAGGTCCCCTACGGCATAGACATTCTTGATGCTGGTCTCCATGTTTTCATTGGCCTCGATATAGCCCCACTGGTCCAGCTTAAGCTTGTTACCGAAGGAGCCGGTATTAGGCTCGAATCCCACGAACACAAAAATACCATTGGTCCGGATCTCTTTTCTGTCTCCGGTCTTCAGGTCTTCTACAACCACAGCCATGTCCATGTTGCCGTATTTTTTAAACTCCCGGGGTTCGTGGCTATACAGGATGCGGGCTTTAGGCTCAGCCTTGATCTTTTCCTCTCCCGCTTTGTTTACATGCAGATGGTCAAACTGATGTATGATGGTGATCTTTTTGGCGAATTTGGCGATGAAGAGAGACTCTTCAATGGCGGAATTACCCCCGCCTATCACCACTACTTCCTGGTCCTGGAAATACTTGGCATCACAGGTGGCGCAGTAGGAGATGCCCTGTCCCTGGAATTCTTTTTCCCCGGGGATGTTCAGAGGGCGGGGCTTGGACCCGGTAGCCAGTATCATTTTCCGGGCGCTGATCTTCTCCACTCCATCGATCCATACGGTGCGGTTTTCCAGGTCTACATCGGTCACATCTACCGCGGATTTAAACTGGACCCCGTTTTCCTTGGCCTGCTCTCCCATAAAGTGACTAAGCATAAATCCCTGGACCGGCTCGATAAAGCCGGGATAGTTAGACACCTGGTGGGTGGTACTGACATAGCCCCCGGGCAGAGCCTTGTCCACTACGATAGTTTTTAAATGAGCCTGAGCCAGATAGATACCGGCAGTGAGTCCAGCGGGGCCGCCCCCCAGGATGACTACATCCGCTTCTGTCTCCACAGGCTTGATCTTATCATGGATGGCTTGGGCTTTTTCCGCCGGAAGGAGATCATCCAGTCCTTCACTCAGCTCTGATCTTTTTATGCCGCCGGTCAGGGTCCGGCCTACTCTCTCTCCCTTTTTGTAGAAGAGTACAGTGGGAGATCCGCTCACATCCAGGCTCTGGGCCAGCTCCCGGTTTTCCTGGCGGAATATTTTTATAAATTGAATATCATCTCCGTAGATCTCACTCAGGGGCTCATATTTCGCTGCCAGTGCCTCACAAGGGGGGCATTCGGTGGAATAAAAATCTACCACTACCAGCTCTTTATCCAGGACTTCCTTCTGAAAATCAGCAGCCTGTATCTCTTTGATCTTACCTGACATCTTAGTTCTCCTATTTACCTTAAAAATAATCTTAATCCGCTACTTAACTCTGCCGTCTCTGATCCAGGTCTAGTCCCTGATATTAAAATAGAGGGGCAGGCCCATACCCAGGAGCTCTTTTACAGGGCGGCAATCCGGGGCGTGGAGCTTACCCGTAGCATTTTTAGCTACGGCGGCACATCCTCCCCCGCAGGCCAGCTTCAGGGAGCAGCTACCGCATTCCGGTATAGAGGTCACATCCCTACTCTCCCACTCTTCTATCACTGCCTCTTTCCGGGAGACCTCCGGGTAAAAGGTCCCCAGTACCTCTCCCTCTTTGCCTACCGTGGCGGTACAGGAATAAATACGGCCGGTGTAGTCAAAGGCCCACTCTGTCTTACAGCCGGGGCAGGAGTCAAACAGAGGGTCAGGCAGCTCCCCTTTTTCAAACAGGAAGCGGGATAAGGAATAGGCGGGCTGATGGTATTCCATGAATTCGGGATTAGCCTGAATCCTGTCATATAGATCCTGATACAGGGAGACCCGGTCATAGAGATGGCTCTGGTCCGCCTGGCAGTAATGCAGCTCATAATTACGTCCCAGCTGGGTCTTAAACAGGCGGTTGCGGGTCCAGCCTTTTTGAATAGCAAAGCGGGCCAGCTCGAATATGCCGTCCAGATTGTCTTTATCTACTACCGAGCGGAGATTGACATTCATGCCCGCAGCCAGGGCGGCATCGATGCCCTGGATGATACGCTCAAAGGTGGGTCCGCCGCCATGAAGCATACGTCTCCGGTCGTGGACCTGGCCTACTCCATCCAGGGTGATCTGTATCTCCCGTATGATAGCCTGGCTCAGGAGGGGGATATAGTCTACCAGGCTGTACCCGTTAGTCACAAAGGCCAACCCCAGGGAGCGTTGTCTGGCGCCCTCGATGAGGCGTTTAATGGCCTCCTGTTGCTTTAATCCGGGCAGCAGAGGCTCGCCTCCGAATACCGTGATGTACTTACGCCGGCCGCTAAACTCCCGGTCAATATAGGCAAAAAAGGCATCCACTACTTCCGGACTGTCACTGGCCGCTTCCGGGGAATAACCCTCCTGGTAACAGTAGGAACAGGCAAAATTACAGGCATAAGTAGGCACGTAAAATATCTGTATCTCGTCATTTTCCCGATTATCCAGGAAGTCCAGGTAGGCCGCCCGGTACTGTTTTTCTTCGGCAACCGGATCTACCAGGTAGCCCTTATCCGCCATCTCCTGGGCGTCTGCCCATTCTCCCTGAATATAGGCCTGGGCGGTGTCTGCGTCCAGGATGTCTGCGTTTTTACTGAGAGGGTTGATCAGGAAGTACTTGTGAGATCCTGTCAGGGGGCCGAATATATTATGTTTTGATAATTCCAGATTCATGCTTTCCTCTTAAAAAAATCGGGTTGTGGAATTGTGAACAAGTCCACAACCCTGAATCCTTAGTCGTGACAACCAGCCACAACTGTCGAGATCTTGGCACAGCACTGCGCTACCGATTTATCTGCTGTGGCCTTTTTACGGATCAGTGAAGTCATTTTCACCTCCTCTATTATTACATTAATATCATTCTTTTATGGCGGATATGGTCCAGCTGCACACATCTACTTTCACTTTTAAGTAGGGCTCACTCTCTTCCAGTATAGTGAGATGCCTGAATCCGGCACCACTGACCTGGGCCAGGTATTCCTCCCGGGTCACTGAGCCGGCCCAGCACTCGGATACCGCTACCGGGTCATTCCGGTACTGTTCAGGGACTGCCTCTAGAGAGTATATGTCACTGACTACAAATCGTCCTCCCGGTTTGAGAACCCGGTAGATCTCCTTCCAGACCAGGGATTTGTCCTGGGCATGATTGAGCACACAGTTGGAGATCAGTACATCCGCGCACCCGTCTTCCAGGGGCAGGGCTTCCAGTTCACCTTTTAAAAAGAAGGCATTAGTCACTCCCAGTCTCTGGGCAGTGCTCTCTGCCTTATGGAGCATCCCTTCCGAGATATCTATACCATAAGCCTTACCTTCAGGGCCAGCCAGTTCCGCCATACGGATCACATCGTTGCCCTTTCCGCTGCCCAGGTCCACAGCTGTTTCACCGGCCCGGACTTTGGCATGATTGACTGCTCCGCCGCAGGACAGGCAGCAGGGCTTCTCGGCCAGGTCTGAATAGCGTACTTCGATGGCCTGCAGGACTTTGTTCATAATTTCTCCTTTTTCCACACCGGATTTAAATTAAATATATTCCGGGAATGTCTGGTGATAAAATCCCATCAGATGCTGAATCAATAATTAAACCCATCATCTAATTGATATTATCTATATATTATAATATACTAATATGTATTTTTTGTCAAGATATAAATGTTTTTGAAGGAGAGAGAAATGGACTGTATTGGATGTACCAGTAAAGACTGTAAACTGAGCGCCCGGGACTGCCCCGGTACCAGAGACAGTATAGTAGAACAATATCAAACCCCCTCTACCCGGGATATTTACACCCATGCTGACTCTCTGGTCTCCGGAGGAAAAGCGGGTACTCTGTCCCGGGTTGAAGAAATACTGGAATTCGCAAAGAGTCAATCCTATAAAAACATCGGGATCGCCTACTGTTACTCCATGGAGAAGGAGGCTGTGACGCTGCACCAGATACTGAAAGCCCAGGGTTTCCGGACCTATTCCTATCGCTGTACCATAAACGGCATCACAGAAGGGGAGATGTGCCCCGGTCTACAGGGCGGGGTAAACTGCAACCCCATCGGCCAGGCCGAAGCCGTCAACGCGGAAGGGGCTGAACTGGTCATCGAGATGGGACTCTGCCTGGGGCATGATATACTGTTTCATCAGCATCTGAAAAAGCCCTTCACCGTACTGGCCGTAAAGGACAGGGTGCATCAGCATAATCCTCTGTTGGGCCTCAATAAGGATGTATGACTCAGTATTTGATGTCATTTTTAGATAAATGTCCGTTCTCTCTTTTCAGTAAATACTGTTAGAGTTCTTAATGCTAAGGGGAAAAATTTGACCCCCCAGAAGAAAAAACCTATCATAATAAAAATATGCGGAGGTTGACTTATGAGAAAGACTATTTTGACTGCCTGGCCCCTGGTTCTGGTTCTGGCTCTGGTGAGCTGTAAGTCCCAGGAAAGCAGCTTTAAGGGAAGTATAGAAATATTTGTAGGCGATGTACAGGTAAACAATGTCCCAGCTCAGGCCGGAATGACATTTAGCAATAAGGTAGCCATTCAAACAGGGCCGGATTCGTATTGTGATGTCGTATTTGGGAAAAACAATATTTTCAGAGTATTTCAAAACACCGAATTTTATCTGGATGGGGCCAACCTGGAAAAACGACTTACTATAAAAAAGGGTGGTGTCGGTTTTGTGCTGGGGAACCCTATAGCAAAGGCTGAATCATTTACCGTAGAGACCAGTGTAGCGGTTGCTTCGGTAAGAGGCACTGTATTTGATATAGTAGCAGAAAATGAGGATCAGGTCTATGTCTGCACCTGTAACGGGACTATCGACCATAAAGCCGGAACAGACTGGCAGAAGACGATCAGTGCCAGTCATCATAAAGCTTATCGCCTCCAGAAAAATGAAGATGGAACAGTCTCCGAACTTCCTGCTTCCCTGGAATACCATAACGATGAAGCTATGGATCTCCTGGCTTCCAAAGTCCATTTAAAGATCGACTGGACAAAAGAAGATGGTGTTACTATAGTAGAATGAAAATAGAATGGTATCTCTGTCTCCCTCTAAACCGGAGGGAGACTTTTTTTAAGCAGGCTAACTCTTATGACTTACACTGAGTGGCAGTCCTCATTTCCCGGATAAGAGTGACTCGCCTGGGTACAATACCTATATCAGAATATCCTAAGGAGAACAAATAAGTCATGGACAAAAGACCCTATATCGCCATACCTCTGGGGGACCCTGCCGGAATAGGGCCGGAGATCGCTGTAAAAGCCTCACTGGAACAGGAAGTACTGGATGTATGCCGTCCGGTACTGGTGGGCAGGCCCGAAATAGTGCAATCTGCGTTAAAGATTTCAGGGCTTAAAGCTATGATAGAGACGGAAGATCCCTTTAAAAAAATCGTTGACGGCCATACACTCCGGCTGTGCACCACTCCCGGGCTCTCACTGGATCATATCAGTATGGGAAAAGTACAGGCTGTGTGCGGACAGGCTGCCTATGACTGCATAGCTCACAGTGTCAATCTGGCGCTGACCGGGAAAGTAGCAGCCATTGCCACCACCACTATCAGCAAGGAATCCCTACTGGCGGCCGGGATTCACCTCATCGGCCATACCGAGATCCTCACTGCTCTGGTTGAACAGACCCTGGACCGGACCTTCCAGCCCCTGACCCTGTTCGAGACCGGGCCCCTCAGAATATCATTCCTGAGCCGGCACCTCTCTCTGAGACAGGCTATAGATTTCATCTCGGTAGATTCTATCAGCTCAATCATTACTTTGACAAACAGTGCTTTACAGAAGCTGGGTATTTCCAGGCCTCACCTGGCTGTAGCCGGACTCAATCCTCATTGTTCGGAACAGGGACGTTTCGGGGATGAAGAAAGCCGTTTTATCATACCAGGTATCCAGAGAGCCCGGGCCCAGGGCATGGATGTGGAGGGCCCCATAGGAGCGGATTCCGTGTTTTATATGGCCCGTCAGGGCGGCTTTGATGGTGTGATATCTCTGTATCATGATCAGGGCCACATAGCAGCCAAGACCTATGATTTTGACCGGACCATCTCCCTGACGCTGGGACTGCCCTTTTTACGCACATCTGTGGATCACGGCACCGCCTTTGATATCGCCGGGAAAGGGATAGCCCGCCATATCAGTATGGTCACGGCTATCATGGCGGCGGCACGCTACACTTCCTCTTCGCAGCGATAATTTCTTTCCCAATGCTGGCCTGTATGTGCTGTATCATGCTCTGACCGGCCTGGCTGAAAAAATGGACACAAACCCAGCCGGATATATTTGACACAAATCTCAACTGGGAATAAACTGGATTCATGTAATATTTAAAAAAGAGAGTGTATTAAATGAAATCATTAAACAAAGTGATCCAGGACATGCATGCCTTTCACGGCCTGTCTGAAGAAGAAAGCACAGAACTACTGTCCAAGATAAAGATCAGCTCGGTAGAGAAAAATATTGTCCTGTTCCAGGAAGGGGATATGGGCCGGGAACTCTACATGATCCTGGAAGGCAAGGTAGAGGTGTTTAAAAAAGACCTGACAGGCCAGGAGCACACTATCATGGAGCTGGAAAAAGGCCAGGCCTTTGGGGAGATGAGCCTCATCGACATCCAGCCCCGGGCTGCAGCGATACGTACTATAGAAAAATGTACTCTGGCTGTACTGTCCTACAATGCTGTGCTGGACCTTTATCAGCAGGATATACAGCTCTTTACCAAGATAGTGCTCAATCTGGCCCGGGACCTGAGCCGTCGTCTGCGCCGCATGGATGCCATTTATGTGGATTATTCCCAGGTGTCTCCGGAACATCTTTCACACTTCCGGGACCGATTCTCCCCTAAATAAAGGATGCAGCCATGAAAATATGGATAATGTTTTCTCTTGCTGTGGCACTGCTTTCCTGCCAGTCCGGGATCAAAGGAGAAAAAGAGATGAATATCCTGGATCCCTTAAAAAAACAGGGTGAATATGAGATCCTGGTCCTCACTCTCAATCTGCACACCTACCAGGAAGAGGATGCCCTGGCCAAACTCAATTATGTGGCGGATGTAATAGCCTACCTGGATATAGACCTGATAGCCTTTCAGGAATGTGCCCAGCATAAAGACAGCCCTATTATTAAAAATAATATACGAAAAGACAATATGGCCCACATCATAAGCAGCAGACTGAAAAAGAAATATAAAAAAAACTACACCTATTCCTGGGACTGGGCCCACTATGGCTGGAATGTGTGGGAAGAAGGGGTGGCCGTAGTATCTAAGACTCCCCTCCTCCATCAGGGGAGCCAATATATCTCCCTGGCCCGGACCACAAAGCTCATAGACTCCCGCAAAGTTGTATATATGTCTACCGATATACCCGCTTTCGGTACAGTGGATCTCTACTCAGCTCACCTCTCCTGGAGAAAAAGTGAGACTGACCAGGAGCAAAACCAGCAGGTACAGCGTCTGCTGGCTTACGTAAATATGAGCAGCTCTCTGCCTAGTGAAGAAGACCCTCTGCTCAGGACGGCATACCCTATCATCTGCGGGGATTTTAATATGAGTTCCACGGCGCCTGCTCCCTTTAACGAAGGCTATACCCTGATGACCAATGAATATGTGGATACCTATGCCCTGATCCATCCGGAAGCCAACATCCCTAAAAAATCCCTCCCCCATAAGACCATTGCTGACAGAGGCCGTATAGACTTCATCTTTATCCCCCAGAATGCTCCTCTGGAGGTACTGGACTCCAGCATTATCTTTAAAGAGAAAGGCCTGGGACTGGTATCAGATCACCAGGGGGTCCTTACCCGCCTGAAAAAGAAAAAATAAGCCTCTAAGCCTTTAAAAATCCTGACAGATTCCGATTATAGTAATAAGCGATTTTATTTATGAAAGGAGTCTGTAATGAGCAATATCGACTTTATAGATCTGTTTGATGATGACAACCAGGGCATGAATGCCGGATATACAGATAGTTATGAAGAGTCACTCAGTCCTCTGGAAATAGGGAACCAGGAAAAAATGACGGGTGCCCAGAGGATGAAAATAAATGACTATAAGCACAGCTCCCATACCTTACAAAAAACTGCCCCCCAGAAACAGGCCCAGGCCGCAGCCCCTGCCCCGAAAGCCAAGTCGATAAAGCTGGATGATGAAAAGATCGTTTGGGCCGGTGCTATTTTTGTGTTCTTTGGCGTATTTGTGTTTCTGATCGGGTACTGGCTGGGTAAAGCCACCCTGAAGACCGTCAGCAATTCCAACCAGCAATATCTGGCCGGCATACAGGAAAAGCTGGAAAATGAACAGCTCCAGAACTCCATGACTATGCCCCTCTCCCAGGATGGGGGAAAAGTAGACAGTATCACTCCCGAAGTCAGCCCCGAACACAGCCCCACTGTGAGTACCCCTCAGCCTAAAAATGATATCGAGCCCATCATAGCTCCTCCTATAAAAGACCCCGACCTCAAAAAACCGGAGACTAAGGCCACTGTCAAGCAGCCTGCCCCGGTGGTAAAAGCCGAGCCCAAAAGTGACTCAGTAAAAAGTACCCCTGCTCCCAAGTCTTCCAATGTCAAAGGAGACTACACTCTCCAGGTCTCCGCTCACACTAACCTGGAAAAAGCCCGGTCTATTGAGACTGAAATGAGAAATCAGGGACACCAGGCTTATATCGTGGAAAGTATGGTCAACGGGGTAAGATACTTCAGAGTAAGAGTAGGAAAGTTTGATTCCAAGGATGAGGCTGACAGCGCGCTGGCAAAAATACGTAAGACCAGTGTAGGTAAGGACTCCTACCTGATCAAACTAAACTGATCATCAATGATACAAAGCGGGGCTGCCTCACAGGCAGCCCCTTTATTTAATGAGAAATTTCAGTAACTTGATCTCGTTCAGCTGATAGCCCATATCCATCAGTTCCTGCTCGGAATGCCCCTTACGCATCAGTTCTTTGAGCTCATCCGAACGGGATTGAGGCAGAGCTTTTGATTTTTCCTCTTTTTCTTTCTGTGGAGGGACTGGCTCGGGAAGGGGTGCCTGGAATACCGGCTTTCTGATTTCTCTTTCTTCCGGAACGCCTGGGCTGTCCTGAGGAATTTTTTCTTTTTTGGTTTTTTCCGGTACAGGGGATTCTTTTTCCACGATCTTTTCCACCACTATGGGACGGTTAGCCCGGCTGATCTTTTCATCGAGATTGAGGAGGCGTTTATCCGCTTTGACGATCTGGCCGCTCAGCTCTTCTATCTTATCTTCCAGGATCTCTATATTACGGGTGGCGGTACGGTTAAACTCCGTAATAAGGGCGTCCATCTCCTGCCGCATTTCTGATGAGATGGCCTCATCTTTAATGGATTGCACTTTTTTATTGGTGACATAAAAGATGTACAGCGAGATTGCAAAAATAATAATTGATAAAATAGTGTAACCCATCTGTGCTCCTTGGTATCCATTAATGATAAGAGCACAAGCCTGAAAAATCAAGATTAGATTTTATATAACTTGTTATTTCACAATATCATGTTAAAATAATTGTAAAACACTGGAGGAATAAATTGAAAACACTTAAGAGTTTAGTGATACTGCTACTGGCCACACCCTCACTATTCTTTGCCGCCAAACTGGATGCAGAGGGGGAATTAAGAAACCGTTTTGCCTATATGATCAATAAGGATCAGGATTCCAACAGGAGTGCTGATTTTGGTATCATAGACCTGCGGGGCCGGATCGGCCTCAAGCTGAGTTCCAAGGATAATCCCTTTTACTTAAAGTATAAGATGGAGATAGGAAACCTGAGCTGGGGTGAGTCTGCCTTCGGGACTGACCTGGGTACCGATGGTATCAATGTAGAGACCAAAAGCCTCTACATTGGCTACAAGTCGGATAAGCTCAGTGGTAAAGTGGGCCTGATGTCTTTTTCTACTCCCCTGGGAGCCGAGATCGACAATGACCTGGCCGGAATAAAGCTGGCCTACAAAGGGGACTTTTTCCATGCGGAAGCCCTCTACTCCCTGGCCTCGGCCGGTGCATCTACCAATCTCAATGACAATCCCAGCTTCTTTGAGCTGGACCTGTCTGACAATGCCGATATCTATTATGCCATGGGTGGTATACACAATAAAGTCACCGATGCATCTGTGTGGTTCCTGCGCTATACCGATAAGAGCTGGGGCAATGACCTGAAGCTCAACTATGCGGGGCTGTACAATGAACTGAAGCTGGGAGTACTCAAAGTGGATGCCGGAGCGGTATACAACTTTGGTACGGTCTCTCCGGTGACCAATTCCAATGTCACTGTGAGCTCCCTGCATGTCTATGCCAAGGCTGAGCTGGAGATCCCCAGGATCATCACTATTTTCGGGAGATTCAATATGACCACCGGAAACGGGGGCAATAACACCAACTGGACCAGTATCGGCCAGTTCCAGACCATACATGGCCGGGGCAATCTTAACAGCGACCTGTCCATATTGTTCGGCGGATCCTCCTTTAACCAGCAGGCCTATTTTGACTCCAATGTACCTACTGCCAATACCAAGAAGAACCTGACCCAGGGAGGTTACCATAACGACGACTTCGGACTTATGGTCATAGAAGCCGGGGTCAAGAGAGACTTCCAGATCGGTAAGGTCAAATGGACTCCCAAAGCAGTATTTGGAATGGGCTACACAGTATCCAAGCTCACCAATGGAGCCTTTGGCCTGGGTTATGAATTTGACCTGCACAATAAGTTCGAACTGAGCAAGACTACCGAATTTGTGATCACTGCTGCTATGCTTATACCGGGCAGAGCCCTTACCGATGTGTTTGATAACACCTTCCCGGGGGTGACTATCACCAGCCTGGGCTCTGATGCTACCTTTAAGATCGACGGGCAGCTGGAGATCAAGATCTAGTCAGTCAATAGTCGATAGACTGGAAGCACATTTTAACGGATTGTACTTTCTGATTCAATTTGATCGCCTCTGTAAAAGGAGGCGATTTTTTTTAAAAGAAATGCATCCTTTTCGCACACCCCGGGCTTATATAGTCAGTACTGAAAAGTATAAATCTTATATCAATAACAGGAGAAGAACATGAAGAAGACATTGGCAGTAGTAGCAGTATTAGCTATGCTCACAGGCGGAGCTCTGTACGCAAAACAAGGTAAGGGAAATGACAAGATGGGGCCCCAGCACAAAGAAGGAAAACCGGAAATGGGTCAGGGACATAAGATGCACAAAGAAGGCCAGATGTTCATCAAAATGGCCGGCCTGGAGTCTATAGTAGAGAAATACCAGATCAAGATACAGAGACTGCACCTGGACCAGAAGGAAGCCAATCTGAATCTGCATGAACAGAAACGTCAGCTCCATAAAGAGATCATGGATCTGTCTGCCAATTATGATGCAGACCCTGCTAAAAACGGTAAAGAGATCGCTGACCGTTTGAAAAAGATCACCACTATTGAAAAGAGTCTCACAGCCAGCCGTCAGAAGATGATGGACCAGGTACAGAAGCTCCGTGCTGAAGAGCAGAAAGAAATCGAAGTCGGTGTCGACAAGTGGATTTCCACATTATCAGCTAATCCCGCTGAGATGAAGAAATTTGCTGATCATGCTAAGATGATGCAGACACATATGCAGGGTATGGGCGAGTGCCCTCATGGAAAAGCTCCCAAAGGTCCTAAAGGCCCTAAATAAGAACATTCACACCTCCCTCATTATAGCCGGGTCATTTCGATGGCCCGGTTTTTTTTATGGATGATGTCGAGGGGAAAGGAGCGATGCTTAAAAGATGACGGAGGCATTAAGATGTATGCACTGTCTCCCGGGGGATGGTGGCCAGATCTCAGGAGCAACTACTCCTCTAAGCGTATAAGACTAAAGTGGAGGGACTGAGGTGACGGGGACTGTGCAGTAAGATCCATACCCCTGAAAGGGATGGCCCTCAGGAGGGAGGTGTCAGCCCAGGCTATTCTACCACCGGGGCCTTATGTTTACTGAGCAGCATTTCGTATTCGATATTTTCCAGTTTTTTATTTTCCAAAGCCACCTGGACATAGACCGGTTCGGCGCCGATGCGGGCTGCCCGGCTTTTGAGAGCGGCTCTTTCGGATGCAGACAGGGGAAGATTGCAGACGGGCATAGAGCCGGTGCAGACTTCGACCAGGATATGTTTACTGCCTTTGACGGCTTCGATATCGGAGGGCCCGTGGCTGTCCCTGTCCCATTCCCGGATGGTATAGCCCTGGGATTTGAGGTGGATCAGCACTTCCTTTTCGGCATGTTTTTCCGGTGATAGTACCTTTAATTCCATTTTTATACCCTTTTTCTATGATTACATAGTTTAATCAATGTTTTGCTTTTGGTCAAATCTTATGCATGCCGGAACTCAGGCAGCTTGATATTATAATGGTCCTGATATATACTATTATCCACTACATTTCAGGAGTATAGCATGAGCGATAACGCTAACTTAAGTGAAGAAAAAAAGGGCCGGCTGGCCAAACTGGAAGAGATCCGCAGCCGGGGAATAAACCCTTTTCCCAATAGATTCGATCCCACTCATTTTTCAACTGATGTCAAAGAGCAGTTTGAAGCTGAAGAAAAAAAGGCGGCCCAGCCCGAAGATATAAAGATGCCTGTAGTCATGAGCGGACGCATCATGCTGCACCGCAGTTTTGGCAAGGCGGCCTTTGCTACCATAAAAGATAAACAGGGTACCATACAGATATATGCCCGGGCTGATATCATGAATGAAAAGTACGATGACTTTAAGCTGGTAGACCTGGGTGACATCATCGGCCTCAAGGGTAATGTGTTCCGTACCCACAAGGGCGAGATCACGGTGCTGGTGGATGAGTTCAGCTTTTTGTCCAAGTCTCTCAATCCCCTGCCTGAAAAGTGGCACGGACTGACTGATGTAGAGGCCCGTTACCGCCACCGCTATGTAGACCTCATCATCAATGACGATGTCAAGAACGACTTCCGTATACGCTCCCGGGCCATCACCCACATACGTAAATTCCTGGAAGAGCGGGGCTTTATGGAAGTAGAGACTCCCATGATGCAGACTATCCCCGGGGGAGCCTCGGCCCGCCCCTTTACCACTCATCACAATGCCCTGTCCATGGACCTCTTTCTGCGTATCGCTCCCGAGCTCTACCTGAAGAGATTGATTGTGGGCGGATTTGACCGGGTATTTGAACTCAACCGCAACTTCCGTAACGAAGGAATAGACACCAAGCATAACCCGGAGTTCACCATGCTGGAGCTGTACCAGTCCTATGCCGACTACCAGACCATGATGGACCTCTATATAGAACTCACTGCCAGTGTAGCCAAAGAGATCAAGGGGAGCAGCTCCTTTGAGTACCAGGGACGGACCCTGGACTTTGCTAAGTGGAAAAAGATCAAGTACGTGGATGCCCTGGCCGAGATCGGTGGCATCGATGTGACGGACATAAACAGCCGGGCCGAAGCAGTAGCCCTGGCCGAAAAGAAAGGTATCAAGGATATCGGTAACCATATGGGCAAGTGGGCTATCATCAATCTGCTCTTTGAAGAATATGTGGAAGACAAGCTCCAGGATCCTACTCTGGTCTATGAGTACCCGTCTGAGATCTCCCCCCTGTCCAAGCCCAAAGCGGATGATGCTGAGTTTGTGGAGAGATTTGAGGGATTTGTGGTGGGCCAGGAGATGTGTAACGCATTTTCCGAGCTCAATGATCCCCATGTACAAAAAGAAAGATTTATGGAACAGTCCAAGATGAAGACCGGCGGAGATGTAGAGGCCATGTTTATGGACGAGGATTACATCAATGCCCTGGAGTACGGCATGCCCCCTACCGGCGGACTGGGTATAGGTATAGACCGGCTCATAATGCTGCTGGTGGATACCCAGAGTATCCGGGATACCATACTCTTCCCCACCATGCGGCCCAGCACCAAGTAAGTCGAAAGTCTGAAACTCAAAAGTCTAAACATAAAGCCCTCCTCAGTCAGGAGGGCTTTTTTTTTATTTAGAGACTATTTAAGAGATAAGGCCACATCACCCGGCGGCTGGTAAAACGGCTCAGCATATCCATGATCCTGGGATGGGGCTCGGCATAGACCTCCCGGTAGACCATCTCACCCAGGCTGGTATTCATCTCATAGGCCAGGTTATGACGGTCCCACTGGTACTGCACCTTGGTCAGCCGAGCATCCAGGAGGTACCACTGCTGAGATATTGTGTTATAGACGGCATTAAGGCCATGGACTACATTGCCGGAGCGGGAACTATCTTTCTTCAGGGCCTGGTAGCACAGCCCGGCCGGGATCCCCTGGACCCGGAGCAGGGCTGCCAGGAGATGGCTCTGGGCAAAACAAATGCCATGGCCGGCCTCCAGGACTTCCGATGCCTTCCATACCAGCTGATCCATGTATTCATCCAGGTCTTCTCTTTCTTCAGGATAAGTGGAAATACCCAGCTGCACATCTTTGGAGTGTACGATATGGTCTCTCACCCATTCAAATATTTTTCTGGTTTTCATCTCAAAATCTTCCAGGCCTTCACAGATTTCCCTGGACTTTTGCTGTACCGCCTGATTATGCCAGTCGATAGCCTCGGTAGAAGCCAGATAAGGATCTAACTCTTCCTCCACCTGGATCAATCGTATATCATATATCACCATGATACCCTACCCTTACCTGATATTCCATACTATTTTCATTATAGCATCGATACCATAAATATCCTGTGACCCATGTCACAAAATATACCCCGGAGTAATTCCGGGGTATTTGGGGACCATGAGTGGATGAGATTATTTAAACAGTTTCAGGTATTCTCCATAGCCTTCTTTTTCCAGGTCGGCCACCGGGATAAAGCGCAGAGAAGCTGAATTGATACAATACCTGAGGCCGGTAGAGGGAGGCCCGTCATTAAAGACATGGCCCAGGTGGGAGGAACCGTGCTTACTTTTTACCTCTATACGGGTCATTCCAAACGAAAAATCTTTCTTTTCTACAATATTCTTTTTTTCCAGAGGCTGGCTGAAGCTGGGCCAGCCCGAACCGGAGTCGTATTTATCCAGACTGGAAAACAATGGCTCTCCGGTCACCACATCTACATAGATCCCGGCTTCATGATGGTCCCAGTAAGCATTTTCAAAAGGCTTCTCTGTGGAACAGTTCTGAGTGACATCATATTGCAGGGGACTTAGTTTAGTCTTTAAGACCTTGTCATCGGGTTTCTTGTATTTAGGTGCTGGAGCAGTATCTTCCTTCCAGTATTCTTTAAAGAACTCTTTTCGGCCTGAATTCTCAGAGTAGGACTTATACCTCTGGGGTGACTTCTTGTAGAAGTCCTGGTGATAGTCCTCAGCCGGATAAAATGTCTGAGCAGGCAGAATTTTAGTCACTATGGGCCGCTTGAACTTAGCAGAATCAGCCAGCTCTTTTCGGGTCTGTTCGGCTGTCTTTTTTTGATCTTCATTGTGGTAAAACACTGCAGTCATATACTGGCTGCCTTTGTCCACAAACTGGCCATAGGCATCAGTCGGATCTATATTCTTCCAGAATACCTTAATGAGGTCCTGGTAGGTGATCTGTTTGGGATTATATACTACCTGTATCGCTTCATAATGCCCGGTCTGTCCGCTGCCTACCTCCTGATAGTTGGGATTGAGGGTCTTACCCCCGGTATAACCCGAAGTCACAGATATCACTCCCTTAAGCTGCTCAAAAGGATATTCCATGCACCAGAAACATCCCCCCGCAAAAGTAGCGGTTTCTGTCTTTGTTTTTGCAAAGGCCAACAGACTGATACAAGCTGTGATGCCCAGTACTATAGCACCTATTATCCACTTCCTGTTTTGCATGGCGATCTCCTTGACAACTTATTCCTACTTTTACAGTATAATATATAAGAGCGGGCCCATATAAGTCAAGTTAGATTTATTTAGATGGTAAGATAGATTATATTTTGAGCCGGAATCGGCATTTTTTAAACACTCACCAGGGTTACAGGCCGGGAATGTCCAGGTCCTGCCTATCCAGGTTCAGGAAGTCCAGAGCTTCATTTAAGGTATAAAATACTTCGGTCTCCCATTGACTATCCGCGGCATAGGCATCATACATACGGCCTACTCCATAGATCAGGGGAGAATCACAGACTATCGCCACTTTAATGTGAGGATTTTTGATGGACGCCCTGGTGTCCAGTTGAGCCAGATGCATCACATCACTCACACTCATAGTAAAATCTTCTACTTTATCATAGATAAATAACTGATAACGGAAATCCATGAAGTCCGGGTGTTCGTTAAATGCCTCGCAGAGTGAACAGGTCTCCTCAAAAGGGATTATACCCTTCTGTATCACCACCATGCCCTTTGGAGAAAACTTTTGAAAATGGATCATCATTAATTCCTGTATTTCACTGAGGAAATATTTTATTGCTTATACTTATCAGTTCCTTCGATATAAACTATCTCACCCCAATACAGGCGGTGATAATCCTGGCCGGGATAATCTTTGTCTATATCCGGATCAAAAAAATTGCTGGGCTTTACATCCTCCCAGTACATTTTCCTACATTCTATAATCAGTTCTGCTTCCATAAATACCGGAGGAGCTATTCTTTTGGCAGCCAGAGGATGCAGTCCGGAGCGGACTATCTTCTCGCCCTCACGGCCTGAATGGGTACCCAGGAAATTGAGAGACTTTTTCAGTTCCGGAGGAAAAGCACAGATACTGAACTCATGAATGTTTTCCATGAACTCATAGGTAAAGCGCTGGGGCCGTACCCCGACCTGTACAAAAGGCCTGCGCCAGAATACCCCCATACTCCCCCAGGAAACAGTCATTGCATTGAATTCACCACAGAGAAAATCCCCTGAACCCAGCACAAACCACTGATTGGGCCAGATATCCAGAGCGTTGATGCGTAATTCCTGAAAGGCTATCTCTTTTCTCTCCACTATTTGCTCCCCTGTCATCACTTTATATCATTTATATAATAGAGATACTCCCTATTTATGGCAAATTTTAACCGTAATACATTCCTCTGGGCAAAAATACTCCGGAAAGCATAAAGAAAATGAAAAGCACTAAAATATTGATCAACAGGAGATTTTTTTTCTCCTCTTTTAAAATGAATGACTGGGAAAGCAAATAAGAAGGCGTGAAGCAGGAAATTTAAGCCGAACAGAAGCCCTTTTATATTCCGGACTCTATTCTCATCCTGAACTGTCACCTCCATCTAGAGGCCCAGATAATTCTGCAGAGTCCGGGGAGACTGGTACACCCCTTCCGGGACGTCTATGAGACTTAGATTGATCTCCCACCTGTCTTCACTGCCGTCGTGTTTCAGAAAACCCATACGGCCTGAGGGACTGAGCACCATCACGAGAGAAGGGCTGTCCCTGGGGATCAACCCTTTGAGCCGGTCACCCTCATACATCCTTTTTACAAAAAATCGCTCCCTCAGCCCCAGCACATAGACTTCCAGCCTGTCCTGAGGATCCCGGTCCGGTACATTTACTGTAATCGTTCTATAAGGGCCGATCTTGTCACAGTTATACAGGCCGAATTGCTCAATCCGTATTTTTTGTAATTGCCGGCCCGTTTCTTCACTTTTTTTAATCTGCTCCGGGCTATATCGGGTTTCGACTTTATTGGTAGTAGTACTCCATTTATCAGATGTCATCGATGTTTTTTTCTTTTTATTATAATAATCAATCAAGAGTTCCTCAGAATCTTTCCTGTATAATTTATCTTGGATATCTGTGTCATTTTGGAGCTGCCATTGTCCCTGATCATTAAAAACATATATATCAAAATCGGAATCCTGTGAAGGAGGAATAAATTCCAGCTGTAAAGAAACTCCCGGTGCTAGTTCCAGGGACTGCCCCTGATAGCTGGCCCGGACTTCTACCATCCCTCCGCTGATGAAAGGTACCCCTTTGACCCCTGCAGTGTCCAGACTCAGACTGACACCATTGACCAGGTAATCTATGGGATCAAAAACTTCACGTATCTGTATATCTGCTTCTGCATCAGGGGGGAGAGCTTTACCCTTTAATCGGAAAGCATCAGCCGGTATACTTAACTTGGTCTTTTTGGGGGTCTGTATCACTTGTTTTTGATCTGCCTTGACAGATACACTGGTCAGGGGAAGTTGATTGTTGATCAATTTCTGCTGAATCAGGGTCTTTTGGACCGGATAGTCCATTGGAACGGGCCGGATACTGGAGGAACAAGTATAAAGCAGCAGAAGAGCACTTAAGGCTAAAGCATAGTTACCAGTGATAAAGATGCGCCGCCTCATCACTGGTCCGCCTTCTTTCTGTACCAGCTCATGCTGCCTTCAGCATCACCTGAATACTTATCGCTTAATTCATCCTCTGATACTTTAGTGATCAGAGCGGTGGTACGATGCTGAGTAGAAGGCATGAGAAAAGTCGCTTTTAGAGTAGTGCCGTCCCAGCTCACATCAGAGATCTCAAACACTTCCCCGTCATTGTTATCCCAGGCATGGATGTGCACAACATTTTTCTGTATGCTTACTGTAAACTGCATCGTGGTAGAAGGGCTATACCATGTCCCGGCTATATCCCCCATAGATTCTGCTTTAATCCCTGAAGAACAGGCACTTAATACTATCAGGCTGCTTAAGAATGTCATTAACCACAAAAATCTCTTCATTTTTCCCTCCCTGATTTGAAAAATACTCCATCAGATAATAAGAGAGGAAAATAAAAAAATCAAAGGAAATGACTAACTGGTCTTACTTAATCTCTTGCGGGTATGAGAGTCCAGGTGCAGCTTGCGGATGCGTATGCTCTTAGGGGTCACCTCTACCAGCTCATCTTCACGGATATACTCCAGGGTCTCTTCCAGGCTGAACTTGATAGCCGGAGCTACCTTGATAAATTTGTCAGAACCAGCCGCCCGCATATTGGTGATCTGTTTGCCCTTTTGTACATTTACCTCGAGGTCCGTATCTTTATTGTACTCCCCGATGACCTGGCCGGTGTAGCATACCTCACCCGGGTCGATAAAAAACTTACCCCGGTCCTGCAGGCCTGCCAGGGCATAAGCCGTGACCTGGCCCTCTCCCATAGAGACGATAGCCCCGGTCTGACGCTGGGTGATGGAACCCTTAAAGTATTCATACTGGTAGAATCTGTGGTGCATGATACCTTCCCCGCCGGTAGCATTGAGGATGCGGTTACGCAGTCCCATCAGGCCCCGTGCTGGAATGTGGAACTCCATCTTGACCAGGCTGCCCTTGTCATCCATAGCCATCATGACTCCCTGGCGCTGTCCCACCAGCTCGATGACCTTGCCCGAGACTTCCTTAGGGACGTCTACTGTCATGAGCTCGATAGGTTCCGACTTATGGCCGTTGATCTCCTTGTAGATCACCCGGGGTGCTCCTACCGCCAGCTCATAACCCTCACGCCGCATATTTTCGATAAGTACGGACAGGTGCAGGATTCCCCGGCCCGATACCTTAAAGGTATCCGCAGAGCTGGTATCTTCCACCTTGAGGGCCACATTGTGCTGCAGCTCCTTATAGAGGCGGTCCCGCAGGTGCCGGGAGGTCACATATTTTCCTTCTCTGCCATGAAAGGGAGAGGTGTTTACAGTAAAGGTAAGACTGATGGTAGGCTCGTCTATGTCTATAATAGGCAGTGGTTCCGCATTCTCTCTGTCCGCAATAGTATCACCGATGTCAATATCCTCAATCCCTACTATGGCACAGATATCACCGCAGACTACCTGTTCCACTTCTTCACGGCCCAGGTCTTTAAAAACAAAGAGCTGCTTGACAGTGATATTATGCTCTTTGCCATCTCTTTTTATGATGCACAGAGAATCGTCCCTTTTCAGAAGGCCCCTGAATACCCGGCCAATACCGATACGGCCTACGTATTCACTATAGTCCAGACTGGTGATCTGCATCTGCACCGGCCCTTCCTTAATATCAGGCCCCGGGATACTGTCTATAATGGTATCGAGCAGGGGGAAGAGGTTCTTTCGTTCATCGCTCAGCTCTTTTACTGCCCAGCCATCCCGGCCGCTGGCATAGATAACAGGAAAGTCCAGCTGATCATCATCCGCACCCAGGTCGATAAACAGATCATAGATCTCGTCCAGCACTTCTTCGGGACGGTTATCAGGACGGTCTACTTTATTGACTACTACGATAGGCTTGAGTTCCAGGTGCAGAGCTTTCTCCAGCACAAAGCGGGTCTGAGGCATAGGCCCCTCAAAGGCATCTACCAGGAGGAGTACCCCATCAGCCAGCTTAAGCACCCGCTCCACTTCCCCGCCAAAGTCAGCGTGCCCCGGAGTGTCGATCACATTGATCTTGGTGTCCCGGTAATTGATGCTGATATTCTTGGACAGGATAGTGATCCCTCTTTCCCGCTCCAGGTCATTGGAGTCCAGAAAACAGGCCTGCACATTCTGGTTCTGACGGAAAATATTACTGAGTTTGAGCAATTCATCTACCAGGGTGGTCTTACCATGGTCCACGTGGGCGATGATTGCGATATTTCTTATATTATTCATATATTACCTTCTTATAGTAGTGTGTGAAAAGAATAATTATGCTACTATTTCACAGATATTGCAAGATATCTGAACAGGCTTGCGTCACTATAAATAGGATGCAGGCCCTTTTTTACAGATACAAAAATGACACCCTGCCCTTCAACACTGCTCCGGATATGCAATATTTTTCAACACTTATGTACTTTATGCACTTTTATAGTGTGCACTTCTTGTCATTTTACAGTTTATCACTCTATTATTAAACAATTTAACTATTGACAAAACATCTAAGCGATATACACTATTTATATGCAAGGAAAATTCTGAGAGGGGAGTGTCCTATATGGCCCGTGTATGTGCATGGTGTAATAGTATTCTCGATGGTGATCAGAACGTTGGTGTGCATGAGATCACTCATGGGATCTGCAATAAATGCAATGACAATGTGATCTTTCAATTAGGGGTATCAGCCCAGCAATACATAGACAGCCTGGAAAAACCGGTATGTATTGTAGATCAGGAGGGACGGGTAATCACAGCCAATAATGCCCTGCAGGACAAGCTAAAAAAAGACCTCAGTCATTTACAGGATGAGCCTGGTGGTGTAGTTTTTGAATGCCCTTATGCCCGCTTAGCGGAAGGTTGCGGAAATACTATTCATTGCTCGGGATGCACCATCCGCAGAGTAGTAATGGATACCCACCAGAGCGGGAAAAGTGCCTACCGTATACCGGCAGTGTTGAGACAGGAAGAGTCCGGAGAGATACTCAATATCCCCCTCCATATCTCTACCGAAAAACTGGGGGACGTGGTCTATTTACGGATAGACTCCTGACTCATCAATTTAAGAGCGGCTTTACAGAGTCCCATTCCTGCCGGCCCTGCTGCACCCCTTCCCATTCATCCACCATTTTCTTAGCTGTCATCAGATCTACACTATAATAAAGACGCAGCATCTTTACAGCTTCCATCTTAAATCCCCTGTTGATCAGGATCGTCAGGTCTTTTTCCATGTCCATAATGCTATCCTTAGGTATTGATTTGCAGAAGTGGGCATCTGCTCCTCTGTACTACGATGTTAGAGGGGTGAGGTAACCGGATAGTCTTATTGTAAATGATTTTTTTGATGTGGATCTGGAAGCTCGATACGCTCCAGCTGGCCTTTAAATACCATGATCGCTTCATTCAGTTCTTCCTGGTACTCCGGATGAATGATGTGGCCGGTCTCACTGTCAAAATGATCATCAAAGAAGGGCAGACTGAATGAGGTCTCTATCTTAGCACCCCAGAGGGGCATGAGCCTTTTCAGGATCTGCAGATTGGACTTGCCGCCATTGGATCCCGTAGAGGTGCTGAGCAGGAACACGGGTTTGGCTCCAAATATGGGCTTATACATCCGGGACAGCCAGTCCAGGGTATTTTTCAGAAATACCGGCATCTGCCCGTTATGTTCCGGGGAAGCGATGATGAATGCATCACTGGACTGAAACATTTCTTTTAGGGTAAATAGATTCTCCGGCCACTGCCCTGCCACTTCCAGATCATAGCAGTACAGAGGTAAAGGGTAATCCCTGAGGTCTATATACTGGAGATCTTCATCCGCAAAGGAACGCAGACAATATTCCAGCAGGCGCCGGTTGCGCGAAGTAGAACTATTGCTTCCGGTAAATGCCAGTATTTTCATCCTGCCTCCTTTGTACTTAAATATAACTAATTGCAAGGCCATGCGGCAATTAAAAAAGGCCGGCACCTGAAGCCGGCCCTGATACAGGTCTTTGTTATTTCATACCGGGATTAGGCCCGAAGGGATCCTTTGTACTGGGAGGTGCCTGCTGGCTCACTGGCACACTGGTGCCGTTTTCGTTCTGTTTATCCAGGGGCCATAGTTTGATGCTGATAAATCCCCAGATCGCAATAATGGGGATGATACCTACTATGAAGATGATATAATCTTCATCAAAATCCATGCGCAATACACCCATAAACACAAATACCCAGGCCAGTAAAAGACCAACCTGTCCTACGTAATACATGATTTTACCCGTTTTGCTCATTTTAGATAAAAACCACTTGTCCAGCATTGTTCTCTCCCAAAATTATATTTTCAAAAATTAGCACTCATTTACAGATCATAAGCTATAAAGAAATTGGCGTATAAGGATTTTCTGTGAGGATAATCGCTCAGATTCCGGTATTCCGGGAGATTGGCCCGGATATTGTCCACACACTGCTGTCGGGCAGCCTGTTCAGTGCTGCTTAGGGGACGGTACTCCTCCAGCTCATGCCAGGCCTGGAGACAGGTACCAAACCAGGTCTGCTCCCAGTCCATACTTTCTGTCAGGTTCCGCTGGGCCATCTTTGCCACCATAAGCTCCAGGGTGGTATTGACACTATTGAGCTGGGGATGGCCGTTGGTGAGCTGCTGCCTCAGGGCAATGAGTCCCGATACTATAAAGGCATGGTATTCCATCTGACGGTTGTGACTGTCCAGGGCATTTCCGTCACTGCCGATCCCGGGAATGATGACCCCGCTATGATAATCCAGGGCTTTTTGGAGATACTCCGCCTTATTGGTGATACTATAGGCCAGGCACAGGCCTTTTGCCAGGGCTGAGAGATAATTCAGATTGGATGTGAGGGGCTTGTCCAGGATCCAGTCCGCCCCTTCTATGATACCGGGTAGGAGGCTGGCATTGGTAGTACGCAGATAGGCCCGGGCCAGGCTGTACAGGGCATAGCCATGATCGTAATAGAGCTGCTGCACCTCATTGGTGGGAAAATTCACTATCCAGCCGTTGGTGATCATGTCGGGGTGATAAGTCAGCATGTAGCTCACCTTGCTCCCGAATTCCGGATGGGTGGGCTCAGCCGGAAAGCCAAACACTCCGGCTCCTCCATTGGACTGGGCTGTGAGCAGATAGGCTATTGCTTCATCCGCCCTCTGGGCATAGAGTGTACTATTGCCGCCTCCCCTTCCGGCCAGCCAGCCATAGACATCGGCTCTCCAGTAGGAATCCCGCAGGGCCATCCGGTAGCCGAAAGTGCTATTACCCCAGGAGCCGGCTCCATCATAGAGCGCTTCACTCTGAGTATGAAAATACTGAAACACTTCTGCACTGGAGGACAGGGCGACGGGGGCGCAGGATGCCAGGAGCGGCATCAGGAAAATCAGAACAAACCTCTTCATGAGTGACTCCTCTGATACTCTCCCTATAATATAACATAAGATGTGAATTACTCAAGGCTCAGGTGTTACAGTGATTCTCTTAATTCCGGGTTTATATACAATACTTGATTAAGGCGTTGATTGAATTCAGGAAAGCCCGGTCTTAGATGCCCCGGATGTTACACACATCTGGTATCAAAAAGATGCTGAACATTATACCTATTCCCCATTACTCACCTGTATAAATGTCACAAAGTACAACATCAGTCTTGACATAAAATCAATAACAATGGATAATTTAAACAGTATAAGTAAATGGTTTATTAATATCTGTAAACCAGAGAGGTAAAATGGATACTCTTCTAATCCTGGATGATGAAGAAAAAATGCTCAGTCTTTTCCAGAAAACCCTGTCTCAACAGGGTTACTCGACTGTACTGGCTTCAGATTATACCCAATTTATGGAATTTCTGCACAGTCCAAAAAAGATCGACCTCATACTTCTGGACTATATTCTCCCCCAAAAAAACGGAATCCAGATCATTTATGAATTAAGAAAAGACAAGCGTTTTAAAAAAATCCCCGTGATCATGATTACCGGGATACATGATGATGATGTAAACCTCAAAGCCCTGGAAGCCGGGGCAGATGATTTTATCACCAAGCCTGTCAACTTCAGTATCCTAAAACTGAGGGTAAATGCCCTGATTACCAGCCGGAAATATCAGGATTTAAAAGATAACTATCAGGAAAGACTGGAAAAAGAAATATCCCTGGAAACACATAAGATTACCCGGATCCTGGAAAAACAAAGAATGATATCCAATGAAATCATTGACCGCCTGGCTATGGCGGCTGAATACCGCGATACCGATACCGGAAACCATATCATACGAATGGCAGAGTATTCCTACATGATCGCCAGAGCAGCCCGTTTTAACGATGAGCAGGCAGAAGTCGTCAAACAGGCTTCCAAAATGCACGACCTGGGAAAGATAGCTATTCCGGACTCTATTCTTCTCAAGCCGGGAAAACTGAACGATGAGGAATGGAGCATCATGCGCACCCATACCAGTATCGGAGCGGAAATGCTGTCCAACTCCCAGATAGATAATATACAGGTAGCAGAAGTGATAGCCCGCAGTCATCACGAGAAGTGGGATGGAAGCGGATACCCCCAGGGCCTGTCAGGGGAAAATATTCCCCTGGAAGGGAGGATTGTAGCTATTGCCGATGTCTTTGATGCTCTGACTTCAGTCAGGCCCTATAAGCAGCCTTTCTCTTTTGACAAATCAGTAGAGATTATTAAAAAGGATGCCGGTACTCACTTTGACCCACACCTGGTCCACCTGTTTGAAGAAAATCTGGCACAGATACATGAAGTCTATTCTTTATGGCAGGAAAAAGAGGAACCCTATGGATAACACCTATATCTACACCATTGATGAAAACGACAAAATTGTAGAAGTCAGCCCCAATTGGGCAGACTTTGCCCGGGAAAACGGGGGTAAAGAGGATATCCTGCCTCCTCTGTTATATGAATTGCCACTATGGAAATACATAGCTGATGCAGAGACCCGGTACCTCTACCATCTCCTGATAGACAATATCAGGAAGGGGGCTATGGAGTTCACTGTACCTATCCAGTGTGACTCTCCTGATTTGAAGCGATTTATACAGATCAGAATGCAGAGTCTGCCTGAAAACAAGATCCGTTTTACCTCTACCATCATAAAGACCCAGCCCCGGGAGGCTCTGCTCCTCCTGGATCCTCAACGTGCGCAGGATCAGTCCCTGGTCAGGATCTGTTCATTCTGTAAAAAAATCGATATCGGGCACGAGACCTGGGTAGAGACTGAAGAAGCGGTATTGCACCTGCATCTTCTGGAAAAAGACAAAATGCCCGGACTGACCCATGGGGTATGCCCCAGCTGCTATGCAGAGGTAATGGATGAGTTAAAAGCCTACCATTTTAGAAAGCCCTAAAGCAAAGAGTATTGATCAATATTTTTAAATATTTCTTCCCAGGCAATAAGAAGTTCCTTAAAAATTAAATCCTGCTTTATCTCCTCAAATTGCTTGACTTCTAAGCTGTAAAATCATACTCGGAAATCAATGCGGATATTGCCATGGTGGTATACAGTGGTTATACCCAGGACCCCTTGATGATGGATCCGGGAAAATATGGGTTTTCAGCCAGTATAAATAAACCTTTTCTCATGAATGATCTGGCCCGGATTTTGAATACCTTATAGTCACTTCTTTTTATTAATATCTTTTACTGCCTTTTCATAACACTCCGGACACATGCCGTGGCTAAAGTCAGCCTCTGAATGCTGATGGACATAAGTCTCCACCTGTTCCCAATATCCATCATCATTTCTGATCTTCTTACAGGAAGCACAGATAGGCACTATACCCCTCAGGGTCTTGACTTCCGACAGGGCTTTCTGCAGGCTTAGTATGGATTCATTGAGCTTATCCAGATTCCGGCTGTTGAACAGGGCAATAGCGGCAAATTCCCCAAAGGCTTCCGCCATTTTGGCATCATAATCAGTAAAATCACCATCTTTATTGGCCAGGCCTATGATACCCACGGTCTTACCCTCGATGACCAGGGGGGCAAACATGACATTGTTCATGACTACATGGCCCTGAGGCATAAATCCGACATGCTCACTCTTCATAAAGTCATTATGGTAGACGGCTTTATTGGTATAATAGGACTGTGCTCTGAGGCCCCGGATGGGCATAGGCAGGCTGGGATCGACGCTGCATTTTCTCCCGCCCGCGTCTAAAAACAGTACTTCATTTTCAGACCCGTCGTCAGACAATAGTGCCACGTATCCTGCGGTACCACCGGTGATCTTCTTGGCTTCATCAAAGATGACCCGGGCGGATTCAGTAAAAGAAGAGTATTTCAGTACTGCTCGGGAAGCAGTGAGCAGGGATTGTATCTCTTTGGTCTTGGCTTCGATCTCGTTTTGTAGATTTTTTTCCTGTTTTTCCATATATACCTCTTCCACGGATTCATCTGCAGGGCACTAATCTTTTTTTAATCTCTTTTTTTGCTCATACATCCTCTGATCTGCGATCAGTACCAGTTCTTCGGGTTTCATTTTTTCTTTGCCCGGATATTCTACCACACCATAGCTGTATCCACAGTCATAAGGCTTCTTATGGAGAGCGGAACATTTTCTTACCAGCTCCAGCAGGCGTTCATTGAGTTTTTGAGCATTGTGAAGATCACATTCCGGCAATATCATCATGAATTCGTCTCCCCCCATCCGGCATAGTGTATCCGACACTCTCATGTTTTTCAGGAGAAGTTCCGCTATAGATGTGATAAGGTAATCTCCTTCCTGGTGGCCATAGGTGTCATTTACGGACTTAAGATTATTAATATCTATGAAGCTCAGGCACAGGGCTTTACCATTTCTCCAGGAGAGATGCATCTGCTTATCCAGAATAGCCAGCCCCGCCCTGCGGTTAAAAGCCCCGGTCATGGAGTCTGTGGTAGCCAGTTGTTTGAGCTGTTCCCTGGCTTCTCTTAGCTCTGTGATATCTCTTTTCAGGGCTACATAGCGGATGATGATGCCTTCTGAGTTCCGGATAGGATTAATAGTAGCATCTTCCCAGTAGAGCTCACCATTTTTCTTTTTATTTAAAAACTCTCCTTTCCACACTTCTCCATTGGAGATGCATTCCCACAGCTCTTTATAAAACTCTTCATCCTGATGGCCGCTTTTCAGTATCCGGGGGTTATTGCCTATGATTTCTTTTGATGTGTAACCCGTAAGCTCATAGAATCTGGGGTTTGCATAGAGGATATTTCCCAGAGTATTAGTGATCACAATGGAGTCTGAGTTCTGCTCCACCGCGGTGGACAGCACCTGTAACTCATCTGCCACCAGTTTTCGCTGTGTGATATCCAGCACCGTCCCTATTACCCGCTTTACCTCTCCCTGATTATCTGTCAGTATCTTCCCGGTATTATGCAGATGCCGTATCTTTCCTTTTTTGTTTTTAATCCTGTAGATCAGATCAAAGGTGCTTTTGCGGCTTATGGCGTCTAAGACTGTATCTTCAAATCTCTGCCTGTCATCAGGATAGACCAGCTGAAACAAGTCATTTAAGGCAGGAGGATCCTTCCGCTCATTGATATAAAATAGTCGGAACATCTCCGGGGACCAGAACACTTCTCCTTCAGGATACTGGTAATCATAGGTACCCAAGTGGGCCAGGTCCTGGGCTTCCTTGAGTGCATTTTCTCTTCTTCTCAGAGTCTCTTCCAGATAATACTGAGGGGTGATATCCTGAAAAATGCCAAATACCCGTTCTGCTTTTCCCCCGGTACTTATGGCTTTGCCTATGGCATGGACCCACTTCAGATTTCCTGTGGCAGTACGTATCTGTAGCTTGAGGTCAAAGGGCTCCCCCTGTTCTATAGCATTCTGTACGGCCTGGGTGATAAGAGGCAGAGAGTCTTGTGTATAAAAGCTGATCGCCTCCTCAAGCGTAGGCTGATGATCGAGGCTTACTTCATGGATCTTATATATCTCCTGAGACCAGAGGACGGTGCCGCTTGCCAGGTTGATTTCCCAGCCCCCTACCCTGGCCATAGAGCTCACCGCTTCCAGCATTTCCTGGTTTTTCAGTAGTTCCTGTTCTTTCTTTCTGTTATCACCTATAGAGGATGAACTCCCGATTATCCGGTATACCCTCCCCTCATCATCGATCAGGGGGGTGAGCCGGGTCAGCCACCAGGTTTCTTTACCATCAAAAGGAATCATCTCTTCATAAAAAACATTTCTCTTTTGGGTGTAGCAGTCACTATAGTGTTTTTCCACTTCTTTTACCACTGCAGGTGTGATATAGTCCGCCAGATCGGAAGGTTTTTTACCTCTGATCCAGTCTGAATCCAGGCCGGTCAGACGCTCATGTGCCGAGTTTATGGTATTATAGGTAAATACTCCTTCTTTATCTACATCGATGATAAAAACAGCTATTTCCACAGCATCAAAAAGCTCTTTGATCCGGGAAGGTTCTGATTTTTCCAGCATCTTTCTTCCTTTCTTGTTCCTCAGTTCTTAACATAATAGCTCTGAATGTGTTTTATATCAAGTGGATTTACCTTTCTCCCTGATACTGAATCGATTTTTATTAAGAATATGATAGGGATACCTGTACTAAAAATACCAGTATGATGGACAATGGGGACATCCCGGTGGAGCGAATAGCTTTCAGAGGAGACTGGTTAATGACAGATAGTGGCTTTTCTCACTGCTTTGGCTGATCTAACTGCGGGGAAAATATCTTCCTGAAAAAAACATATATACTATACCACAGGGGGAACAGAAACATGAGTGCCATAATCCCCAGCATCATGGGTACTAACCATATATAAATAAAACGGTCGACCTTAACCTCCGCCGGTTTTTCCTTATTATAAAGTATTAAAATAGGGTCTCCCACCTTATAGCGCAGAGGAGAGCTGTAAATAGACTCTGCATTGGTATAGACCTGTAGATCATTCCCCGTATAGGTATATACCGGGGCATAGCTGGAGGACCCTTCATCATCCACAATTTCCAGTATAGATATGACCCGGCCTTCAGACCTCACACTGTTTTGTAAAAAACGGATGTTTTTGTGAATGAGAAATCCTGAGATACCGGCCGCGATCAGCCCGGCGATGACCCAGGGCAGGCCTGCTTTACTCATCATCACTCCCTGTTTTGAATCTCTGTATTAAACTCATTCTATATCATTTTAACTAAATGTAAAGAAAAAGACTGCCTCATTTCTGAGACAGTCTGTGATGATATCTGAACTTAAGGCTTAGTGAACGTGTCCATGCTCCAGCTCTTCTTTGCTGGCTTCTCTGACATCTTCTATAGATACGGAGAAATGCAGTCTTTTACCTGCCAGGGGATGATTGGCATCGATGGTGACCTGATCACCTTTGACTTCCCGGATCATAAAGTTCTGCATTCGGCCTTCCTGGTCCTGGGCCTGGAATACCATGCCGGGCTCTATATGATCTACTTCGCCGAATACTTCCTTGGGCACATCCTGTACCAGTTCCGGTACGATCTCACCATAGGCATCTATGGCTTCTACAGTGACGTCCAGCTTATCCCCGCTGGTCTTTTCATAGAGGGCTTCTTCCAGTCCGGGTATGATATTCTGGGCACCGTGGAGATATTTGAGAGGGTCTTTACCTTTAGAGGAGTCCAGCACCTGGCCTTCATCATCCTTTAATTCATAGTGAATGGTCACTACACTTTCGTCTGCTATTTTCATATTCTGCTCCTTGAATTACTCACTGATACCGGGCACATGCATGAACTATGATTAAGCATAACAACAATGACGGGATACCAGCACGACAACAGTCATAGTTTAACATACTCCGGGGTAAATTGACAGAATTTCAGCAAAGAGAATTGGTACTGATCAGACTGCCATAGTCTTGATCAATGCAAATAACTCCGTGATATCTTCGGGCTCAATGAGAGGGTTTAATAAGGTCAGCTTAAGAAAGGTCTTTTCATGGACTTTGGTCTGCCCTATGACGATACCTTTATCATGGAGCAGCCTGCTCCGGATGCTGATGTTGATCTGTTCTGTCTCGTCCTCTGAAAGGCCCTTTCCCACAAAACGGAATACCAGTGAGCTGATCTCCGGCGTGGTGACTGCTTCAAAGTCGTCATCCTGAATGAGGTGATCATAGGAGGCCTTACAGGTCTCTACTGATCGATTGATCAGCCCGCCCAGGGTCTCACGTCCCAGGCTTTTAAAGGTCATCCAGACCTTGAGAGCGTCGAATCTGCGGGTAGTCTGCAAAGAACGTCCTACCAGATGGACATAACCTTCTTCCTCATCCTCTTCCCGGTTCAGATAATCAGCATGAAGCTCCTGGAGCTCGAAATACTTAGCCTGACGAAGCAGAAAGGCTCCGCAGGACACCGACATCATGAACATCTTATGAAAGTCTACCGTGATAGAATCCGCCTTTTCCAATCCCTTGAGACGGGGAGCATACTTTTCCGACAACATAAGGCCGCTGCCATAGGCCGCGTCGGCATGCATCCACATACCGTACTGGTCAGCCAGGGTCCGGATCTCAGCCAGGGGGTCAATGCTGCCGAAGTCGGTAGTGCCCACTGTAGCCACGATCATCATGGGGATATTTCCCTGAGCTACATCCTCCTCCAGCATCTGCCTGAGGTGGGGGAGTGACATCTTCATGTGTTCATCTACCGGTACCGGCCTCACTGCATGAAAGCCCATGCCCATGAGGTGAGCGCTTTTTTCTACACTAAAGTGGGATACCCGGGAGGTATAGATACGCAATTTATTAAAATCAGAAGGAAGGCCATAGGAACGTACATCATGAGACAGTTTTTCTTTACAAAACCAGTCCCGTCCTAAAAACAGGCCCATAAGATTGGACTGGCTGCCCCCCGAGGTAAATACCCCGGATGCAGTGGAAGGATAGCCATAGAGCCGGCACAGCTCATCAATGACATGTACTTCCAGCTCGGTAGCCATGGGAGCCTGATCCCAGGAATCCATGGATTGATTGAGGGTAGACAGTATGAGTTCCGCCATGATATTATCAGTGAGGGGAGCACAATGCAGATGGGCCATATAATGGGGGGACGTCACTTTCAGGGAATGAGGCAGTATCTTTTGGCTCACCTGTTTCAGTACAGCAGAGTCACCTATACCTTTTTGAGGCAGGAGTTCATCCTTTCCCAGCAGGGCCTGCAGTTCCTGAGGGGTCTTTCCCGAAAAGGCCTGCTTATTAGCCTGGAAACATTGTACCAGGCTCTGCGCTGTTGCATCAATACGCCGTAAAAACTCCCGATGGGAGGCCTCAGTATCATTGAGGAATAATTTATCTATTGCTTCAGGCATAGGTTTTATTGACTTCCATGAGAGACTCTTCAAATATATCCAGGAGCTGGTCTATTTCAGCATGGCTGATAGTCAGAGCAGGAATGAAACGCATTACCGCACCATTTCTTCCACCCTTTTCAATTATCAGGCCTTTCTCAAAACACTTCTTCTGGATCTGGGTAGCCAGTTCATTGGACCCTATATGAGACCCGATATTGTCAGCCGGAGACTGGGGATCGATGATCTCTGCACCCTTCATCAGGCCCTTACCCCGCACATCACCTATGATCACACTGTTATCCTTCATAGCCTGCAGCCTGTTTAACATATAAATGCCCTTTTCAGCAGCCTGATCGATCAGCCCTTCTTCATCCAGTACATCCATGACTACTGAACCGGCCGCCATAGCCATCTGGTTACCTCTGAATGTACCGGCATGAGAACCGGGTTTCCATTTATCCAGCTCATCACTGTAGATCAGTACTGATAAGGGGAGAGAACCACCAATGGCCTTGGATACCAGGATCATGTCGGGTACGATGCCGGCATATTCAAATGAAAAGAACTTGCCGGAACGTCCTACCCCGGACTGGATCTCATCAATGATCAGTGGTATGTCCAGCTCTTTGGTCACTCTTCTCAGTGTTTTCAGCCATTCTATGGGAGCAGGAATGACTCCCCCTTCTCCCTGTATCGCTTCCAGAATGACAGCTGCGGGCTTGGCTATTCCGCTCTCCGGGTCTTTAAGTACCCGTTCAAAATACTGGCCTGCTACCTTTTCTCCGGCTTCACCACCCAGTCCAAAAGGACAGCGGTAGCTATATGGATAAGGGAAATGCTGCACTCCGGGCATCAGATTGCCGATCAGACCTTTTGCGGTCAGATTACCAGTCAAAGACATAGACCCATGACTCATACCATGATATCCACCCTGAAACGCGATGACATTATCTCTGCCTGTCACGATCTTGCAGAGCTTTATAGAGGCATCTACCGCATCAGACCCGGTAGGCCCGCAAAACTGCATCTTAGCTTTACCCTGCATATCCCGGGGTAATTTACTCATAAGCTGCTCGGTGAAATGATCTTTTACCGGAGTGGTAATGTCCAGTGTATGAAGAGGCAGGCCTGAATCCAGGACCTGTTTTAATCTTTCTATAATGCGGGGGTGGTTATGGCCCAGAGCCAAAGTGCCTGCCCCTGCCAGGGCATCCAGATATTTTTTGCCTTCCACATCTTCTATCCATGATCCATGGGCACTCTTAATGGCCAGTGGAAAATGTCGGGGGTAACTTCGTGCATTTGATTCCATCATGGCCTGTCTGGATAAATAATACTCGTTACCGTGATTTCCAGTCTCGAATTGATCCTGCACTGCATGATCCTTTACATTCAAATCCATGAAATTCCTCCTTAAAATATGAAGAGTCCGGCTATTAGTCATTTTTTAATAGCCAAGTATTTTATAGAAAAAGTCGGTTCCCGTCAAAAAACGGGTCAGTTTTTTTTCTGTTTTAATACCTCTTTTAAATATAGTTAATTTCCCTTAACTCCGGCTATAGTATACCAAAGTCTTTATTCAGGGTCATATATTATAACATATTTTCCGGATTTTTACAATCCTTTTTCCAGTGCAGTATGGGCCTGCCCAGCCTCTCTGGCTAGAGCATGAGTTTTTTTCACATTTCTAGCTAGATTCCAGTAGAAGAGTTTATTGAGAAGTTTCCTGACAGGGCCTATTCTACAGGCATAGAAAAAGTCTTTTTTATCCCACCCATTCATTTCCCAGTACTGCTTATCTCTGGCTAAAATGTAGAGTGCCAATACTTTTTGAACAGAAAAAGAGATAAGTTGAATTAAGCGAGGCCGGGTTTGTTTTAACGGAGCTTCTACATTATGAATAAAAACAGACAATTCCTGTCTTGTTACAGGACGAAGCACACTCCCTGCATTTCTCACAATAGCTGGTCCCGGGATCATCCCCCAATCCATAGCTACTTTTTCCAGATATGATACGGTCTGCCTCACACCTGAATAAGCTGTAGTAATAAGAGAACAGGCTGCAATGCCTACCAGTGGAGGCCGGTGATACCAGCTGCAGGTCCTATCCAGAAATATTTTCAGCTGTGCTGAAACATGACCAATATAGACTGGGGTAGCCAGAATCACTCCATTGGCTTCGTTTAAGGTTTTTTCAACTGTTTCCATATCATCTTTATGAACACATTTTCCATCCAGAATACATCGTTGACATCCCCGGCAGGGTTTTATATTCAGGCTATCTATATGAATAATCTCTAAATCCATGTTATGAGAAGCGAATATCTCTCTGGTCTCCTGCAGAAGCTTATATGTAGACTTTTTTCGTGGACTGGCATGCAGAGCCACTATTTTATATTTCATGGACTGTCCTAAAGGAATATTTAATATATTTTACAGCACTTTAATTAATTGTAAAGAAATATTTTTGTGTTTGTCTGAGTCAGCAGACCGTTAACTTTGTTTTGTGGATATATGTGTTTAGTTTCTTTTGTGGAACTACAGCCCAGCAGGCTATGTATTTACAAAAAACTCTTTTTCATATAAACTAAAGAGGAATTTATTCAAGGAGTTCATTATGACCAGAGATATGGATATGATCAAAAAAGTATACAGCACCTTTAAAGATAAAGTCGATCAGGCCCGAAAGATCCTGGGACGCCCCCTCAGTTATGCCGAAAAGATCCTGTACGCGCACCTGGACCAGACTCCCGAGACAGAACTGAAGCGTAAACAGGACTATGCTTACCTTAATCCCGACCGGGTAGCCATGCAGGATGCTACTGCCCAGATGGCCCTGCTCCAGCTCATGAATGCCGGCAAAGACCGGACTGCAGTCCCCTCTACAGTACACTGTGACCACCTCATCCAGGCATTGAGTGGTGCCAAAGAAGACCTGGCCCGGGCCATAGAGGTGAATAAAGAAGTCTATGACTTTCTGCAAAGTGTGTCCGCCCGCTACGGGATAGGCTACTGGCAGCCCGGATCAGGGATCATACACCAGGTAGTACTGGAAAACTATGCTTTTCCCGGGGGGATGATGATCGGTACCGACTCCCACACTCCCAACATGGGAGGCATGGGCATGATCGCCATCGGTGTGGGTGGAGCTGACGCCGTGGACGTGATGGTAGGCATGCCCTGGGAAGTGAAGTGGCCCGGAGTGATCGGGGTAAAGCTCACCGGTGAGCTCCAGGGATGGACCGCGTCCAAGGATGTGATCTGTAATCTGCTGGGTATACTGTCTGTAAAGGGCGGCACCGGGCATGTAGTCGAGTTCTTCGGCCCCGGCTGTAAGACCATGACCACTACTGAAAAGTCAGCCATTACCGATATGGGGGCTGAACATGGCGCCACTACTTCGATCTTCCCGGTGGATGAGAGCCATCTGGACTACCTGAGATCTACCGGCAGGGCTGACCTGGCCCAGGAGGTAAGCCGCCTCATGGATCAGTTCCAGGCTGACCCCGAGGTCTATGCTCAGCCAGAAAAATATTTTGACAAAGTGGTAGAGATCGACCTCTCTACATTGATACCCCACCTTAACGGCCCCTTCTCTCCTGATAAAGTGTGGACCGTAGAGACTATTAAGGAAGGTGTAAAGACAGAAGGCTATACCGATGCCATCTCGGCCTCCTGTCTGGGCAGCTGTAATAACAGCAGCTATGATGACCTTAAAAAAGCAGCCGACATAGCCCGCGACCTCATGGACCAGGGCATAAAGGCCAGCACTCAGTTCCTGGTCACCCCGGGATCCGACATGGTCCGGGCTACGACAGAACGGGACGGCATCCTGGATACTTTAAAAGAATTCGGTGCTACTATCCTGGCTAATGCCTGCGGCCCCTGTATCGGCCAATGGAGCCGCCCCGACATGCCCCAGGGCACCAAGAACACCATCGTCAATTCCTTTAACCGTAACTTTAAAAAGAGAAACGACCAGAACCCGGCTACAGAGGCTTTTGTGACCAGCCCTGAGATGTGTACCATCTATGCCGCAGCGGGGAGATTGTCCTTTAACCCCCTTACAGACACCCTGAAAAATGCCAAAGGTGAATCTGTAAAAATGAAGCTGCCTCCCCGTCAGGCTAACAAAGTGGAATACGCTAAACCGGATATCTCCATCATAGAACCTCCTGCTGACGGCAGATCCATTCAGGTAGTCATTAATGAAAAGAGTGACCGGCTGCAGAAGCTGGAAGCCTTCCAGCCCTGGGATGGTAAAGACCTCACGGATCTCCCACTGCTGTTCAAAGCCAAAGGCAAGTGTACTACCGACCACATCTCACCGGCCGGCCCCTGGCTCAAGTACAGAGGGCATCTGGATAATATTAGTAACAATATGCTGATCGGGGGTGTCTCCGCCTTTCATGACCAGGTGGGTAAGTCCCTCAACCAGTTCACCGGTGAATACAAGGATGTACCCCAGGTAGCCCGGGACTACAAGGCTATGGGCAAACAGTGGATCGTGGTAGGAGATGAAAACTATGGAGAAGGGTCCAGCCGGGAACACGCCGCCATGGAGCCTCGTCAGCTGGGCTGTATAGCCGTACTGACCCGCAGCTTTGCCCGCATCCATGAGACTAATCTCAAAAAACAGGGTATACTGGCCCTGAACTTTGCCGACCCCGCGGACTACGACAGGATACAGGAAATGGACACAGTCTCTATCCCGGACCTGGCCGCCAGCCTCCAGCCGGGCCATGACATAAAGCTCATCTTTAAGCACCAGGACGGCTCCTCCGATGAGATCCTGTGTAAGCACACCTTCGGCCTCCCCCAGATCGAATGGTTTAAGGCCGGATCAGCCCTCAATCTCATCGCGGCTGCCAATAAAAAGTAATTATCAGGACATTAGAATAAAAAAATGCCCCTGGATTTTTCCAGGGGCATTTCTTAAAAAGTGTATAATTCATTTCGGTGGGGCCACTTTCATACTGATGAAAGTAGCCAGAATGACTTCCAGTATACTCCAGGGGACAGCAATCCATAATAATCTCCAGGGTAAGACACCCAGGTTGCCGATGACCAGCCACATCATGATAAAGAAGGAAATCCAGCTAATCGCTGTAGTCTTCCAGAGACTAAATTTACGGGAAAATATAAATATCATACTAGCCATGAAAATACTCCATATTCCCCAAATCGCTCCATTGATAAGATCTGAGGGAAAAATTAAACCCAGTCCTGAAAAATGATCCAGCCAATAGGACTTGAACAGGAGCTCATTGCGGAGAAACTCAGACCCACTGACCCAGACTGATGACAATAATATTGCAAAAAATGCTTTCTTCATAACAGGCCTCCTTTTTTTTAATTATTCTATGATATGGGTAAGATAAAATCAAATCCAGTATTTAATGCCCCTAAAAATAAATTCTAGCTATGCGTTAAATCTATAATATTTTGAAAAAGGATTAATAAAATGCTACTATTACTGAGGAGATAGAAAAAAGGAACTTTATGAAAAATCATTTATACTATTGCCTTATCACTTTACTCATGCTGTCACTCATAAACTCCTGTGGCCTTACCCCTAATCCCATCTATCCCCGGCATAAGCTGGCCAATCCGGGAAGTAGTATTTACGAGGTCCCCCTCTATTCCTTTTCAGAACTCTATGCACTGTTTCCCGGCACGGATTATTCCGGCCTAAGCAGTGTCTACGTATCATCCACCGGTGATGACACTAGCGGAGACGGCAGCAGCGGATCGCCCTTTGCCACTGTGAGCCGGGCCCTGCAGGAATGTGGCCCCGGTTCTATCGTCCGTATCAGGGCCGGGATATATCATGAGGCACTATGGATAGCTCAGAGCGGGTCTCAGGGCCTGCCTCTTGTCCTTTATTCCCAGGATGGCCCGGGTGCAGCCCGTATCGACGGGGGGAATGCTCATTCGGTCATATCCACCACGTCAGATCACATCATCATAGACGGCCTCGAGCTCTATAACGCATCCAGTTTCGGTGTAGGCGTGTATTCCCGGGAAAGCCTGGAAGGGAATCTGCCTGATGTAGAGGCAGGAGGAAATAATGTTGTGATCCGCAACTGCATCATTCATGATGTAGGGGAAGAGGGCATCAAAGGGGCTCAAAATCAGTATTACCTCATAGAATACAATGAGATCTACAATGTGAGACTGGAGCAGGGAATAGACTGCGTGGGTACCCATCATGTTATTATCCTCAGTAACTATCTGCATGATAATGCGGGAGGAGCAGGCTACTGTAAGGGCGGTTCAGCCAATGTATACTGGGTAGGCAATGTGATAGAAGGATACGACGACCAGCTCTTTGGGATCATACTGGGGGGGCAAAGCAGCCTCTATGTCAACTACCCTGCACTGGACCCCCGGGACATCCCGGAAGGCTATGATCAGTGGGTTTATAACAATGTGTTTATCAATTGCGGCCGTATGGGAATACTGATCTCCAATGGGGAAAGACTGAGGATCTACAACAACACTTTTTTTAATTGCAATTACACTCGCAATGAGCTGATTTCCGTAAGCGATGAACGGAATAAAAATTTCAAGCCCAGCTCAGACATAGAGATCTACAACAATCTTATTAAAAACGATAGCTCCCACCCCCTGATCCGTTTTTTTTATGACCCCAATCATTACCCGGCCGTCACCTTCCGGCACGGTTTTAACAGCATAGACGCGGCCAATCCTGACTTCCAGTGGTCCTATGACCCGGAGTACTTTAGCCCCGCCCCTACTGATCTGCTCACTGTAGTTTCGTTTTCCGATAGCGGGGCCTGGGACTTTAGCCTGCAGCCCGGGAGTGGTGGTCTGGATGATGGCACAAATCTAAGCCTCATTGTGTCCAATGACATCAGAGGCATTGTCCGGCCCCAGGGAGCTGCTATGGACCGGGGGGCTTATGAAGATTAGATATGTATGGATAGTATTTTTTTTACTGATCAGTATTCCCGCTCAGGCTGTTTTTCATGAGTTTGAATATCAGCTTTCCTATTCAGAATATCATTACCTGAACAGTTCTTTCAGCTGGAGCACTATGCTCAATCTGGGGGATAAGGAGTTAATCATAGGGGCATCTACCCGGGCCTGGGACTCCTGGTTCCTGGTATCGCCTCACTGGCAGGAGTGGGACCTCTATTCAGGGATATACTGGACTATCATTTCCCAGCAAAATCTCGTATTTTCTGTACACACCCTGGGAGGCATCCGCATCGGAACAGAGTGGGAAAGGATCTTCAAAAGCTCCTCTTATGCAGGAGTAAGTGTGGCACCCCTCATAAATGCGGGCATAGATCTCTATCTGAAATCCTGGGAGTTCAGCTTCTCCGGACTTTTCACATTCTTCCAGGATGGCCTGTGGATAGAACCACGTACCCGGATTGTGTACCGTTTTACATCAGGCATACACCTTTCCCTGGAATGGGTCTGGATCAATGGATATCTCTGGGCTCAGGACACACACACTGACAATCACTTTCTGGGCCTGGGACTGGGTATTATAAGCGGCCGCCGGTGAGGCTGATATAACAGGCGGGTTTTACAGGTTCATTCAACACTCATGCGGGGAAAAAGGTAAAACACTAAAGACCTTAATCGCTTAAAAAGATATAGTCGTCTTCAAAGGGAATATATTGGTTGTGGTAAAAAATAAATCAGATTTTCCCTAGAGTAACAGAAAAGAGCTAATTGACAAAAAAAACTCCACAGTATTCAAAATTATGATTAAAACTAGACTAAAATATATGTTTTAGTTATGATAAGAAAATGGAATTCGCAAAGGAGGTTTGTATGCAATTGTCCAAAGCAGGCCTAAGTATGGTGGTGTTGGCTTTACTGACTGTCATCGGATGCGGAGACCCGGTAGAGCCGGGAGATCCTATACCCGGTGCTGACATCCTCTATGAGTATGGAGGCAGTGAACCAGTGGGTGATCTGATCTGTGTGATTATAAATCAGTCTCAACAAACTGTCACACATATTAACTATACCAGTGGTCAGACCAATGGCCCTTATACCTACTTCTCAATGACCACAGAAAATGGCGGCTTTTCAATTCTTAAGGTCGTAGATCTCCCTAGTTTGGGCCTAAATGGCGGCTCAGTACTTTTTGCAGAATATCCTGGTACTGCGATAGTCTATCAGATGTTTACCAATACAGATGACGGACAGTCAAATGCCGCAGCTGATGGATATCCGGTCTATGCTGTGCACCGTCAGCAGACCAGTGCCGCAGATTATTATCAAAAGTCCTATAATTGGATGAAATTTAATACCGACACCGGCCAGACCAACGCGAATATGGAGGCTGGTTTTGCCGCCTGGGATGACAGTTCCGCCCTGGGGCTTTTGTATGGTGCGGGATACAGTAAACGAGAAGAACTCAACGGCGGCAGCGGGATGAACAATATTAATAGTACCGGTACCATAAAACTGGATGATTTTATATACGACAGTGCATCAAAATCATTAGTATTCTGGGATGGAACAGCAGGCGACTATTCCAATGCTTTATCCCTGACAGGTACTCCGGATGGTGCTACTATCCTGGATTTCGGCCCCGGTAAAGGCGGTGGTGCAGGCCTGGCTATACCCCAGTCCAGCAAATCGATAGCTGACCTGGATGGAACCTATTTCTTAATAAATTATAACTGTGAAGTCTCCAATATAAATAGCGGTATTGGCCCTATGAAAATGGTAATTGATTCCGGCCATGTTCTGGTCTATCAATTTCAGGATAATACCGGAACCGCTTCTTCTCAATGGGATGGTGTGTTAGTAGACATCCCCAGTTATGGGGCTGGACCGGAATGGGGCGATAGTACCAACCTGACCACCAGTTTATTAAACTGGTCAGAAGTGGATACGGCCAGTTCCACACTTATCCAGAATGCGTACATGGGAGAAGGATCTTTTGTAGCCACTAACGACATCGGCACAGTCTTCATAATGGTAGACCCAGATGTGAGATATTTAGGATTTACCGGTTTCTTCCAGGAGGGTCCCGATGAAGTGATCCGTTTCGGATTTGGTATCAAGGATACCGGTTACAGCGACGCGGGACTTTAATATTTTCTATTAAAAAAACTAAACACTTATAGACAGACCCTGCTTAGGCAGGGTCTGTTTTTTTGATAGGCTGCTTTGTATTGTGTGAGGCTTTCAACCTTGCTTAAATCGGAGCAGATAGCACACCAGGGCCACCGCGAACACCAGTATGAAACACCCTATCATGATAGCCAGGGTCCTGGAATAACCCTTGGGGCTGAGGCGATCTTCCGCATCCATCTTTCGCAATATCGGGAACAAACGGGAGAAGAAGGTGGCGATAGAAAAGATAAGGGCTATAGCACTGAATACCTTGATCTCCGGAGTGCCGGCTATGATAACACCGATCAGGAGCACGATGAAAATCAGTTTAGTACCGGCTACCCAGTTGATGAGGTATTGGACCAGTTCATGGATCTCGGGATAAGCTTTGGATTTTTCATAGGCGGTAAATACCCCTACCCCGTTTCCCCGGGTGGTACCGGGCATCTTATATAACAGGATCACATTAAGAGTCTCCAATACCACAAAAGCAATCAGTACAATCGAAATAATATCCATATCTCCTCCTCAGGATCCATACCAGAAAAATCCGGTACATCCTGCTGATAATCAATTCTCTGTCTGCCGTCTATATCCCAAATCGTTGTATATAGACATAATATACAAACGTATACTTATTCTAACTCTGAATCCCAAAAAAAACTAGTAAAAAAATGTCAGGCTAAATCATAGAAATTCCAGCTTGATTATTTTTTTATATAGTGCTAAATTAGTTTATATCACGGAGCCTATACCGGAGGCATTTCAAAATGCGAAATAGTAAGCGATATGATAAGTATAAAATCACCATCCTCTGTCCTGTCTTATTTGTTGCAGGAATTTTATCTTCATGCTCGGCCCATGGACCGCATACATTGCCAGCAAAAACAGAATTAAATGTCCCTTATGGAGAAGGGGTGGTTTCCAACAACTATAAACAACTTCTGGACATTTATCAGGCTCCATCCAGTACACCTACCCCAGTATATATTTGGGCACATGGAAACGGAAGGACCTTCAAATATACCAATGACCTTTTTAACCTTATTGACCCCATGGCTGCGGGGATATCCATTGTCAGCTGGGAGTCTGTTGTCCTGGTCGATACAGCAGACCCGGTTAAAAAAGTATTAGAGACCCAGACTATGTGGCGAGATTCCATCAAGGTCTATACCTGGGTCACTAATAATGCCAGTGCATATAATCTGGATACCAATAACATCTTTGTGGGAGGTTTTTCACGAGGCAGTTGGGCCGGCTGGAATCTGGCTCATAGCGGCAGTCCCGGTATCAGGGGAATCTATTGCATAGGTGCCAATGTAGACGTTGACCTTTATTTTACTCCTTCCTATGAGGGTAAATCTTATTGCAGTAACTTTATCACTGTAAATTCTCCTCCGATAAAACTAGTGTATTCTACTTATCAGGAATTTTCGGAGCCCGGCCTTCCCCATTCTCCGGAATTTGGAAAAGACATAACTAACATTTACCATAATTTAGGGATTGGTTCACGCACCGAGCTGGTTAGGGGAGAATCTTTTGCTAATCTATATAACTATCTTATTGATTTTATCAATGTAAATGTGCAAGAATGAATCCCAAATATTGGTAAATACAGCTTTTCTAAGAAAATAACGGAAACAGATCATATAGAGTCAGGGTAGGTTTAAATTGTTTTACAGGATCTCCTGCACATAATACCAGAACAGATCCTGGCTTAGTCAAGCCTTCAGGAAAAATCTGCTGGAGTCCCATTTTAAACTAGAATCCACATACTACTATCAATGACTTTTAACGAGCCTCATCGTCTTTTTTCTGACTCTCCTGAACATCCTCATCCAGGATGTGAAAGATCTCAAAAAAAACGAAACTTAACACATCATCATTGCTCATGGCATCGTATTCAATATCATAGAGATTTTTTCTGCCAATGGAAGTAATGAAACCCTGCCAATGCTTTCCCTCTTTATAATCAAAATCGTATTCAATGCCTTTCATCTTCATTGCCCTGACTCCATGCAGTTCAGTCAGAGCAAAGTTTAATGAGGTCATCTTAATATTGATCATGCCTGTCAGATTGTATGCTCCCACTTTAAGGTCTGTGGCAAAACCCATCATCTTTCTTACTATACTTCCAGTAATATAGGAAGGGGATTCATCACCTGAATCATCTTTAATGTCGATCTCGTACCTTCTTAGATTTTTAATACTGACCGTTCCGGAGTATTGTTTATCATTAAATTTTATTTTTATACGATAAACTGGTGAATAAGTTTTATGCAGAGTTATTGTCTCATCCAGGCCAAACTGTCCCGTGATGATATCCCCTTCGTCCGTCTTGAGATCAATACTCCTGTTTGGAGGAATGTATCCATATCCCAGTTGCACAGTAAAAGTGATACCGTCAGGCACTCCTATTGTACCACTAAGTTTTTTGGCATATAGCGATGTGCCAGATACTAAAAGGATAAATACCATAAACATTTTCAATTTCACGGATCACCCCCAAAATTTGTGTATGAGAATTAATAAAATTAAGATTAACTGTAAGGAAATATTTTTACAACTTTTTATGTTTATTTTTGATAATCCACATCCAAATCAAAAAAACAGCCCGGGGAAAACCCGGGCTGTCTCATATATGCTTAGTTTGAAATTTTGTTACAGTGCATGTATGTAGGCTTACAGGGAATAATTATATCCCCAGTTGTTGTCATAATACTTGGCACCATTTACAGAATATTCGATAAAGAACTTGGCCCCTGAAACCGGCCCGATATAGGCAGACCATGTAGCCCAGCGCTCAAATCCGGCAGCGGTAGGACAAGTCACTGAGGCATATCCATAATAGTAGCTGTTCTGAAAATAAAGAGGGACTGACTTAGAACTGGCCCAGTTATCGGAAGAGTACACCAGGTTTACCGTCTTGGCATAAGCTATATTGCGGACATCCACATTTACTGTAAGCATATTATTGGCATAGCTGTGATTTCTGAGTGCAACCTGATATCCCTTTCCCAGCATCTCTCCACAGTTATAGGGCATAGTGTAATTGGCGCCGCTGTTATTATCCCAGTAGGTAGCTCCATTCACAGTATAGCCCACGGCGAATTTAGTATCATAGGTGAATGTGTTGAGCTGACTGACATATCCGCTCCAGATCTCATAACCATTGTCAGCACTCTGCTTGTAGGACAGACTGATATTGGTCCACTGCCCGTTTTTAAGCTGCTGGCGGATAAATACTGATTTGTTATAAGCCAGGTTCTTTACCCTTACTTCCCAGCTCAGGCCCAGCTGTGACTGGCCGTACTTCTGGTGTACATAGCTGGAAGAACGGAACAACTGTACCGGAGTATTAGCCTGCCCGGTAGTGAGGCTGTTCAGACTTACATCCTGGGCATCACTGTCAACAGTAGCAACAGAACATCCTGCCATCATGATCATCAACATTGCAAAAACCACAAACTTTTTCATAGATTCTCCTTTTCTAACCTGCTTCCCTTTGGGAAAGCATTAGTTTAAATCGCAGTATTATAGTGCCTTTTTGTGCACATTGCAACTATTTTCACACTTCATTCCTGAGATCACACATCTGAACCATTTTATCAATATTCCGTTTTAAATTATATTCACACCCTGTTTTTCTTAATATTGTTATTAGACATTTTCCCCTGTCTGCCTTAAACTATTACTACCGTTAGGGGTGTCGAGTCAAACCACTCGTCTGAGATCATACCCTAATCACCTGAACCGGATAATACCGGCGGAGGGAAACGGCGTGAGATCACCTATCGACGCCGGTTAATACCGGCGTTTTTTTATTTCCAGGAGGAAAAAATGATAGAAGTAAAGATCAATGGCAGGTCAGAAAACATAAACCCACAGACTCTGCAGGAGCTCATCCTGTCCCGGGATCTGGACCCACAGGGACTGGTCATTGAGCGGAACCGGACTATTGAAAAGCGGGAAGAATGGCCCCTGATCAGGATACAGCCAGAAGATGAGATAGAGATTATTACTTTTATGGGAGGGGGAAGCGGTACTCCGAAGCAGGACACTCTCACTCTGGGTAGCGTCACTTTTTCCAGCCGTTTATTCACCGGAACCGGAAAGTTTGCCAGCCCAGAACTCATAGCCCCCATGCTGGAAGCCAGCGGCTCCCAGCTCATCACAGTAGCCCTGCGCCGGGTGGACTTTAAGGCGGGTGACCAGAACATCCTGAACTACATCCCCCGGCATGTGACCCTCCTGCCCAACACCTCCGGAGCCCGCAATGCCGATGAAGCTATACGCATAGCCCGTATCGCCCGGGAAGCCGGCTGCGGGGACTTTATAAAAATAGAAGTGATCACAGACATGAAGTACCTACTCCCCGATAACGAGGAGACCATAATTGCCACCCGTATCCTGGCTAAAGAAGGATTCACCGTACTGCCTTATATCCAGGCTGATCCCATCACCTGTAAAAAGCTGGAGGATGCCGGGGCCGCTGCCGTCATGCCCCTGGGTGCCCCCATCGGTTCCAACCAGGGTTTAAAGACCCTGCCCATGATAGAGATCATCATTGAAAACTCCACACTGCCTGTAGTCGTAGATGCAGGTATTGGCCTGCCCAGTCATGCAGCTCAGGCCATGGAACTGGGTGCAGATGCCGTTCTGGTCAACACCGCCATCTCTACAGCGGGCGATCCGGTAGCCATGGGACGTGCCTTCTCCCAGGCGGTGCAGGCTGGACGGACTGCCTGGCTGGCTCAGGGCAGAAGCCCCAGTCTCATCGCTCAGGCCAGCTCCCCCCTCACCGGCTTCCTGCACCTGGAGGGCTAGATGAGTTTTATTGAAAAGATAAAAGAATGGGAAGGTTTTGATTTTACCGGCTTTAGTGAAAACACGGATAGTGCTGAAATACCTTTTATTCTTGAAAAAAAGGGACTGGATCCACTGGACTTTCTTAAGCTGCTCAGCCCTGCCGCCCGCCCCCACCTTGAAGCCATGGCCCGGAAAGCTCATCGGCTTTCAGTACAGTATTTTGGCAGGGTGATACAGCTATACATACCCCTGTATTTATCAAACTACTGCAGTAATGAATGCCTGTACTGTGGATTCAGTGTGGGCAACAAGATTCATCGAAAAAAACTAAGCCTGGAAGAGCTCGGGGAAAATGCCAGGGCTATAGCAGGCACCGGCATGCGTCACCTCCTCATCCTGACTGGCGAGGCACCCTCCCAGACCCCCCTGGCCTACCTTCTGGACTGTGTCTCTATCCTCAAGCAGCACTTTGACTCCCTGTCCATCGAGATATTTCCTATGGACACCCCGGATTATGCCCGGCTTAAGCAGGCAGGGGTAGACGGGCTGACCCTGTACCAGGAAGTCTATGACAGAGATATCTATGCCCGGGTCCATCCTGCGGGCCGGAAAGCCGATTATGACTATCGTCTCAGTGCCCCGGAACGCGGAGCCGAAGCCGGATTCCGGACTGTCAATATAGGGGCATTATTCGGACTGGGCCAGCCCCTCAGTGAGGCCTTTTTTACCGGCCTGCACGCCCACTATCTGCATAATAAATATATAGAGACAGAGTTCTCTGTCTCCCTGCCCCGGCTTAATGAAGCCGAAGGGGATTACCAGGCCCTGTACAGGCTGGACGATGCCAGTCTGGTACAGACTATACTGGCCTACCGTTTGTTTTTACCCCGGGTGGGAATAACCCTGTCCACACGGGAAGGCAGCACCTTAAGGGATAATCTTATCCCCCTGGGAGTAACGCGCATGTCAGCCGGGTCTGTGACCACAGTGGGGGGATATGGCCAGCCGGGAGGGGGTCATACCCCGCAGTTTGAGATCGATGATGAGCGCAGTGTAGCTGAAGTAGCCCGGGCTATATCTTCACTGGGTTATGAGCCTGTATTTAAAGACTGGGAGATGATAGGATGAAAAAAGTGCTGCCTCAGGGTATATACGGCATACTGGCCCGGGACCTGTCCCGGGGCAGATCCAATGTGGAGGTAGCCCGCGCCATGATTGCTGGTGGGATCTCTGTCATCCAGTACCGGGACAAAGACACTCTTACTAAAAAAGAACAGTTCCGGGAATGCCAGGAGATCAGAAAAATGACCGGGGATGCCGGGGTTCTCTTCCTGGTAAATGATTTTATTGATATTGCCCTCTGTGTAGATGCGGACGGTGTCCATCTGGGACAGGACGATCTGCCCCTGCCTCAGGCCCGGCAGCTGCTGGGAGAGCGTATCATCGGACTATCCACCCATTCCCCGGAACAGGCCCGGGAAGCAGTCAGGCTGGGAGCCGATTACCTAGGGGTGGGCCCCCTCTTTCCCACTCAGACCAAGATCCACCCGGAAGGGCCGGTAGGACTGGACTACCTGGATTATGTGGTGGAAAACATCGACTGTGATTTTGTAGCCATAGGGGGTATTAAGCCCCATAATCTGGGCACCGTGATATCCAGAGGGGCACACAGTGTATGCCTGGTATCTGCCATTACCGAAGCTCCTGACATAGAGGCCCAGGTGCGCAGCCTCCAGGATCATTTCAGGGCCTGATGCCATATGTTAGCGGGGCAGGGCTTCTGTTCCTCTTTTCAGGTCTTTGATAGTGATAATCATACGCAGCTTATCTCCGGGTATCACTAGTTTATACGGAGTCCGGTCCTGATCCAGCAGGATCACAAACTCATATCCCATACCCCCGTTTTCTTTTACCTGTACTGCGGGAGTGCGGGTGTTATTATATTTTACCGTAGTATAAGCGGCAGTAAAACTGGCTTTCTTATAATAGATCCCGAACAGATATCCAAAATCGATTGTCTTATTATTTTTAATGTAGTAATCATAATCCAGGCTGCGCATATAGGCTATCATGGTATAAAAGCTATTGATCCTTCCTTTGTAATTCAAAGTATTTAACACATTATTGCCTTTATTGTGTTTGAATTCCACCTTATTGTCCTGGGGGTAAAACCAGAACCAGAGGCGGTCGATCCAGTCTCCCTGGTGTACCCATCTCTCATTATAGAGAGGATCCAGGGTCACAGGGTCAAAATACGTCTTTTCCTTATCATTAAGGTAAAATACCTTTTTTCTGGATACGGAGGTCCCCCAGCCTTCTGCCACTGTACGGCCCTTATAGGTAGTGAGCTTATCCACGCTGATAGTCTGATCTCCGATATACATACCCAGTACATGCACTGAAAACACCAGCTTTTCCCCGACCTTCATAGGCAAAGGGTCAATAAATTTATCTACAGGATACAGGCTATTGATACTGATGAACATTAAAAATAACATTAAACGTTTCATATTTTTCTCCCTTCAGGATATTATATCATAAAAAAATATGATATTAAACTTACACCTGATTAAGGGCTGAAAAAGGGTTTTAGATGCATAAAATTATTACTCCAAAAAAAATGGAGTATATACCCTGACCCTGGTTTGACAGGATAATTCCAGTAATTATACTATAAACAGGAGGTGAATATGAAAACTCAGGTAAAAATCATAGCTATACTATGTATGTGCCTGGCCTATTCCTGTGCAGTAGAACAAGAATCCAGCCAGTATGCCGGGGGAGGGACCAAAGAGGTCTATATCAAATATAGAAATGGCCACAGTATATATAAAAACTATTATCCCGACGGTATACTCAGGGAATATTTTAGAGACAGAGGTATGATAATCTACACTACTTATTATCCCAATGGACTGAAAAAATCCCAGTATTCCCGCAGCAGATCTGACCTGGTCACTTTTAGCCTGTTTGATGAAAACGGAAATCTTCTTCAAAAAGCCCGGGGATACTCCCTGATAACGAATAATACCTATAATTCTGAAGGAAAGATGATTATTCAGGAGATCAGCACTAACCTGGAGCCGGACCCTTTGTATAATGTGGCTGATAAATTACAGCCATAAATGAGGGCCTGTATTCCTACAGGCCCCGCATTACACACTATCTTAAATATCATCATCTACCTGGGTATCCCGGTCCGGCCCCTGTACATCCAGGAACAGAGAGGATAGTTCGTAGGCTTTCCAGATCCCTTTATTGTTCTTCTTTAAGGTGACGGGACGGGGCCAGTCAGTACCATAACAAGCTACAAATACCTTTATGGTATCCTCACTGATTATACTGTGGGGATTCTGGGTGACGATAAACTTATAGGGCAAGGGGACTTCATAATTATTTTGAGGCGTCGCTCCTTCTACATAGGCCCAGGGAATATGTTTTCTTTGAGGCAGGGAAAAACGGTTAATATGATATTCCAGGCCTGTACCGGGTGCAAATCCTTTGTAGACCTTTCCATCCTTCAGATTACTGCGATCCAGGGCAATTACCATAAACTGTTTTCCCAGATTCTGGTCTTCCATAAACTTCATAAGTGCTACCAGCATAACCACTGCCCCGCCTTCGGGTGACGTAGCCTTACTATCCCTGAATGCAAGAAACTCTTCAGTAGTGGACGGTATTTTTTCTACTATTACAGTAGTCTTCTTGGTGTCCTTGGCCTGCAGGGATGCAGGAATAGTCAAAGCAGCAATCACTAAAGCCGTGACAATATACTTCATATTAGCCTCCTGAATTTTAAAAATATTATGCAGCATCTATAAAACTATTCTACCTCAGAAATGCTAAAAATGCAAAATCATTTAGAAGATAAATAAGAAACTATTTGAGTATCCGGCATTTTTTCTTTTAAATCTGCGATCTTATCTTCATTCAATGTGGCTATCTCTCTTATATATAGCTGTTTGAGGCCTTTCATAGCCACAAGGGGGGCCATGTCGCTGAGAGGATTGCCATCCAGCAGCAAGTAGGATATTTGAGACAGAGAAGTGAGGGGACTAAGATCTTTTATCTGATTACCCTGGAGCTGAAGGAGCAAGAGGCGCTTCATTTCAGCCAGGGCCGAGATATCACTGACCTGATTATTAAATAGGGTAAGTTCCTCCAGGGCGCTCAGACCCTGCAAGGCCTGAATGTCTGTGATCCTATTGATTGCCAGGATCAGCCGCTTCAATCGACTCAAACCCTCCAGGGGACGGATATCTTTGATCTGATTATCGCCCAGGTTTAAGTATTCGAGGCCTTTCATTTCACGGATCACAGATATATCTTTAATATTATTGCTGCCGGCATGCAGTTTTTTTAGGGCTGACATTTTGCGGAGCGGAGTCAGCTCATCCAGAGAATTATTTTCCAGATTCAAATCCTCCAGGGCGGTGAGTTCACTGAGCTCGCTGATGTTGAACAGAGAGTTAAAGCTCAGATCCAGTCTTTTCAGAGCAGTGAGGCCCTTCAGAGGGACAATATGGGAAAGGTCACAATAGGAAAGATCCAGTTCAGTAAGGGGAGTGAGGTCAGATAAAAAATCAATATTAAACAGGCTGTTTTTAGTGAGTACCAGAGACCGGAGCTGGGGTAATGCCCTGAGGCTGGAATAATCCTCTATAGTGCAGGAACTAAGGTCGACATGCACCAGACTGCTCAGTTGTTCTATTCCCTGAAGGCTATCCATTACTTTATCAATACACTGCAGGCTGCTCAGTTCATCTACATATTCCACGCCCTGAGAGTAAACACATTCCTGCAGGTCCTCATCTGTAAATGACAGGTCTTTGATTAGAATTCGCATATTGGTCCTTTTTATTGATTTAAAAAAAATATAAATGAATCAGTCTACCATACCCAGATGCACTCCCAGGTCGGTAGGAGCCCGGCCCAACTCTCTGAGCATGGCAATAGTATCATTGATCTGATCCTGTATGGACTCATCTTTATGGGCCCGGCCGGGATAGATAGAATAGGCATTTCTGAGAGATTCCGGGGTCACATTGAGCATGACTGAATTGGCCCCTGACATCAGCCCTTTGTGACGGGCCCGGGGTGACAGGGTCTCATAGGCAGTTGTCACCAGTATCTTGGCATTTTTGGGGTCTATAATACGGGCCAAAGCGATAGTCTTGATCATGAGCTGTTCTGTGCCGGGTGCCTTGCCGGCATAGGGGGTATCAGGATGGGGAATAAAGGGCCCAAAACTGTACATCTCCGCGTTCAGGGATTTTGTCAATAAAAGGTCATCTACCACTGATTGTTCTGATTGTCCCGGGAAACCGATCATAGATCCTGTAATGATCAGGTAGCCCAGCTCATAGGCCCGCCGGATATGGTCCAGCCTGTCTTCCAGACTGTATCCGGGATGCATGACCTCGTACAGATCAGGGTCAGATGTCTCAAATCTCAGCAGCATCCCCCGGGCACCGGCCTGGTACAAGAGATCCAGCCCTTCCAGGCCTACCTCACCCACCGAGATAAAGATCAGCACTGCATGGCGCCGTTTTATCTCCCGTATGATCTCTGCCAGCTCTTCTACCGGAAAACCAATATCTTCCCCTCCCTGGAGCACCAGGGCCTGGAATCCGAATTTTTCAATGGCCAGCTCCACATTGGCATAAAATGCCTCTCTGTCCATACGGTAGCGGCTTAAATGAGTGTTGTGGGTGGACAATCCGCAGTATTTACAGTTTCTTTTACAGTAAGAAGTAAACTCTACGATGCCGTGTACGCAGCAGGAATTATCCATGTGCTTGGAACGCAGAAAATTGGCCGCTTTGGAGAGGTAGGTGACCTCAGCATCGTTCTGTATAGCCATGAGGCTGCAGAGCTCGTCATAACTGAGCTCCCTGTCCTCCATGACACGGTCCAGCAGACGCACGATCTCCGGGCGCAGGCCTTCCCCCTCCAGGTCCATGCGGGACAGCCGCATATCCGTCTCCTGGAGTGAGAAAAAGCTTTCCTTCCAGGTATTGATGATGGTCTCAGCTTCCCGGGCATCCATGGATTTAATGACAAATCCTCCCTGCGCATAGACATAATCTCCCACATTTACATCGGGGAGTTCGAGGTAGGCCTTTTTGTGCTCATTAAAATATTCGACAGTGGCTACATTATCCTGAATATCGACGATCTTACCGGGGATAGCGTAACACATGCTCAGTCCCTATTCACAGTCAAAGGATACCAGCCTGAGTTCCCGGGTCGGAGAATCTTCGATCTCTATCTCTGCTCCCTCTGCGAGAGTACCTTTGGTATTTTCATTGAAGAAATGGATCAATATCTCTTTATTGATCTCCGTATATTCCCCCATACGCAGGTAGACTTTATTTATTCGGCTGGTCTTTTCCTGTTCAGCTTTGGCCAGCAGGTCAGCTAGCAGGTCTTTTAAGAGATGCATCTCGTGCATAATGAGCTCCTTTTTAAATGCTTGGCTTATTGTATAGCAGAATAAGATTTCTGTAAATAGTGGATGAGTTTATCACAGCTGGATTGGACAGCCGGGCTCATAGTATCACCCAGATTGGCACTAGCCAGCTGTATACCCAGGTAGTATACTTCACAATGCCCATCCTGTCTCATCAGTGCCCCGATAGTAGACAGGGGAAACATGTGTGTGGATACGGTCTGCACCGGGATCAGCTCCTCCGGGACGAGGCGTACTTCCCCCACCTTTCCTTCCCAGTTAGCAGCATCGATAAATACTACCTTAGCCGGCCGGACCTGATCGGCTGCATCCACACTGTTTTCGGGATGCATACCGGCATTATAGAGCACTATTCTGTCTGAACGTATATCCAGATGCTTTGCAATATAGGGACCGGCCCCGTCATCACCCCGCAGATCATTGCCCACTGTGACCAGCAGCAATATTCCTTCTTCAGGTAATGACAGGGCCGTCTCGATGTCTTTATCTTCCCACAAACTTTACATCCAGGAAATGAGCTGAACAGGAAATACAGGGGTCATAGGCCCTGACCAGCATCTCCATGCCCAGAGTGATCTCTTCATCACTCTTGTCAGCCAGCATCTCCGGGACAAATTTTTTCATATCATACTCGATATTGCGTATATTCTGACCGGTGGGGATAATACAGTTAGCTGCCTGTATGATGCCCTTGTCATCCACGGTATAATTGTGGAATAAAATACCCCGAGGAACTTCTACAGCTCCTACCCCATTTCCAGCTTTGACCGGGATACGTTTATGTTCATTCAATCCCACCACTATCTCTTCATCATAATTGATACCGGTGTTCATGAGGTCCTTGATGATCTCTATACCATGATAGAGGCAGTGTATGGTCTCAAGCAGCTGGGCCACCGTATTCAGGTAGGGATTCTTTACAGGTGCCTTAAAGCCCAATACATTGGCGATCTCTTTAGCCTTGGGATGCAGCTTATTACTGTTCAGGTTAAAGCGGGCCAGGGCTCCTACCATATAGGAATCACGGGACAGTTTACAGTGTTTGGCACTGGAATGGGAAACTATAAACTCATTGGTTATTTTCTTATAATCGTTTTTATTCATCCGCACGCCATCAGTGGAGCCTACATCACCCATGAGGAGGGGGTATTCGTCATCATCAGAGACCAGAGCTACGTACTCAGTATCCCTTTCGTAATCAGGGAATTTGAGAGTGGCAGCCAGTTCGATGGTGGCATTGAGATCAGGGATCATACCTTCCAGATAATTGAGGAAGGTCTGCAGGTCTGCAGCCGTAGGCAGCTTGGTAAAACCGCCCACTACCGTGGTGATAGGATGGATATGCCGTCCTACGAAAAGGTCACACACATCATTGACAGTCTTTTTCATCCTGAGAGCCCGTCTTACCACATCATTATGGGTATCTATCAGGGGTACAAAGCTCTTGACCCCCAGGATATCGGGAGCTACCAGAAGGTAGATGTGCAGGAGGTGACTATCCAGATTTTCCATATCCAGGAGGAACTTCCGGAGTTTGATGGTCTGGGCACTGGGGGTAAATCCGATAGCTGCCTCTGCCGCTTGCAGTGATGCCAGGGTATGGCCACAGGCACAGATACCGCAGATACGGGAGGTGATATGCTGAGCTTCAAATATTGAGCGTCCCTTGAGCATTCCCTCAAAAAAGCGGGGTGCTTCTACAATGGCCAGTTTACATTCTTCCAGGGACCCATCTTTCACATTGACTATAATATTTCCATGGCCCTCTACCCGGGTCAGGTATTCTACATTGACATTTACATTTCTTCCCATCTTATTCTCCTGTCTTGGCTTCATCGCTATGCAAGCGTATGGTATTGTACATATTCATCTTCTGGACTACCTGCTCCAGGGGAATATCATATTTCTTAAGCACGGAAGTCATACCATTTTTATTGGGATTGTCTACCAGTCCCCGGCAGCCATAACAGATATTCCCGTTATTGGTACACCAGGAGTTACATCCCGCGCGGGTCACAGGGCCCAGGCAGGTCACTCCTTTTTCATAGAGGCAGACGTTTTCATTGAGTTTGCATTCTACACATACTGACTTATCAGGTACATTATAAGGCACACCGGACAGTACTGACTTCAGGACTTCCACCAGCTCGGGAGGATAAATAGGACAACCATATATATAGTAATCTACTTCGACCACCTCGTGGACAGCCATGGTGGGGATAGTCTCAAAGAAATGGGCCTGTTCCCCATAGACATCTTTACGTACATCTTCCAGGGGGCGGTTATTCTTGATACCATTGATCCCGCCCAGTGTGGCGCAGGAGCCATAGGCGATCAGCACTTTGGAGCGTTCCCGGATCTTCTTGATACGTTCGACTGCTTCAGTGGTGGTGATACTGCCTTCAATGATGGAGACATCATAACTATGGTCCCACTTTTCACTCATCACTTCACGGAATTCTACTACATCTATTGCGCCCAGGATGTCCAGGAGAGTCTCTCCAAAATTGGCCACCTGTAACTGGCATCCTTCGCAGCAGGCGAAGTCAAAAAATGCTACTTTTGGTTTAGACATTAGATTGCCCCCTTGAGATCTTTGATCTGGTCATAGACAAATACCGGCCCATCCTGGCAGCAGTAGATATCATGTATCTGGCAGTGGCCGCATTTGCCCAGGCCGCACTTCATGTGCCGTTCCAGGGATACCAGTATCTGATTTTCCGGTATACCTTTGGCTATCAGTTCTTTAATGACAAATTTATACATAATAGGTGGCCCTACCACCACGGCATAGGTCAGCTCGGGGTCGATATTGACACCCGGGATGAGGCTGGTGATAACCCCCACATTACCCTTCCACTCCGGGTCTCCCCGGTCTACCGTACAGCTGAAATTGATGTCCATACGCTTGTCCCAGATCGCCAGCTCATCAGAGAAGAGCATACTCTTGGGGTCCCGGCAGCCCAGCAGGATATCGGTCTTACCAAAGTCACGCCGGTTGTCAGCCACATAATTAATGAGAGAGCGTAAGGGAGCGATGCCCAATCCTCCGGCTATCATGAGCAGGTCATACCCCTCCAGCATGGGAGTGTGAAATCCGGTGCCGAATGGCCCGCGTATCCCCAGGGTATCCCCTTCATTGAGCTTATGCATCTCCTGGGTCAGCTTTCCTACCGCACGGACACACAGCTCAAAGCTGCCCCGTTTGGTAGGGGAAGAAGTGATAGAAATAGGTGCTTCTCCCACTCCGAAGATCGATACTTCTACAAACTGGCCCGGGTCATAATCCAGGTACTGGCCATTGGCCAGCATAACATCAAACAGAGTCTCGGAATCAGTCAGCTTTTTCTTCTTTAATATCTTGGCTTCTTTTATCTGATATTCTGAACGGTGTATGACTATTCTTTCCATGATCTCCCCCTACGCCTTTTCCAGCATATTCACATCTTTAGCCAGAGCCACAATGGTCTCTTTGAGGTTTATCTCTGCCATACAGGTACGGCTGCAACGGCCGCAACCGGTACAGAAAAACCTGTTCCAGCGTTTGATGGGATAGTTAAATTTACGGTTAAAGCGGTGCCTCTTACGGTCTTTACGGTTTTCACGGAAGCTTTCTCCTCCAGCCACTTTGGCAAAAGGTTCATTCTGACAGGAATCCCAGACCCGGATACGCTTACCCGTTTTCAGATCCAGATTAGGTACATCCTGCATATCAAAACAGTAGCAGGTAGGGCATACATTGGTACAGTTTCCGCAGGACAGACAGCGTCCCCCTATCTCGTCCCACACTTCGGAATCAAAGCCTTTCTGGAAGAGCTGGGCCAGGGTGGTGCGGTTGACAGGGATCTCCGGCTTAAAACGGTTCTTTTTGTTTTGCCGATAGGCTTCCAGACTGTTAATATGCTGGGCTTCTGCTTCTGTAAAAAAGTTCTTATATTTTGTGATGAGGTCTTCTCCGACCTGGGTATTGACATGGAGGATATAGTATTCCCCCAGGTCAGTCATAAACAGGTCATAGCCGCCATTGGGGGTGAAGTTATTCATAAGGCCACAGGATGCATACTCATCACAATAATCATCACATTCTATGCCGATGATGGTAATATATTTCTTTCTGACGAGGTAATTCAGATCGCGGGGGCGGTCAGAAAATACAATATTGAGGCATTGTATTCCCGCCAGGTCACAGGTATGGACCCCCATGAGGGTGATATATTCTACCTCGACTATAGCCTCCATATCCGGCTTTTTGTTGGTATCATATTCTATCAAGGTCTCGTACTGAGGCATAAAATATTTTTTGGGTGGAAGTATGGTGGGAATATGCTCCAGGCTGATACGGGACACATCTTTGACTTCTTCGTAGGAATACTGGTCATTGCCTTTACTGACCGGTGCCACCAGCTTTTCCTGTACCGCCAGTACCTGACAAAAGTCATCAAATTTCTTTTTTTCGAGCACAGCATATTTCATATAAATGCCCCCTTACCTGCATTTTATTATGTGAAATTTTTCACTTGATATTTTAAATCGAATGGGCTACCATCCCAGAAACTTAATCCCGATTCCACTAAACAGTATCACTGCCCCGGCCATAGCATGGGCATATCGCTCCAGCTTTTTCATGGGTAAGAGCTTAAACCCGAAGGTCAATGCCCCCACCATGATCAGCATCGTAGAGATGGTCGCTGCTGAAAATACCAGGGCGGTACTGACTACCAGCCCCCAGCTATGACTGGACGCCGGATACATCAATAAGGGGATCAGGGGTTCGCAGGGACCCAGAGCAAATATTATAAAGAGTGTCCACATAGTGACTGTCTTCTTTTCACTGTGTAAATGACTGTGACTATCATGATGGGTATGGCTATGTTCGTGAGTCTCTCCATCGGGATGCACATGGAGATGGGTATGGGGTTTATTTTTTATAGCCTGGAAAATACCCCAGACCATATAAGCCAGTCCGAATCCTATCAAAACCCAGGACGCGGCATGTCCTCTCAAAGACTCAAAGGCCTCTATTTTACTGACTGCAGTCCCGATCAGTATCCCCACTATGCCCAGAAGCACAGAGCCCAGCACATGGCCGATCCCGCATAGAAATGTGACAGCCAGTGTGCGCCGCATATTCCACGATCGGGCCTTGGATAATGCTATAAAGGGGATGTAATGATCCGGCCCCAGTAAAGTATGGATGAAACCAATAGATGCGGCTGATCCTAAAAGGACAATATGCTGAGATATGGGCATGCTATCTCCTGAAATTATTAAATTCCTGATAATTAACTTAGACTTATAGCTTAAAATATTTCTGAGAAATTGCAACAATTATTAGTAAGTATTTTAATCTGATTTACTGATTTATTGCAAACGCAATTGATTTTCCGTTACAATCATTTAATACAGTTTGTTTAAGCTAACATTTATAGAATCAGTCACCCCAAAAGGATTTTTTATAATGTGGTTTATTTCTTTTCATGCAGTGAAGCGTGGATAAAACGGGCCAGTTCTTCCCTGGTAAAGGGTTTACGAATAAAAGCACTTAAGCCGTCTTTTTTTAATTTTCCTAAATCGATATTATCTGCATAGCCTGATGCCAGGATTACCGGTAGAGAGGGATCCTTTTTACAGATCTCATAAAAGACTTCCACTCCACTTTTACGGGGCATGATCACATCCAGTAATATCAGATCAAAATCTCCTTTGTGAAAAAGACTTAAGGCCTCCTCCCCATCCCGGGCAATCGTCACGGTATAGCCCAGTGAGCTTAAGATCTCTTCCAGGACCTCCTGTAAGGGTTCTTCATCTTCAGCTACCAGTATGGCCCCGGTTCCGTTATACTCTATGTGATCCTGACTGCGATCCGCACTGACAGCAGCCGTATCTGACTCTTTAAAATAAAGTGTAAAAGTAGTCCCTTCATTCAGCTCACTTTTTACCTCGATAGTGCCCTGATGTTCTTCGATGGTACTATAGACCGAGGCCAGGCCTAATCCAGTCCCTTTGCCGCTCCTCCGGGTAGTGAAATAGGGGTCAAATATCTGATCTATATGATCAGGGGAGATACCACAACCATCATCTGCCACACTCACTCTGACATAAGAGCCGGGTTCAGAGTCCAGGCCCATTTTTTGCAGCTGTTTTTTCTTAAGAAATATGCGATCAGCTTTGTAGCAGATAGAGCCTTCCTCATTTATAGCATCCCGGGAATTGATCCCCATATTCAGAAAGGCATTATGTATGGAATCAGCATCTCCGTTGACTATGAGGTTTTCATCACTCTTTTCATAATAGACTTTTATTTTTTTATCTATGGTGCGTTCTAAAAGCTGAACTACATCAGATATCACAGTGCATATATCTATATCCTGTTTAATCAGCTCTTTCGTGCGGGAAATATTGAGGAGCTGATTAGTGAGGCGGGCCGCTCTTTTGGAAGTGTCCAGTATGATGTTTACATATTTCATACTTCCCGGGATATCATTATTTTTCAGGCGATAACTGATGATATCCGCACCCCCCATGATACCGGCCAGCATATTGTTAAAATCATGGGCTATTCCCCCGGCCAGCTTACCTATGGCGTCTATCTTCTGACTATGGCGCAGGCGTCTCTCAGCCTCTTTGCGTCCGGAAATATCCCTTAGAATCTCCATATATCGTGGGGAATGGTCAAGATCATCTTCAATCTGATAGATCCGGTATTCTATAGGCAGAATCTTTTTTTCAGCGGTCAGGTAATCTTTTTCAAAGACATCAGTATAGGACCGTGTGGATAATTGTTCTTTTATTATATGCTGAGGGCTAGGGTCATCTGCAGTAAAGGAACTGATATTTTTGGAAGTGATATCTGTAGCGGAGTATTTTATCATGGAGCAAAACGCTTCATTGCATTCTCTGACTTTGCCCTCCTCATCGTATATAAGGTAACCGTCCATTATTGCATCTTTTAGAAGGTCATATTCCCTCTCAGACTTTATGGCTCGCTGCTCTACTCTGAAAAACTTATGACTGACTCCTATGGTGAGCCATATGATCAGCCAGATATTGGCCAGTATATTGGAGTAGGAAGAAATAAACCCTATGGTGATGGCACCGGACCCCTCCATTCTCATAAGTATGATAGACAGGGGAATCCCCAAAAAACCGAAGAACAGATATAGAGCACTTTTTTGTTTTTTAAAAGCATAGACATAGAGTGCCGCACTGATATTGAAAATAGTAAAAATAGTACCCCTGATAGTGGTAAACTGCATGGCCGTAATACGAGAGGCAAACAGAGCCAATCCCAGGTCAATGATCACGGAAGGCAGCATCACATAGAGAAAAAACCTGTCTATCCACTTAAAGCGGCGCGTCTCCAGATAATTACGGAAGAAAAATATGGCAAAGAGGCCTACCAAAGGGGTAATGATCAGGAAGCTTTTTTGTTCCCACTGAGGAGAATGGGGCCAGATGTACTGAAATGCCAGGCCCCCCAGGGACAGGTGAAAACCCAGCCAGCCCAGAATGTACAAGATAAGATAGATATAACTGCGATCCCGGGAATTAGCAAAAAAGATCAGGTTAAATATTACTCCGAAAATCACAAAGCCCAGATACATAGCATACAGAAAGTCATCCCTCTGTTTTTCTTTGAGCAATTGTTCCATGGTACATAGTGAGGGTTTGGTAGTCAGGTTAACCATGTTCTCAATATGGATATAATAAGTGACAGCCTCATTCACGGGAGCCAGCTTAAATACATAATAGCGGTAGTCGAATTCCCTGGATTGTTGTTCAAAACGGCTGCCGCTGCTGGATTTATACCATTGCTGAGAAGGCAGCTGATAATAAAAATCGACCTGATAGATCTGGGGATAATCCAGGTTTAAATATAAAGTCTCCCGGGTATTATTCCTGACTGTGAACTTAAACCAGTAGTGTTGCTGATTAAATCCGGTATTAATAGTATCATTACTGATTACCTGCCAATTACTTAAGTCCCGGGTTACGGCTTCAAAACTGAGGCTGCCCTCCGGGTCATTCTTCATTTGCCAGTACTCACCTATATGTATAGGCTGGCTTATATCTTCCACCTCTATGGTAGTAGAATATGCGGACAAATAGGAAAATAAGAGAATAGATGCAGACAGGAAGAATAAAGACCAGGCTCTTTTCAAAACGTTCTCCAAAGAAAATAGTGTTAACTAAAGAAATAATAAATGGATTTAATACTTTAGTCAACCAGTCTATGTAATAGTTAATTTTAATCTGAAGGGATGGATAGATCCAGAAAAATTAGGGCATTATAATAAGACTAGATACCTTTGCTTTCTCTTAACAATACAATGTATTTTATTCCTGGAGTTTTATATACAAAAAAACAGACCTCTTCGAATGATCCAGAAGAGGTCTGCATAGATATTCAGGCTATATAAGCACCTAGGGCGCCCAATCTACTCTTAATTTGTAATTTGCAGCTGACCACAGATTGGCAGAAAATACCCTTATATAAAAATAGGTACCAGGATCAGAATTTACGATATTACACGTTTCAGTTAAAAATCCCATCCTATAGGAAGAATCCACTAACTGAAAGTTTTTATTATACACCTCAAGCTGATAATTCACATCATTGGGTATATCACTGAGAGTAATTGTGAAATTAGGATAGAAACTGCTCCCGATTACTTTAAAGAAATCTTCATCTGTAGCGTTATGAATATTCCTATAGTGATCTGCAGCAGGTGTGAGTGTTTTTGCACTTGCAAAGTCTTCATTAGGTTCGCTTGAATCCGGTGTACCATCAGGTGGGATTGTATAGAAGAAAATATAATCTTTGGCACTTTGATTCCCGCTGGAATCTTCAGACCATGCCCAATATGCATGTCCCCCATGACTCAAACCTGTCACTGTATGACTCCAGTTTTCCGGATTGACAGTGATGACATTGGTAGTCCAGCTATCACTTAGATAGACTTTTACTACACCAACATTATCTGATGAGGTTCCTGAGATAGTTACAGAAGACGAGGCATTAGTCTGATTGTAAGCCGGAGAAGTTATATCTATAGTGGGTAGAGTGGTATCTGCTGCTTGAGGGACCATTTCTACCTTATCCAACCATGCAGTATCTAAACCGGAGCTCACAGAACTATCTTTCATGTACTTCCAGGTAATATTATGAATACCTACAGGTACCAGAACTGAAGCCTGAATCCAATCCTGTTCACCTGAAATACTGGCTTCCAATGATCCGTCAACCAGGCATTGCATATAATCCCATCCCGATTCTGAAGAAGATTTCCACCAGAATTTTACTAAATACCCATTTGATACATTTGTAATAGTGGTAGTTATTGCCGTAAACTGACTGTCACTAATATCACCTGACATCATGGCATCACCATCATAGTATGTAGTTAGGGTAGTAAAAGTCCAGTCTGCATCTCCAGTAAACACAAAATCATGTCCATACCAGTCTAGAGCCTCACTCACACTTATATCCATGGTATTAGAGTTAGTGATAATCACATCTACAGTCTTTACAATACTCAGTTTATTGGATATATCCATTGCTCTGACACTAATAGTATGGGTACCTGCATTTGCAAACGACATACTACTATTCCAGGAATCCAGGCCAGATGACAATATATTTGTGACAGCCCCTGAATATATATAGACAGTGTCTAATCCAAAATCATCAGATGCAATACCACTGATTGAAATATCCTGATTGATAACATAATTTGCATTTTGGGTAGGGATACTGATGCTAATGGAAGGTATGTGATCTATAATTGAAACATTATCATTATACCTATTCGTTACTTCAGTAGCATCCATGGTATAATTATATATTTTAAAATCATCTATGATACCATTAAAATTATGATCATTTAGCTGTCCCCATCTCCCGAAATAAGCATAAGATGTTGCGGGACTAATAGGATGCCCACAACTAGTCTGAGCTATCAATTCACTGTTTAAGTACATTTTGATAAGAGATCCATCCCAGGTACAGACCATATGGTACCAGGTATCAGGATTTATGGTATAAGTAGTATTGATATTATTATATGAGCCGCCCCCGGTGGAATTTTGTCTATACCACAGTTGGCCAAGTCGTAGTGTAATCTGGAAGTTTTCTGTCTGTGAGAATATCTGGTCATAGGAATCGCTACCATCTTCCTTGCTTAAAAACCATACTTCAAATGAACCTTCAGGGGTATTACCAATATGAGGAATTCTTACATAATCATCCTGCCCATCAAAGTAAAATGCACCATACGCATTGCCATTTCTATCATTAGTAAAATATCCCCCATTAAAGGAGGTCCCGTGACGGAAATTGGTTGAACTATCCAGGAAATTACCCTCAAACAGCCACTCTCCATATAAATTATAATTGGTAGTCATTATATTATTAGTTTGATAAGCAGAATTTGTATTTGTGATCTGTGTACCTATTAACACGATATTATCAACCATCCCCAGATCCAAGCCAACATCCGCACTGGCATCTTTCATATATACCCATTTAAAGTCATGTGTACCAGCAATAATATTGAAGCTTTTTTCCTGCCACCCAATCTCCCCTGAAATTTCATCAACTTTCACATTATCAATAAAAAATTGAAGAAAATCAAAGCCTGATTCTGATGATACCTTCCATTTAAACTGAATAGCTGAACAATATTCACTAAAACTGATTATAGATGACTGGTTATCCTGAATTTCACCACTGACCAGAGCATCATTTCCTACGGCACCAGATACAGTGTATCCACTCCAGTTGGCATTACCTGAATGCTGGAAAGTGATCATAAAATTGTCTGATGCCTCATTTAAACCCACTGTTGAATTTTGATACCTGTCAAAAGTAATAACTTCCTTATCAGGTTCAGGATACAACCAACAAGACGTCAACAAATTAAAAAGTATTAAAAACCATACCCCATACTTCATAGTTATACACCTCCATCTATATCTAAGATTAGTATAACATAAACAAAAAGAATAACAAGTAAAATATCTTTTTTCTTAACATTTAATCTGCCACACCACTTAAAACAGACATGTTTATTGTATTATATATAGATATAGAATCTATTGTTAGAGTCAATAGGCTGTTCACTATTTTTTTGTTTAGGCTTTCAGTACAAAGTACAATGCTCCCAGCTCTCCACTGAAGTGGGCGCTAGGGGGTATCTCCTCATAGGTCTGGTTAAATACTCCCATGAGCTGAAAACCATTTTCGGCAAAAATATCCAGCATGTCCTGATAATGCCACAGCCTTAGTACATGATGATCCTCATAGCGTGCTACTTCCCCGTTTTCGTTTACTTCCATAGTACAGGTGATATGGCGAAGTTTGTTTTCATAATCATAAGTGTGAGGGCACCAGGTCACGGTGATATGAGTATCGTCCTGGTCGGCATACCAGGTCTCATCGGGGCCATGCTCCCCCTGTATATCATCATAAGCCAGGACTATCTCGATGATATAGATACCACCCGGATTGAGGATCTGTTTCATACGGCTGAAATGAGAGCGAATCTTTTCATCAGAATTACAATAACTCACGGTGCTGATCAGGGTAATAGCGGCATCAAAATGCTCACTCAGATCCAGGTCAGTCATGTCTGCTACTATAGCATGGGAACGGTCCGAAAAACCTTCCTGCTCCAGCTGTTCATTGGCATAATCTACCATCTCGGGGCTCAGGTCATAGCCGGTCATGTCAAAACCCTGGCGGGACAGCTCCACCAGGAAGATACCCATGCCACAGCCTCCATCCAGGATGGACCGTACAGGCAGGTCAGTATACTCCCTGAAGCACTTTTTAAAAAACTCCATCTCTGTACTTATGGAACGGGAAAAGGCTATATCATAATAGCGGGGCAGCCCATACAGAACACTACTCATACTTAACACCTCATATATAAATTATATTTAACACAATATACTCTAAGATATTTCAAGGGTAAATATTACTATCCCGACAGAATAAATACAAGTAAATTAGGAGTTGTTTTTTTAATTATTTTTAATATTGATTCCCTGAAAAGACTTTGGAAAAATGATTCTCTCTCTTAGCTGCTATTATCAAATCGATATTGATTGGATATCCAGAGCTCCTTACTATCCAGATCGATGACCAACTCCAGTCCTTCCTGGTCGGTGATCATACTATAGGGAATGCGTTTATTGTGGCTGGAAATACTTACAGCATACCGTGAATCAAAGTCTTTTTGTTTTTTCCATTTGGGACTATTGCCTTTTAATCTCTTAATGAGAGGGCCGCAGGCTGCTCCGGACACCTGCCTCTGGCCAGACTGAAAAGTAATCTGTTCCGGATTGAGGACCAGGGATACGCTACACTCTTCATATAGAGTAAGGTTGACCTCATCTATCCGGGCAGAGATAAGATAGGCTTCGCTAAACAGTATGCCCTCCTGGAAATATATATTTTCAAAATAGGAGGCCTCGTTAACATACTGCTCTGCCTCAATGGTAAGCACAGATCCATCAGGCAGATTAGAAAGAAAGACCTTCTTCCCGTCCCGCTTTTCCCAGGCAGTCACTAAACCCGGACTGGTAATAAACCCGGTATGCTGCTTAAAGGGATCGGCCTTCCCGCTGGGAATGCTGTAGCCCCGGTTTCCGGAATAGTACTTCAGGCGGTTCTGAGTCATGGTCTCAGCTCTTTGCCACTGAATGGCATTGGGATAGGGTATGGCATAATACTCAAACAGTAATTCCTGTTGTCCGGGCAGCCGGTCCAGCAGACACTCCAGATGGTACTTATTGTCATGTGAGCCATAATAATGGTGCTCCAGGCTGTCATAGTCAAATGCCCGGGAATAAGCCACTAAATATAACTCTCCATGCCTCCGCATGAGCCAGTGATATATACGGCTCATAAGGGCTGGTGGGCCATCCGCATCCAGGATACAGAAATCATAGAAAGCCCTGTTCTGCACTGATGATTCCAGCTCATGCCTGAAATGGTCAAAGCGTCTGCATAAAGTGAGCTCACAGTCCAGATAGTCCAGTTTTTCCAGTATGCGATCCAGTCCGCCATCAGCGTGATGGCTATAAAGGATGACACGCAGATGCAGTGACCGGTATTCTGATATATGCCTGTTTTCACTCATACGTCACAGACTCTTCTGCTATTCATCATAATCATCCACCTCCATCCGGACACCTCCCCAGTAAGCATCGGTACTGTCATCGCTAGGCCCCCAGAAACCATAGAAGCGGGAATATCCGGAATCAAACAGGAGACGCAGGCTGCCTGTCCCGTATTCATCGGTCCAGTGGCACAGGACTACAAATGAAGACTCCCATTGTATATCCGAAAGGACACCCGGCACCTCCCGGTCGGCTTCAAACATGGTATAAGTACCGGTGATATTATTACCCTCATCATAGAAAAAAGAGGTCATGACAGGGACCTGATCCCCCCCACTTAATAAGACGTCATTATAGCTGGCTATGATAGCTGAAAAATCCGGATCGGCATCCTGGGTAAAGGCCGCATTGCTCAGGCACAACAGGCTCAGCACCAGTACTCCTAGTGTTTTACTGATCATAAAAGTTCTCCTTATTGTATTACACCCAGATTACAAGAGCCTGGAAAAAGTGTCAAAATACTAATGTTTTGATTTTTAATATCATGATGTCCCGGTTTAAGGAAGTATGGAGACCCAGGGTATCTCCATTAAAAAAAGGATTGATATGAGACATTATATCACCTGTTTTATCATTAAAAAAAGCCGGGATCTGACCCGGCCTTTTAGACTTATATATTCATGAACCTGTCTTACTCTGCGGCTTTTTCCCGGTTGCCTTTGGCTTTGATGAGCTCCATGCGGGCCATCTCTTCCACTACTTCATGAGCAGAATTGATCTTATCACGCTCAATGATCTCCCTGCGCATCAGCTCCTCTACCATCTCATGAGCCATGTTGATAGCATCTTTTTCCATCAGTTCACGGCGCTGGAATTCTTCAATGATCTGATGGGCCTGGTTGATCTTATCTTCATCCATAAGTTCCTGGCGGGACAGGTTATCCACCATCTCATGGGCATTGATGATCTTGTCCCGGTCAATGAGCTCCATACGAGCCAGTTGTTCCACTATCTCATGAGCCTGATTGACATCAGACAGATTCATCATCTCGTGACGGGCATATTCTTCTACTACTTCATGGGCCTGATTGACTGAATCAAAACTGATCAGCTCCAGACGGGACAGTTCTTCTACCACTTCATGGGCTTTATTGATCCTATCCAGCTCGATCAGTTCATTTCGGGCCAGTTCTTCCACCTTTTGATAAGCTTCCTTGATCTGGTCATCACTGATACGCTGGTCCCTTATATAATCCTGTAATACCTCATAGGCTTTGATGATCTTCATGAGGTCTATCATCTGATTACGCTTCCAGTCATCAATGATCTCATAGGCCTTAAGCAGCTTGTCATCACTCATTTTTTCAGTGCGGTGCATGTCTTCTATCTTTTCATAGGCATCGAGCAGCGTCAAAATATCAGAAATACTGGTCTGCACGCCGCCATTGGCCAGATCCTCATCTACATGCTTACGGGCATCCAGAAGTTCCTGCCGGCTCATATCCTGCAGGATCTCAAATGCTTTGGTGATATGGTCCCTTTCGATCAGCTCCTGACGGGCCAACTCTTCAATGATCTCCCGGGCTTTTATCTCCCGGTCGGCAGTCATCAGCTCCCGGTTAGCCAGGTCAAACGTCCTCTCAAAAGCGGTGATCGTCTGGTCACGTTCAATATTCTCCTTGCGGGACATATCTTCTGCGATCTCATGAGCTCTGAGCATCTGTTCTTTTTGAATCAGTTCATTGCGGGCCAGTTCTTCCACTACTTCATGAGCCTGGAGAGCGGTATCCAGATTGACCTGTTCATGCCGGCCCAGCTCTTCTACCACTTCATGAGCCCTCAGGGTCTTTTCTTTATCCAGGAGCTCTTTGCGGGCCAGTTCTTCTACCACTTCGTGAGCTGCTATCATCTGATCCTTATCCATGTGCTCTTTGCGGGACAGTTCTTCGACCTGTTCATGAGCATGGAGGGCCTTGTCTTTTTCTATCAGTTCCTTACGGGACAAGTCTTCTGCAATCTCGTGAGCTTCCAGTGCACTATCTCTGTCCATCAGTTCCTTTAAGGTAAGATCAGAGACCTTCTCATACATAACGATTATCTTTTCAGCTTCGACCAGCTGTTTTCTTAATCTTGCATTTTCTTTATCCAGCTTGACGTAGACCTGGGGGTCTCCCCCGCTCGCTTTTAAGGCCTGATTTTCAGCTCTGAGACGTTTTAATTCTTTTTCTATAAAGCTCTCACCCATGGCGACCCTCCGGAAATTGCACTACAGCTTTTTCTATTATAATACAGGAAACATATTTAAACAACAAAAAAATCGTTCTATTCTATAAACATGGCGTCACCATAAGAGAAAAACCGATATTTTTCCTGTATAGCGATATCATAGGATTGTCTGATAAAATCGCGCCCCCCAAAGGCATAGACCAGCAGCAATAAGGTAGATCGGGGCATATGGAAATTGGTGATGAGGACATCCGTCACTTTAAAGGGAAAAGGAGGGCTGATAAAAAGCTCAGTGTAGCCCTGAAAAGGCTCAAGACGGCCCCTCAGTGCAGCTGTCTCCAGGGATCTGACGACGGTAGTCCCGATGGCGACCACTCTGCCCCCCCTGTTTTTGCAATCCTCAATATCCTGCACTGCCTCTGCACTGACCTCTACCCATTCCCGGTGTATGTGGAACTGATCCAGGTCACCTTCTATAGGCTTAAAAGTGCCCGGGCCTATATGCAGGGTCACTTCAGTATGTCCCACTCCCCGGGCCTGTAGTGACTCCAGGAGTTCCTGTGAGAAATGCAGGGAGGCTGTAGGGGCTGCTACCGAGCCATGATAACGGGCCATTATAGACTGGTATCGTTCTTCATCCAGGTCCAGCTCTTTTTCCATACCCATATCACTGCGTTTTTTTACAATATAGGGAGGTACCGGAGTATGGCCCCATTGATTGATCTCATCGAAACTGACCTCTCTGTCAAAACAGATCAGACGCATGCCGTCTTCAAGCTTCTCCAGGATAGTGATGCTGCATTCCGGCATGACGAAAAGATCCCCTACTTTGAACTTCCGGGAATGTTTGACCATAGCCTTCCAATGGCGGGCATCTACCCGTTCTACCAGGAGCATCTCTGCTTCCCGTCCCTGGCGGGACCCTAAGAGGCGGGCCTGTAATACCCGGGAATTATTAAATACCAGGAGATCATGGGGCTGTATGAGGTCCACGATATCGCTGAATTTTTTATGAAGACGCAGGCCCTGATCCCGGTTATGGTACATAAGCCGGGACTCCTCCCTGCGGCCTGTGGGCTGTACAGCGATCAGTTCTTCAGGCAGGGGGTAATCAATATCTTTCAGAGTCAATGAAGGAGGAGTTACAGATGACATTCAGGCCTCAAAGGCCAGGATATCCTGGTAATGGGATTTGAAATCCGACAAAGGAAAGGGGTCTTCATGGCCTGGATATACCATGAGGTCATCTGCAAAATCCACGATCCTCAGCACTGATTTTTTAAGATCTTCCAGGTCTCCGCCGGGCATATCTGTACGGCCTACAGAGTGTGGAAAAATAAAATCACCGGAAAACAGCATCTTATCCCCGGCACTGTAAATACCGATCCCCCCCGGGGTATGGCCCGGGAGCAGAAGCGTAGTAAAACTATGTGTACCCAGTGTGATGCCATATCCCTCCCCCTCGATGATCAGGTCCGCAGGAACAGATACCACCGGCTCAATAAAATAGGTAGACAGATTGTTGGCGGGATCAGACAGGAGTGCGGCATCCAGGCTATGCACCACAAGAGGCACCTGGGGAAACTGAGTCTTCAGATAGGCATTTCCCCCAATGTGGTCAAAATGCCCGTGGGTATTTATAATATATTTTAATTGTTTATCCTCCAGCTGTGTCACCAGGTCCTCGGACCGTGCAGCCGGGTCTATGATCATGGCTTCACCAGACAGTGTATCTGTCACCAGGTAACAATTCACTTCAAATGGCCCCAGGACCAGTCTTTTGATTTCCAGCATATTATTCCCCATCCTTTAGTCCTATAATGTTACAATGCAGAGCACTATTTTTCAAGTATATCCCAGGAAATGCTGAAATAGCTCAGATATTTGGATATTTTAAGAAATATTTTTAATATTTTTGCCTAAATACTTTAAAAATCTCTTGCCTTTGCCGATAAATGAGTGTAAATTGAATATATAAAGGCAGATTGAGATTCCCCTCCCAATTCTGCAAGACTCACTCTGTGAGGAGCGAGGCCTTTTGGCCTCGCTTTTTTTTTATTAAAAAAGCCGGTCTACCAGGTCTATCATCATATTTTCAAACTCGTAATTCACCTGATTAATAGTGAGGGCATTAAGATTAGGCACATGGTAGGAGATCTGATGGCTCCGGTCAAATCTGATCGGTGCTTCTCCCGCCACTTCCTGGGCCACATCATAGATGTTCTTCAGAGACAGCTCCACCCCTTCTATCACTATATTCCTGTCTTTGAACTGAGAGAAATTATCCAGAAGCAGGGCCAGCAAATCCTGGCCGTAAATGATCACAAATCTTGATAGTGCATCCATCTTTACTGTAGAAGACCTTCCCATGCGGACTGATTGTATAATATCCAGTACCGGATTGTACAGGCGTTTCAGGCTGTACCGGGATATGATAGTGGGCATGAGAATAACATGGGCGGCATAAAAGTCCATGAGGACATTGATGAACTGGTCTATGATCTGCTGGCCCAGGCTCAGGCTTTCAACATCTGTACTGAATGGATAGGACTTTAAAATGGACAAGGGAATGTTTTTTAGGCGGACACTGGCCAGCGTCACCTGGAGACGGGCAAAGATGCTGTATAGATAGCCGGGGGTCACTGAAAGATTAAACAGGTCCAGGCTTAGATCCAGCAGGACATGGTCTACTCTTTCTTCCAGCTTTTCCCCTATTTCCAGAAGTCTGAAATCAGGTAAAAGATCGAGTTGGTTTTTTATTGCCCAAAATTCAGATAATTCCGGAGTAATGACAGCCAGGCTCAATTCTGATTTCCTTAATTTATTTGAATCATTATAATATACTTTGCAGAATCAAGCTTGTCAATGAGGAAAAATATTGTATTTAAGACTTTTAGTTTGTTCTTTTCAGAGCAAACAAAAGACGGGCCGGGATATCCTCCAGAGCAGCTATCTCTTTATGGGCATTCATATCAATGGCTACTTTGGGCATTCCCCATACTACTGAGCTTTTTTCATCCTGGGCAATAGTATAGGCCCCTTTTTCTTTGAGCTTGAGCATACCTGCGGCCCCGTCCTTTCCCATACCCGTCAGGAGAGCTGCCACACAGTTTTTACCTACCTCCACCGCAATAGACATAAACATCACATCTACTGCTGGTTTTTGGAAATGTACTTTATTTCCTCCCTCGAGGCGGGTATAGAGATGTGCACCCTTACGGGACACAGTCAGATGGTATCCACCGGGAGCTATATAGGCCATACCCGGCATAAGAAGCTCATCCCCCCGGGCTTCAATGACGGTAAGCTGGGACAGGGAGTCCAGTCTCCCGGCAAACTGAGCCGTAAAATTGGGGGGCATGTGTTGAGTGATCAGGGTAGGAGGGAAATTGGGAGGAAGCTGTTTTAAGATATACTCCAGGGCAGTGGTCCCCCCGGTAGAGGCCCCGATAGCCACCAGCTGATCCGTCGTCTCGACCTGGCTCAGCACATTTTGCTCCATCTGGACCCGGGGCTTGTCCTGTATATGCTGCTGTATAATGGCCCTGCGTGAGGTATAAATATGCCTCACTTCGTAGGCTTGCCGTATTTTAAATACTACATCTTCAATGACGGACTCAATACTGATACTGCCTCCCGGCTTATTGACCACATCAAAGGCACCAAATTCCAGGGCTTTTACCGCCGCAAATGCATCATTTGTGGTAACGGAAGACACTATTATGACCGGTATAGGGTAGTATTCCATAAGTTTCTGTAAAAAATCCAGGCCATTCATCTTGGGCATTTCTATATCCAGGGTAATGACATCAGGCTGGGAATTGAGGATCTTGGTACGGGCAATATAGGGGTCCGGAGCAGTACCGACTACCTCAATATCTTTTTCCTGTTCCAGTCTTTCCAGTAATACTCCGCGGACTATAGCAGAGTCATCAACAATCAGGACTTTGATCTTTTCTTTAGGCACTGTGCTACCCTTCTTATTTATATTGGATTTTGATAAGTTTCTTTTCCAGGCTTTCCAGCATATTATACAGTTCATCCAGTTTTTCCTGGGGCATAGTCTTAAAGTCCAGGCGCAGTTTTTCCAGCTCTTCTATGACCCGGATCTTCTGATCCAGCTCACGGATGGTCTGATCCAGCTGATTGACAGCCTCGACTTTGTTCTTTTTCTTATTACTGGTCTTGAGCTGGTCTTCATAACCCGAAATCGCTGATTCCAGTTCCTTTTTCTGCTGTTCCATGAGGGCTTTATATTTATCATCCAGTTCTTTCATCTGTTTTTCATAGGAATCCCGCAGTTCTACCAGTTCTGTACGGGCCACCATGTCTTCCGAGGGCTTGATGATATTAGTCACAATACGGGGAGCCTGGCTTTTCTGATTGGAGATGGTGTTGAGCTGTATCATGATATTATTCATCTTTTCCATGAGCTGTATCTGGCTCTGCAGCATCTCCTGATACTGTATATCCCTTACTGCAGCATTGGTATTATTAAGGGGTACAAATATAGTATTGGTAATGACCTTGACCGGGGCCAGTTCTCCATCGGCTTTTTGGATGATAGTATTGGTGATCACTATAGTCTTTGTGGCTTGTGATGTATTATTGTTCTGCATAGTAGTATCAGAGGCCTGAGGATTGATTTTGACCACCGGATCAGGCCTCACTGAATCCACGGCCTGTATATCTTCCATCTGCTGGGCTGCCTTCTGATTCTTAGACAGCATGATTCCAAAAGTCACTTTTTCTCCGGGTTTGACCGAGATATTATTAAAAAATATCCCTACGGCGGCGTCCTGGGAACCATACTGGGAAGCCCTGAACTGATCGCTGGGTTTTATCTTGTAGTCCAGCTCGGAATCGGCCAGCTTTTTCCAGTTACCCAGGATAATGGATTCCGGGGACAAGCTGTTTACCTGCGGAAAAATGTAGAGCCCCTGTCCAAAATCACTGGCTTCGCCGGAATATTCGCCACTAAAGATAAACTCCGGAATCATAGTCTTGAGTATCAGTCTTTCCCGGGTCACTTTTTCGGTAGAGGACAGATACAGTACAGGATCCCCTTTTTGCTCATCATAGGTAGTATCGAGCAGATAGCGACTGCCTACGGTTACGGCTTTCTTTTCCTGATTGACAGCAGTGATAAGCAGCATAATAGCATCTTTCATTTTCTGAGGAGAGGAATTGGTAATAAACATCTGCAGTTCAAATTCCACATTGTCCTTATAGACCCTGGTCCAGATCACATCTCCTACCTGACGTATATATTCTATTTTAGTAAAGTCGGGAGAATTGAGGCGGTAAGGCTTATCATTTAAGATCAGGGTAATATAGGAAGTGGGCGGATTATCATTGAACAGAAGATTCTGTAGTCTTTTATTCGCCGGATCCGGATCCTGGACATAGAAGCTGCCGCTGGTCTCATCCGCATGGAAGATGATGTTTTTACTGTTGAGGGTAAGTCCATGTAAAAAGACCGGTAGCATCACAAATATACAGGATAGGATTGCGGGCAGGCTTAAACCTGTCTCTTTCTTTTTCATTCCGGTACCACCACAGCGTTAGTCTTCTGTAAAAGTATAGTCTTTTGCTTGATTGCCTCTTCTTTTAGCTCCAGTAAGCGGGCCTTGATCTCCAGGAGGCGGCGCAGCCGGTCTATCTCTTCCTGGTGCAGTTCCATCTGGGATCTTTTGTTATCTATTTTAAGCTGTTCTGTATCCAGCACTTTGACCTTCTGAGTGAGGACCGTCATATTGGTAAGGCTTTGATAATTGGTCTGGATAATGTTCTGAAAATTAGTCCTGACCAGTATCTGAGTCTGTACCTGGGCCTGATTGAGCACTGTAGTCTGCCCGGTTTCAGGTATTTCCCGGGTATCATCATACTGTGAGACTGGGATATCTATTTTTTTGACGGGGGTCAGCTTCAGGCCTTCCACCTTACCCCGGACCGGGAACACCTCTTCCTCTACTGCCTGGGGCTGTATCACAATTTTCTGGGGCTTTTTGTTGATCTTCTCAGGCTGAGTCACAGGCTCCTGCTCTTCCTGCAAGGGCTGGATGATGCGTGTCTGCTGGGGCTGAATATCCTTTTGAGGCAGGACCTCTTCCTGGACTTCGTCCAGATCTGCCCAATCCTGTTGATGGTTAATAGTCTGATTGACTTCGCTAGTCTCCAGGGGCAGGGTCTTGACGACTGTGTTTTGGGCTTCCGGCTGGGCCGGGCGGGCATACCGGGCATAGGGACTTAAGGGATGTTCCCGAAGCAGGATATTGTACCAGATGCGGGATTGATCGGGATAGCCTTTTTTATCATAGGACTGGCCCATCATAAACAGGACTGCATCGGTCTTTTTACTTCCCGGGTAGTATTGTAAAAACTGCTTCATAACATTGATGGCATTGGCATATTTTGACTGGTCAAAATAACTCTTGGACACTCCATACAGGGCCAGTTCTTTTTGAGAATCGCTAGGTGCCTGTTTATACAGCTCTTTAAAATAGGTCATGGCTCTCTGGGGCTGATGGGCAAACTGGTAGGATAATCCGGTGTAATAGAGGGAGATCTCGAAGTACGAGGAATCCTGGTAGCGGGAGATGATCTTTTTAAACTCTTCAGCTGCCTCGTTATAGCGTTCATCATTGAACAGTCTTTTGCCCAGTTCATAAGTAGCTTTATCCAGAGAAGAGGCAGACATTAATAATGCCGCTGTGAACAGGCTAAAAACGATCCTTTTTGCATTCATCAAAAATACTCCCTTTGTGTCTAAGTATATTATAGTATTACTATTATCGATATTCAAGGGGTCATAAGTTAAATTATTGAAATAGCATGAAAAAACTGGAATTAGCAGAAAATGTGGGTTATAATCTTTTAAAATACCTACATTTATACCAACAAGGAGATGGATGTGATAGCATTACCTTTTAAGGCAGTGAGACCTGATCCCCAATATATAGAGAAAGTCAATGTGCCTCCCTATGATGTGGTCAACGCAGAAGATGTGGCCCGCTTCACTAAAGACAACCCCTTTTCCTTTTTCCATGTGACCCGGGCTGATGTAGAAATGCCCGGATATGATGAGCATGGAGATGAAGTATATGCCAGAGCCAGAGAAAATTTTGATAAACTGCTTCAGGACAAGATCCTGCTGGAAGATGAGGAAGCCCATTATTTTGTCTATTCCCAGACCTGGAAAGGCAAGACACGGGTAGGCATCATTACTTCTGTGGCAGTAGATGAATATGAAAACAACACTATAAAAAAACATGAGCTGACCCGCCCTGACAAGGAAGAGGACCGCACCAAACTGCTGCTTACTCTGGAATTCAACCCGGGGCCGGTGTTTATGCTGTTTAAAGACCAGCCCGGCTATGAGGCCATCGTGAATGAAGTCATGAAAGAAGCCCCCACCTATGCCTTTACCGATGAAAACAGTGTGGAAAACAAAGTCTGGCCCACCCACTCCCGGCACAATACCGCCCTCAAGGCCTATTTTGAAAAAATGGACGCCTTTTATATCGCGGACGGCCACCATCGTGCGGCAGCAGCAGCCAATGGCAGAAGCATCCTCAAAGCCAAGAATCCCTCTCATACCGGAAAAGAAGACTACAATTACTTCATGGCCGTACTCTTTCCCGCTTCACAGCTCAGTATCCTGTCCTATAACCGGGTAGTCATAGACCTGGGATTTGAAAGCGAAAAAGACTTTCTGAAGCAGGTCAGTAAAAGTTTTGAAGTGGATGTCACTAAAAAATATGAGCCTGATCACAAGGGAGAGATCATCGTCTTTCTGCAAAGCGGCCGTTATGCCCTAACCCCGCATGCCGATAGTTATGATACACATGATGCAGTAGCCTCTCTGGATGTATCAGTTTTACAGAAAAATCTGCTGGAACCCATCCTGAAAATAGAAGATATCCGCACTTCCAAAAACATCGCCTTTGTGGGCGGTATCAAAGGGCCCCAGGCCCTGGAGAAGATGGTAGAAGAGGGGAAAGCCCAGGTCGGGTTCGCCCTTTACCCTGTGGACATCAATGATCTCATCCGTATATCCGATGAGAATAAGATCATGCCTCCCAAATCCACCTGGTTTGAGCCCAAGCTGCGCTCCGGGATAGCGGTCCACCGGATTTAATAGATCACCCTTTTTGACATGATCACTGTCATGACTCACTTCGATTTCCAGTATTAATCCACCTGTACCTCTCGGCATGATCCATGACATAGGCTGCCATCTGGTGCCTGGGCCAGCGTTGACCAGAAGTCCAGGGCTTGCCGGATGCGGTTGCAGGCTGGAGTAACCTGGCGTTCTTAGCAATGTCTATGGTCATTGTCACCCTGAGTCTCTACCCTATACTGTACACCACTATCGAAGGGGATTTCCCCTGTCGGCGGGATCGATGGCATGGGCTGCCACCGAATGCCTGGGCCAGCGAGAGCTGGCGGGCGGCGGCATTTCTTTTATCCAGGGCCACAAAAGAAACGCCTGGCAAAGAAAAACGCCCTTCTGTTGGTGCGACTTTAGTGCCTCACCTCGCGAAATGTCTGCCGGGGCTTAGCAGTTCAATGTGCCGGGCGGGCTGAATGGCCGGAGGCTGGGTTTAGGCTTGGGTAGGTCAGCCCTGGGAGGCGTATTATGGGGTGCACATTGAGGAGAAGAGCAAGCAGACTTCGGCGGAGAAGGGGGGCTTGGTGGGGTTGGAGATTTTGTGTCTGTTTGAGGGTTAAGGGCTCTCTGAGTGCGTGAGCAGTCAGGGGTAGCCCGGTGTTTTTTACACAAGTCTATGGTCACTGTCACCCTGAGTCTCTACCCTATACTGTACACCACTACCGAAGGGGCTTTCCCCTGTCGGCGGGATCGATGGCATGGGCTGCCACCACTTGCCTGGGCCAGCGAGAGCTGGCGGGCTACGGCGAGGAAGTGAGGCTGGGCGGGGTTGAAGGTATTTTGACTGGACAGGGAATATGAATTATACTATTTGACTTCGATTTACCGAAAATATAAGTATGTTTGCTTGCAATTGTTGTTAAAAATGCTAATATATAGAGGTTAAGTTCATATAGGAGTATTAGATGGCCATGGAGATCATGCCTACCCCCGTTCTCAAGGGTAATGAAGCTAAAAAATTTCACGAAGAAGCTAGTGCCAATGTACATGCATCTGTATCAAAAGAAGAACTTCAGGATTGTATCAGTTCATTTCTTAATGTTTTAAGTACAGATAAAAATCATCAGTTATAATGCCTCTTTCTATCTCAGACCTGGAATTCCATACTTTAAAACCGGATCAACAAGTCAGCTTTAGCTGCGGTAATAATAAATTTGAGCAGGACCTGAATGAGTACTTCAGCCAGGATGCTGAAATACATCAGAAAGAAATGCTATCCAAGACTTATTACTGGTCCTATAAAGATGATATCATTGCTATGGTCAGCTTACTGAATGATGATGTGAAACTGGACGAAGACTGTGCGGATCAGCCACGGTGCCACTATTCTACCTAGCCCGCTGTTAAAATCGGACGATTGGGTGTGAATGTCGATTATCGAGGTAATAGGATTGGAGCTCAGATCGTCAACTTTATCAAGGTCTTCTTTATTTTAAAAAATAAAACTGGATGCAGATACTTGACCGTGGACGCCTATAAAAAACCCAAGGTCTTGAAGTTCTATATGAATCATTGCGGATTTAAATCCCTATCTGATTTTGAATCTTATCACTCTACCCGGCCTTTATATTTTGATCTGATCAAGCTGAGGAACGCCATCCTTCAGGATGAAGATGCTAAGTCCCGCATTAGCCGGGAGTTCGAGAAGCGGTATCAAATGATACCGATGTTTGATTAGGACGGACTCTCCCTGACGGCAGATGTCGGTGCATGGGCTGCCATAGCCTGCCTGGGCCGGTGTCTACCGTGAGTCCAGGGCTTCCCGGATGCGTTAGCAGTCAGGGGTAGCCCGGGGTTTTTACATGAAACTAAGGTCAGTGTCACCCTGCAGTTGGATTGCCAGATCCAGCTCACAAAACTCTTTGGATTAAGTTTTAAACCCGCTGTTCAATTCAGGATCTCCCCGGTGGGCATCATGTACGACTCTTTTTATTTTACCTTTTCCTATACCTGTGACTGGGATATCTTTTAGCACCACTACATAGAGATTTAGCTATACTCAAAGACTTGAGTATTAAAAGAGGCATTATTATAATCAAATCAGCCATATTCAGAGGGAGAAATATATGTTAAAATCCACACAGCTGATAATAATTCTACTGGGGCTGGCCCTGGCTCTCATCATCCTGGGCCTGGAAAAAGGGAAAGTGGCCCTCAAAAGCGGAAAAAGCCCGATCACACTAAGCCTGGAGGAGATTCAGGAAACAGGAGTGAGCTCCTCCTGGGTTAAGATAGGCCCTCATAAAGTAGACTGGGATAAAGTACTGATCAGCTACGCAGATACTGGCTACCCTGAAAAAAAGATATCTTCTGTGATCTATCCTCTGCGCTCCGTGGAAAGCGGCCATGAGTGGAAAGATGTGGCCCATATAGTCCTGGTCCGCAGTGAAGCCTATAGCTATGCATCCCGGATGGAGAAAGGAATCACAGTAATGAGTAACCTGGAAGGGATATTCTCCGGATCCTTAAAGAGCTATGCCCGGACCCTCAAAGCAGAGCTGACCAGCACCTATCCTGACCTGGACCTGGAAAAAGTCCTGTTGTTTCATGAAGGTCACAAACCATCTTCCCTGGGAGCAATACTGATGCTGGCCGGCGGGTTATTGTGCGGTATTCTGGGGTTATTATTGATACTATCATCCGGTCGAAAATAAGCAGCCTTATAGGCCATTTTTAATATATAACTGCACTATTTCCCCGCCGGATTAGTCACTAGTCAATAGTCGATAGTAGGCACTGTCTCTTAAGTCCAAGCCCTAACTCTCAAACAGATACAAAATCTGCAACCCCACCAAACTCTACTTCCCCGCCGAAGGCTGACCGATTAGTCACTAGTCTATAGTCAATAGTAGGCACTATCTTTTAAGTCCGAGCCCTAACTCTCAAACAGATACAAAATCTGCAACCCCACCAAACTCTACTTCCCCGCCGAAGGCTGCCGGATTAGTCACTAGTCTATAATCAATAGTCGATAGTAGGCACTGTCTCTTAAGTCCGAGCCCTAATACTCAAACAGATACAAAATATGTAACCCAACCAAGCCCTAATTCCCCTCCGAAGTCTGCCTGCTCTTCTCCGCATGGTGCGCCCCACTCTACACCCCAGCAGGGCTTACTTACCCTATATTGTACCCAGCCACAGGCCATTAAGCCCGCCCTGCACCATGCAGCTAAACCCCCGCAGACATTTCGAGGGGTGAGGCCCTAAAGTCCCACCGACCAGAGGGCCTTTTTCTTTGCCAGGCGTTTCTTTTGTGGCCCTGGACAAAAGAAATGCCGCCGCCCGCCAGCTATCGCTGGCATAGGCATTCGGTGGCAGCCTATGCACCCACACCCACCGTCAGGTGAAGACCGGGCGGCACCCAATCCTCAGCTCACTCGATATACTGCGTCATATAGCTAAGTCTGCCATCCTGGTAATGCCAGATGCGATAACTGGCCTGACGCTTCCAGTAAGCCGCTACCGAGGGTGCCACATAGACCGGGACACTCCCCAGCCAGTGCTGCTCGGCCCGGTGAAAGTGCCCCGCAAATATCCCCTGCACCGGGTATCGACTGATCAGCTCCCTGAAGGGAGCCAGCTTTTGGGGAGGCCAGCTGTCATGGAAGCTGTTCTGATAGAAGTCAGTAGTGGGGGGAGAGTGCAGAAAGAGGAGCACCGGCTCCTGTCCCGCCTGCTGCAGAGACTGCTCCAGCCAGGCCAGAGGCTCATATCCTGTGATGTCCAGACCGCCCCCGTGCCAGGGCTCATCGTACCAGAAGATACAGCTCACCCCATGGTACTGCACTGTATAATAGGCTTTTCCAAAGTACTTTTTGTAAAGTTTATACATAATGTCCTTTTTCTGAGGCCGGATGTCGTGGTTACCGGGCAGGACATGAAGGGGCACCTGGAGCCGCTTCAGCTCATCCAGGCCGGCCTGCATAACTTCTGGGTCTTCGATATTTTCCGATGTGAGGTCCCCCGTGACAGCTACAAACTCTATTTTCATGGGCAGGTGATTTATATAGGTCACTATCTTTCTGAGAGACTTGATATGCTTGTCGGGCCCGAAATGGGTGTCGGTGACCTGAACGAAGTAAAAGTCATTAGTTACTGCTCCGGCCCTGGGCCAGCCCGCCATTATAAATATACTTAAAATGATGAGTACGATGGATTTTTTCATGATAGTCCTCCTCAATATGCAGTATTATAGATTTGGATATACTGAATGTAAAGGACAGGAGTTACAGCTGTGTTCATACCAATGCATAGTTAAAGCATCAACTATCCCCTCCTCACTAAGTATCAGGACCAGCTCCAGTATAAAACTCCGGGGAAAAGACTGAAAAGTAGAGAAAAAAAAATATCAGGGTTACAATAATTAAAATCCCGGGAGGCCATGGGTGCATGACAGCGATCTCATACCCGACAATGTGGACAGGGGAGAGGCTTTAAAGAAAGGCTATGACCAGACCGCCCCCTTCTATGACCTGCAGTACAAGGACTTTCAGATCCCCAAATACCAGGAAGCTCTGAGACTGCTGCCCCTTCCTATAAAAGATATGGATAAAGTACTGGATCATGGGTGCGGTACAGGCCTGTTTTTTGAATACCTCCGGAAACAACAAGCCCTGCCTCATGAGCTGATCGGCCTGGATTATTCCCCCGGGATGCTGGAGAATGCACGAGCCAGGGGAATGACAGTCATAGAAGGGACCATAGAGTCTCTTCCCTTTGAAGACAATAGTTTTGACGGGGTGTTCTCCTTCACTGTGCTGCGTATCATACAACAGGATGAGCCTCGGATCATCGGAGAGATAGCCCGGGTCTTAAAGAAAGGGGGCTATTGCGCCCTCTCTCTGCTCATAGACTTTAGAGACCGGGAGCTGGCCGGAGTCCTGGCCTCCCATGGCCTGAATGTGCTGTCTTTTGAATATGTGGGCCAGGATATGATGTTTATATGCCGGAAGGGATGATGTATCAGGATACATTTCCCATAGCCTGAGTCGGGGATCTTAAGTAAGTCCTCAGAGGCCCTCACCCCAGTCAATTTATTTTAGCCCTTCCCTCAGACAACTGTCAATACACATAACCCTGTCCCTGGATGAATCCAAACGAGCATGTTCCCTCTGACCCGGGTTATTATCCAGGACTCTGGACAGCCTGTGTTTACGGATACTGTCACCACCAGGCCCTAAAAAAAGCAGGGTATCGACAATCTAGGATAAAGGTGTATCAGGACCCGGTAGCCTCATCCCATAAAGTAAGCCAGCCTGGTGAGAGGGTAGCCTGGCCACCCTGTACTGAAGTATTCAGTCTGATCACCCTGTCCGGCAGGCAGCGAGAGGGAGAACTGGAGAGCCCGGAGAGGGGCTGCCACCTGGGAGCGGGACTTTGAGGGCCAGGGACCGGTATCGGTCAAAAAACAGGCTTTGAATGTAAGCTAATGGGCCGGGCCCCAGTTGGGGAACTCAGCCCCTAAGCCTTTTATTGACAAGCACTTAAGATGGCTAAAAAATATTCACTTTCGGGTCAAAATGACCTATTTGCCTAATTTTTAATCACTTTAAAAAAAATAAATGCACACAATATTTGCATTTTATTTCAGAGTTTAGTAATATATTTATACTCAGTTTGCATGTAATAAAGCACACTGGGAATATAGTGTAAATAATCGCAAGGAGAGAAAATATGGAATTATCAGAACTCTTCGGATCCAATGTCTTTAACGACAAGGTCATGAAAGAACGTCTTCCCAAAGACACCTACAAGGCACTCAGAAAGACTATCAAAGATGGTCTTCCTCTGCAGCCTGAAGTGGCTGACGTAGTAGCTAATGCTATGAAAGACTGGGCTATAGAAAAGGGTGCTACCCACTATACCCACTGGTTCCAGCCCCTTACCGGACTGACTGCTGAAAAGCACGACTCCTTTATCAACCCTACTGAAGACGGCGGCGTGGTAATGGAATTCTCAGGCAAACAGCTTATACAGGGTGAGCCTGATGCATCTTCCTTCCCTTCCGGCGGACTGCGTGCTACTTTTGAAGCCCGTGGATATACTGCATGGGATGCTACCTCTCCCGCTTTCATCAAAGAAGACGGCAGCGGTTACCCCACTCTGTGTATTCCTACCGCTTTCTGTTCCTATAACGGAGAAGCTCTGGATAAAAAGACCCCTCTGCTGCGCTCTATGGAAGTAGTGTCCAAGCAGGCCCTGCGTGTCCTCAAAGCCCTGGGCAACAAGACTTCTAAAAAAGTCATCTCAACTGTAGGACCCGAGCAGGAATACTTCCTGGTCGATAAAGAATATTATCAGCAAAGACTGGACCTCATCACTTCCGGCCGCACCTTGTTCGGCGCTCCTGCTCCCAAGGGACAGGAACTGGAAGACCATTACTTTGGATCTATAAAAGACAGAGTATCCACCTACATGAAAGACCTGGACACCGAGCTGTGGAAGATGGGTATCACCTCCAAGACCAAACACAACGAAGTGGCTCCCGCTCAGTTTGAGATGGCGCCTATCTTCTCTACTACCAACATAGCTACCGACCACAACCAGCTGGTCATGGAGACTATGAAGAAAGTAGCCCTGCGTCACGACCTGGTCTGTCTGCTCCACGAAAAGCCTTATGCCGGCATCAATGGATCCGGTAAACATAACAACTGGTCACTGTCTACCGACGACGGCATGAACCTGCTCGACCCCGGCAAGACTCCTCACCAGAACGAAGTCTTCCTGGTCATGATCGCTGCCCTCATTAAGACTATTGACGAGAATGCTGAGCTCCTCAGAGCCTCTGCTGCTAACTCCGGTAACGACCACCGCCTGGGCGCCAATGAAGCTCCCCCGGCTATCATCTCTATCTTTATGGGTACAGAACTGACCGATATCCTCATGAAGCTGGGTAAAGGCGAAGCCGCCAGCTCCAAGGACCAGGGCTTCCTGAGAGTGGGAGTAGACACTCTGCCCCCTCTGCCCCTGGACAACACCGACAGAAACCGGACTTCACCTTTTGCCTTTACCGGTAACAAGTTTGAGTTCCGTATGGTAGGAAGCTCCTCTTCTATCTCCGGTGTCAATGTGACCCTGAACACCATCGTAGCTGCTACCCTGGATGAATTTGCCAACAGACTGGAAAAGGCATCCAATGTCAATACCGAGTCTGCTGCCATCATCAAAGAAGTGATCAGCAAACATAACCGTATCATCTTTAACGGTAACGGATACTCAGAAGAATGGGTAAAAGAAGCTGAAAAACGCGGCCTGCCCAATGTGAAGTCAACAGTAGCCTCCCTCAATGCAATCATCTCACCCAAGACAGTAGAGATCTTTACCAAGTATGGTGTGTTGTCTAAAGAAGAACTGCACTCACGTTTTGAGATCTACAATGAGCAGTATGCAAAACAGATCAACATCGAAGCCCTGACCTCTATCGACATGGTCAAGAAACAGTTTATCCCTGCCGGTGTGATCTATGCTGCTGAGCTGGCTGAGTCACTCGAAAAGGTAGAAAAAGCCGGTGTCAAAGCTAATGCACAGAAAGACATCCTCAAAAAAGTATCTGCCCTGCTGGACAGCATCAACACTAAAGTAGCTACTCTGGAAAAAGAGACTGCTGCAGCTGCCGGAATCGGCGATGTACCCAAGCAGGCTGAAGCCTACAGAGACAAGGTCTTCACAGCTATGGGAAGCCTCAGAGCAGATGTAGATGCCCTGGAAATGGAAATGCCCAAGGATCTGTGGCCTGTACCTTCTTACGCTGACCTGCTGTTCAACCTCTAAGTAAAAGTTTTTAAAGATCAAGAGCAGTCCTGCAAAGGGCTGCTCTTTTTTTTTTAAAGCGGAGAAGGACCTCTCGCAAAGTTCGCAGAGGCGCAAAGGAAAGAGAAGAAAAGTTTCAGATATATAGACTAATCCGTGTAAATCCTGTTAATCCGTGTCCCTTAGACAGAGAATAATAGTGACTGTGTATACTGTCACTCCCCTCTCTATAGGCATTCGATCT
>CAZIAD010000002.1:146058-172918 GCA_964537555.1 uncultured Brevinematales bacterium
GAAAGTGTCAGATATATAGACTAATCCGTGTAAATCCTGTAAATCCGTGTCCCTTAGATGGAGAATAATAGTGACTTTGTATACCGTCACTCCCCTCTCGCATATTAGGCAAGTCCATCTCGGAAAAGGTGGATACTGCAGAAGTAGTACCGTGACCTGACTCATTAGTCAGGAAAAAGTGGAAAAAACTTAGTGCCTGCCCTATAATGGGTATCATACACCTTATTATGGGAGAAGAATGATGAAAGTGACTGTGATATCCTATTCCCAGACCGGCAACAACCAGGCCCTGGCTGCAGCTATCGCAAAACATTACTCGGCTGAACATATCTCTATCCGGGAAGTAAATAAGCGCAACTACTGGCGTATCGGCATGGATCTACTATTTAACCGCAAGCCCGCTATCACTCCCTCCCTGGATCAGGTAGACACCAGCGGCAGGGTCCTACTGGTAGGCCCGGTATGGATGGGACGACTCTGTTCCCCCATGAGGACTTGCCTCCACCAGCTCAGATCCCGGCTCAGTCAGTACGCCTTTGTCACACTGAGAGGGGGCGGTGAGGAAGTAAGTCCCCCGGAACTGGAGGCAGAGCTGACCCGGAGAACCGGAGTGCGGCCTTTTGCCGTGGTCGACCTGCCCATCTACCATCTGTCACCGGAAGGGCCCCGGCCCAGCCCGGAGGAGATCTTCAACTTCCGGCTCACAGAGGCAGAGGCTCAGAAGCTGGTGCCGGGGATTGCGGAAAAGCTGGGTAAATAGTAAACAATATTTTCCAGTGTGATAGCAACTTTAGAAAGTACTATAGATGATAAATTTAAGATTGATAAAATCAGAAATAACAAATGAATCCAGGGAGATTCATTTTGAATAAATATCCTATAAAATCATACTATTGAATACATAAGATAAAACATTCTATAGCTTTCAAATTGAAAGTGAAAATTTACAATCTTTTATTATTCAATTTGAATTCCTGCTTTTTTTCATCAAATGTCAATTGCATACAGTTAGTATTTGTTTCACAATCTTTGAAGATAATGCTGGTATGACTTTCATTAGAAATATACCCAACTGAGAGGCATCCATAAGGATCAAGTGCCAGGCTGTTATTTATAGAATAGCTTCCCTCATTCCAAATGCTTTTTATAAACCTCTTGCCAAAAATCGCAATAGCCTGAAAGCTTTCTATAGGAACACCTTCACTGGGACTGATAAACATATAAGTGATAAAAAATCCAAAAATACCGGTGGACCATTCAGTAAACTTGACAGTATAAATGGCAATACCGGATGACCAGTCATCCGGTTCAAACATCTGTACATTAAAACTGACTATGTTTTTTTCGTCGTCATAAGTGAAAGAGTTTGTTGTCAGTTGTAGGTCAGTAATCCGGTGGCTGTTTACCAACTTATTCTGCTCTTTTATTTGAAGCTGAGGGACTTTTCGATCAAAAGAAATGGAATAAGTAATATCATCATTTTTGAAGAAGGGAAATTCCATATTGCTTTCTATACTGAGTATCTGAGCATTTTCTGCAGAAAGCATAATCATATCTCCCTCTAACATAAGATAATCCTCTGGTTGTAGATAAGCATTGAAGACCCATCCCGTAGTGTTTTTCCATTTTATTTTTTCCCAGTGTCCTTTGACTGCATCTACAGTAACGATTTCCTGATTTATCCGTATCGAATGTACTTTCTCTTTGTAGGGAATAGTAAGGATCTTCTTTGACAGTAGATCAGCTGACTCTCTTAATGTCAGACCTGATTTTGCAGTAACAATTTTTATTTCTCCATTACTGGAGGCAGAACACGACAAAAACAGGATAGAGATAGTCAATAATAACAGGGAATTTAATACCGTAATTTTTCTCATGTTTACTCCCGGAGAATGCTTAAATGCATAATTTCAGAATCTCGCAACTGTTCTATATAACAGCGAACACATTCTAGCTTCAATACTGAGAAATATCTACATATCACAAATTTTTTCTAATCTTTCTCTGTACCAAAATAAAAGAATAAGTACCAATTAGTTGACAGGTGAACTATCTATGTTACACTATATTTAGTTTACCAGGAAACTATATGGATTATCTGGGGAGGCAGACATGAAAGCACTGGAGTATGGAGCCCTGATCAGGGGTATTACGTCCCGCATGAATGAATACATCGGACAGATCTCTGAACAATACGGGATCAGTGCGGGGCAGTTTGAGTACTTTATGCTGATCTATCAGTCCCCGGGAGTCAATCAGCTGGAGCTGGCCCGTTTGAAAAATGTGGGAAAAGCCAGTGTGACCAAAGCTCTGGCTGTATTAGAGAATGACGGTTTTATCACCAGGACCCCCGATGAAAAAGATAAACGTAATATGCTATGCAGCGTCACGGAAAAAGGGAAGGCTACAGCCGGTAAGCTGCTGCATCTCTCCGGGAATATCCAGTCTGCTCTGTTCGCCGGTTTTAGTGAAGAAGATATGTCCCGGTTTTACCGGTATCTGAGCAGACTATCTCAAAATGCCCACTCCCTGGCCCAGCCTGAAGTATACCAGGAGGATGATCATGGCCCAGCAATCTAAAGCAGAACTGGATTACCTGAGATTCATCCAGGATTATAAAGAGCAGGTGTTTTACGCCCACCCCGACGCGGTGCAGGAAGGTTTTGAATATTTTGCATCTAAAGAATACAGCAGTAAATATCCTGAGAATAAGATGAGTCCTAAAAAACTGCTGTTTGGCCAGGGCTGGTCACACTTTCGTACTATGGCCGGCATCTTTGCCAGGTATATGATACCTATGATGAAGGGCATGAAACAGGGCTTTACAGATGTGAACCCTTATTTAGAGGAACTCAGAGAAAATAATCAGCTCACAAATACACACGAGCTGCTGGACTCCTACCCCAACCCCTCAGTATGGGATGATCTGAAAAACTACTCCTGGGAAAAATGGCAACTCATCGTCGGTTTTACCGAAATGCCCCGGCAGTTTGTTTTTAAAGGTAAAGCGACCCTGTTTAAATATGCCCTGGTATTCATACAGGAGATGGATAAAGAGCAGATAGACTATGCCCCCGGCCTGGAAGCGGGAGCGGAGGTACAGCGGGTCTACCAGACGCTGGGGCTGGCCGTAAATGACATCGCCTGCTTTTTAAGAGCCAAATATCGTATCAAGTGTCAAAGCAATCATCCTCTGGGGGGCCTCGTGAACACCAACCCTCTGGCCGGAAAAGCGGGACTGGGCGGGCAGGGACATGACGGCATGCTCATCACACCCCAGTTCGGCCAACGAAATAGGATCGCCCCCATTTTTATTGAAAACAAGATATTTGAGTATACTGATAATGATGATCACAGGTGGGTAGAGCAATACTGCAAAACCTGCAAAAAGTGCATGCGAAAGTGTCCCACCGGAGCCATCTATGAGGAAAAAATCCCCACTCTGAAAAATATTCCCGGGATTGGCCAGACCAGGACCTGTATTGACCGGAATAAGTGTTTTCCTCAGTTTATGAATACCCTGGGCTGCAGCATGTGTATACAGACCTGCCCCTTTTCCCAGGGGAAAGATGCTTATGACAGGATAAAAACCGGGTTCGACAAAAGAAATGCGGGAGTAAAACCATGAAAGCGCCAAAAATGGTGGACATAAAAAACTATCTCTATACCGATACACCGGTCATCCAGCCTGCCCCGCAATCACCGGAAGGAAGATTTGTCCCGGAGATCGTGTCTGAGCATGGAAGGATTAGCGGATTTTTTAAAGTTATAGGATTCCTCCTACCCAGTGTAGTTAAGACGCTGGTGAATATCAGGAGGAGCTACAAAAGTTTAAAGAAAAATCCTACTCCTAAAAGGACCACCATAGATGAAGCAGCACTTAAGGATTTTGAATCCTATGCCCGTAAGATCGGCTGTTCAGGGATCGGCTATACCAAAGTACCACGGGAATATATCTTTAACAACAAAGTGATCTTATTTGACCATGCTATAGTGCTGACTATGGAAATGAAAAAGTCCCGTATGAAAAAAGCCCCCTCAGTGCGGACCAGCATGGAAGTATGGCGGGCCTATGCCGGACTGGGAAAGATCGTAAATCAGCTGTCCCGCTATCTGCGTAAAAGGGGCTATCAGGCTCAGGCCGGACCGGCTCTGGGAGGGGAGACCAATTATCCCTACCTGGCTCAGAAGGCAGGAATGGGCTATATAGGTAAAAGCGGCCTCCTGATCTCGAAAGGCATGGGCCCCAGTCAGCGAATAGCCGCTGTATATACTAATATCGAAAATCTCCCCTATACTGACTCTGAGGACTACAGCTGGATCCCGAACTTTTGTGAGACATGCAATCGCTGCGTTAAAACCTGTCCTGCCCAGGCTATCTTCCCGGTAACCGAACAGCTGGGCCGAGGTGCTAAACGGCATATCGATTATAAAAAATGCGCCATGCCATTTTCTACCACGGCGGGATGCTCGGTGTGCATAAAAGAATGTATGTTTTTCAGAGGGGATTTTGATAAGATCAAGCGGGGGTTTAATAGAGCTGCACTACCCATTAAGTAATATACATTTGTATGGTATCTGTTAAAGTGCAGATGCACTCCTCTATGAGAAATGCTTTAAAGCTTCCTCCCTGCTTATAGTCTGTTGAGCATTACCGGCTTTGAGCAATAGCTTCTTTAACGGGTACTACACCGTCAGAAAAAGTCAGATCATAAATTCAATTTATGCTCACATCACTGATCCCGCACACTTGCACATTCCAAAACAATGAGTTATTATAGAACAGTCTCCAATATTATAGCCTCATACCGTAATTTAATAATCACATGGGGAGCATGAAAAATGAAATTCACCATCCGTCCCATTGGCATAGGGGATGCCAGAGGTATCAATGAGCTGCGCCGTATGCCGGGCGTGTTTGAGAACACACTGGGTATCAGCTCAGAGCGGCTGCAAAAAAATGAAGACTATATAGCCAACATGGACAATAACACACACCAGTGGGTAGCAGTCACCGATCAGCCCGGAGCCGGAGAAAAGATCATCGGGACTATAGGCCTGGACATCTACACTAACCCCCGCCTGCGCCATTCCGCCAGCCTGGGCATACTGGTACATGAGGCATACCAGGGCCAGGGGGTGGGTACACGCCTCATGGAGACCCTGATCGACCTGGCTGATAACTGGCTCATGCTGGTGCGGGTAGAACTGACAGTGTTCACCGATAATACCCGGGCCATCCATCTGTATAAAAAATTTGGATTTGTGGAAGAGGGAATAAAAAGAAAGGCTGCCATCCGCAACGGGGAATATGCCGATGAGCTGATCATGGCCCGTATCAAAGAATGAAAAAATGGATCGTAGTGCTGGCCTATGATGAGGCCACTATGCACAGTATCCACTCTACCTTTCCTGAAATCGATGAAGACTTCCTGTATTGCGGCTGCTTTGAGGCGGAACCAGGTGAGGACTATTATACCTTTGAGTACGAATCTCTGGAGATACAGATAGAGCCCCGCTATATCCGGGAGATTAAGAAGCCAGCTTTCGATTATCAGGATAAAGTCCGGCCCATGAACGGGAAATGTTTTGAGGAGACTACTATCTACCGTATCCACTGGAATTTTGAGTACCAGGAATTCCGGTATTTCCTGAGAACCGGGGAGAATAAACACCTGTCTTACTATACAGGAAAGGATTTGAGACTACAGGATTATACTGAGGCACAGAAACCTGATATTGAGTAGATGTTCAGACAGAATATGCCGGTAAAAAAATATTAAAGCAGGCACCTTTACCGGGCTCTGAAGAAACTGTGATGCTGCCCTGGTGGCCCTCTACTATCTCTCTGCATACAGTCAGGCCCAGGCCATTCCCGGTGGGTTTAGTAGTATAGTAGGGAGTGAATAAAAGAGGAAGATGCTCAGCGTCAATGCCGGGCCCTGAATCCTGCACTGAGATGTAGACATAATCTCCCGGTAGTAGCTGGACATGGGGAATATCTTTGTTCAGGGAAAAATTCTGTGCCTGGATCTCCAGTCTTCCTCCGTCCGGCATTGCCTGACAGGCATTGACGATGAGATTGGAATATGCCTGAGAAAAACGTACAGGGTCCAGTTCTACGGGGCACAGACCGGGTGCGATATCTATGGTATAGCGTACATTTTTATTGATACGGGTATAATATCGGGTATTTTCCGATAAAAACTGGCTGATATCCACCACTTCCTTTTGAATATCCTTCAGCCTGTCCTCACGGGTAAGTCGTTTCATGAGCTGTACAGCTTTGGTGATGCCGGTCTGGACTGCCTGTGTACTATCGGTCAGGTTTTTATCCTGATATCCTTTTAACTGGAGGAGGGTGAGGTTTGACTGGATGACCATGAGGATATTATTAAAATCATGGACAAATCCGGCCAGGGTGTTATCCATGACCTCATATTTCTCCAGTTTGTACAGCTCTTCTTTTAATTCCTGATGCTCCTGGAAAACAGCATCTATGAGAGACCGGTAGGACAGCACCCCAATAAAGCGTTGCTTATCAAATACGGGTAAATAGGAATATTTACCGTTTTTCATAAGGTCCAGAGCCTCCTCCAGAGTCTGGCTGGCTGAGATCCTGGGCTTCTCCGTCACACAATCCTGCGCCTGCTTATAGGGATCAGGTAGTATATCATCCCGGTTAAGCAGGCCTAAAAAATCGTCTTTTTCACTGACTACCAGATAATTATTTCGTAATAATTGATCTTCGAAATGAGAAATGATTTCATGAGGGTGGACCTGAGGTATCGACCTGTCACACAGTTCGACCAGATTCATCTAATTTTCTCCCGGATCCCAGGACATGGTAGTAAAAATCTGAAGATCCATATCCACTTTGACCACTTCTCCCTGGGAAAGATAGGGGAAAACCTGATTTTTCAGGACTTCCAGAATACCATTTAAAGACATCTTCTTGAGGAGTTTTTTATTTATCATGATGGCTTCCACTGTCTCATCGATATCATCAGATAGCTCGATCATATCAAATTCATCAGGTGCTATGAATTTGAAAGCCTGCATCACTCCTTCTTTTCCCTGGGGATACTTTTTACATAGTATCAGAATATCCCTCACAAAAGGCAATTTGATCGATTGAAAATTCAATTCTATATGATATTGTTTTTTAGCACCACTCATGACGCACCTCCTTTCTATAATATAAAAGCTGTTACTAATATAAGCAAGAAAAAATGATTTGAAAAGTTTAAAAATCCAGCCTTTAATTTATATTTATTAAGAATACCAACCTACCCTCGTACAGGTGGAACACCTGTAATAGAGAGATATATAATATCAATGCCTGTCACAAAATGAAGCGTCTCAGTTGCATTGAAGCTTCCCGAATATTTGCCAAAACGTTTAATATCACTTAAAATATTAAACCATATTAAATGGATGGTGAAGTATGCACCGATTAGGTGAACGGATTAAAAAACGGCGTAACTTTATGCAGATATCCCTGGGTGAGCTGGCCACACAGATCGGAGTAAGCTCCAGCCTGCTGTCCCAGATAGAAAATGGCAAAGCCTATCCTTCGATCTTTACCCTCAAAAGTATCGCTGAGTGCCTCACCACTACAGTGGGTGAGCTGATCGGGGAAAATGAGTTTGGCCAGGAAAATCCCCTGGTACAGTGGGATGATAAAAAGTTTTACCGGGAGAACGAATCCGGGTGCAAGGTATATTCCCTGTCTGATTACACTTCCAATCGCCAGATGGAAGTGTTTCTGGTCACTATGGATGGAGGCAGCACCAGTCATGAGACACTGGACTCCCACCATGGCCAGGAGATCTGGCATGTACTACAGGGAGAAGTCCATCTCAAGACTGTCAATGGTAATATTATCCTGAAAAAAGGAGATACCTACTATAACCAGTCCTGCGAGGACCGGGAGATTCACAATGAAGCTAAAGGTGAAGCCAGGGTTTTATGGACCCTCACTCCCCCTTTACAATAAATTTATTATACCAAAGAGGTAGTGATGAATATTCAAGCTGAAGAACTCAACAAGACTATTAAAAACGACAGCCCTGCTGTCTATGAACTATTATCTGTAAAAGGACAGGAAATATTTTTTCCCAAATCCGGTATATTAGCCCAAAGTGCAGCAGCAAAGGGAAAGAAGATCAATGCTACTATTGGCCAGGCGATAGAAGACAATGGTAAGGCTATGTGCCTGTCGGGTATAGCCCGTAACATCTCCATTCCCACCGACCAGGCCGTATCCTATGCACCCAGCTATGGACGTCCGGAACTACGCAAGGCATGGAAAGACATGCTCTATAAAAAAAATCCCGGCCTGGCTGGCAAAAATATAAGCCTGCCTGTGGCCAGTTGCGGGATCACGCATGCCCTCAATGTAGCCGGTTTTCTGTTCCTGAATGAAGGGGCTGAAGTACTGGTCCCCGACCTGTACTGGGGAAATTACAACCTCATCTTTAAGCACTGGCATAATGTTAAGATCACCAATTACAAACTCTTCAAAAATGAAGGCATGGACCTGGACGCTATAGAGAGTGCTCTCTCCGGTAGCGGCCGCAAGATCTCTCTGCTCATGAATTTTCCCAATAACCCCAGCGGCTACACCCCTACTATTCAGGAAAGCCATAAGATCGCTGAGCTTATTAAAAGCTCCGCAGAAAAAGGCAATAAGATCCTGGTCATGCTGGATGATGCTTATTTCGGACTGGTGTTTGAAGAAAACATCTACACCGAGTCTCTGTTCTCCCTCCTGGCAGATATCCATGAGAACGTACTGACCCTTAAGATGGATGGCGCGACCAAAGAAGACTATGTATGGGGATTCCGGGTGGGATTCATGACCTACGCTACGAAAAACAATAGTGATGCCCTGTACAGCGCCCTGGAAGCTAAGACTGCCGGAGCGATCCGGGGAAACATTTCCAACATCGCCAATATCAGCCAGAGCCTGCTCCTGGATGCTTATCAGGCAGAGGATTATGATAAAGAAAAACAGGAAAAGTATGACATCCTGGAAAAAAGATATCATAAAGTGAAACAGGTACTGGCTCAGAAAAAGGAATACCTGGAGTATTTCCATGCCATTCCTTTTAATTCCGGGTATTTTATGTGTATACAGCTCAAAGAAGGCCTAGATACTCAGAAGATCTGGCAGACACTCCTGGATAAATACGACACAGGGGTCATCCACCTCTCCGGAATATTCCGCATCGCCTTTTCCGCTATTCCTGAGACCATGATAGAAGAAATGTTTGACAATATATATGCAGCTATATTAGACTCATTAAAAGTATAAGGATATCATAATGGAAAAAAACAACGAATTACTCAAAAAATTCCAGGAACTGGCCCGGGAAAAGAACCATATAGAACCTGAACTCTATAGCCGCTATAATGTCAAAAGAGGCCTCAGAAATGCTGATGGAAGCGGCGTCCTGGTAGGGCTGACTACCGTAGGTGATGTACATGGTTATGTCATCGATGAAAACGAAGCAGTTCCCGCTGAAGGCCGTCTGCGCTACCGTGGCCTGGATGTGACCAGTCTGGTCAAGGGAATCCAGTCCGAAGGCCGTCTGGGATTCGAAGAGACCTCCTTCCTGCTCCTCTTTGGTAAACTGCCCAATAAACAGGAGCTCAAAGAATACAATGACCTGCTGGCAGAAAACCGTGAGATGTCTCAGGCTCAAAAAGAAGACATCATCATGCGTTCGCCCAGCCCCAACATCATGAACAAGCTGGCTACAGCCGTACTGCAGTCCTATTCCTATGATCCTGATCCCGAGAACCGGAGCCTGCATAATGTGATCAGGCAGACTATTGAGTTGATCGCTCGCTTTCCTATTATGGTTGCCTACAGTTTTCAGGCAAAGAACCACTTTTTCTCTGATCAGAGCCTCATGATCCATAAGTATCAGAATACTCATTCCACGGCAGAGCTCATCCTGTCACTCATCCGTGACAATAAAGAGTTTACCCCTCTGGAAGCAGAGATCCTGGACCTGTCTCTGGTCCTGCATGCTGAGCATGGTGGTGGTAATAACTCCTCATTTACCGTACATGTAGTTTCTTCATCCGATACAGATGCCTACTCTGCTATAGCCGCAGCCATCGGTTCCCTCAAGGGCTCCAAACACGGGGGGGCCAATCTGGAAGTATCCCAGATGATGACTAATATTAAGCAGCACCTGGGTGAGACCTATTCTGATAAAGAGATCAAGGATTACCTGGTTAAGATCCTGCGCAAACAGGCTTATAATAAGACCGGCCTCATTTATGGTATGGGCCATGCCGTATATTCTCTGTCTGACCCTCGTGCTATCCTGCTCAAGGAAAAAGCCCGGGACCTGGCTCAGGAAAAAGGCCGCATGAAGGAGTTCGATCTCTTTAACAGTATAGAGAACCTGGCCAAAGAAGCTTTTGCGGAAGAAAAAGGGAATAAGATCATCAGTGCCAATGTCGATTTTTATTCCGGCTTTGTGTATGATATGCTGAATATACCTCAGGATCTGTTTACCCCCTTATTTGCAGTAGCCAGAATGGCTGGCTGGGGTGCTCACCTCATTGAGGAAAATATCTGTGGTGGACGTATTATGAGGCCTGCTTACAAATCAGTGGTAGAAGCCAAACAATATGAAAATCTGAATAAGAGAAAATAAAAGATAACTATGTTTAATAAAAAGCGGCAGCCTGAAACAGACTGCCGCTTTTGCGTGTTATTATTGAGAGTCACTTTCTCTTATTTATCGTCTTTCTTTACCTTATCATCCACCAGCCTTACATCGAGATGGATAAAGGCCTGACACACATTGGTCAGATAATCCCCGATCTTTTCCATGTAGTTCAAAGTATCCACAAAAATGAGACGGGAGGCTACTTCATGCTTTTCGCTCTTTTCTGAAATGCTTTCAAAAAATTCTACTTTCTTTTTCTGGTAGAACTTATTGATCCTGTTTTCATACTTCAGAATGCTCTCAAAGACGGCTTTATCTTCTGTAGGAATGGCATCCACGACTGCATGGAACATACGGAGCAGCAGGCCCACCATTTTATCTATCTTTTTTCTCTCATTTTTAGGAAGCTTGGTGTTGTCCTTAGCCAGCTTTTCGGCCAGGTGATAGATATTTTCACTGAGGTCCCCTATACGTTCCACATCATTGGCACAGTGTATAAGCTTGGGTATCTGGTTATTCAAACGGGCCTTTAAGAACTCCTGGGGCAGGTCCAGCAGGTATTGGGTAGTCTCATACTGTATTTTATCCAGCAGATCCTCCTGCTCGGGTATCATTCCAGCCTTTTTAATACTGCCGCTCATCAATGCCTCCATTGAGGTCTTGAGCATCTTTTCTGCGATCTCCAGCATACGATGGATCTCTTTCTTGGACTGGATGAGGGCCAAAGCCGGGGTGTCTATGAGATGGGGTTCCAGGTATTTCAGATGGGTCTCTTCTTTACCCTGGGGTACTATCCATTGTGCGATCTTGGCCAGGACATTTCCAAAGGGCAGAAATACAATAGTAGCCAGAATATTGAAGAACATATGACTGTTTGCCACAAATCTTTCTACATTTCCGCTGTACCAGATTCGGCCCCCTTCTGTGACCAGGCTACCCTTGGAAAGAGCACCTATCCAGCGATAGTACCAGGATATCCCGTCCTTATCCTTTCCCACTACCACGAATATCAGCATGATAAAGGAGCCCACCAGATTAAACATGGTATGCACCCAGGCAGCCTGCTTGGCAGTCTTATTGGCATTGAGGGCGGCCAGCTGAGCCGTGATGGTGGTACCGATATTATCACCCAGTATGATGGGGAACATCCCCCCTATATCGATCAGTCCCGAACTGGCCAGGGCCATAGTGAGACCCACAGTAGCAGAAGAACTCTGAATGATTAAAGTAGCCAATGCCCCCGCAAACAATCCCAGGATGGGGCTGTAACTGAAATTAATAAAGAAAGAGGATACAGTAGGGCTGGATGCCAGGGGTTTTAATATATCTGACATGGTATTCATACCCAGGAACAGCAGTCCAAAACCCAGGATCACTTCTCCCCAGAAGCGAATGTTCTTATTCTTCGTGATCATAATAAACACAAAACCGATGGCTATAGCGGGGAGGGCGATCTCCTTGATCTTAAAGGCAATAAGCTGTGCCGTGATAGTGGTACCGATATTGGCACCCATGATCACACCCACTGACTGGGCCAGGTTCATGAGCCCGGCATTGATAAATCCTACGACCATTACTGTGGTAGCGGAGCTGGACTGTATGGCAGCAGTGATAGTAAATCCCAGCAGTACCCCCATGAGTCGGTTCTGGGTCAGAAATCCCAGTATGGTCTTCATGCTTTCTCCGGCTACTGCCTTCAGGCCATCAGACATCATATTGATACCGAACAGGAAGATAGCCAGTCCGCCTAACACATAAAAGATGATATCTATGATTTTGAGGATCAAAATAGTACCGGATGTCTCTGCCACGATCTTATCTTCCCTGTCCAGTAGTACAAAATTTGGCTTAAAAGTCTTCATCTTGGACCCGGCTTTAAACCGGAGGGTCACCTCCCCTTTCTCATCAGTGAGTAGAAGAGAGTTGGTAGTGATCACACTGTCATTGGTCACTATCTGCGATGACTTAAATTTTCCATGATCACTGGAAAACGGTGAGATCCGCACTTTATAACCTCTTAAAGGCACACCTGTATCAGATAATGCCACCAGAACGATAGGGGATATCTCTTTTTTGGTAAAGACTTCCTGATGTTTTTGACCCTCATCCTTGAACTTAAACTGCACCGAAAAGATCATGCCCGGCAATAAAAGCAGTGCTATGCCTATACTGACTACCCACCCCTTTGTGTTCATCCCGTACTCCTAGCTTGTAATGATATATAACTATAGCTTTTGCGTATTCCTCAACGATCCTGCTTTTTTATCTATCCAGATAAATTTTCAGAATATATTATATAGGTTATAGAAAACTATCTCAAAAAAATGACTACTGAGACTGCTTTATCACTCTAAAACAGACTCCCTGTATGGATAAGTCGTTACAAAAAAACTCATTGTTTTCCAGTGTAAATATTAATTTGAGTTTCTTGGATTATTAGTATACAGTTAGTATAGGATTCAAATAAGTGAAGATAAAATATCACACATTCGATGGAGAAAATATTGACCGGAAATGAAGAACAGGTCCTGCAACAGCTAAAAAGCCTGCCCCGAAGTGGAGACCATGCTTTTAAAGTAAAAAAAATCCTGGAATCCTGTGTGGATACAGCCATACAAATAGAAAGAATACAAAAACTGGATGCTGTCTATTCCCTTCCTTCAGTAGGTAACTCTGATATTACTCCGGGTGAGTTAAGAAAACTCATGAAGGATCCGGGAATAATCACCTCTGAAAAAGCCTCCCAGATTTTTGAAAACATTAAGAGAAAAAATATTCGTCAGAGACATGTTCTGTTCTGGGGAGACCGGGGAAAGATCAAAGATTTTGCCAGAGAAAGTGACCTGTTAAAAGTGGGCTTATTTCCCTCTTCTCTGAGATTTACAAAGTCCGCCCTGACTTATTTGGAGGAATTACAGGAATCTGCTCGTATAATGCTTCCGGTCATGATATCCATTCTCAAAGTAGCCTGGGCTTATATCAGCAAGTCAGATTTCAATCTCCTCCAAAAATTTAAAAAAATGTGTGAGGAGCTTCTTGTTCTGGATAAAAACCGTATCGTTTCCCATCGTGATACCTTATTGATTCCTCTATTAGAACTGGAAAAATACGTGCTGTTCTGTCACTACCGGCCCGAATATCCCCAGATCATTCAGAGTAGTATCCAAAATATATTTAACAAATATCCTGACTGGTCATCAAAAATCAAAAATGTGGACAATCATCTCATGAATCTTCTAGACATATCCCGAAGAAAGCACTCTATTCTCTACATTATCCTGGCAGCAAATACTGCTTATTATGGAAGATATTGCTCCGTCATGTCTTTAACCAATAGTGTAAATGGAGAAATAATCAACAGTTTTGATCATGACTGTGAGCCTGAGATTAAAAACAAGATCCAGGATTTCATCAGTAAAAGAATAAAGATGCTGGAAGAATTAATGGCTACCCGTGAAAAGATCAATCTGACCAAGACCTATATAGACCAGTTCTTACAAAAAGAAGAAGACGGTTCTTATAAGCAAAAACCTCTGATTGAATTTTATAAAAGTGGAGAGGGAGTGCAGGTCAATTTTGCGGCTGATACTAAAAACATTTCCACATTTGCCTCTCATTTACTGAAAAGATTTCTGCTTACTCTCTGGAACATCCTCATAGGATATCTGGAGCTGGAGCGTATAGATAAGACTAAGGTATTTGACGACTCTCTATTCCAGGATCATTTTGTGAGGATCAAATCCCTTAGCGAAAGATTTGAAAATGCTTTTTTTACAAAGCATAACTTCAGTCAGGAACGATTTGAAGAGCTGAAACGAAAGTCTTCAGCCAGTATGAGTAATACCGAAGCTGAAATCCTGCAAGTCCTGGACTCTTTTAGCCAGGAAGTGATGAGCATAGGAAAAAAACTGGCTGCAATTTCACTCAAGCATGAAGTCAGGGGTTCGGCAGACCAATGGACAGCCCTCAGCCCCAAAGATCTGAACTCTACTACTATAGAGATACCTTTCTGGGATTATATCATCACTCAGGAAAGCTATTTTAAAGGATGGAAATTCAGCAATACTATTAATTTTATAATATCAGTCTGCTTTTTAATAGGTCTATTATTTTATGATAATGAATTTGCTATCATGCTGCAAAAAGAAAGACTGATAAACACCAAAGTAGATGATGTAATGCTCATCCTGGAAAGAATATGTGACCCGGTGCAGTTCGAAAGGATCAAGCGGTCACTATAAGTACTGTCTAAAACACTCCTTTGGAATTCAAGAACGCGGTGTATTTCTGGTCAGATTTTAGAATATGATTGGTGAGCCAGTCTCTTAAGAATTCACTGACAGCCAGTGACAAGAGCATTTTCTTTTCCTGAAGCTGTTTCTGGAAATCAGCGACCTTGAACACGAAATCATCATGCTCTTTTTTATGCGCTTCTGCTTCAGGATATCCATGTCTGGCAAACAGATCCTCTTCGGTCTTAAAGTGTTCCACGGTATAGGCAGCCATATCTCCTATGATTTTGGAAAGGGCGTCACTGCCTTTACCTTCTTTCATGGCAGAATGCAGGCCATTCAGCATCTCTATGAGCCTCTGGTGCTGCATATCGATCTCTGCTATTTTTACAGAAAAATTATCTTTCCATTCCAGTAATGCCATTGTTTCCCCCTTAGGAATTTGTAGTTTATTATAAGATAATATGGCATCCTGTCAATAACAAATTTGAATTTAACTGTTGAAATAGATTCGAGTTAGTTTTGGAATTAGCAGAATAATTGCCCATACAGAGAAATCTATGCCCTGATGCTACACTTCCATCATGTAGCTTATAGACTCCTACGCCTTTTTCTGATTAGTGTCAGGCATTTTTCTTTTGCAGAGTGAGGATGATATATCCCTGAATATATTTCTCCAGGGCTTCTACATCTTTGATGTTCTTAAACTGCTGGTCATCTCTGATATTTTTAGCGATGTTTTCCACATTCTGGATATTAAGCTTGATGTTCTTAATGTGACTTTGGATAATGCTCACCACATACTTTTTATTTTCTTTGCGGATCTCTTCTTTTTTAGTCAGATTCTGCTCCAGAGTGCGGTTCCACTTTTTTTCCAGAAACTGAAGCTCATCCATGATATTTTTATTTCCGAACAGCCCGGTCTGGATCTCCTGGAGTTTTTCCCGGATGGCCTTCTTACGGTCATCTACAGATTCCAGCTCTTTAGGCTTTTCGGGTGCCGGTGCAGGCGCGGCTGATTTTACCGTCTTTTTCCGGCTGCGGGGAGGCTTCTTCTGGGAGTTTATCACATTTGTCATAGCATCCTTGACCAGAGAGCTTTTTTTCCTGGACCCCTTGCTATTCGCAGAGTCAGTATCAGTGCTTTTAAACATGAACAGCAGTTTTTTAAAAATTGGAAAGAGCCTGAGAAAAGGAGAGTAAGCCTCTGCTTCAGATACCAGGTCCCCATGCCGGAGATCGAGCAGGACATCCATAGATGCGAAGGCCACATCCACTCCCCGTTTGAAGTGCTTCCGTTTCCAGTCTGCCAGTCGATTCCGGTCCGAATAGTTATTAAGGGCTGCAATGACCAGAGCGGCCTGATCGTGGGCCATCCCGTAAAACTCCTGTTCTTCCGAGCTGAGCCTGTGATACAGATCTTTTAAATACTCAGCAGCACTGCTTATCAGAGGGTCTGCATTATAGGTCCGGTTCTTAAATTTTGCCCGCCAGTCATTGAGGTAGTGCTGCTTATACTTTTCTTTGATGATCTCCATTTGTGACATAAAGATATCTGCCAGGTGATTATTGACTACAAAGCAGGCTTTATTATTCAGCATAAGCCGCTGAAGATACACCGGATTTTTAGTCTGCGGGACTTTGGTGAACTCCACTATAGCCTGTTCTATCAGGCCTGCCAGATTATCCTTATAAAGCCTGTCCAGCTGTATGGAACGGGCCACATCCTGTATATCCGACTGGGTATACAAAATGGGGGTCTGGGTAATCTTATGCCACAGTTTCTGGATGTTTTCCTTTAGGATCTTATTTTCCTGTTCTTTCTGTTCCATGCCCTGGGCCCAGGCATGCATAAAACAGGCCGCCTGATAAAAACTGACCAATTTTGGGTTTGCCCCAAAATAGCGTTCCAGATTCGCCATGAGGACCATCCAGAACCTGACATTGGATTGTACAGAATCTTTGAGCAGATATTCCAGGCGGTTCAGGTCGATATTGAGTTCCGGTATCTTTTTATTCATAAAGGAGACCAGGTCATTGATGTATTTCGGGTCTTTTGCTTTGAGAAAGCTGATGATGTAATTGATCTTATTGCGGGAGGCCTGCAAGATCTGAGAGACATACCCGGGATGCACTACCACCTGGCTTCTGTCCGGAAACAGGAAGCGCAGGATCTTCAGGCGATTAGGGTCGGAGAATGCATCAACATTGGCTTCATTATAATGCTTCCATTCTACATTGTGCCACACTTCCAGGGTAGACACTTTAGGGTTGGACATCAGGGTCTGATCCGCCGGAAAAGACCGTTCTATATGTTCTTCCATCCCTTTGTAATACTTTGTGAGCATCAATTCGAAATTATGATAATAATATTCCAGACTGGAGGGGTCAAAGAGAATCATCATCTTATTCGCTTCATCATAGGCGGCATACTTTTCTTTGATCAGCTTGGTAAGGACTTTTTGAATGGTAGCCTGAGCAGTAGTATCTACCTGTAAATGAATGATCTTATTGGACGCAGCATATTTTACTACATAAGAAACAAAATCACTGATCTTAATACGGTATTTATGAGCCAGCTCAGCGTAAGACTTGATGATCCAGCAGATATACTGGTCACTTTTATCATAGATACCGATCTCTCTTAGGAATTCAGAGAAGGCATGGGTATCCATAGGCTTTGAGATCCACTGAGGTAGCTTTTCCCGTGCTGAAATAGCAGCACTTTGCGCCTGTTCCAATAATACGTCAGGATTATCCGCCATCACACTCTCCGACTGAACTTCATTCTGTCTTTATCTTAAAGTAATTTCCAGATCAGGCAAGTTTTTTATTCAATACAATGACGATTAAAAGGGATATGTACCATTCCAGGAATATTTTCTTATCATCCCTTTTTACCATTCCGGAAATCTCGGGATAATGCGCGATCTCATTGGCTTTTGTCTTTATTTCCTCTTCTGCTTTGGTCTGACTGATACTAATATTGGCATATCCCAGGACTTCATTGATCTTTTTATGGACAGTCTTCCTTCTCTTATCCAGCTCATCAGCCAGCTCTTCTTTACTGGCTATTTTCAGGACTTCATTCCACTCATCTTCCAGCCTTTCCAGGGCTTCCTCTACAGATATCCCGCTCAGGCCGCAGCTTTCCAGAATATTGGCCTGCACTACCCTTAGTATCTCTTTAGGGCCCAGTGCAGGGTCTTTGCTCTGCCCTTTCTTTTCTTTAGCCTGGTTTCCTTTCATCTTTTTAAAGGCCTTGTCCTGCAGGTCTTTTTGAGCCAGTCTGCTGCCCACTCCTCCGCCACCAAACAGGTTTTTCATAGCCTGGGCATTATTACGCTTGACCTCCAGGTCATGGTCTATGGCCGCGTTAAAAGCCTTGCCCAGGCGTTCCCGCCAGGATATCATATTGGCAAGTACGGATTGACTTTCATTGCTCAATACAGCACCCTTCTTTTTACGCTTTTTCTTTTTATTCAGGCCCAGAAGATTAAGCAGCCAGTCCAGCAGAGAAAAGGGGCTTTTTATACTGCTTTGTTTCATGGCCTCCTGCATCTCTTTCATCCGGGTTCCACTTTCTGCTTCACTGGAGTGCAGGCTTTCAATATCCTGTTCAGAAACATGATCCTGTTCACCCTGTTGCCCGGCACGATGTTTTGTCTCCAGTATCTGGCCTACCCGCTTGAGCTGGTCGAACTCTATCCTGAGGATGGCCGCCAGCGAGCGGGGGGCGTCTGCTTTGTTATTGATAAAGAGCTTTTCGATCTCTTCCATATTTTTTCGGCGTACCAACAGAGCGAAGATTTCCTTTAAATAAGATACATAGAGCTTATAGAACAGCGGCTCCCTGTTTTGCACCAATTCTTCTACATTTCTGTCCAGTTCATCCTGGTCATTTATGGGCACATTCGGCATAGAGAAAAGCTCAGCATAATGAAAGCCCATACCATTGGCCACTGTATCCCGCTTTTGTAAAAAGGCTGTGGACAGATCAGAAGTATATACATAGTAGTTTGTCTCTTTGGATTCACTGCCCAAAGTAATACAGGTAATATAGGGAAGATTGGTTTTTTTAGAGATCATGTGACTGGCTTTTTCCAGAAAAAATTGCACAAAGGCAGTATATCCCCCGTTCTGAGGTGAATCATACTTATTTTTTATGCCCAGGTTAAAGCCCAGCCGGCACAGACTGTCAAAAGTATAAAAATCCGGTTTTTCATGGATCATTTTCAGAAAGGCGTTTATATCAGATAGTTTTTCGCTGGTACTGACCGGCAATGCTCCCGGTACAGCTTCCTCCTCTTTCTGAGCGGACTCATCCTCTCTGCCCTCTTCAATACTCTTAGCTCTGGTGTGTAAAAAAGATTTTAATAGATGGGCTGACTGATAATATTTTTCCAGGCTTTCTTTCATTTTATTCTGGGTACTGAGCTTATCACTCACTACTGATGACCAGTAATACCAGGGCAGAAGGGTGTCTTTATTCCAGCTGCCTTCCTGAAATACTCTATAGATATCATCCACATTAAATTCCGGTCCGGATTTTTTTAATTTATTGATCTCTGTGATTATGGTATCCATGAGTTTTTTAATAAATGACTCGACTGTACGGCGCAGATAATAGTATTTGTATACTTCAAACATCTTTCTCTGTACAATTCCAGGCAGATCGAGTAAGCCCTGAGTGTGGCAATAAAAATAACTCTTATTAGGGAAGCTCAGTTTATAGATCTTTTGATCATACTGAAAGAGCTCATCCAGCCTGGCTTTATTAAAACTCTCATCTACCGGCACTTCTTCAACCACATCTGCCAGTAATTCCTGCTGCTCCGGATTGAGTATGATATCTTCTTCCAGGACGGGAAACATTCTCTGGTGGTGATCGACCATTCCTTTATAATGTTTTTGCAATTCTATAGTCAGATAGACCAGAAGGCTGCTGGTATTTTCAAACAGACTGATGGAACGGAGTTTCCGGTTTATATCAGTGCGATATGTCATGAAGCCACAATAGACCAGCCTGTTTTCTATCAGGTCTCCTAAGACTTCATAGAAAAAGTCCCTGCCCTGCATTTTTTTCATCTCGTTAAAAAACTGCTGGGATTTCATGCTTTGAGCCTGGATCAGTTCATCTACATAGTGCTTAAAAAAGCTGAAAAAATCATCCAGATCGTCTATTTCCTTGAGATTGGAACCTTTGAGAGAAGTGCTGTAATTGAACAGGCATAAGAGAATATGCTGGTCTGTATCAGAAAAAGACTGTTTCTGGCTCTTAATAGAGATTTCCAGTTCATGTAAACGGTCACAAAATTTCTCATCGTGAATGCCGCTGTATTGCCAGTTTTTAGCGTCATAAACAGAATGTGCCTGGGCATATTCCTGGTCTGATTGTGGTGACAAATCTTTCCCCTCGAATAAGCATCTTAATATTTTACCGGAGCAGCACTATCCATTTTTTCAAAATTCCAGTATTCCAATATTATGTCATCATTGTACTCCTGACTGATAAAAAAGACAATAGGGAATTTGTTATTCAGGATATCAGAGTAGAGATTTTTACAATTCTTTTTCGAGATGATCGACGATATACAGAGCGATATACCATTCCAGATAGACCTTCAGCTCATCGGTCTTAAGTACACTGGCAAAATCCTGATAGCGGCTTATTTCCTTGGCTTTGCCCAAAATCTCTGCTTCACCACCTGAGGGGGAGAGGCTGAAGCGGGTATTTCTGAGCATCTCATTGACTTTCTTCTTGACCAGGACTTTCAGGCGTTGTTTTTCAGCCTCGATGACATCACCTTTTCCAATGACCATGGGATTATTCCATTCCGCTTCCAGACGGTTCATGGCATCATCCAGGGGAACCCGGGATAGTCCACAGCTATCCAGTACATTAGCGGCAATGGTGTCCAGGATCTCGCGGGTGGTCAGGGCATTATTCTTGCCTGAACCAGCCTTGGGCCCTTTTGACCTGACAGCTCCTCCGCTGAGAAGGTTTTTCATGTTATTGGCCCGGTTCTTTTTATTCTGCAGGTCCTTATCCATCATCTTATTAAAGGATTTAGTCAGGTTTTGGCGCCAGGCTTTTTTCTCTGAACCTGATTTTTTTGCTTTGGGCAGAGAACGCGCTGTCTTTTTTCCCGCAGAGCGCAATTTTTCAAACATTTTAGCGATCAGCCCGAAAAACCATTCCAGGAATTTAAACTTTTTAGTTTCCTTAGTCCTGACCTGTTTCATAGCTTTCTTCACATCATCCAGGTGTGATGGCGGGCTATCAGTCTGCTCCTCCCCGGATCCCGGCATTTGAGAAGACACCTCTTCCTCAGGATCCGGGTTATCCGGCGCGGACACGGGCATGGATTTTATTTCCTTTTCAGTGATCTGACTTTCATCTTTCAGGGCTTTTTCTTTACGCTGCTCATCCAGCTTTTCCCCTACACTCTTCAGATAATCATAATCCAGGTTGAGGATCTCTACTATAGGCCGGGGAGCGTCCGCTTTCTGGTTGTAGAAAAACACATTGATCTTGTCTATCAGTTTAGCCTTATTGAGCAGGACAAAGATCTCTTTCATGTACTGGCTGTACAATTTGTAGAACAGGGGTTCCTTTTCTGCTGCGGTCTGTTCTACATGACGGGCAAATCCCTTCTTGTCCTCAAAAGGCTGACTGGGCTGAGCGAAAATTTCCGCATAATACATGCCCAGGCTCTTAGCCACCCCCACACAGCGGTACAGGAATGCCACTGCCAGATCCAGGCTGTATACAAAATACTTCTTTTCATCAATGCTGGTCATTACCGGGATCTCAGTGACATACTTCATATTAGTCTTTTGTGAGACCATATTACTGACCTTTTCCACAAAGGTCTCTATAAACCGATTGTAACCATCGGCCTGAGGGGCGTTATACTTATCTCTCAGGCCTATGGTGTCTCCTAAATGATAAATACCATCCACAGTATAAAACTCAGGGTTTTCGTGCATTTTCCTCATAAGCTGATTGATATCCGCCAATTGCTCTGACATGCTGATAGGTTCGGGCGCTGCCTTTTCTGCCACTTCTTCCTTTTCGACCAGGTCTTCACCGGTCTCCTCCAGGTGTTCTGCTCTTTTATGCAGATAGGACTTTAAGAGTTTGGCCGACTGATAGTATTTTTTCATACTGTCTTTCACTTTCTTTTGTATACTGAGTTTTTCACTCATTACAAATGACCAGTAATACCAGGGCAGCAGGCTTTCCTCATCCAGCTTTTCTTCCTGAAATATACGGTAGACTTCGTCATTGGTATATTCTTTATCGCCTTTTTTTAATTTATTGATCTCTTTTATGATCCCTTCCATGAGGTCTTTGGTGAATGAATCCATGGTCCGTCGCAGATAGTAGTATTTATATACTTCAAACAGTTTTCTCTGTACTATACCGGGAAGATCCAGCAGGCCCTGAGGGTGTACATAAAAAAAGCTGTTATCCGGAAAGCGCAGGCGATAGATCTTATTCTCCTCCTGGAAGAGCTCAAACATCCTGGTCTTATTGAGGTCGTCACCCACCAGGACTTCAATGACATATTCGTCTAACAGTTCTTTCTGGTCAGCATTTAGCCTGATGTCATTTTCCAGTAAAGGAAACTGCTTCTGATAACTATCAAGCATCCCCCGGTAATATTTTTGAAGCTCCATGATCAGATAGACCAGGGTGGAACTGGTGTTTTCAAACAGTCTGAGGTCTACTATTTTTTTATCGGCATCGGTGCGATATATCAGAAAATCACAATAAATGAGCCGGTTGATTACCAGGTCAGACAACGCATTGAGAAAAAATTCCTTGGTCTGCATCTTTTGCATCTCATTCATGAAATGTTCAGTCTTTCTGCTTTCAGCCTGAAGCACCTCATTGACCAGGTACTTAAAATAGTTGTGAAACTCATCGATATTATCGATTTCCTTTACATTGGCCCCTTTCTGAGACTCACTAAAGTTAAATAATGATAATAAGAGATACAGATCTACTTCGCTGAATTGCTGATGCTGACTCCTGATGGACAGTTCCAGTTCATGTAAGCGTCCTTCAAAATGCCGGTCATGGATCCCGCTGTACATCCAGTTTTTGCTGTCATATACCGAAAACTCAGGCGCATTATCAGTTTGTATTCCGGTTTCCGTTCCAGTGTTCAAATCTGTCTCCCTTTATTAAGCGCTTTTTTGAAATAATTCTATTTCAACTAATGATTTATTCTAATCCCTGCAGATAAAAAAAACAATTATTCGACTTTCTTTTCCCCGGGATCATAGGCAGGATAGTACTTACTGAGACAGTCAGGACAAATGCCATGGGTAAATTCGGCATCACTATGCTCCATTATATAATGCTCCACCTGACTCCAGTATCCCTTATCATCCCTGATCTTTTTACAATTCGAACAAATGGGGATGAGTCCGTTCAGCAATTTTATGCGTCTCTGATAAGAGTTTATGGTGACAAAAGAGAAAACCACCACCAGTACTGTGATGATCAGGGCGCTGAGCAGGCTGAACCAGAGGTTATTCTGCACCCTTTGAAACAGCATCCCATCCCCCTTCTCCACGACCAGATACCAGTCCAGATCAGGTATATATTTTTTCAGAAGATGAACGGTTTTGCCATTACGGCGGAAGCTGAACTGATTCTGAGTCCCTGCCAGAAAATCAGCCAGGCTATCTTTTATTTGTAAATCTTGAAGGATACTAGTCTGATCATACTGGAAATCAGCCGCTTTAATGATAAAACTGCCCTGACTGTCCAGTAGATACATATTGCATTGGTTTTTTTCCTGATAATAGCTGATCCATTGCTGGATAGCATCTAATGTGATACCCAGGCCAATGGCACCAATAAATCTATTCTTTTTATCATGTACCTTGTGATTGACAAATACCGTCAGTTTGTCCTGATTAGCCATATCGGGATCTATGTTGACCTCATAATCATTGGTCATGGCTTTTACCCGGAAATACCAGCTATCCCTTTCCTCCCCTCTTTGTACCTGCTTAAGCACGCCATCATAATGATAATATATGCGGGAATTCTCAGATACAAAAAAGCTGGAATAGGCCTTAAATTCCCTTTGCACCTCTTTTAGATAATTCCTGATCAGTGATTCATTTTTTTCTCCTGCTGCCACCCAATCCTGTAAAAAAGTATCTACAGCCATAACTTTTGATACATATATAGGCTTTAAAATATCCTGTTGCAGGGACGAGAATATATTATCTGAGGTCAGAGGCAGGTCGTATGTCAATATAGTCTTTCTGAGGGCAGCCGCGGAAAGTGAATAGCTGATCAGGCTACTCAGTAAAAACCCGCCTATGATTAAAGCACTGACTATGATCATAAAATTCCATTTTTTTCGTGACATCTCTACCCCAATACTAAAAAATAAATCACATTAAAAATTAAACGAAATGAGAGATGGTGGTACTATACACCATAGCACTATCAGGCCACTGTGATATCTTCATCCCTGTACACATCCTGAATAGCGTGTAAGAGGGCCACTCCCTCCTCCATAGGACGTTGAAATGCCTTACGGCCTGAGATCAGGCCCATACCACCCGCCCTTTTATTTATGACAGCAGTCTTTATTGCTTCCGCGAGGTCATTGTCCCCCGAAGCCCCACCGCTGTTTATGAGCCCAGCTCTGCCCATGAAGTTATTTATCACCTGATATCGGGTCAGATCAATAGGATGATCACTGCTGAGCTCACTATATACTTTATCATGAGTCTTGGCAAACTTAAGGGCTTTGAATCCTCCGTTGTTCTCCGGCAGTTTCTGTTTTATGATATCTGCTTCTATGGTGACTCCCAGATGATTAGCCTGAGCAGTCAGATCAGCGGCAACATGGTAGTCCGCCTCAGCAGTCTTAAACGCAGGATTTCGTAAATAACACCAGAGAATAGTAGCCATTCCTCTCTCATGAGCTTCATGGAAGGCCCGGGAGACTTCTACGATCTGCCGGTCTGATTCGGGAGAACCGAAGTAGATAGTAGCCCCCACGGCGGCTGCACCCATATCATAGGCCTGTTTAATATCTGAAAACATGATCTGGTCAAAAGTGTTGGGATAGGTCATAAGTTCGTTGTGGTTGATCTTTACTATGTAGGGTATTTTGTGAGCATACTTGCGGGCCGTCATACCCAGCACTCCCAGGGTGGAAGCCACTGCATTACAGCCCCCTTCTATAGCCAGCCTGACTATATTCTCAGGATCAAAATACAGGGGGTTAGGGGCAAAAGATGCTCCGGCAGTGTGTTCGATACCCTGATCTACCGGGAGAATAGAGACATAGCCCGTACCTGACAGGCGCCCCGAAGAAAAAATCCACTGGAGATTTCTTAACACATTGATATTTCTGTCACTATTCAGGAACACTCTGTCTACAAAATCAGGCCCGGGTAGATTGAGGCCCTGAGCGGAGACTTTTGCTTTGTATTCCAGCAGATCCTCACCCTCTTTTCCTAAAAGTTCCAGGACTGTTTCGACCATGTTGACCTCCCGGCTGTTTTTTGAGAAATACACACACATATTGATCCCTTAGTGAAAAATAGTGAATCATATTGTTACACAGGGATAATATAGTTAATCCTGAAGAAAATATCAAACTATTTAGTAAATAAAGAGCGTAGTTTTAAGCGATATCTACCGAAATAAAAATAAACTTTTTCAGGAAATATGATGTTTAGATTATCTCTGCTCTTTCTGCTTTTTTTTAGCAGCTACATGCACCCCCAAAGCCCGTTTGAGAACATGCTGCAGGATTTTGTTAATCAGGATTTTGGCAATTCTCATAAGTTCACGCTACAGGAGCTCATCATCCTGCCTCATATCCAGAAAAACATTGAGAATATGGTGGGGCAGAGATTTGCTTCCACCAGCCTGATCTATGGTAAGATCACCCTATTTAAGCATACTGAGGGCTATTACTTTGTAGATACTCTTATGGGTAAAAACTATACCTTCGATGTCCTGGTATTCTTTGATAAAGACACTGCTATCAAATCCGTCCACATTTTACGTAACCCTGACCCTCACAACCAGGCTATCGCTCAGAAAGCCTGGCTGAGGCAGTTCACCGGCAAGAAGGCAGATATCGATGCCGGAACAGACTGGAAAACCGATAGCCTGAGTGGGGCCACTTTCTCCGCAAAAGCCCTTGAAAAAGGCCTGCGCAGATTATGCCTTCTTCTCAACACCATCATCAAACCCTGACCCGGTCAATCCATCCGGCATGATGCACTTAATGTATGCTGTTCTGCCTGACTCATTCCTATTCCTCTTTTCATTGATTATATTCTATTCTCGAGTGTGCTGTAAGTTAGGCCTATCACTACACATGGTGGCATAATTTTTGCATCTATCCAGTCCATACTTTTTTACATAGGGTTGGTGATGAGACACTATTTAAAAAAGGATACACTCATGAAAACAGATGACATCGATCTTAAACAGGAATTCGCACTCTTAGCAGGCCTTTTTAATAAAAAAGAGCCTGAAATACATCCTATTAAACCTATGATACAGACTGCACTTCGCTCATATTCCGGGCCTATGATCAGAAGATCATTGAATATGTTTACCCCAGGCCCGGGAAGAAAAGTGTTTCGCTGATGTATCCCTGATTTTTCCGCAAAACTTTTCAATAATCCCTCTTTTAAGCATACCCTTTCCTGACTGCACTCCGCACCTCATTTTTAAAAAATGTCACAATCTCAAGCACAGGGTTTTATCAGTCATTTACAACTACTTACTACATATATAATTACAATTAAAGGCATTGTTTGGCACGCTTATTGCAACTAGTGTGTAAGCACTTACAGTGCAATTGCACAGTGCGTAATGAAAAAAGATTAAAATGAAGAAGAGAAGCCGGTTAAAAAGTTGATTCATTT
>CAZIAD010000003.1:0-170976 GCA_964537555.1 uncultured Brevinematales bacterium
TAATTACGGGCCATGAGATAGAGTTCCAGGTCATTAAGATTTTTCCTGGCAGTCAGTACTTCCAGGCTATGCCTGTAATTACCCATAGTGTAATGATTCAGGGCCTGGGTATCGACTGCGGGGGTATCCTCACTGTAACCCTGCGAATTACAGGCAGGGATGAACAGCAATCCCCCTATTACCAATAAAACTATCATCATTGCCATTAAGATTTTTTTGTTTTTCACTTTTTCCCCATTAATTCTTTTTCACCAATAGTACCCTTTCCAGGCCGGCATAATCCCTGATCACACCCTGCACTTCCCAGTCCTCACTGCAAAACAGGGACTGGATCTGTTCCCATTTATAATCGACCTCTAATAGTAAGAGTGCCCCCGGCCTCATCCAGGCCGCCGCCCTTTGAGAGATATCCCTGTAAAACAGCAGGCCATCCTGCCCTCCATATAGAGCCCGGGCCGGCTCATACTTTTTCACATCCGGAGCCAGGGCTTCCATATCCGTTTTGTTGAGATAGGGGGGGTTAGACAGGATGATATCATATACATGCTTATCCGGATTTTCCCATTTTAACATATCAGCCCTGATGATATTAATATTCCGGGCAGACAGCTGTCTGACATTGATCCGGACCTGCCGGGTATCGATGTCCAGGGCATCAATACAGGCCCCCGGATAAATATGCCTGGCGCTCAGAGCAAGGGCACCCGTACCTGTTCCCAGGTCCAGTATCCTGTCAGCCCTATAAGCCTGTTTTTTTAATTCTTCCATAGCATAGAGTATATGTTCCGTATCAGGCCGGGGAATCAATGTCCTGCCCGATACCCGGAATCGGTCCCTGTAAAAGTCCCTATACCCCAGGATATGGGCCACGGGCTTATGCTTTATCCTCTGTGTGACCAGATGTGCCATCCTGAGTCGATGTATGAGGCTTAGCCGTGACTCATAACGGGTACCCAGCTGGCTACGGCTGATTCCCAGGACATGAGCAGCAATCAGGGAGACATCCAGAGCTGCTTCATCAGATCCCGCATCCTGCAGTCTCTGAATGTTGCGGGATAATGCCTGGAAAAGCGTCAAGCATTTCCCTCCAGATTTTTAATGAGAGCTTCCTGCTCACTCAGGATGAGTGCCGTGGTCAGTTCTTCCATCTCACCATTCAGAATAGATTCCAGTTTGTAGAGGGTGAGATTAATACGGTGATCGGTCACCCGTCCCTGGGGATAGTTATAGGTCCTGATCTTTTCAGCACGGTCACCGCTTCCGATCATAGTCCTGCGTTTTTCTACCTCTGCGGCCAGCTGTTTCTGCTGTTCCATATCCAGGATCTTGGCCCGCAATACCTGCATAGCTCGTTCCCGGTTCTGGATCTGAGAGCGTTCGTCCTGGCAGCTGACCACGATACCGGTAGGCAGGTGGGTTATACGTACCGCGGAGTCAGTCTTATTGACATGCTGTCCTCCGGCACCGCTGGCCCGGAACACATCCATCTTCAGGTCTTTTTCATCAATAGTCACATCTACTTCCTCGGCTTCCGGCATCACCGCCACCGATGCGGTAGAGGTATGTATGCGCCCACCGGATTCAGTCAGAGGCACTCTTTGCACCCGGTGCACCCCACTTTCATACTTGAGATGGCCATAGACTTCTTTTCCCTTGATGGCCATGATCACTTCCTTGTAGCCACCGATCCCTATCTCATTGCTGGACAATATCTCATATTTCCATCGTTTGAGCTCAGCATAACGGGTAAGCATACGGAACAGATCCCCGGCAAACAGGGCGGCTTCATCACCACCGGCACCGGCCCGAATTTCTACTATAATATTTCGGTTTCTCATTTTATCCTGGGGCAGAAGCATCATCAGGATCTGGTTTTCCAGGGCATCCCTTTTTTCCTTTAATTCTTCCAGCTCCGCTTTGGCCATTTCCTTCATGTCAGGGTCCGGATCATTATGCGCTATTTCAGTATTATCCTTGATGGCCATTTCCAGCTTATGTATCTCATTATATTTCTGTACAAATGGCTCCAGTTCGGCTCTTTCTTTCGCAGTCCTGATAAAATTCTCTGAACCGGGAGCTATAGTAGCCAGCTGATTTCCCAGGTCTTCGTACTTAGTCATGAGCTGCTGCGCTTTGGGATGCATCTCTTACTCCTTAACTTATTGTATATATTATAACAAAGGTTCTTAAAAAGATAAAGAGATAGAATTGGATTGCAGAGGATTTAAGAACAGCTTCCTGAAGTACGATGTTTATTATAGAAAATAGTATTTGATATTTCTCTTTTTCAAGTCTATAATCTGTTTGAACATGATGAAGGAGATATTTTGGCAAGATCCAATGACACTTCTTTCACTAAAAGTATTGAGTCTTTTTTAAAAACTGTCTTTACCCTGATGGTGAGCATGCTTTCATCCGTTCTTATTATATTTATTCTGCATTCTCTGAAAAAGCATGAACTCAACATCTGGTTTTGGATCATCTCTGTACTGTTTACTGTAGTCCTGGTTTTATTCCTGATGGTCTATTTTGAGCTGTCACGGCGATTTAAACATAACGTCAATGAAGCAGAAAAAGAGATGTATACTACCAATATCGTCAATCTGGACTCACTGACCGAACTCATCCTCAAGATATATTTTATGCTGGAAAAGGTCTCAAAGGTGGAAACAGACCCTAACCTTAAAAAACTCCTGATCAATGCCCATTCTCAGATCGAGTTCCTGCAGAAGGCATCTACCGAGTGGAGAAAAATCAAAGACTCATTGAGCCGGTCAGAGGAAGCAGAAAACCTATACAAAAATTATGGAATCTCGAAGATCAACCAGACCGCCACTATAACCAGTGCCGCTATCATAGAAGCAGTGGAATTGTTTACCAATAAATACATCAATAGTGCTGATAAGATCCAGATCACCCAGTCTGAACTGGCCATTCTTATCTACTACCTGTCTAACTCCATCCCCCTCATCGGGGAGTTTTCCGATTCATCAAACCGATTCTCCCGGGATACCATTAAAGAGGTCATCACTCTGTTCGAAGAGATTGCCCAGTTCTCTATGCATATCTCTCAGGATATACAGCAGAAGATGAAAGACCTGATGGATGCTGAGAGAAATGACTCCCTGGTCTATATCATTCAGCAGACCCATACCCTGGTCGATGATTTTGAAGAGTTTTTCCAGAGCCTGGAGAAGCTGAAAAATGTGTCAAATAACTTCGCAGACACATCCATTGAAAAACTGAATAATATCGCTGATTTTGCAGTCAATATAGAAGATATCGCTGAGACTATCAAGGTGATCTCTCTGAATGTAAGCATCGAAGCCGCCAATACGGGCAGCTCAGCCCGGGGATTCCAGGTACTGGCCCGTGACCTGCGGGTCTTTGCCCAAAAGACCCTCAAATTTGCCGGTGATGTAAAACTGCGGGTACAGGATACTATAGAGTCCACTCAGGGCCTCAAGGAAGAGTATCTGGATAACATGAATATCGTGTACACATTCGTTCAGGAAATGAAGGATTCTATTGAAAACTTTAAGACCATCATAGAGAGCTCATTTGAGAGAATTCAAAGTATTATCATGATACTCCAGGAATTCGCCCGAAAGATAGACGAAGGCCTGAAGAGTGTAGTCGGAAAGCTCCAATATTATGATATCACCAGCCAGGAAGTGGAACATCTCAGCCAGTTTATAGAAAATATATTTGAAACGGCCAAAAAAGGCTCTCTCACTCTCAATCTGGATAATTACATCTCCTCTGAAAAAAGGCAGGATATACAGATCTCTATCCTGGAATCTATCAATAAGATCATTACCACCCGTAATGAGAGAAAGATCCTCAATAAATACGAAGAGATTTATGGCACTGCGGTCAGTGAACGGGAATCAGAATCCGGCATCACTGATGATATCATCCTGTTCTGAAAAAACGCCTATTTAATGAGGGTGTCGCCTTGATAAGGCTCTGCCTGTTTAGCCTGGACCTGCCATATTATAGATAAAGCTATCAGGGCCAGGCCCAGCCAGAATGATGTCCTGCTCAGCCAGAGTGCATCATGTACCACTGCCTGTAAAGCGGGCAGCATCAGTACCCCTTCCTCACCGGAAAACATATCCATTTGCTTTAACCAGCCTGTTCCCGGTGAAAACATCCTGTCAGCAATAAACCAGGGAAGAGCCACTATAAAGGCAATGATCCCGCTCGCCCTCATACGGCGTACTCCCTGCATCAGCAGGGCCATCAGAGCGGCTATGATCACAGAGATGACTATCAGAATATTTGTGATTCCGCTGATCAGATTATGATAAGAATGGAGATTCTTTTTCCCCCAGTCTCCATGGATACTCTTAAGCCCGTCAAACTCACCCAGAAATTTGAATTCTTTTTTTGCCAGATCGACTATGGGTGCGTCCGGTGCATAGACAGGATCAATAATATCATCAGCCATGAGAGCGTATAATTCCCGGGCATTTTTAGTCTTCAGGATAGCGTCAGAAGCGAATCGGAAAGTGTCCTGGGGTATAAGCTGGACATCCTGGCCCGGAGATTTTTGAGCAGCCAGGAGGGATTTATCATAAAAGGCCTGATCGCTCAGTTCCAGTTTATTGGACACTCCGGATTGCAGGGCTAAAGCCACGAATTTCTTAATAGAAGGGGGGGATACCAGACTGCTGATAAAATGGAGTGTAAGGGCCGCAGACCATATAAAAAATAATAAAAAAGCTAAAAAACCACCCAGACAGCCTTTTCCACCCGCATTTTGCTCCATCTTTCACCCCCTTTCTACCCATTATAAGTACTGGATACCTGAAATGCAAATTTACAAAAACAGTTTTATGAAAAAAGCATATATGCACATTTACACTTGACGCTAAACCACTCCTTTCTTATACTGATACAAAATATTTGGAGGCACACCATGAAGAAAAGCTATTGGCTGATGTCATTATTAATACTGGCACAGGGAGGATTTGCCGCAATGATCCCACAGGAAAAAATGATGGAAGAACTGGCCATCAGGATACCCGCCAAGGAAAAAGCCCAGTATGTCTATGGCGACAATATTAAAGGATACTTTGAAGGATATACCCATGCCTACCAGAAAGGCGAAGGCTACAAGATGCTCAATACGGCCCTGTACCGTGATTTTGCCTCCCTGGTCAAAGAATCTGTAAATGACAAGAAAAAAGGGATTTACTCCCTGATCTACCCCTACGGGCAGAAGACAGTATACTCGGCGGGCAGCTATGATGAATTTGTTCTGCTCAATAAAGAATATGCTATCTGCCTGCACGTCCATGATGATAAAGCGGACAAACTGGCCTTATTGCCCCTTTTTACTCTGAGAAGCAAAAGTACCACTGTTGAAAAAAAAGGGGATGTGGTATTATTTTATAAAGAGAGCTCTAAACCGGAGACTCAATTCCCCACCTATATCGCTGTCTCTTCCTCACAGCCTTTTCGCTACTATGAAGGTGACCGGGAGAAAAATGAGGACCTAAAATCGACGGTCAAGGTCTCCAAGTCAGTCCTGGCCCCCATATTCGAAAGCAGTAAAAAAGTAAATGATTTTACCATCAATATTGCCTTTGGATTTACCAAGGAGGAAGCCCTGGCCAAGGCCCAGGCTATGGCCAAAGAGGACTCGATTGCCCGACAGAAAAAAAAGATCTACGACTTCCTGACCCGCTCCTACTTCTGGACAGACGACCAGGACTTTAACCGGGCCCTGATGTGGTCCAAGCTGTCTGCCTACTCCCTGGTCAGTGAAGAGTATGGCAAGGGTATATGGGCCGGTTTACCCTGGTTTAAAGACAACTGGGGCCGCGATACCTTTATCTCCCTGCCCGGGACTCTACTGGTCACAGGCCAGTTTAACGATGCCATGATTGTACTCACTAATTTTTCGGTGTTTCAAAACCGGGGTATTCAGTACATGACTATCAGTTATGCCGATAAGAGTTCCAAATCCAAAGTAAAAAACTACATCCGGAAAAACTGGGGCAGCAGCATGAAGACCAAACAGGACAAAGATTCAGAAGCAGGGACTATAGGACACTCTATAGACCGTTATTACCTGGATCACCCTCAGGAACTGGAAAAGAAGATAGCCCAGACCAGGAAGGCCCTGCCCCAGTCTGAGGTGACTTATGAACTGATCATCAACAAGGAGTACGGACGTATTCCTAACCGGGTATCCGGTTCCAGCATCATCTACAATACCACAGATGGCACCCCCTGGCTCATCCGTGAAGCCTGGGACTATCTGCGTTATACCGGAGATGAATCTTTTAAAAAAGAGATCTATCCCGTAATAAAGCTGGCCCTGGATGGCTCCATTAAAAATTATGTGGATGCGCAGGGCTTTCTGACCCATGCCGATGCCGATACATGGATGGATGCCCGCATCGCCGGAGCTGAACCCTGGTCCGCCCGGGGCAACCGGGCTGTAGACATACAGGTCCTGTGGTATACCTCTCTGCGCTTCGGAGAGTACCTGGCCAGTGAAGTAGGCGAGACCCAGAAAGCCGTCGAATACGGCAAGCTGGCCGATAAGCTCAAAGAAAATTTCCCCCGCTTATTCTGGAACAGTAAGAAAAAAATACTGGCCGACCGTGTGACAGACCAGGACAGACCTGATTACAAAGTCAGGCCCAATCAGCTCATGGTCATCTCTGTACCCTTTGAAGATCAGCTCCTCAGTGACGATATCGAAGCCTATATTGTGAAGAATGCGGTATCAGAACTGCTCTACCCTTACGGCATTGCCTCATTGAGTCAGAATGACCCCTACTTCCATCCCCTGCATGAGGACTGGGATAAGTATCACAAGGATGCCGCCTACCACAACGGCACTGTATGGGGCTGGAATGCCGGGCCCACCATCACAGCCATGACCCGTTTTAACTACACCGATCTGGCCTTTAAGCTCAGCCAGAACCTGGCCCATCAGATCCTGTACCAGGGATGCAGGGGCTCTATGAGTGAAGTCATGGATGCCATCCAGAAAGATTATGAGAACCTCCATCTGACGGGCACCTATTCCCAGGCCTGGAGTGTAGCAGAATTTGCCCGTAATGGCTATGAGGATTACGCCGGATTCCAGCCCGACCTGCTCAAAGGCACCATCAGGCTGGCTCCCTCTATACCCTCATCCTGGAAAAACACCTATGCCAAGATGGCCTTTGCAGATAAGGGGCAGTTCCATGTGGAATTCAGCAGGTCTGCCAACATCCAGACCTTTGTCATCTGGTATGAAGGCTATGATAAAGACCTGCAGCTGGAATTTGCTCCTGCCTATAAAAAAGGACGTGTCCTGTCAGTCCTGAAAATGTCTAAAGGCCAGAAAGTGACTATCACTTATGATGAAAGCAGTGCCAGCCTGAGCTCGGGGAACAAAGCCCTGACTTCTAAAGTGATGATAGCAGATCAGTCTTCGATCATAGGCGATTTAAGATTTCAGACTCCGGACCTCAATAAAAAATATCCCATGAGCCAGGGTAAAAATCTCCTGGAAGGGATCATTAAATCCGGAAAATTTGAATAAATACCCATCCTGAACCATAATAAGGAGATCTCTCCGGAGGTCTCCTTATTTTTTTGGGAGAAATATGAACTTTATATGGTACATAATTATCGCAGTATTATTGATCATTGTCTTATATTTATATAATGAAGCCCCCTGGCTCTGGACAGAAAGCAGTGCCTACCAGAAAACGGATAGCAGCAGGCTTATGGATTCCAGCTGCTCCTCCCGTATCCTACAGTCTGCCCAATCCAAGGCAGTGCTTTGCCTGCACGGCTTTCCCGCTACTCCCTCCAATTTTCAATACATCATACCTCTGTTACAGGAGGATTACGATGTCTATGCCCCTCTCCTCCCCGGAATGGGCAGCAGCCCCTCTGATATGCGACATCAGACTTACAGCGGATGGTATGCCTTTGCCCGGGGCCAATATCTGGAACTTTGTGAAAAATATGAGCAGGTCTATTTACTGGGTATCTCCATGGGTGCCTCTCTGTGCCTGGAGCTGGCCCAGGAGTTTTCACACTCTGATAAATACAGCCCCACTGCCATAGCACTGGCCTCCGCCCCGGTATTCCTCAACTCTTTTCTGGAAAATGGGGTGATGCACAGGCCTGCCCTGTACCTGTCCCGACTCCTGAAAAACCTCCTGCCTCCTGTCCTGGGTCAGGGTTCCGCTAATAAATATACTGAGGATAATGCAGGAGCATGGCAGGGTTATCACGGGATCTTCCTGCCCCAGATACATTCCCTGAAAATGGGCCTGAAAACAGTAAAAAAAAATCTGCACCGGGTTAAATGCCCGGCCTATCTGTGTCACTCCCGGGGTGACAGGACGGTACCCTATGCCAATATGGACACTATTTTCCGTCATATATCATCCGACTATGTGGAAAAGAGAACGGTAGATACCCGTCCCTTTCAACACACCCACCACGTTCTTTTTATCTATGATTCTGTGCGGGATAGCCTGTTTCATGATATAATCTGTTTTTACAAAAATGCGGCAGCAAAGGAGCGATCATGAGATTCACTGTCACCTTCCTGTTACTATATCTGGCCCTGTTTTCCTGTTCCAAAATCGAGACACCGGGGCCTGTTATTTTCCGTTTTGCCGGGGATGTGATGTTTGACAGGGGCATAAAACGTACTCTGAAGAAGGGAGTACACCCTTTTTACCATATCAGCGATCTGAGCCGGAGTGCTCATATTATGATGATAAATCTGGAGACCACCATCGCCACCAATGGTGAAAAAGTCCCCAAGGCTTTTAATTTTATGAGCCATCCCGACAGCCTGGCCTTTGTCACTAATGCCGGAATAGACCTGGTCAGTATAGCCAATAACCATACCATGGATTATGGTACCCCGGCCATTATTCAGACCATACATAACCTCAATAAATACGGTCTACGGCACGCCGGGGCAGGCATGGACCTCCCTGAGGCCAGCCAGGGAGTGATCCTGGAGACCAATGGCATAAAGATCGGTTTCCTTGCTTTTGGAGATATATATCCCCTCAGCCTCTATGCCAGTGATACCCGCCCGGGCATTGCCGGAATTCAGCTGGAACAGACTTCTGCTGTCATAAAAGCTTTTAAGCCACAGGTGGATTTCCTCATCGTATCCCTGCACTGGGGCTGGGAGTATGAAGACCTGCCCAAAAGTTATCAGACAGTACAGGCTTATGAGTTTATAGACAGTGGAGCAGACCTCATCATAGGCCACCATCCGCATGTCCTGCAGGGAGTAGAAAAATATAAAAACGGCGTCATCTTCTACAGTATGGGCAATTTTGTGTTTGACCAGAAAAAAGAGCTGAAAACCCGTTACACCATGATCGGGGAGCTGGAATTGGTTAAGAAGCTGGATGCAGAGGCTAATACCAATCTGTCTGCGCATTATTCATTTCACCCCTTTATTAAGGATTATACTGACTATATGCCCCGCATCATGGATGAAAAAGAACATGCTGCATGGATGGATCACTTCTCTGAAATCAGTAAAAAACTGGGGCCTGTATCTTTCAGCCCCCGTACCAATAGTGATACATCACATTATGATATAAACTGGACGGTAGATATCTCTGATAAACTAACCAAAACTCCCTGAATACCTCTCTTATATTATACGTGAAACCCTCTGCTGGCTTTACATTTACGGAAAATCTGCCTATAATCTATGTGGACTTTTTTTAAAGCCATATTTATGGAGAATACTATGAAGAAATTTTTAATCCTTTCAGCTATCCTGCTGGTCAACATCAGCTTTATTTCCGCCAAAAAAATCGAGGTTTTTAACGCCAAGACTATCGTTGACCTGGTTCAGGAAAAGATAGCAACTATAAAAAGCTTCACCGGATCTTTTGTGTATCGTCTGGATACCAAAAAATACTCCGGAAATATAGTGTATAAGCAGCCCAATAAGTTTTCCCTTACTCTCAATAACGGCCCTCATATATTTTCAGACGGACTCTATCTCTACATCGATTATAAAGGCCAGAATGTTGCGGTAAAAGAATATCTGGGAGAATCAGACAGTAATCCTCTTATGGGATGGAATATAAAAAGATTACTCAGAGAATACACCCCCTCTCTCCCTAAGGGTGGCTACAAAGTAGTGTATGGCTCCACCAAGATGCCTGCCTACAAGATCCTGTTTGTCCCTAAGTCTAATACTTCCGGATTTCGTGAGATCGAGATGATAGTCAGTGAAGACGGGCTTATTCAAAAGGTGACCGCCCAGAATCAGCTGGGTAAAGAACTGGAGATGAGCATCAGTTATCGTTCTTTTAATGTAGGGGTAGGAGAAGATACTTTTAAATTCGAACCTGATGAAAATACCCAGACATTTGAAAATATCTGGGAAATAGATGTTAATCAGTAAAATCCCCCAGTAATAGACCTATTAATAAAGGAGATCCCATGAAAAAATGGACAGCAGCTTTTATTCTGTTTATAGCTGTATTTATGATGAGCAATTGTGCCTCATTGACAGAAGAATACCGGTTTAAAAAAAGATATGATAAGTTCTACAATTTCTTATCACAGGATGAAAGATCTTTGCTTTTGAAAAAAGACTTTCAGGGCCTGGGTATCAGCCTGGACAATCGGACCTCTCAGAATAAAGAATTAAGTGCTGAATGGGATGCTATTAAAGACGGAGAGGCGATCTCCACTTTTTCCAGTAGTCAGAGTGCTGACTTTTTTTACACTATCTTGTTACGTGAAGTAAACCGGGAGAATTTCAGAGATTTCATGGATCTTCTCAGTGCAGAGGAACAATTCAGATTCGCCATGGGTCAGGATTACAGATCTGTTCTTATGGCCAAGCTCACTGTGAATAAAAAATTCGAGAAATTCATAGATAAATGTGCCACAGAATATCGCTTATATGGAGCCAGTCCTGAGCAGATCTTTGACTTCTTTTTTGAGGTATCCTACCCCGAAATATCCCGCAGACAGTTTTATAATTTTTGTATAATACTGAAAAAAGCGGAAGCTTTACCGGCATTTATCGCCAAAGACCTGGATTCTGTAAGCCGAAGCCTCGATAAGTATTCAAAGGAGCACCCCCTGTTTATAAAAGATATTAAGACTGTAAAAGAAAAAGCAGCCCTAAAAAACCTGACTGATTCACAATTAGCTACTGTCTATAATGATATTGCATTCAGGCAAATGGATAGAAATGCTGCTCTGAAGACGATGGGCAAATTTATAAATATGGGGCCTATTGAATGACCTGGAAACCTGAACTTCAGAAAAGTATGGAAAACCTCAAGCTTAACGATATAGTTTTTTACGACGTACAGGGGCTCTCTCCCCTGACTGATATGTTTGTAGTAGCATCTGCAGACAGTATCACCCAATTAGAAGCAGCCCGAAACCAGGCTCAAAGGATCATGAAGAATAATAAACTCACTCTTAAAAATCCTACCGAAGATTGGAGTGGTGGCTGGCTCATCATGGATTACGATGAAGTCATCATCAATATTTTTCTGGAAGAAAAAAGAAGTTTTTATAATCTGGATGATTTTATCAAAGCGGGGAAGATCAATCTCGACGAGATAAAAAATGCAGTGGAGCGATAAGACTATTAATGACTCATCTTTGACGACTTTTCTGAGTACTGTCACAGAATACTTTATTATCTTAAAACAAAATGAACTACATACTAATGTACCTGCCCTGCCTCACACTATGAGCGACAGGGCTGACATTCATGAATACATACAGGCAAATGCAATTAAAATCGATCTGGAAATACATGAATCTGACAGGGAATTTCATTGCTGGGCCAAGAAAAACTCCCAGTTTTCTGATATCCGCGAAGATATCTTAAGCCGGTTTAATCCCCCGGCCGAAGAAGTATCTGAAAATCTTCCCCCTAACTTCTCGGAACTGGATGATGTACTGGTAGTGGATATAGGGGATGAATTCCTCTTTTCCTATTTGATCAGCCTGGCTCTGAAAAGATTTAACGCTGAAGTGGGCCTCCTCCAGATCTACAATGAAGATAATGTCATGAATATGGCCATGGGTTTTAACGCAGCAGACCTGGATCAGATCAGTTATAAAAACACACCGATCAGGAAATACCTGGACAGAAACAGAGAAATACTACTCATCCCTGATACTACAGCAGACAAAAATCTGACCCTGGATATTAAAAACGCCGCTCAGATAAAAACTATGCTTATATCACCGGTCATCAACAAAGGGAACATGGTAGCCATGATCTGTCTGGTCAATAAAAATACCTCTGCCCCTGAGAAGAGATTTGACCTGCAGGACAGTAAGCTGCTGGCCAGCATGTCGATATCTATGGGATCGAGTATCAATAACGCTCTGCTGTACCAGGCCACCACGGAATTAAAGGAATTTAACGAAGAAGTACTGGAAAACATCCCGGCGGGCATCCTCACTCTCTCCACACAAAAGGAGACTCTTTTTATGAACCGCTACCTGCGGGATCTAAGGTTGGAGCATCAGCTCAGTGAAGAAGTCCTGTTCCAGCACATCGACATCCAGGACCATCAGGAATTTTTCAACCGTGAGATATTACTGCAGGACCAAAACCTCTATCTGAGGGTGTCTAAACGTTTCCTCCAGATAGGGGGGAGGCAGCCTATTTACCTGTTTACCATCACCGATATCAGCATGGAAAAAGAATTTGAGATACAGATGAGGCGGACGGAACGACTGGCCGTAGCCGGAGAGCTTATCGCCGGAATAGCCCATGAGATCAAGAACCCTCTTACATCCATGAAAGGATTCACTGACCTTTTATGGAAACGCATTGATGACAGGGAATTTGTACTCAAATTCGCCAGCATTGTAGGATCTGAAATAAACCGTCTTAATACTATTATTGAAAGATTTCAGTCATTTGCCCGGCCCCAGGTAGGGGAGATGTCGGAGATAGAACTGTCCACCCTGGTAAAAGAAATGGCAGACATTGTGTCCTATAATCTGGACCGTAATCATATTCAACTCGTAAATAAAGTGAAGCCGGGGATCAAGATCATGGGGACCCGGGACCTGCTCATACAGGTGCTGATAAATGTGATGCTCAATGCCTCCCAGGCCCTGGCCGATCACGATGTCGACCCTAAAAAGATCGAGATCAGCCTCATCACAGAAAAGAGCACTATTTCCCTGTGCATAGAGGATAATGGGCCGGGTATAGATGAAAAGATGATCACCCGTATTTTCGACCCCTTTTATACTACAAAACCTAAAGGGAGCGGGCTGGGATTGTCTATCTCACACCGGATCATGCAGGAACACGAAGGCAATATCAACATTGAATCCCAGAAAGGTAAATATACCCGAATCATACTTAAATTTCCCATTAATGGTGAGAAGGTGTCATTATGAAGACCAAAATTTTAGTGGCCGATGATGAATATGGAATCCGTGAATTTATGTTTGAACTGTTTAAAGAAGAATATCAGGTCCTGCTCGCTGAAAACGGGGTAGAAGCGATAGAGATCCTGGAAAAAGAAAAGCCTGATGTCTCTCTGATAGACATGCGTATGCCCAAGAAATCGGGCCTGGATGTACTCCATTATATGAGCAAGCATAATCTGGACAGTATTCCCATAGTCATTACAGCAGACCGGGAAGTGAGTAACGCGGTAGAAGCCATGAAACTGGGAGCTTATGACTATATCACCAAACCCCTGGATTACCAGAAATTAAGTATTATTGTCAGAAATGCGGTAGAAAAAAAATCTCTGGAAGAAAAACTGGACATCCTGGAAAAGGAAGTGAAACCCAATATCGCCTATTCCAACATAATAGGCCAGTCCAAAGTGATGCGGGCTGTATATCAGCAGATAGAAAATGTCACCAATAATGATGCCACCGTTCTGGTCTATGGAGAAAGCGGAACCGGTAAAGAACTGATCGCCCGGGCCATACATTATAGCGGGAACCGCAGTACCAAGCCTTTTATTCCGGTAGATTGTGCTTCCTTCCCTTCATCATTGATAGAAGCAGAGCTCTTCGGTTATGAAAAAGGAGCCTTTACGGGAGCCACCAAAGCCACACCAGGTAAGTTCGAGATGGCTAATCAGGGCACCCTGTTTCTGGATGAGATCTCCAATATAACCATGGAAGCCCAGGCCAAGCTGCTGCGAGTGATACAGGAAAAAGAATTTACCCGCCTGGGCAGCAGTAAAAATATCTCGGTAGATGTGCGTATCGTCTCCGCTTCCAATAAAGACCTCAAGGATATGATACAGAAGGGAGAGTTCCGGGAAGACCTGTATTATCGATTGAATGTCATCCCTATCACATTGCCTCCCCTCCGGGACAGAAAGGATGACCTACCCATGCTTATTTCCCATTTTCTGAAAAAATATAACCGGCAATATGAAAAAAACACTAATCTCCACTCCAGGACATTTCAGACGCTCCTGAACTATAGCTGGCCCGGCAACATCAGAGAACTGGAAAATCTCATGAATCGCCTGGTATTAAGTACCAATCAGGACGTGATACTGCAGGACGATCTGCCTGAAGAGATAGTCCAGATACCCCAGTTAAAAAACACACATAATGAACTGCTGGACCAGGATATGGAACTGGACAGCCTGGAAAACATCTATATAAAAAATATTTTAGAGCGCCATGATTATAATATCAGTGAGGCCTCCAACATCCTTGGCATAACCCGAAAGACCCTTTATGCCAAGATGGAAAAGTTCGGGATTAAGAAGGGTTAAAAATTAAGGAAGATATATGAGTAATCTAGACAAATTCAGAGCCCTGGGGATTTCAGAAGCTACCCTGGCTACTTTATCAAAAAAAGGATTTGAAGAACCCACAGAGATTCAGGAAAAGACTATCCCCATCCTGCTGGAAGGGCACAAGAATGTGATCGGGCAGGCCCGTACCGGTACCGGAAAGACAGCTGCCTTTGGTATACCTCTCATCGAGATGCTGGAACCGGGCCAGAGGGATGTCCAGGCTATCGTACTGACTCCCACCCGGGAGCTGGCCCTGCAGGTGGCCGAGGAGATACACTCCCTGTGTTCAGATAAAAAAATGGCCATTACCACAGTCTATGGAGGCCAGTCTATTACTGAACAGCTCCGCAAACTAAAGAGAGGCACTGACATCGTAGTCGGTACTCCCGGCCGTGTCATTGACCATATCAACCGTAAAAGCCTGCGTCTGGATAACATCAAATATTTTATTCTGGATGAAGCCGATGAGATGCTCAACATGGGATTTCTGGAAGATGTGGAGCAGATCATGTTTCATACTCCGGCGGATAAGCAGGTCTTACTTTTTTCAGCGACTATGCCTGACCACATCCTGCAGCTGGCCCGCAAACACATGCCCGACTATGAGCTCATCAAAGTAACCAATCAGGAGCTGACCACAAATCTTACTGACCAGATCTATTTTGAAGTACGTACTGAGGATAAGTTCGAAGCCCTATGCCGCATTATTGATGTAGAGCCGGACTTTTATGGACTGATGTTCTGCCGTACCAAGCGCGATGTAGATGAACTGTCCCAGCGCCTCATAGACCGGGGTTATGACGCCGAAGCCATTCATGGGGACCTGTCTCAACACCAGAGAGAGCGCATCATGGATAAGTTTAAAAAGCAGCATATCAACCTCCTGGTGGCCACCGATGTAGCGGCCCGGGGAATAGATGTGAATAACCTGACCCATGTCATCAATTATGCCTTGCCCCAGGACCCGGAAAGCTATGTTCACCGGATCGGTCGTACCGGACGGGCCGGCAATGAAGGGACTGCTATCACCTTTATCACCCCGTCTGAATACCGTAAGCTGATGTTCATAGAAAAGGTGGCCAAGACCAAGATCCGCAAGGAAAAGCTGCCCGACATACAGGATGTGATCGGATTTAAAAAAGACCGCATCATTGCAGATATCGAAGACATGGTGGAAGAAGGGCCTAATGACCAGTTCCACGAAATGGCACAGCAATTTCTGGATAAGTATAAAGCGGAAGACGTACTGGCAGGAATCCTGAAGTTTTTCTTTGAAGAGGAACTGGATACAAAGAGCTACCGGGAGATCCGGGAGGTAAAAGCTATCGATAAGCAGGGTACTACCCGCCTGTTTGTAGCCCGGGGAAAGAAGCACGGTATGGGCCCCAAGTCCCTTCTGGAGTTCATTGAAAAAGAAGCCAAAGTGGATAAAAATGTGATCAAGGACTTTAGTATACTGGATGACTTCTCCTTTATCAATGTCCCCTTTACTGAAGCCGAGACTATCCTGAGAGCATTTCAGGGCAGCCGGGGGCAGAGGCCTCTCGTGACCAAAGCCAAAGAAAGAAGTGGTGGTGGCGGCGGCCGGGGCGGAAGAAGATAGATGCTCTGGGATTGACGGAAATGCTAAGACACTATAAAATAGTGCATATTATTTTAGGAGCAGACCATGCCTGAAAACACCGAAGCACAGGAAGCCCGGCTTAATTTTATTGAACAGATCGTGCAGGATGATGTCCAATCCGGTAAGCATGGTGGAAAAGTGGTGACCCGCTTTCCGCCTGAACCTAACGGCTATCTCCATATCGGACATGCAAAGTCTATCAGTCTTAATTTCGGCATTGCTCAAAAATTTGGCGGGACCTGCCATCTCAGGTTTGATGACACCAATCCTGAAAAAGAAGAACAGGAATATATAGATGCCATACAGGAAGATATCAAATGGCTGGGCTATGACTGGGGAAAACACCTCTACCATGCCTCTGACTATTTTGACCAGCTCTATGACTATGCCATAATCCTGATAAAGAAAGGCCTGGGATATGTGGACGACCTCAGTGCTGAGGAGATGCGAGAGTACCGTGGTACTTTTGAGGTACCCGGGAAAAACAGTCCCCATAGGGAGCGCAGCATAGAAGAAAACCTGGACCTGTTTGAGCGAATGAAAAACGGTGAATTTGCGGACGGGGAAAAGACTCTCCGGGCTAAAATAGATATGGCCAACCCCATCATAACCATGCGGGACCCGGTGATGTATCGTATCAAGCATGCCTCCCACCCCCGTACCGGAGATAAATGGTGTATTTACCCCTCCTATGACTTTACCCATGGCCAGAGTGACTCTATAGAGGGCATCACCCATTCTATATGTACCCTGGAATTTGAAAACAACCGGCCCCTCTATGACTGGTTTATAGAGAAGCTGGAGATATTTCCCAGTCACCAGTATGAATTTGCCCGGCTCAACATGACCTATATGATGATGTCCAAACGTAAGCTCCTCAAGCTGGTTCAGGATAAGATCGTACAGGGTTGGGATGACCCTCGGATGCCTACCATTACCGGCATCCGTCGACGGGGCTACACCCCGGCTGCCATCCGCCGTTTTACAGACATGATCGGAGTGGCCAAGGCAAACTCTACTGTCGAGTTCGGGATGCTGGAATTCGCCCTGCGTGAAGACCTCAATGCCCACGCAGATCGAGCTATGGTCATTCTGGATCCTTTAAAACTAGTCATAACCAATTACCCTGAAGGACAGGAAGAGTGGTTTGAGGCAGAGGATAATCCCGAAAATCCAGGCCAGGGTACGCATAAAGTCCCGTTCAGCCGGGAGATATATATCGAAAGATCAGACTTTATGGAAGAAGCTCCTAAAAAGTATTTCCGTCTGGCCCCCGGAATGGAAGTCAGGCTGAAACTGGCCTATTATGTGACCTGTACCGACTTTGTGAAAAACGCTCAAGGGGAGATCACCGAAGTCCATGTGACCTATGACCCTCTGTCAAAGGGAGGCGGGACTGAAGACGGCCGTAAGGTCAAGGGGACTCTGCACTGGGTATCCGTAGCTCACGCCAAAGCCATCGAAGCCCGGCTCTATGATCACCTGTTTAGCAAAGAAGACCCTTTTGATGTGGAAGAGGGACAGGACTTTACCGCCAATCTCAATCCGGACTCACTGAAAGTGATTACCGCCTACGCTGAACCCTGGCTCATCAGCGCTCAGCCCGAACAGCGCTTCCAGTTCTTACGCAATGGTTATTTTGTAGCTGACCGTTATGACCATAGTGAAAACACTCCGGTGTTTAACAAGATAGTGGGTATGAAAGACAGCTGGGCTAAAAAAGCGGATAGTTAGACTAAAAACCATAATCAGAAAGCTCCTGTTAACAGATATCAGGAGCTTTTTGTTTGATCAGATCGATACAAACTCGGACAATTCCAAAGTATATCCATTATTATCAGTGATATACATCCTTTGCTGGTCATCAGTATTGTATACCAGGCTCTTGATATCCACAGCCTGGGGCAGGATATTAATGATCAGCCTGTCTCCCAGTACGATCAGGCGTTCCCGTTTCTCGGGCCGGCGGTTAAAACGGGCCTGACGGGTGTTATAGACCCAGACATAACCATAGATCCTGAGGGTCGATGCATCCACATCTGTGATGACTCCCATAAAGTGGCGCCTCACATCATCCACAAAAAACCTTTTTTCTATGATTAATAGCTTTTCTCCTACTTTTACCACAGGCATCTTTTCCTCCTCTAAATCCATCCATAACTAATTATAACTGGAATCCAGTTTTATACAAAAAAAACCGCCTCTTTCGAGGCGGTTCTTATATTCAATTCCAGGATATTATTTAAAGAGTCCTACGATAGCATTGAGCTTGTAGAGAGCTACTCCAAATACTACAGATACCATACTCATCAGCTTGATAAGGATGTTCAGTGATGGGCCTGAAGTGTCTTTGAAGGGGTCACCTACAGTGTCACCTACCACAGCCGCTTTGTGCTGCTCTGAACCTTTACCACCCAGGTTTCCTGCTTCGATATACTTCTTAGCATTATCCCAGGCTCCGCCGGAGTTGGCCATCATGATAGCAAAGGGGAATCCTGTCACCAGAGCTCCAGCCAGAAGGCCGATCAGAGCTTTGAGTCCCAGGAAAGAACCTACAACCAGAGGCATAGCGATAGCCAGAAGGGCAGGAGCTACCATCTCTTTCTGGGCACCCAGGGTAGAGATAGCTACACACTTCTGATAATCAGGCTCTGCATCACCGGTCAGAATACCTTTGATCTCTCTGAACTGACGTCTCACTTCATCTACCATAGCCTGAGCAGCACGGCCTACTGCATTCATGGTCATAGCAGAGAAGAGGAAGGGAGTCATAGCACCGATGAACAGTCCCACCAGGGCTTCAGGAGTGACTACGATAGCAGACAGATTACCCTGTACTGCTTCCAGACTGAGTCCGGGGGTCATTTCATGGATCTTGTGAGCGATCTCCTGCTTGAAAGCAGCCAGCAGAGCCAGCGCTGTCAGGGCAGCGGAACCAATAGCGAATCCTTTACCGGTAGCAGCAGTGGTGTTACCCAGGGAGTCCAGAGCGTCAGTTCTCTTACGAACGTCATCGCCCAGCCCACCGGCTGTTCCAGCCATTTCAGCAATACCGCCGGCATTATCAGCAATAGGTCCATAAGCATCGGTGGACAGTGTGATTCCCAGAGTAGAGAGCATTCCTACTGCAGCGATACCGATACCATATACACCCATAGAGAAGTTTTCAGCACCCAGTCCCTGTGCAGACAATCCGTAAGCCGCAATAGTAGCCGCTACGATAGTAACTACAGATACCCAGGTAGATTTCATTCCCAGAGCCAGTCCCCCGATGATCAGGGTAGCAGCACCGGTGTTCGCCTGTTCAGCCAGTTTTTTAGTAGGCTTGTAATGATCTGAAGTATAGTACTCGGTGAAGAAACCGATCACATTACCAGCTATAAGACCCACAGCCAGGGCCCAGAAGATACCGAAGTTTTCCCATCCCAGAGCTTTGAAGATCACATAAGCAGCTACACCCAGGATCAGGAAGGTAGCAGAGTATACACCCCGGCGTAAAGCACCCAGCAATACTTTCTGAGTGGCGTTCTCATCCTTGGTCCGTACTAAGAGAGTACCCACCAGAGAAGCAAACACACCCAGTGAAGCGATAGCCATAGGTACGATGATAGCCTTTAAGGGAGCGGCAGGGAAAGCCACAGCACCCAGAGCCATAGTAGCCACAATAGATCCTACATAAGACTCATAGAGGTCAGCACCCATTCCGGCAACGTCTCCTACATTATCACCTACATTGTCGGCGATGGTAGCAGGGTTACGGGGATCATCTTCAGGAATACCGGCTTCTACTTTACCTACGATGTCAGCACCGACGTCAGCAGACTTGGTATAGATACCGCCGCCTACACGGGCAAACAGCGCCATGGAAGAAGCTCCCATTTCAAAGGTCAGCATGATCTGTGTGATAGTGGTAGGATCGATCTTAGCGATATATTTCAGTCCCAGGAACCAGGCAGACAGGTCTAAGAGACCCAGTCCTACTACGACCATACCCATAACGGATCCAGCCATGAAAGCCACACGCAGGGCAGGATTCAGGCCTTTTTTAGCAGCCCAGGCAGTACGTGAGTTAGCCTGAGTAGCTATGCGCATTCCGATAAATCCGGCCAGACCAGAGAAGAATCCTCCGGTAATGAAGGCCCAGGGTACGAAAGTAGACAAGATCTCACCTTTGGATCCCCAGGCAATAGCACCCAGGATACCAAACATGACGACGAAAAAGATACCTACTACTTTGTACTGTTGCTTAAGATAAGCCATAGCACCCTTACGGATAGCAGCGGAAATCTTTTTTACCGCATCTGATCCTTCTTCCTGTTTGCGCACATGCCGTGCCACAAAGAAGACATAGATCAGCGCTACAACAGCAGCAATAGGTGTGAGCCAGATCAGGATGTTCATCCAGGTTCCGGAATCACCTTCTCCCATGCCCTGAGGTACTGCAGGAGCTGCATTGGTACCGGCATAAGAGAATACAAGGACACCCAGTACCAGAGTAATAATAGCCAGTGCAATCTTAGATACAGGGATCTTTTTACCAAAGATCTTCATAAATATCCTCCAAAAACTTATTAGTTCAGGGAAGCAGAACCATTCTTCCCATTATAAATTAATTAGGGATATTATCCCCTGTTATGCTAAAATTTTCAAGTTAGTGGGCAGTAATAGGCTACATTCTGCGGGATATTCCCGAATTCCCTGCCGAAGATTTAATTTTGGGGAGGGGTAACACCGATAATCTATTATGACTAATTTAATCCCGGGCCAGATCAGCTCCACTTCCTCTGTCCTCAGTCCTGTCCTCAGCAATACTACAGCCTTAAATCCCCTGGCCATGCACCTGAGCAATCGTCAGACTCTGGTCTCTAATCTGGAAATACCCAGTATTCTGGAAGTGATCAGGAACAGTACTATTCTGCTCAACCTGCTATTCACCGTACTTTCCATTACTTTTTTCTGGCTGGCTCGCTATATAGTCCTGCACCTGGTCAGTAAATACAAAGAAGATCCCAATATACTGTACCGATGGCGCAAGGCTTCCTCGACGGTCACTCTGATATTAAACATCATCATCATATCCCAGATATGGATCAAGGAATTTAACAACCTGCTCACCTACCTGGGACTATTATCTGCAGGTATTGCCATTGCCCTTAAGGACTTTATAGTAAATGCCCTGGGCTGGCTCTATATCGTTTCCTCAAAGCCCTTTATAGTAGGAGACCGGATACAGATCGGAGAATTGTCGGGCGATGTCATAGATATAAAAGCGTTTTTCTTTACTATAATGGAGATCGGGAACTGGGTCCATGCTGACCAGAGCACCGGACGTATCGTGCATGTACCGAACGGACAGCTCTTTACCGCAAATCTCTCCAATTACACTAAAGCATTTAAATATATATGGAACGAGATACCTGTGACCATCACTTTTGATAGTGACTGGAAAAAAGCCAAGGAGATCCTGACTGATATCCTGGAGGATAAAGTAGGCCACATGTCACGCACCGCCGAAAAAAAGGTGCGTGATGCAGCCAAAAAATTTATGATCTATTATTCCACCCTGGCCCCGGCTATCTATACGGAGACAGAAGCCAATGGGATCATCCTCACCCTGCGCTATCTGTGTGAAGTGAAGCAGCGCCGCAACACCAAGCACTTGCTATGGGAAGCCATTCTGGAAGAATTTGGAAAATACAAAAATATCAATTTCGCCTATAATACCCTGACTGTCCATAAAGGCGAAGATTCTCCGGCACCCAAAACCGTAAAAACTCCCAGAAAAGCCTGATTTTCGAGCCAATTTCTGTGTCATAATTACACTTTGTTAAATATATGTGCCATTTAGGCACACTTCATGGATTATAGATTAGATCAATTTGACCACATGTGTCTCTCTGATACACCTCTTTTCCGGTATTCTTCACTTATCTTAGCTGATTTATTAATGCTAATTCCTTATCTGGTATACATTTAAAATTTTTATTTTTTCCTGTGCCACCTGGCACGCTATTTGATATATAGTATTCATAATTTATAAAAAAAATCAGGAGGTTTATTATGTGGTTAAATCCTATGATCGAGTGGAATCGGATGAACAAGTGGGCTGAGAATTTCTGGAGTACAGAAGATCCTGTACCTGTAAACAGCTACGAGAGTGAGGATGCCTATCTGGTACAGATACCGGTAGCAGGGGTCTCCGGCGATGCCCTGGAAGTGGACCTGAAGGACGGTATACTGAAGATAAAAGTAGACCAGGCTGAAAAAGACCGGGAATCCTACAAGGTATTACACCGGGAGAGCGAAAAGCATCAGTTTGTACAGAAACTGCGTATCCCTAAAAATGCCGATGGAAACGGCATAGAAGCTCATGTGGAAGATGGAGTGCTGCTTATCAGTATCCCTAAAAAGCCCGAAGCAGAGACTAAAAAAATCCAGGTATTATAAAGGAGAATAAAATGAATAAAAATTACACCAAGACCCCTAATGCAGATATTTTTGAGAATGAAGAGCACTTCCTGGTAGTACTGGAAATGCCCGGTATCGATAAGGAAACAATCGATATCGAAGTAAAAGAAGACAAGCTCAGTGTCAAAGCGGAGCCCAAGACCCTCGATGAAAAATGGAAGTCGCTGAGACAGGAATTTTCAGTGGGCAGTTTTGCCCGGGAATTCAGTATCGGCCAGCGTATCGACCGGGAAAACATCTCGGCTCATTACGAAAACGGTATCCTGGAATTACAACTGGCCAAATCTCCGGAAGCCAAGCCAAAAAAGATCACTGTGAATGTCGCATAAAAAAAACCGCCTTCGGGCGGTTTTTTTATTTACTTTTTTTCCGAAAAATATATACTATACCTATCAACTACAGGAAAAATAAATGCCCGTTTTCAAACAATGCCCTTTTTGTTCTCAAGAATGGAATAGTGTCGACGAATTTATCAATGACAGAAAGCTGAAGCTGATAGGCTATCAGGTGGATTTTTCAAAACTTTCTGCCGGGTATTTTTTGTTTAATCACCACTGTGGTGACACTCTGGCACTGGAAGTAGCCCACTTCACCCATTTATACCATGGCCCGGTATACAAAGAACGAAAAACCGGCCAGGAAGAATGCCCCGGCTATTGCCTGCATAACGACAATCTCAGCCCCTGCCCGGCTCATTGCGAATGCGCCTTTGTCAGAGAAATCATGCAGATCCTGCAAAAATAATCAGTCTCCGGTTATCTTGAGTTTAAAGTCCCGGTTTTTGGAGTCGTAGTTGATCTGATTGGAACTGCTGTATACCGTCATGTCCGTGATATGCCGGTCTATGTCAAACCTTTTAGACCACAGCAGTACAGTTGAAATGATCTTTTTATTCTCATCAGGCAGAGGCTTAAGCAGCAGATGCTCGCATTCCTTACGTATCTTGACGATCCTGTCTTTGAGGACGGGGCGGTTTGTGGATTTAGCCACTTCTACCATATACTTGACTACTTTCTGTCCCAGTTTCTGAGTAAGCTCACTGCCTCCCTTGCGGGGAGCAGCCGCAGGCACATGCCGTCTCACCGGAGCATCCCCAAAAGCACCATGAATGTGCTTACGGTTAGCCACTACAAATATAGAGGCCAGAGACCCCACTACTAAAAACAGCAGCAGCCAGAAGATTGCGCTGGTCATGAATTGTTCGATCATTAATGGCATAGATTCTCCTCATTATTATTATCGGAGCTTTAGCCAGTCTGTAAAGAGCTCAGCCCTGTTTCTTAGGGGATTTTTTCCCGGACCCTGATATAGAAGAAATGTCCATGTATTCAATATCAGCCTCATCCAGGGCCTGATTGACCACCTGGGACAGGATCTCCTTTCTACCCTGGGAGATGAGATAGGAACGTAATCTGCCCTTTATCTCTTTAAAATCAAACTTCTTGCCTATGATGCGGTTTTTCAGCTGATAAACGATAAGCTGGGATTCACCGGCCAGCATAGTCCCTATCTTACCGGGCTCCAGATCAGACAGTACATTATAGATCTCTTCGGGCAGACGGGAGGCCGGGACATCGGTATACTGCTCGAACTGCATGGACCGGGCAGCAAAATCTTTTTTAAGGTCAGAGATATTGCGCTCACTGTTGAGTATAAAGGCGGCTTCATTTACCCCTTCAGTATTACTGACATAGACTTCATAAAAGCTGTACAGATCCGGCTCTTTCATCTGGGTTTCATGTTCTTCAAAATATTTCTGGAGATCATCGTCACTAAAATGAATTCTATTGCCAATAATCTGCTCAATATATTGCTCCAGCTGAATATCTTCCTGTACTTCGTTAAATATTTTTTCGGGAGTGCTGCCCAGAGCCAGGAGATTAGCCTCCCATTCACTTTCGTCTTCAAACTGGGCCCGCATAGCCAGAATCCGTGACCTCACCTCTTCATCTGAGACCTCTATACCGCTTTGCCTGGCTTTTTGAACCATGAGCCTGCGTTCTATGATCTGATTAAGCACCTCGGTCTTCAGATACTTGATATTGGCATCGGTCATCTCAAATTCATTGTCTTCATCTTCTTCCAGCTGCACTATATAGCGTCTTACTGCTGCTTCCAGTACAGCGCTATCGATCTCTTCTTTATTTACCCTGACTACTACTGACATGGCTGGCCTACCCATTTTCGCATTTCTTTCATTTCCAGTATTATAGCTCATAAAGGCTAAAAACAAAAGTGTTTTAGAGCCCCTTTCAGGGAAAGTCCCATAATGTACTAAATCACAGAGCATAAGTCCAGAGTCAAAAACCGGATTTAAACTATTAGCTCCTCTCAGATTAACTTGACACCCGCCTCTTTTACTCTATAATTATAGCAAACCCCGCAGGGAGGACAGATTGATCTCTTTACAATCCCGGATCCGCTTTTTTCTGATCTTTTCACTGATCACCTATATCATAACAGCTATCTCCCTGTTCATCATAAACCACTCCATAGGAAACCAGGCGGTACCGCAAGGCTCGCTTAATGCAGGCATTAATCTGGACCGTATCTTTATCGTGGCCATCATCATGATCATCCTGGGATTCCTGGTCGCGGCCTATAATCTCCTCTTCACCTACATCAGAGGAGTCAATCGCTACCGGGAGCTGGCCCGCAGACTGCACTCCCTGAGCGATATAGGCACCTTTAATCTGCGAAGTATAGAATTTCCGGCAGAAGATGAATTCGGCAATATAGGAAAGCAACTCAATGCCATTCTGGGGCGCCTGGCTGAATTTGATGAGATCAAGACCCAGCGCATTAAACTGGAACGCCAGAAATTCACCATACTGGCTGGGATTCTGGACATCCCTGTCCTGTTTATCTCTCTCCAGGGGCCCCATAAGCTGATCAAATCCTATAACAACAGATTCAGAGAACTATTTACCCGTAAACATAAAGAAGAGGCCTTTTATGAAATAGAAGGCTCCTCTCTTTCTGCCCTGGCTGAACAATGCGCCCCCCCTGCTTATAAAAATTATGCCCCTCTGATAGATGAAAACCTGCTGGATGCCATTGATACGTCCGTAAATATCCTGTCCCCGGCTACCCTGAAAAGAGATTTTACCGCCATGAACGGGAAGGAAAAATATCACTGCGAAAAACTGGAAGTCATACCTATCTGGGATGACTATAACCAGGTAGGAGATATCCTGATCCTGTTTAAAGACATAAGGAAAAACCGATGAGTAAAGCCCTTAAGATCATACTGATTCTGGCCGCATTGACCCTGATTGTGCTGTTTCTGCTCCCCGGATTCGCCACTTTTTTCACTAATATCTGGTGGTGGAGCAGCGAAGGCTATTTTAGTGTCTATGTCAAGACCCTGTTCATCAAAGCTATCTCATTTATTCTCCCCTTTATCCTGGGCCTGGGACTAATGAATTTCTGGATCTTTGGCCTGCGCAAGGTACAATCCAACAAAATATTAAGTACTTTTATCCTGCTCTTTTCCATAGCCGGAGGAGTGTGGGGAGTACTGAACTGGCAGCTTTTCGTCTGGAATATCGGCTTTCCCTCTACCCAGATGCAGGACCCTATCTTCGGCATGGATGCCTATTTTTATATGTTCCGGCTTCCTCTTCTGGACAAGATCCTCTATCTGTTCCAGTTTTATTTTGCTTTTCTACTGCTATCAGACATCATTATCCACAAAAAAAGACAAAAAAACATCATCATAGAGGGCCGTCTTACATTTGACAAGCCCATACTGGCCCTGGTGATCATCAATACCCTCATCAGCATGACTCTGGTGTTTTTCCGCTTATTCGAGACCCTGGTCCGTCAGCCACACCCTAAACTGGGAGTAGATTTTACCACTGTACACGGTTATTTTCTGGGTTACTATATCTACCTGGGCATACTCTTTATCACAGTGGTATGGCTCATCCTGCACACCCTGCGTAAAGGGACCCGCCCCCTCACTGTCCTGATCTGCGGGGCCATGCTCACAGCAGTGTTTTTCCTGTCTACCCGGCTCTATCCCCGTATCCTGGAAAAGACCAAGGTAAGCCCTAATGAACTGTTTGTACAAAAAGATTTTATCAATCACAGGATGGATGCCACCCGGGCTGGATTCGACCTGCGCCTGGAGGATTATGCCTTCAGCCATGACCTGACCAATGACCTGCCCGAGATCTTTTCCAAAGCCCGGATCTGGGATGCCGAGCCCTATCTTAAAGTAGTAAAACAACGCCAGGAGATCAAAGCCTACTTTAAATTTATAGACACGGATGTAGACACTTACCGTATTGCCGACCAGGTGTATCAGGTGCTGCTCTCAGCCCGGGAACTCAACACCTCCAGCCTGCCCCCCGACACCCTGACCTGGGATAACCTGACCCTGAGATATACCCATGGATACGGCGTAGCCCTGTCCCCGGCCCACACGGTAGAAGACATAGGGGGGCCTGAATTCTGGATCAAAAACCTGGAATTAAACACGCCATTTCCTGAACTGGCCATCAAAACCCCCCAGATCTACTTCGGAGAGCTCACTTCCAATTACGTCATCGTACGTACCACCACCGAGGAATTCGAATATACGGCCAATACCAACCGGGTGACTACCACTTATAATGCAGAGCGGGGCATCCGGATACAGAACTTCTTCCGCCGTTTGATGCTGTCCCTCCACTTTAAAGAAAGTAAGATATTGTTTACCAAATACCTGACCCGGGACTCCAGAGTACTGATGCGCCGAAACATCATAGAAAGAGTGAACACTCTCTTCCCTTACCTCAAGTATGACACCGACCCCTATATCACAATAGTAGAGGGCAGGCTGTTCTGGATCATCGATGCCTACACCGTCTCGGATCGCTTCCCCATAGCTCAGCGTTTTGAGACCCCCCTGGGTAACATAAACTACCTGCGTAATTCTGTCAAAGTTATAGTAGATGCCTATACCGGGCAGACTGATTATATTATTGTGGATGATACTGACCCGATCTGCCAGGCTTATAAATTTATCTTCCCGGAACTGTTCAGTCACGACATAGCCCCCGCCCTAAAACAGCACTTCCGCTATCCTGCCACCCTGTTCAGCATCCAGTCCGAGATCCTGGCTACCTATCATGTAGACAACCAGGACAGCTTTTATAACGGTGAGGACGCCTGGAAGATCCCGGAGCAGATCTATGGCGAGACCAGGCATCCGTTCAGGCCCTACTACCTGCTGTCCAAGATCAATGGCAAATACCAGTTTTCCCTGATCACTCCCTACAACCCCGTGGGAAAAGAAAACCTGGCAGCCTGGATGATAGCCTATTATGATGAGGGCCACCATCTTGCCCTTAAATACGTGGAAAAAACATCGAGCTCCTTTGGGCCCTTACAGATAGAATCCACCATAGACCAGGATGAGACCATGTCCCGCCTGTTCAGCCTCTGGAATCAGCAGGGATCTAAAGTGTTCCGGGGAAATATACAGTTCATCCCCCTCAATAATGACATCCTGTACCTGGAATCTATTTTCCTGGAATCCGAGCAGACATCCATACCTCAGCTGACCCGAATTATCGCAGTCATCAATGGGCGGGTCTTTCAGGGCCGGGACTTCCGGGAGCTGCTCATGTCCATAGGGGGTAAATACAATACAGCATGGGGAGACAACGCCAGCGGCCAGGATAAACTGATCCGCCAACTCACCCAGGCCTATAAAATATTTCTGGAAGCAGAGGCACAGAGAGTAGACGGAAACCTAAACGCTTATCAGGAAAAGGTCGATAAGATAGGAGAAGTATTAAAAAATTCTCTTCCTTAAAGAGGCCGGATAATGGATAATAAAGACCGCTCTGCCCTCATCCGCAGAGGTAATGAGCTTTACAACAATGGTGATTTTAAAAATGCGCTGAAGATATTTCTGGCAACGGAATATCAGGATGGCATAGTCAGAGTGGCAGACCACCTCTATTATGAAGATGAAAACACTATAGGGGCGATCAAGCTCTACAAGAAAGCAGGCTACCAGCGCAAGATCGATGAGTTTGCCGAAAAAGCGGCTGTGACCATACAGGCCTGGCTGGCTGAAGACAAGGAAAAAATGGCTGTACCGGTACCCCAGGAAAAATTATCCCCTGAAGAAAAAGAAGCCGAAAAAGCCTTTCAAAAATGGGAACCCGTGACCCTGAAAAGTACAGAGATCATGCAGGCCAAAATCGAGAAAAATGACATAGACCAGGCCTTCAGGAAAAAGAAAAGGGAAAAGAGATGAAGAAATACACTTTAATGATTACGGTGATACTGTTGCGCACACTTTGTTTTGGCCTGGATGATTCCCAACCCATCATGTGGGACAAAGACAGTGATGACAAGATCGAACTGGTGGAAAAGATCAGTCGTCATTCTACTATTTTCAACTGGACCAAAGGTAAGATCATCACCGAACTGACCCTTCCCATCGACCATACTGACCCCAATCTGGGCCGTCAGACCAGTGTACAGCAGGCCGGCATGCGAAAAGAACTGAAACAAAATCTGATCAACTCTCTGGGGGCACTGCGTATCTCTGACCTTTTTTTACTAAAAGATTATTACAATCTGAAAAGTGACATCCGCTATGAGATCATTGCCCGGGCTGACACCGCCTTTTATTATCCTCCGGTAGAAAGACAGGGCAAACTTTATGGAAAAATGGAGCTGCCCATTTTTGGAAAACAGGGCATCGCCAACCTGTTTTACCGTACAGTAGACCGGAAAAAACTCACTAAATACATCAATGATTACCCCTCTAAACAGAGCGAGCAATATGATTCCCTCATCATTGATACCATTACCTTCCCCGAGTTTCAACCCTCCATTAATATGCGGATATATGATCAGGACGGCACCCTGCTTTACGGGCCAGAGATCGTAGATCAGAGCTATTTATTTGATATCGGGGTATGTGAATACACGACCAGCCTGCGTCACGCTTTTGAATCAGAGCGCAGTGGAAATAACATCTTCTACATCATCCCTTTTGATATCAAAGGAAAAATGAAGACCGACCTCATCCTGCATAATGATGATGCCGCCCGCCTCCTGGCCAACCCCGGAACACTGGAAAATCTGAAAAAATCCCGGGTAATAGTAGTCAAACCCCAGGCAGAATAGATGCTGCTCATCCAATCAGATACTGCAGGCCCTCTTTCCAGCCCCATCCATCTCCCCGACACCTTCAGGAGGGATATAAAAAAAGCCTGTGATTCCGGTATCAGCCTCATGCTGCTCTCAAAAAACGGTGAAGCCAGGCAATACCGGATTAAATCATGGAAAAATCTGACTCCTACTCAATTAGAGCTGGAGGTACAGGATCCGGGGACGATCTCCCTTTCTGCTCTGGAAGCAGGCCTCTTAATGGGAAAGCAGACAAGCCTGTTTTACAGTCCGGAATTTATGGAACAATTCTCTACATGGAAAAAAAACGCTGGCTTAGCTCCCCTGGATATTGAGGTCCGGCAGGACCGTCAGGGCCTCCACATCAGGGTATATGACAGCCTGTGTCTCTCATGCGAGTCTCTGCTACTCCCTGCCCCCTTATGGGCCAGCTATTCACAGGAGATCGAGCACAACACAGGCCTGATAGACCAATCCCTGCAGCAGCAAAACAAAAGTGAAATAAATGCTTCTATTAAAGACATTGCTATCATTATAGACAAAATACTCTCCAGGCTGGAGCACACTGGCTTTATGGAGCAGCATTTCCGCCGGATCCGGATATTTCAGGATGTGAGTGTCCCCTATATACCCTGGGAGTTTGTATTTAAAAACCAGGTGCTTCAGTTTCCTGTAAAAGTGCCATTCCGCAAAAAGGAATCGCCACCCCCCGGGCTTTTACATTTTACCTCGGTCTACGACCCGGCCCTGCTGCAGTCTGCCCGGGAGTCCGGTAAGATCATTGATGCTATGGAAGAATACTGGGAAGTGGAAAGCTTTAGTGATGCCCATTACAGGGATTATAAGTCCCATATTGCCCAGAGTGACATCCTCCATTTTGCGGGACATGGCAGAACGGAGTTTAAAAAAGGGCAGATCTGCCTGGAAGGTAAATGGCATCAGAGCCTGCTGTTCAGCGCTGACCTGCGCCTGGCCTGTTTCAATGCCTGTCACTGCGGAAAGCAGAGTGCAGGTATCATACAGCAGACTCTGGAACAGGGTGCATGTTCAGTCCTGGCCAGCCCCTATGCCATTCCGGACCGTGACTGGGTCGATTTCAGTCAGTTTTATCGTCATTTTCAGGCTGCAGATCCTCTGCACAGCATCTCTTTTTACAGCCTCCTGGACAGGCGCCTCCAGCTATTTTATCGCAATTATATACCCTATCAGGTGAAAAGTTGACAGTTTTATGCAAGTGGGTTAAGATATTAAGCTAAATTTCTTATATGAAGGAGATACCCTTTATGGCGAGCCTGATTTATGATGACAAAGAGTTGATGCGGGCATTACTGGAAGCAGGAGTGCATTTTGGACACCAGACCAAGCGCTGGAATCCCAAGATGAAGCCTTATATTTTTATGAAAAGAAACGGTATTTATATCGTAGATTTACGCTTTACTATCGAAAAGCTGAAAGAAGCATACCATGCACTTAAGGCTGTCGTAGAAAAAGGCGGGTCCGTATTGTTCGTAGGAACAAAGAAACAGGCTCAGGCATCTATCATAGAAGAAAGCCAGAGATGCGGCCAGATGGCAGTATCCAAGCGCTGGCTGGGTGGTACCCTGACTAACTATGCCACCATCAAAAAATCTATCGATAAACTGAAAAAAATGGAAAAGCGTCTGGAAATGGATCGTGACCACATGATCAAGAAAGAAGCTGTGACCATAGAAAAAGATATCGAAAGAATGAAAGCGTTTTATGACGGCATCAGAGATATGAAAAAGATCCCTGAAGCTATGTGGGTAGTAGACACCAAAAGAGAGATCAACGCTATACGTGAAGCCCGCAGCCTGGGAGTCAAGATCTTCGGAGTAGCTGATACTAACAGTGACCCTGATCTGCTGGACTACCTGGTACCGGGAAATGATGATGCTATCCGTGCGGTAAAACTCATCACCTCTATCATGGCTGATGCAGTTATCGAAGGTTCTACCATCGCTGCCAAGAAAGACGTGCAGATGATGGAAGAGACCGACACTGATGATGCAGACATGGCAGACTCAGACGACGTAGTCTCGGTTGCTGCTGAGGATACTTCTCAAGACGCCTCAGACGACGATATAGACGAATAATCCAGGGCGGCGTTTATCGCCGCCTTTTTTTTAAAGCTTATTACTAAAAGGAGAATGAGATGGCTGATATCAGCATGGATATGATTAAAGAACTGAAAGAAAAGACCGGTGCCGGCATCGTAGACTGCAAAAAGACTTTGCAGGAAACCAATGGAAATATGGACGAAGCTGTAGATATCCTCCGCAAAAAAGGACTGGCCAAAGCAGCAAAAAAAGAAGGCCGTACCGCTAAAGAAGGCTCAGTAAGAATCATAATATCAGATGACAATAAAAAAGGGCTGATCGTAAAAGTTAACTGTGAGACAGATTTTGTGGCCAAGACAGAAGACTTTCAAAAATTTGTAGATGCTGTGACTCAGCTCATCTTTGACAAAGGTTATAAAAAAGAAGAAGAACTGCAGGCAGACCTGGAAGAGATGCGTAAAAATGTGATAGCCAAACTGGGTGAAAACATCCTCATTTCCGAGTGGTCTTTCATCGAAGCTACCGGCTCCCTGTACTCTTATCTGCATCTGGGAAAAGTAGCCGCCATTGTCGACTTCAAGGGTGACCTTAAGTCAGCTGACGGTGAGAACTTTATGAAACAGGTAGCTATGCAGATCACTGCTATGAACCCTGCCTCTGTGACTGAACAGGAATTTCCCCAGGACATCCTGAACAAGGAAAAAGAGATCTACATGGAAGAAGCCAAGGGCAGCGGAAAACCTGAAGCCGTAGTAGAAAAAATAGCCCTGGGTAAACTCTCCAAGTTCCTCAAGGAAAATGTACTGCTGGAGCAGGAATTTATCCTGGACGCAGAGAAGAAGATCAAAGACCTGGTGGCAGATGTCTCCAAAGCTCTGGGCACCAGCGCTGAGATCAAATCATTTATCCGTATCGGCCTCTAAGTAAACATCATTATTTATCCCCTCTTTTTAAGAGGGGATTTTTTTTAGCCTGAAAGATGCAAAAATTTTCAGAAAACATTAAACTATTGTAATACATTTTAGGGAGATACAAGTGTATAAAAGAGTGCTGTTAAAAGTAAGTGGAGAAGTACTGGGCGGAGGCCAGGCCGGACTGGACTATGCCGCTGTAGAACAGGTCTGTGAACAGATCGCCCAGGCCCAGAAGACCGGCGTCCAGATGGGCGTAGTAGTGGGTGGCGGCAACATGATGCGCGGCGTGGAAGCCCATAATTACGGCGTAGAACGCACCACAGCCGACCATATGGGTATGCTGGCTACCGTCATCAATGCCCTGGCCCTGCGGTCCATCCTGGAAGAAAAATTTGATATCGAGACCCGGGTCCTGTCAGCCGTATCCGTCCATGCCGTAGCCGAAGATTTTATCCGGGGCAGAGCTATCCGTCACCTCGAAAAAGGACGGGTGGTCATCTTCGGAGGAGGTACGGGTAACCCCTACTTTTCTACCGATACCGCCGCGGTGCTGCGTGCCGTAGAAATACATGCCGACATCATGATCAAGGCTACCAAAGTAGATGGTGTATACGATAAAGACCCCAAGAAATACAGCGATGCCAAACGATACTCCAGGCTGTCCTACATGGAAGTGCTCAATCAGCAGCTGAAGATTCTGGATTCCACAGCGGTAAGCCTGTGTATGGATAACAAGCTCCCTGTAAAAGTGCTGAATATTTTTGAAGACGGGCACATACGTCAGGCCGTAAAAGGTGAAGACGTAGGCACCACCATAGAATAAGATGAGAATAAGCTCAGGAAGCTATAAAGGCAAAAGCCTGCAGGTACCCAAACACGGCGTCACTCCTACTTCCGAAATGCTGCGCCAGTCTGTGATGAGTATTATACGCCCTTTTGTGAGAGAAGCCCGGGTCATGGATATATGTGCCGGCACCGGCGCGGTAGGTATAGAAGCCCTGTCCAATGGTGCCGCCTACTGCCTCTTTGTAGAACATAACCCTAAAGTATATACCTATCTCCATAAAAACCTGGAAAGTATAGTCCCGGAAAAAAGTTCCTGGCACTGCTTTCAGCATAATGCCGGCGAACTCAGCCCGGAATTGATGGATGAATCTCCGGAGTCTTATGATATTATCTTTGCAGACCCCTTTTATGATGATGCGGAGGAGCTCTTTCCCCGTATCCATGACTTTGCCATGAAAATGCTGAAACCGGGGGGGACCTTTATCTTTGAACATGGCCAGGAGATGGATATGGAAAAGTATGCGGACTTTAGCCGGACTAAAAAATACGGGGACAGCCACTTGTCCCAGTTCAGCCGGATACAGTCATGAATATACTGGGCCTGGATACTTCCTCCCCACAGGATACTGCCATCGGAATCTATGTCAGCCCGGATGAACACCTCTGTGTGTCCCTTCATCTCAAGAGAAGCCAGGAATCCAAGCTCCTGGCCACCATAGATAATGCACTGGAAAGCCTGCAGCTGAGCTTACAGGACATCGACCTGATCGCAGTAGGGCTGGGTCCCGGATCCTTTACCGGACTGCGTATAGGCATATCCACGGCCCGGGCCCTGGCCTGGAGCAGAAATATTCCCCTCATAGGCATACCCTCCCTGGACCTCCTGGCCGCAGGGCATCCCTCCTATGCGGACCCGGATCATCTTATCGTGGCCTGCGTGGATGCCCATATGCAGAAAGTGTTCAGCCGGATCTATAAAGGGGGAAAAGCCCTCTCCGAACCCCAGGATATCAGCCCCCAGGCCCTCACTGAGGCCCTGCAGGCCCGTACAGAGGCCCATATCAGCATTATGGGTAATGGTCTCCGTAAATACCCTGCACTAGCCGCTCTGGAAGGGAAAACTGTAAATGCCCTGCCTCAGGCCTGTATAGACGGCATCAGCCTGTGCCTTCAGGCCCGGGCCCTCTATGACCCGGAGCATATCCCTCCCCTGGATGAGGTGCATCCCCTGTACCTGCGCAAAAGTGAAGCAGAAAAAAGCCTGGAGGCCAGACAGAAATGATGATTGAACTGGGAAAACCGAAACACCTGGCTGAGATACTGGCCCTGCAGAAAGTGGCCTTTTATGACCAGGGAAAGCTCTATGATGACTATACTATACGTCCTCTGCTCACTACCCTGGAGGAGATCAGTGCCAGCTATGACGACTATCTCTACCTCATTATCAAGGAAAAAGGACAGATCCTGGGTTCAGCCCGGGCCCGGATAGCCGGAAAGACCTGCCATATAGAAAATGTGATCGTCCATCCCGCCCACCAGGGTGAAGGCCTGGGGACCCTGCTTATGCAGGCCCTGGAACATGAATTCCCGGACATGGAGCGATTCGAGCTCTTTACCGGAAAGAAGAGCTTTAAGGCCCTGAAGTTCTACGAAAAGCTGGGCTATCGGACTTTTAAGGAGCTGCCCGCGGCTGGCCACGAGCCCGACCTGGTATATATGGAGAAACTCCAGAGCCAGGACCAGCCTCAGTCTGAGGAAGCATGATAAGCTGTCCTCAGAGACTGTCTCGCTAAGGGGCCGGAGGCCTTCCTGTTAAGGACTGGACAGGCTCTAAATCCTGGTCTGCCATCTATAGCTGGAGCCAGGCATCTATAGATGCCCTCGCTGTGTGAGGCAGCAGGGGATACTGCCCGTCCGGCCTATTCCCGGACCACAGGTCTCATTCTGCCTGGACGGGGTATTACAGGTGCCAGGATCTCACCTTAACTCTGGCACCCCGTCTCAGAAAAATATTTTCAGGGAAGCCTCTCCCCGCTCTTTATTATTTTCCCGACCTCAAAAGCTGGAGTAATTTCGACTGCCTGAAGGTAGGATTAAGAGTGGCATGGTCATAGGCTGTCCTGCCGGACTTATCCTTCAGGCTAATATCTGCCCCCTTTTCCAGAAAATAACGGACGATAGCCTCATCATGATTGAGGGCACAGGCCAGCATGAGAGGCGTCATACCCTCCACAGTCTGCCGGTCTATGCCCGCTCCCCGGCTCATCAGAAGATCCAGAATACTGCGGTCATAGCGCTGCAGGGCTGCCTTATGCAGGACCGTCTCGCCCAGCCGGTTTTTCAGGCTGATGTCCGCTCCCTTATCCAGATAGAAGCGGATCACTTCCAGGCTGTACTGATTCTGAGCACACAGGATGAGAGGCGTATTGCCATTATAATCCCGGTCGTCGATATCCTTGTAAATATCATACAGGTAGCTATGCACAGGCAGGGACGTGTTATAGATGGCGGCATAATGGGTGGCACTCTTTCCCAGCTGATCACGGTCCCATATCCTGATCCCCGCCTCCTGCAGCATCTTCAGGATACCGGGGTCGGGGTTAAAGCCCGCGGCCAGGACAAAGGCATTGGCATGTTCTGCATTCTGTACCTGTATGTCACTGCTGTTGTCGATGAGGGACTGCATGATGTAGCGGTTGGTATTGCCCCGGGCCGCCATGAGCAGGGGGCTCATACCGTTAGTAGACCGGTCATTAAAGTCTCCCCCCTTGCCTACTATGAAATTGTAGACCTCCCAGCGGGGATGGTAGGCACAGGCCAGCATAAAGAGGCTGATCTTGTCGGGGAGGCGCTTTTTGAAATTAGCTCCGTACTCGTACAGGGCCCGGATGATAGGCAGAGGGGCCTGGTACTGCAGAGCGTAATGAGCAGCCGCATAGCCGTACATATCGCTGAGATCAGGCTGGGCCCCCAGCTCCAGGAGCCGGATGATGACCTGCACATTGGTGTTAGCCTGCACAGCCAGGTGGAGAGCAGTGAGCCCGCTCAGATTCTGCTGGTCTATGCGGGCCCCCGCATCTATCAGGACTTCCAGGACTTCGGGATCGGGGTTGTGAGCTGCCGCTGCCATGAGAGGGGTCTGGTCGTATTTGAGGACATGATTGACCATCTCTTTCATGCCTGCTTTGCGGATGGCACTGTACACCTCTTCATTACTCCCCTTACGGCATAGCTCATAAAAGCTGTCTGCTGACATACGCGTCGAATAAACAGTATTAAAGCTCAGTAATAGGATAAAAAGGGTTGCCAGCTGTCTCAGAATTCCCCTCCTGAATACCTATAGGATAAGGAAAGGCGGATTAAATCTCAAGGGAGAGAGGGAAATAAAAAAGCACCCCTGCTGCCAGGGGTGCCTCCGAATATCTTATATTTAAAAAATCTTAGTTAGTGCCTTTTTGGGTGGGAGGCACAGCCAGGTCACGTTCCAGCTTAAGCCGGTACTCTTCCTGCTGATAGAGCAGGAGCTGTTCGGCCAGTTTCTTGTTTTCCACTTCCTGGGCTCTCTTGCCTTTATTGGCAATGATGCCCCAGACTTCTTCATCGGAGATATCATCTACTGACTCTCTGTCTACAATATAGGGAGTGTACTCTATGTCCATAGCTCCTATATAGGTCACAAAATCCCCGCCCCATTCACTACCCTGACGGTAGATGACGATAGAGTCAAATGTCAGAAAAGGGATATCCTTGGGATAAAGAGGTACCTTGGTGAGGCTCTTGGCGTAGATCTTGGAAGTAAAGTTCGGGTTGACCCAGACCAGCTTTCTCCAGCCTTCGTAGTAGAGATTTCCCATGAAGTACTCATGGACCACATCATTGCGGTCTTTGAGGCGGATAGCGATCTGGTTATTATAATTACGGCCGTTTACCCAGATGGACAGGCTGCGTATTTCCCAGGCATTGGGCATCACCCCGTTCTCATCATTGGCAAATTTTCCATTGTCGTCATAGACTTTGATGGGAAAAGGAGGATGGATGAGGGCATAGGAGTTATTATTCCAGTTAGGATAGTGGACCCTAACCCCCAGCACCGTGCCGAATCTCTGGGAGTCTACCGGTTTGGTATAACTGAGTACCCGGTTTTCCAGGGATGCGGAGGATGCATTGAGGGATACTCTCCATTTCTCCAGGAGATAATCCCCGTAACCGATCACCGCCTTGGGAGAACCATCTATATTGGTGACATAGCTGGCTTCCGGATCGGGGAACTGGGCCTTTATCCTCTCATCGTATTTGGAAAAATCGATAAGAGTCCTCTTGATGACGGCATGTCCGCTGGACAGCCCCATCATGATTAACAAACAGCTCACTAAGATATTCTTGCGATTCATGTACAACTCCTTTCAGGATGTTTCATGTTATTAAAATCGGAAGAATATGAGATTCCCTTATATTTGAGAGGCTTTTTTTATATCTTGATCTACTGAGAGGGGGTTAAAAGAGGGAAATTCACAGATTTCAGCTAAAATACAATCCCGGCACCGGGCTTTACTCCTACAGGAGAGCTTGGCATGACGGACGATGAGGGCATGATATTCCTGAAACAGGAGGGGCTCAGGATCCAGCTCGTCATGAAAACGGGCCTGTATCTCTTCATAAGTACCGCCCTGAATCAGGCCCAGGCGGCTGAAAATGCGCCTGGTATAGGCATCTACCACGAATACAGGCCGCCCCAGGGCATAGAGTAGAATGGAATCCGCAGTCTCCGGGCCTATGCCCCACACTGTGAGCAGAGACTGCCGGGCTACTTCCAGGCTCATGTCCTTCAGGACAGAGAGGTCAGCTTCAGGAAATGCCTCTAAAAAAGCTTTGATCTTACGGGCTTTTTGATGATGGGTGCCGGCTGAACGGATCTCCTGAGCCAGCTCATCCAGGCCCAGACTGAGCAGCCGGGATGGATCCCAGCCTCCCCGGGCGGCCAGGTTGTCCAATGCTTTTTCCACATTGGCCCAGGCTGTGTTCTGGGTGAGGAGAGCCCCCAGGGCTATCTCCCACTGATGCTCCGGGCTGCGGTGCAGAGGCCTGGGTACAGGCTCATAGACACTGGCACCCTGACGGAACAGGGGCCACCAGTACTGCCTGCCGTAACAGTCTGACAGGCGCTCATAGATGCCTGTGATACTTTTATCCCGGTGTGCCATTTCCCGACATAAAGAGCAGGACCATGCCTACCAGCCATACCACTAAGACCAGCACCGAAAACAGGGAAGGCCCTTTTTTCTTTAATTTTACGCGGGCGATGAGGTCTGTACCGATCAGGGCTGTGACCAGCAGGACCATCACCACCAGGAGCATATTGCTGGGGTTGGCATCTTTCCAGAAATTTCCCTTGTAGAACAGGGCTGAAATGGGGATGATGAATATATTAAAGATATTGGAACCGAAAATGTTGCCCACTGCCATCTGGACATTTCCCATACGGGCGGCCGTAAAAGTGACCGACAATTCGGGGAGAGAGGTGGCAATAGACAGCATCAGGGCGCCCACAAAAGTCTGGCCCAGCACGACCTGGGAATGAGGCAATATCATGGGGGTAATGGCTATCATGTCGGCTGTCTTGGTCATCCATATAGCCGCGCCGATGATGAGCAGAGAAAAGAGGCTGAACTTCAGGCCCACATGTTTTTCATCGTGGATCTCTTTTTCCTCTCCCCCTTCATCGAGGCCGCCGGTCCTGAAGGTCACGAATACTATCATAAAGTAGAACACGACCAGCAAAGCGGAAGCAGCAATGGACATCCAGGCCTGGGTAAAGAAGGGTGCACCCATCAGAAAGGTGGCTACCACACCCAGGAGAAAGAGGCCGGCATAACCGGTAATGAGCTCTTCCATATTCATCTTGAGCAGGGCCTCCCGGCTGATCAGGAAAAGCAGTCCCAGGATCACAATATTAAAAGCATTGGAGCCGATAGTGTTGGAGATCACCAGGTCTACCGATCCTACTATAGCAGTAGAAGAAATACCCGTCATCAGCTCCGGCAGGGAAGTGATAGAAGCCAGTAAAATAAAGCCTATCCATCCATGAGAAAAATTGGTACGGTCCGCAATGACATCGCCAAAGTGAGCCAGCTTACTCCCCGCCAGCAGTACCAAAGCGGCTGCCAATAAAAATTCCAGGACAAATAACCAGAAATGCGTCACTCCCGCTAAAGCTAAAAACATATCGATATCCTTAAAATAGTATTATAGTATTTTATGCTACTGCCGGGGAAATCACAAAATTTTCATGATGATCTACATATAATCACGGATATCCAGCAGGGCTCCGCTTTCAAAATCCTGTTCCACAAAATTATTGACTATACGCCCTGCTACTGCTGCGGGTTTCATCAGGGCCCCAGTCTCAAAGTACTCAATAAACTGGTCTAAAAGAGGAAAGTCCTTTTTCTGACTGGACCGAATCGCTTCCTGCATGCGGGTATCTATGATACCGGGAGCCAGAGACACGATTTTGCAGCCGGGGTCAGATTCCATCAGTTCCATTCCGGCCACCTGGCTGTACCTGTCCATTCCTGCTTTGGCAGCGCAGTATGCAGACCAGCCCTGATAGGGCTTACGGCCTGCCCCCGATGAAATATTGATGATGCGACGGTCCTCTGACCGGCCCCGGGTCAGGCGGATAAATACCGCGCTCATAATCAGGGGTGCGATCAGATTGACCTGCATGTTAACAGCCAGCTCTGAAGGGGCACTCTCTGCCAGGGGGCAGATAGGATCCAGAACCGCGGCATTATTTATGAGTATGATCTGCTCCCAGCCTGTATCCGGGACTTCTGAAAATATACTCTCTAATGCCGGTTCCAGCCTGGAATCCTCTTTGAGATCGATCTCCAGGTATTTATAGCTGATATCCCGGGCAGAATTCCAGCTTTCCAGGTCGGCATTATTGTGCCGGGATATTCCATAGACTATAAAATCATTTTTTAAAAGCTCCAGGGCCAGGCTGGCCCCCAGTCCGCGCGACACGCCCGTCACTATAGCCAGTTTTCTCTTCATTAATATGCCTTTAGCTTCTATTCATTGAGGCCCATGACTTCATTGGTATAAGTCAGGCCCATGGTGAAATAGTCCGCCTTATCCATAAAGCGCAGGCCGTCCAGAAAGACTTTCAACAGAGGAGCTTCATTTTTAAGGTCAAACTCCATGTATATTTCCATACGGTCGTTTTGCCTGATGACATATTTCGGGCCTTTTTCTTTCATGGTAGTCTTCACTACCTTATGCCTGAGCTTGCTTCCATTCTCTTCCAGCCATATTTTATCCAGGTCTAAGGTCAGCTCATCTGCTTTTTTATTAATGATCCTCACGAATAAAGTAGCTTCTTTCTTAATCCGGTATAAGGAGACCTTCATAATGACTCCATCCAGAAAAAACTCCTGGCCACTGATGTTTATAGTATGTCTCATCTCCGGCATGTGGGGATCACTTTCGTTACCATGCATATGGGGCATATTGAGGGGGATATTGTCTTTCATGTTTTTTTCGAGCATAGCGTATACCTGAGGGATCTCAGGCTCATAGAGCTTGTACATACCTAAATAAGGCTCGATAGCTTTTTTATTGAGATAATTCCGGTACTTGTTTATAGGCATCTCCAGCTTAATGTAATTACTGGATAAGGACTGATTTTCTGAATCCTGAATGAAATCAAGACTGAGCTCATACACTCTCTCCATATCTCCGTTCCAGCCTGCCCTCTGATGAAGCCAGGTGGAATTGATGGGCACAAAACTGAATATTACCTGGCCCTGGTCTCCCGGTAATACAAAGTCGGAACCTTCTATAGTGGAAGGGTTCACCGAATACCCTTCAGGTGATCTCAGCTGGGCCACTTCCCGCATCAGTATGATCCCGTTGGATGAACCGTTTTTAATTGTTGCCTTTACTTTCATCTCACCGCTCTGAGGATCTGCATCCGCAGTTGCATTGACAATGATACCCCCCGGGATGCGCACTTCCTGCTGCGCCTCATACTTCATGGAAGGGGCACAGGATATAAGAATAAATACTGTAATACCTAGTATAATACCTGATTGAAATGCTTTCATATCTCTCTCCTTGATCTTTCATATTATTATAACTGATTGAGTGAAATCTGCAAAAAAACCCCGCCATAGCGGGGCATTTCAGAAAAAATGCTGCCTCTTAGTAGCGGGAATAGACGGAATAACCATGGGGAGGAGCCCATAACTGTACTTCACCCCGGGAATCAGACACGACATCTTTGGCATATTCGGCAAAATCATGCAGCCTGGTACTCTTGTACTTAGACTTGATGAGGCGGGACTTCCACTGAGCAGAATTATTGATATATATGATCAGGCCGGGGTCACCATTTCTTTGTGCGATATATTCATCATTATCCACAAATAAAATACTGGTACTGCCTTTTGCCTTTTTCTCATGGATGCTGATCAGCTTGTTGAGGGCATTTTTATCCATGGTCTCCTCATAATCCCGGTAAAAAATACAGGGATAGCCCTGATGAGTCAGGATATAGGCATAAGCCAGATGTTTATTGAAGATCTCATCACTATCATGATTGGCCACAAAAGTGACTGCATTATTGGGCCGGATACTGACCAGTCCGGCATCCACCAGGTGCATCAGATTATTTCCATCAAAGGCATTATCCATAGCATAATAGAGAGGGAAATCAAAAAGAGATACTTTTCCGCCAGCCTTGTCTATCCAGCTGTTCAGAGTCCACTTATTACTGTCCCAGTACTCCCCCACAGCATTGCCTCCGGCATATAACAGCCAGTCTTTAACTACCCAGGCCCCATATTTATCTACGGCCTGGAATCTCCATCCGTCGTAACCTATGGTGTTTTTCATCCATTGGGCATAGGAGTCGCTCTTCTTCCATAGCCAGTCCTGGACCCGGGGCTGCTCATGGCAGACATCGGTCTGTTCATATCCTGAGACTTTACCTTCATCCTGGGAATGTAGCAGATTAGGATGAAAATCCATGGCTGTGCGGGGAAACTTGCCTGAGGCCGGTTCAAATTTAGTCCAGGTGTTTTTTGCCGCGACCTGATTATATTCCAGATCGCCCCCGCTGTTATGATTGATGACAATATCCGCAAAAACTTTTATGCCTGCCTGATGAGCCTTATGGATAAGAGACTTTAATTCTGATTCTGATCCGAATCGGGTCTCTATGGAGCCCAACTGATCATATTTACCCTGATCAAAATAATCATAGGGATTATAACCCATTGACCTGGCTCCGCCCTGGCTTTTCTGGGAAGGGGGCAGCCAGATATCAGTAATGCCTTTTTCAGCCCAGGGGCCCACTTTTTGAGACAAGGTATCCCACCAGGTCCCTCCCATAGGGACATCCCAGTAAAATGCCTGCATCATTACTCCGGCAGATGCCCGGCCCACTAGCAAGAAAAGCATTAAAAACAGCATTATTGATTTATTTCGCATGATGCCTCCAGTATTCCGTAATAATATACTGCACAATTCATGCCAAGCGGCAGAATATTTTGATCCTCATTGCTCTATAGTACTGCTATATATACAGTTAAAAAGCCTGAAACGGTTTATTTATTTCAATAACATTCCAGGCCTTTAAGTGATAGGGCCATAAAAATGTGCCTCCTGCATTAATCACTACTATCAATGCCAAAAACAAAAGCGGAACAGCGGGTGTGAGAATTCCCATTTCAGAGGAGAAAGGAAGCCCATCTTACCCTAGAGATAAAATTTTAAGTCCCGGATAATATCCTAAGCACTCTTTGCCTGAAAGGATAAATATCCGGAAACCAGGGAGTAGCGCTTGATTTTTTAGCATAAGAGATTTATCATTATTGATAGAAGAAACGGTTATATAGAAGATAGTGAATAGTGTTAAGAATTTTATTATTTATCCGATACACTATATAGCAATACTTTATAGGAGGCCACTATGGGTGAGCCTGACGATCTCGATATTGACACCGGTGAGGATGTGGGTGTAGACGAAGCGCCCTCGGAGGGCTTTTCGATTGGAAAACTGATCGAATGGCTTCTGGCTAACATGATCCCGGTAATCGTGGCCGTAGTACTTTCTACTATTATAGCTATCATATTGGTCCGCACTAATGTATCCAAGAAAAGTGAGGAGCAATATCAAACGGTCAAATTACGCCCTAAGCCACCCCCCAAGACCATTTTCCCCCTGGGTGACTTTAAGCTCAATACAGCGGATATCAATGAACCTCATTTTATCCGTCTGACTATCTCTTTGGGATATGACGGGGATAATAAACAGCTTATCACTGAGCTGGCCAACCGTAAGGTTCAGATAAGAGATAAAATACTCTATATCCTCTCTTCCAAGACGAAGGATGATATAGACAGTGCTTCTGAAAAAGAGTTTTTAAAAGAAGAAATAAAGAAATCGATAAATAATATAATGACCAGCGGAGAAATCGAGGCTGTTTATTATGATGAGTTTGTGATTTCTTAGGAGTAGGACATGACAGAAATTCTGTCCCAGGATGAGATCGACGCATTATTGACAGCCGTGTCCAGTGGAGAATCTGTAGAATCAGAGTCGTCTATGTCCATCCCCAAAGCATCCGGGGGTGGAGTAAAGCCGGGTCGTGAAAAAAAGCGTCTGAAAGTCTATGACTTCCGGCGCCCCGATAAATTCTCCAAGGACCAGATCCGGACCCTGCAGATGATGCATGAGACCTTTGCCCGTCTCACTACCACCTCATTGTCAGCCACTCTGCGGGCCCTGGTGCATGTACATGTAGTCAGTGTAGACCAGCTTACTTATGAAGAATTTACCCGGTCTATACCCTCTCCTACTACTCTGGGTATTATTAATATGGACCCCCTTAAGGGCAGCTCTGTTATAGAAATGGACCCCTCTATTACCTTTGCGGTAATAGACCGGCTGTTTGGCGGCAAGGGAGAGCCCCTTAAGACCAACCGGGAACTGACAGATATTGAGCTGTCTGTAATAGAAGGTATCATCGTCAGACTGCTGGGTAACCTGCGGGAATCCTGGGCCAATGTGATCGACCTCCGGCCCCGTCTGGGTAACATCGAGACCAACCCTCAGTTTGCCGGTATCGTACCCCCTACTTCTATGGTCGTTTTGACCACATTTGATACCAAGGTGGGTGATGTAGAAGGGATGATGAACTTCTGTATCCCTTATATCACGATCGAGCCTATTATTTCCAAGCTGTCTGCCCAGTTCTGGTATTCATCCATTAAGAAGGGTGTGTCTACTGAGAACGTGAACATGATCAAAGAGCAGATCTCAGATGTAAAACTGGAAGTAGTGGCCAAACTCACAGAGACTGACCTCCTGTTCCGGGAGATTGCGGCTATACGTTCAGGGGATGTGATCAGATTTAATCAGAATGCTATCAGTGATGTAGAGATCATCATCGGTAGTAATATGAAGTTTAAAGGAAAACCGGGTGTGGTCGGAAAACGCCGGGCGATCCAGGTACAGGAAGTCATTACTACTATAGATGAAGAAATGCTGCAGGACATCCTGATGGGAGATGAAGACTAATCTTCCCCGCGTACACCTAATGGACTGGGGATTTTTTCCGATAATACTTAAGGTGTATAGAAAGAAAAATGGAGGCGGAAATGAGTGACGGTACTCTTTCACAAGATGAAATAGATGCATTATTGCAGGGAACAGATGAATTAATGTCAGAGAACCTGGGCACATCTTCCTCCGGGGGAGGCATGTCCTCAGGCCCCAGCGTATCAGGAGAAAACATCTCAGAAGCGGATAAAGCTTCTCTGGGAGAGATCCTCCGGGAGATCGGACAGGCTCAGGCTACCGGGCTTTCTACCCTGACCGGCACCAATGTAAAATTCAGTTCTCCTTTTATTGACGCCGGTAAGCTGGACCAGCTCAAAGGCGAGATAAAAGGTAAAGTAATACAGGCTAAGGTAGGCCTGTCCGGCGGTGTGACCGGAGAATGGGTATATGTCATTCCTGAAAAAAGTGTACTGGGCATCACCAATATACTGATAGGCCAGGATGATAATACTGAAGTATCTGAGCTCGTGATCTCCACCTTCTCCGAAGTGATCAACCAGACCACCGGTTCTATGGTCAATGTACTCTCCGAAAAGCTGGCCAAGGGTATTACAACCGGTACCCCCAACCTGGATTACCTGGAAGATGTGAGCCCTATTGCCATCAGTGGTGGTAATTTCGTGGTCCGCATGAACTACATCTTTAACATCGAAGGCAGAGGCAGTGTGAAGTTCTTCGTGTTTGTACCTATAGCGATGGCCCGCTCTATAATCTCTTCCTATAAGGCATCCAAGCAGAGCCAGGCCGCATCCTTTGGTGGCGGCGGGCCGGTGCAGTCCAGCGGCGGCATCCCCGTACAGTCAGTAGCCTTTGAACCCCTGCAGATGGGTGTAGAATCAGAGGCCATGGGTAATATCGCCCTCCTGCTCGACGTGCCTATGCGCGTCACAGTAGAGCTGGGACGTACCAAGATGACTATCAAGGACATCCTGGGGCTGGGTGAAGGATCAATCATCGAGCTGGACAAGCTGGCCGGTGAGCCGGTAGATATACTGGTCAATGACAAGCTGATCGCCCAGGGAGAAGTCGTGGTCATCGATGAAAACTTCGCTGTACGTGTGACCAAGATCGTGACCCCCATGGAGCGTATCTTTGACAGTGCTGAAGAGCAGCTGTCCTAAGTATTAAGAATCAAGATCAAAGCCTCTCTGCAAAGGGAGGCTTTTTTATTTTCCCATCAAAAAATCCATCTCCAGTCCAATACTAAATCCCTCCATGTCTCCGGCATCCAGTCCCGCCCGGGGCACCTCAGCCAACAGCAGATGGTATTTTACTGATAGTCCCAGGGCAAATAGGGGGCTGATATAGTACTGCAGCAAGACTTCCGGAACCAGCATGCCTGTACCCTGGATAGTAGCCCCTCCGGCATTAGTGGAGCTGGTGCTGGTAGTAACACCCCCCAGGGCCAGGTTCAGCTTCGGGTTGAGTCTCCACTGTTCCCCCAGCATCAGGCCGTAGCCCAGCCACAGACCGGCATAACCGTAACCATAGCTGGTATAGGGGTAGGTATTAATCTGGAGACTGCGATTGACCAGGAAGCTGGCCATAATACCCCAGTCCAGTCCACTCTGGTGAACCATGCTCCCCTGCACACCCAGCCACAGGCCATCTCCGTCACTGAGGGCCTTGTAATCCATCCTGATGCCCAGGCTATACTGCAGGAGTCCCTTTCCGGCCGGGTGCTTTTCCTGTTCCGGGTAGAATTTTATAGCCCCTTTGTCATTGAGTTCCTGGGCGCCCAGCCCGGCACTGCCTGAGATCAACAGCATGATTACTAGTATCTCTTTTTTCATATTCACCTCTTCTATTTATTTAGAGGAATTCATTTGTGAAGTATAAATAGTGTAGCGTTTTCTCTGTCTTTATTATAGACAGGGTATTTGAGAATATCCATTTTGTAGGATATACTTGGTAGTGATATAGCTACTGTCGCAGGAAGGTTTGATGAGTAGCAGGAGTTATATGCTATTATTAGACTACAATTGATTTGTTAGATTAAGATATTTGAATACGGAGCGCAGTTTGAGTACAACCTTATCAATATTTATCAAATCTAAAGATTCATATGATGTTTTTACCAGTCACATTTCTAAAATTTTAGATATAAATCTTGAAAAAAAAGTTGATGATGGCCTGGTAATTTTTGAGTATATCGGTTTAGGATTACACATTATTATTGAGGTTGAAAATTCATATGATGATGATTTAAATATCCCATTTAAAAGTTTTCAATATATCATTAATATTGATAATTTCATTAGAATAAAGGAATATAATATTTGGGAAAGTTATCAATACTATTTCACTTTATATCTGCAGAATATTTTATTTGAAAAATTCAAATATAGATCTATTGTTGTACAAGAATTTCAAAAAATAATCTCTGAATTATAAGTGGTCTACACCACAAGACTAAACCCGGCGTATAAAAATGAAAAAAGGCAGCCTGGTGGTGACTGCCTTTCATCGGAGGGTTATGCTATGACAAAACGCGTTTAATTTCCGCTCAGGTCGTCGTTAATACTCTGCCAGCGCTCGGACTGCCAGCCCAGGAGTCCACCTCCATAGCCGTTAAAGCCCTGGGAATTCCACATATCAGGAGTCTGTGTAAAGGACTGTTCCCAAACCATATTGGAATCTTCCAGGGTCTTGACACCCCGCCAGTCTCCTTTTTTGTAAGTATCCGTATAGACCGCATCTTTGATGAGCTTCTTGTAGACATCTACCTGCTTTTTAAATTTTACAGGATGAAAGCTGTTCTGCATCAGGTAACGAACTTTGGCTATATAAGCCTGCTTCCATTCCGGTATGGCCAGTACTTTATCGAATAATGCCCGGTAATTATCGTTGTCTGCCATCTTGAACACAGAGGTGTTCAGGACCGGAAAGCCCCAGCCTATGCCGCTCCCGAAGGTGTTGTCCAGGTCCCAGGCCATGATGTACCACTTCCCGCTGCTATGTCGGTAGATGTAGTCGTTATTGGGATTGAACACAAAGCTGTCCCAGTGCCCGGTAAGGGTAGCTGCTGCCAGATAGTTCAGGACTGACTCGATATCCAGTATAGCTTTCAGGTCCTGTTTGGTCCTGGCCTGGGCCAGAGCCAGGAAGAACTGGTTCACCTGGTCCTTTTCAGCAGTCTTGGCCTTAGTCTTTATCACAAAGATATTACCGAAATTGGGGAGCATCTTGGAAGGATAGCCTCCCTTATAGAGCTGACCCGACTTTTTCTTAAAGCGGGCCTCCAGGAAGTGTTCATCCATCTGTTCTACGGTATTATAGAGGCCCCAGTATTTTCCATTGACATAGACCCGGGCGAAACCCATGCGGGAGGAATAAGCCCGGGCTTCCTGGAAAACCCGGGTGGCCATCTGTTCCCGGAGCAGAGTAGGATCATTGGCCGAAGCCCGCAGATTAAGCTTAGCCACACCCCAGACCAGCCGGTCTTTATTGGCGGGAAAAGGCAGGGCCTGGTCTGTATCATCATAGAGCAGCGGGCTGTCAAAGCTCAGCTTGACATTGAGCTTGTAAAATGAGGTCTGGCCCCTCCCCCGTAGTCCTACATTGGACACCACCATGTCACCGATACGCATCTCTGTAGCCAGGGCATAGACCTGCTCCCGTCCTTCTTTATAGCGGGCCTTGAGGATACTTTTATAGGCAGACGGGGACATGCTGAAGTGGATATCCAGGATACGGGTATCATCAAAAAAGGGCGCACTCTGGATAAAGGAGGGATTATCCTCCCAGCTATCCTGTACTACCGGGTAGACACCACTGACCTGGACATCCGCACGCCCCATCGCCTTACAAGCAGGTAATATGGCTGTAACGAATAATAACATGGCTGAAAAAAGCCTGATTCTGATCTTTTCCATCACACACCTCTTTAAAAATATATAGATATTATATAGAGTAATGAACAGGATAAATGTTACATCTCAGGTTCTTTATAAAAAAAGTTGAAGAATCTTTAGGTGCAATGTATTCTTATGACAGGAGGCCACTATGCAAAGATTTAAATTATTTTTCCTTATATCAGTATTAGTATCGACAGGTAGCTGGGCTTTCACCCAGCAGGCCTTTGTAAAACAACTGGTACAGGATATAAATGCCAAAGAAGAATCCCGGGTCAAGGCCGCCTGTGCCCCCGGCTTCTGGGAAAATCAGGTTGGCGACTCTGCCGGCCACTTTTACAAACAGGTCAGCCACCCCCAGAGGGGAATACTGGTACAGCTGAACCAGCCCCTTAAAATAGTACAGGACCGGGCGGTAGCCCTTATAGACCTCTACTCTGCCCAAGAAAAGCAGATCGTAGACCAGGGATTCTTTTATCTGGAGAAAAAAGGAGATAAGTGGATATGGGCCGGCATAGATGAGACTAAACTCCATGTGGATTACTTCCTGGCCGGTAAAGTACCCGCCACCTTTGCCCTGCGTTCCTATGCTGCCCTGACAGACCTGGATAAATGGGGAAAGAGTTTCGTAGAGGCCTTTAACCAGGGTCAGGACTGGGATGCCCGGGTGGAACAGGTCAAGGGACTAATGACTTATAAAAATGAGATCAGCAGCACTGAGCTCTACCTGTTTACAGACTATCCCAGCCTCACTTACAAGAATAATTACTGGGTCGAGTCCCTGAACCGGGGAGCCGTGGTATTTGAAGGCATCAACCCGGAGTACCCTGACTATGCCGATGAGATAGTGATCTACCTGGAAAAAGAGGTCCAGGCCTGGAAGTTTTTAGGAACCAGCACCTATGCCAGCAGCGGATCCATACTGGAGTAGTACAGTTGATTTATTGACAGCATTGCTGTTCAACGACTATACTAAGATCCAAATCAATCCATTATCAGGGGTAAGCCGTGGCAGACAGAAAGAAGATACTGGCCCAGGTGCAGGCCTATACTGCCTTCCAGATGAGTACCAATCAGAAAGATATTGTGGCCAGCCTCTCGGACTTTATGAGGGAGGGAGAAAAAATCAGCCTCCTGCAGGAGGGTTTCTACAACGGCCTCCGCATCACGGACAGTTCCACCGGAGTATACGGCTTTCTTATCCTGAGTGATTCCCGTCTCTTCTTCATGTCCAATGATAAGAAACAAAGCCATCAATTTGAAGTGATAGATACCACTCTCTTAAAAAAAGTGAGTATCAAAAAAAACTTTGCCTCGGTAACCCTCACTCTGCATACCAACACCCGGGAGCTGGACTTTCGCTCAGTCATGCCCCTCGCCCAGGGAGAAGAACTGGCCCGGAGATTGGCCACTCTGTACGGCCTGAATCCCTCTACGGAGAATGTACCTGAACAGGCTGATGACTACCGTATACTCAATAAACCGGTAGATAACACTATGATCAATGATTTCGTTAAAAAGATCAATTCTGTCTCCAAAGATATATTGAGCAATATCAACCGGTCTAAAAACACAAATGATACAGAAAAAGATTTTCTGTTCCAGGAAGCAAAAAAGATCTCTCTTCTCCTGGATGAGTACTTCTCTGCGCCTACTCTGAAGGATATGATACAAAAAGACCTCATTATCCTGTCCTCTATGTGCACTATCAGCGACCATGAGCTCAATGAGCAGGAGACTTTTTTCCTGGCCCTGGTATTTCTGGCACTGGAAAAGGGTAAGTCAGTGTCTAATAATGATGTCGAAGGATTATATGCTCAGGAGAGATTCTCTCCACAATACCAGGATCTGGTGGCTAAAAATCAAAAGGCCGTACTGGAAGAGATGAAAAAAGTCTCCCCAAGGGCAGATGTCTACCCCTTCCAGGCCCTGAGCTATATCAGGCAATATGACGAGAGAGAGGGGTGTTCTCATTTTGGCCAGATGGCTGCATTATACACCACTTATGCCCAGTGTATTGTAAAGGCGGATGGAACCGTGACCAAGGCAGAAGAAGAAATACTGCAAACTATAAACCTCATGATACATGAAGCTCCGGTGAATGGGATGACCCCCCCGGCGGATCCAGATACAGCTGAAAAAACAGCATCACCGGAAACAAATAAACCGGAATCCGAGGAAAAAACCGAGACTCTGGAAGAAGTACTGGCCGAACTCAATAATCTCATTGGTATGAAAAACATCAAGGACCAGATCAGCACCTTTATCAACCTCATCAAGGTACAAAAAGCCCGGGAGGAGAAAGGGCTACCCGTCTCTCCCGTGTCTCTGCATGCCGTGTTTTACGGCCCTCCCGGGACAGGGAAGACCACCACCGCCCGCCTCCTGGGACGGATCTACAAGTGCCTGGGACTCCTGAAACAGGGCCATATCACCGAAACTGACCGCGCGGGCCTGGTAGCTGGCTATGTGGGACAGACCGCCATCAAGACTGACGAGATCATACAGAAGAGCCTGGACGGTATACTATTCATAGACGAAGCCTACGCCCTGGCTCCCGCAGAGGGAGGCAAGGACTTTGGACAGGAGGCTATAGACACCCTCTTGAAACGTATGGAAGACTATAGGGAACGCCTGGTCATTATCGTAGCCGGCTACCCTGATGAGATGAAGACCTTTATCAACAGCAACCCCGGCTTAAAGTCCCGCTTCAGCCGCTATTTTAACTTTGAGCACTATACTCCTCAGGAACTGATAGACATACTTCAGATCTTTACTAAAAAATCCAAATTTGTACTGACCAAAGGGGCCAAGGATAAGCTACTGGCTCTGTTTACTGACTATTATGAACACAGGGACAAGAGCTTTGGTAACGGCCGTCTGTCCCGTAATCTATTTGAGAAGATCATAGAAAAGCAGGCCAACCGTATCGCTCCTGTCACTCCCCTGACGGACAAGATACTGTGCAGTATCAAGGCCGAGGATATTCCGGAAAAGGATGAGATGGTCCTATAAGTTAATCCGTATTTATCATCCACAGAGAGAATTCTTCCAGCCAGGCTATAAAACCGGCAAGGTGCTGCTCCGGGAATTGGTACTTTGCAGGGGCGTCCTTCAGTACCGATTTAAAACAGGCAAGCCAGGTATCCCTGCCCGGCCGGTCTATACGAAAAGGCATGTGTCGGGCCCGCATCCGGGGAGGGCCATAGCGTTCACTGTAGTCAGCAGGGCCGCCCAGCATCTGTATGAAAAAAGCCCCGCTCCGGTGTGCCGCCTCTATAGGGTCTGGAGAAAACATGTCTGCTATGGCAGACTGATGCAGTTCCCGGTAGAAGTCCTCCATCATGTGCAGAAAGTGCTCTTGCCCCATGACCGTATAGATCTCGGGGCTGGGTAATGCTCCCTGGGGTGGGCCGGCCGGAGGGGTGTAGGAGCCCATCACAGTGCCTTATCCCAGGCATCTTCCTGAAACCCCACCAGACAGGTATCACCCGCTATCACAAAGGGACGCTTGACCAGGTTCCCGTTTTGAGAGAGGAGCTCCAGGGCTTGTTCCGGGGTCATAGTTTTAAGCCTGTCTTTAATTCCCAGAGTGCGGTAGTCCTGGCCCGAGGTATTAAAGAGCCGCTTCAGGTCACCCTGATATGCAGCCAGCATTTTTTTAAGCTCGGCCAGGGTGGGAGGGGTATCACGAATGGCAATAGGAGTGTAGTCTATTCCCCTGGCATTCAGATATTTTTTTGCTTTACTACAGGTACTGCATTTGTCGTACTGGTATAGCTTCATGTTTTCTCCCCATTAGAAATGCTTGTAATAAGTATACTTTACCGGAAATAAAAAGACTAAAAATATACTACTTTACTCATAGTAAAATGCTTCTGTAATAAAAGCCATTCTGAAAATAAAAATTAAATATCATTCTTTACCCGGATCAAAGGAAATAACGCTTGCACTATAGTTAAAACACATATAAAATTATGTATAAGAATTATACTGAAACAACTATTGAAGTGGATCATTAATGAAAAACTCTTCACTGTTTAATATGTGGCAATCGATTTTTGAATCATCGATTATCTACGGAGTAGTGTATGAGTAAGTTCGAAACGGCAGACATAGATCTTGCATACTATCACAGTATTCTGACCAACCATATTGATAAAAAGCTGGTGCATAAAAAAAATGATGCAAATGTCCTCATTTCCAATCTCCGACGTAGTCTACCTGAAATGATCAATTGTTCTACTATACCATTGTTACTGAACGACCCCTATTTTAAAAAGCTCTATTGCAGAGATAGGAACAAGCCGGGGAAAAAGATCTTCCTGTACCGTCTGCAACAGACTGAGTTACACCGAAATCTTGCAAGTTCTTCTGTGTTTAAAGAATTAAGGCCCTTCCTGCAGTCCACAGCTAATGATCCCGAATACCTTTGCTTTAAAGAAAATATTGATATGAAAACTCGAATTCAGGCCATGGAGGCCTTAGATAAATTAGGAATGTATCCGGATGAATCTTCCAGAGTCAAATTATCTGAGTATTTTGAAGAACAATTAGGTATTGCCAGGAAAGAGCAATTTTACGCTCATTTAAAAGTAAACCCTAAACATGCTTTTTTCTTTGAACATGGAAATGATCATATTCCAGGCATGATGCTGATCGAAGCCATTCGGCAAATGGGCACTGCCTGCTGGCATCTGTACGGAAAAGTGCCGCTTAAAGGAAGTCATTTTATTCTATCCGGAATACAAGTGAGTTTTTTTAATTATATAAATATCCACCACCCTATACGTTTATGCGGAGTATTTAACGATATAGTTTATAGTAAAGAGGGAGTATGGCTATCTTATAATTTTGCATGTGCAGTCTACCAAAATGGTGAACTCTGTGCCACTTCCCAGATGCCGGGTAAAATGATCCATTCCCGATTATATAGCAGGATACGTAATAAAAGTCTGAGTCCTTCATCGACGCAGCGCTTTCATCCGGTTATCTCTGGACATATTCATCTCTCACTCAAAGCCCCGGGAAGCGAAGATTTTATTTCGGTAGAATTAAAAGATCTGTCATATCAGGGATTTAGGGCGGATCTGGGAATTCAGGAGCCAAACCACACAGAATCAAACTGGGAATTTTGTATTACTACAGATGAACAATGGGAAGTACGCGGCCTGTGTAACCATCTCTGGAAACAAAAAGAGGGCCCCGGCACTGGGTTCAGGATTATCAGTATGGATCCAGGTTCCGAAGAAGCATTGCTAAATATCATCATGAGATTTTGCTTAATCATTCCTGCTCGAGGGGAAGGCTTGAGAATAAATAATAAAATTAATGACAGTGGGACATTGGAACAATAAAGTGAATCAAGGGAGATAAAGATGAAGACTCTGCACACTATTGCGGTAAATATTGATGGTGTAATATTAGTGGACACATTTAGTCCTGTTATCAAAGAACTGGTGCTAGGATATAATGGAGTGTATGACCGCGATTTAGAAAGAAATGTATTCTCTCAGGGTCAAAAAGAAGCCGCTCAATATATTATAAAAAGATTTGGATTAAGTATCACTATTGAAGAAGTGATACAGGAATATTTCCAAAAAAGAAAAAAATATCTGGAAACCCATCCAAGTGGATTTAATACCGGATTCCCCTCTTTTATTCAAAGACTAAGCACTCTCAATGTTCCCTTATTATGTTATGGTGGATTATCGGTTGACTACTTCCATCAGGAAATAGGAGAATACAGCCGGTTTTTCACACAATATGTCTGTACTGATAAGTTCCGGCCTGGAGTCAAAGAAATAATTTATGACTATCTCCATCTGCTTCCCAAACAGGTATTGTTTATCGATGACGTTTTCAGGGTGGCAGAATCTGCCCTGGCCCTAGGCACAGGATTTATCGGTATGCCTGCCTCTACTAGCTGGGGCTTTCAGGAACAGGAGATGCGGGATGCCGGGATACAAAATATCGTACATTCACTGGATGATATTACTCTGCCTTTAATAAAACACATAGATGAAAGCCTATATTTATGCCAACAGTGATTGAAATAAGCTCTAATTATTATGCAAAAGGAAGGTCAAAAATGCGGGAAATGAGAATACAAGGGGTGCTATTCGATTTTGATGGGACTATTTCGAAAAATGCTCTGTCAATAATTTTAGATTTTTTAAAGGACTATATCAATCAATATATCAACATCCCTGCCTCTTTCCTCAAGGATTATCTGAAATGCATCACCACTTTAAATATTGGAGAGGCAACACATTTACTTTTTCAGTCATTGGGGCTCTCAGAATACACTAAAGACTTCCTGTCCCAATTAAATGATCTATCCGAACATGCAGGGAGGAGTATAGTGATAGAAAGTGATTTCATTTCATTTTTAGAGTATTGTGAATCTCAGGGCATTGCATCAAGAGTTTTTTCCGCTGCCGGTTCCAGTGCATCTCGGTTTGAGCCCTTACACCCATACATGAAACAGGAACATTTTTTCTCTATAGCAGATTCTGAAAAGGCAAATCCAAACACATATGTGGAACTTTCCGCAAAATATACAATTATTCCCCAGGAATGGCTCTATATTGACGACTCCCCCCTGGCATTATGGAACGCAAAATCTGCAGGCTTTCAGACTGCCATGATGTTTAATGATATTTTTACGCCACATGACTACTCCTTGTATCAGGAACACATCGATTTTAGCCTGCCAGATTTTACTACTTTGCAGGATCAAATAGCCTATCATGGGCTTAGCCAAAACTAAAATCCCTTTTAAAAAGCAGTGAATGGAGTCTGTAAACACTATGCTAATTTACTTTCTTAGCACTCCCACGATAAAAAATCCGGTCTCAGGTACCTTTGAAATAGTAAAATATAACTGCTGTCCATTATAAGTGCCTTCAAAAACCGCATCACCTTTGAGAATAGATTTTGCCAGATCCTGTAATATCTCAGGCTGAGTCTGATGGCTCAGCTTATATTCATCCTGAATAAAGGTATTTCCTTTCATTTGGCTGGTATAATCTATATCCTCGATCACTTTTAGGTCTAGAATATCTTTTACTCCCGAAGAAATCCCCAATAATGACATTCCAGGCCCGATCAGGAGAACATTATTCTGACTATTACCCAGGTATTTCGTGACAATTTTTCTAATACCCATATTTATGACTGCCACACCAATATTGCCCTGACTGGTTTTTATTGGCATAGATATGTCTATTACCCACCCATTATAGAGATCAGTGAAAGGATATTCGGACCACATAGCTTTACCACTGGACTTCAAACCCCGTGTATACCATTCAAACTGGGTCAGTTGAACCCCAGGAGGAAATACAGAGATCATGTCATACCAGGGGTATAACAAGGCCAGATTATAGGGTTTATCAAAGCCTAAAAAAACCATATAAATAATATCTTTATGGTTTTCATAGGCATCCATCATATATTTTTCAGTATAGGTGGCCTTTTTGACTTCTTTTTTCATATCCTCGGTAATAGGTTTCTGAGGGCTTAAATAAAATGCCGCTCCAATATTTGTGACTTTATAGTAGAAGTCATTATTTCTATAGGTAGTAAATAAGCCGCCTTCTTTGACATCGAGATTTGTGATGGACAGATCATATTGGTCCAGATGATTATATATGTTTTGTAAATTATCAACCAAATCTTCAATATTTAATCTGGCAGCTACAAATTCCTGATGCATCTCTCTTGCGATCTTCTGAGTCTCATTTGATAATTGCCGTTCCTGGTAAGAACATGACAGCAGAATTGAAGATAATAGTATTGTACTGAAAATATTCTTGCTCATTTCTTGCCCCCCTTATTATTTTACACTCCTAATCTTTAATATATTGACTTATAATTTATTTTATTTCAAGATTTTTTTTAGTTGCTCGGAAAGATCATAGAGGGTATAGGGTTTCTGTAAAAAACCAACTGCACCTTCTTCCAGCAGTCTGGAAATCTTTGTGTCATCTTTAAAACCGGAATGTATCAGAACAGGAATTTTATTATTTATCTTCCGTAACTCCTGAAAAGTCTCATAGCCGGATAATCCAGGCATAGATAAATCCAATATGATCAGTGATACATCATTTGTATTTTCTCTTAAGATATTTATTCCATCTATACCATTTGCTGCAAAACTCACTGTAAAACCTAACAGATCCAGTAGAGCACCCAGGGTCTTGCGGATCAAATCTTCATCATCGATAACCAGTACAGTTCCCTGCCCTGTAAATCTATCGTCATTCTCTAAGTGGTTATCATCAGCCAGTTCCTTATTGACTGGCAAATATACCAGGAAAGTAGATCCCTCACCAGGGAAAGAGCTAACTTCGATAAACCCTTTGTGCAGCTGGATAATGTTATATACCATAGCTAATCCCAGGCCTGTGCCCTGGCCCATTGCTTTAGTGGTATAAAACGGATCAAAGATATGCGAAATGACCTCTTCATCCATTCCTATACCTGTATCTTTTACACTGATGAGCCAGTAGCTGTCACCGGTAGCCTGGGGGTGCGGAATTATGAGCTGCCCGGCATCAATTTTACTTAACTCCAGTATCAGAGTGCCTCCCATATTCTGATCCGATCCTCTCATAATGGTCATCGCATGCCAGGCATTAATACAGAGATTAAGTAGAACCTGACTGATCTGATTGATGTCCCCGTATATAAGGGCTTTTTCAGGATAGGTAATAGCTTCTATGTTGACTGACTTATCAAAGGTCCGTAAACACATCTTACTCACATCTTTTATGACCTGATTGAGATCGCTGTAACTGAACTTTAGCTCCTGTTTACGAGTCAAAGTCAGCAGATTTTTTACTAATTCAGAGGCTTTAAATACAGTTGATTCAGTTATTGCCACCAGATCCAAAATATGGTCCATGTCAAACTTGTCGGATGTCAGCATCTCTTTGATTAAAGCATTGGAATTAAGTATTACAGTCAGGATATTATTAAAATCGTGGGCCAGGCCTCCCGAGAGTATCCCTATGGTTTCCATTTTTTGCATCTGCCTAATCTGATTATCTTTTTTAATACCCTCTGTCACATCATCCAGTACAATTACCACCCCGTCTGTCCTTTCATCCCGCATAGGGAAGACAGAGATATCTAAAAACGCTATTTCCTTTCGTTCCAGACGCACTTTAGATATCTTCCATGGTACTTTTTTATAAATAGCCGTATTAATTTCATCTGTATAGGTTTTTAAAAACGGTATAACAGTCCACAGTACGGCTCCATTAATATTCTGCTCATCCAAATCAAAATACCTGCCGGCGGAATGGTTAATTAATTTTATATGGTAGGCATCATCAATGCTTATAATAAATGAATTTAAAGAATGTATAATATTATCCAGAAAATGGTGGGATATAATTAATTCATGCTCTGCGTTTTTGAGACTCCCAAGGGTTACATTTATGTGTTCTGCCATGTTATTAAAAGCTTCATCCAAAAGCTTAAATTCCCCTGATGCATGAGAGTCCGCACGAACATCATAATCACCTTCAGCAATACGTGTAGATATAGCAGTGAGATACTCTATAGGCTGAGTCAATCTGTGTGCCAGAATGAGAGAAACTACAATGGAAAGAACTAGAATCACTGCTCCGGTTATAATGATAAATAGTTTTGCATAATTAAGATTTTTTTCCAGGCTTAATAAAGCATCTTCAAAATCTTTCCGAGTGCCACCATAGACTAGCATCAGCTTTTCATTTAATAAGTCCCGATTCCTCATAAATTTATTGATAGCATCCTGTGAAATCCTCAGGCCCTTTTTCTGTACCTCCACCATAAAAGTACCGGCAAAGAGATAATAATTTTTAAATAAATTTAACAGATCATGATATGCATCATTTTCCAGGGTGATCTCGTTAATAGACCGGATATTTTCATAAAACTTCCCTGCATATTGGTCCAACATTTCTTTTTGTTTTTCAAATCCGGGGGAATCTACTAAAAAAGTGTTCCAGACTTCCGCCTGTATTCTATATATGATCTCTGAACAGTCCTGAGTATTTACATTAACATTGAAGATCTTTTGTGTAATAAACTTCATCTGATTAGTTGTTTTCTGATAAAAAGTCAGATTGATAATCAAGAGTATAAGGCTGAGAAGTATAAACAGAACAAATCCCGCTAAAATCCGATATCTAAATTTCATATTATCCCTAATATAATGGTATAACTTTTTGATTGCCATTCCACCCCTTGACTATACTATTATAAAAGATATCTGCCAAAACTCCAGCCCTAGAACCAATTATTTATTCAGTTGGCATTTAAAAAAACCGATTAGCTTGACACAATCTCAGATCACTGATTACAATACTTGTAACTATACTCAATAATAATACATCAAAGGATTATATCCATTCAATTCAGAGAGGTTTTTAGGGAGGAAACAATGAAAAAAAGTGTAGCTCTGTTATTTTTTCTGTTTATTAAGATATCACCCATTTTCTCTTCTACCGTTAACCTGTGGCACGGTTACCGGGGACAGGAAAAAGCCGCCATAGAAAGTGTGACCCGGGCTTTTAATCTGGCTCATGAGGATGTGCAGGTCAAGCTCCTGGCAGTACCCTTTGACGCTCTGAATGACAAGCTTCAGTCCACCATCCCTCTGGGAAACGGCCCCGATGTGTTTGTATTTGCGCAGGACTATATCGGTACCTGGGCCGAACAGGGGCTGATCATTCCCCTGGAGTCCTATCTCACACCCGGTATTACCCAGAATTATTTCGGAAAGACTATTCAGGCTATGAACTATATGTATGATGAGGCGGTATGGGGCCTGCCCGGATCTTTTAAGAACATCGCTCTATTCTATAACAAGGATAAGATCAAAAACCCCCCTCAAAAAATGAGTGAGATCATAGCGGTCTCAAAAAACTTTACCAAACCCAATAAAGGCCAGTTCGGGCAATGGGGCTTTGTCTATGAAAACCGGAACTTTTACTATCACACCATGTGGATACAGGGGTTCGGTGGTAAGATATTCCGTTCTCTGGGCATGCATAAGGGTTCACCTCTCATGTTGCCCCTGATCTATTCCCGTCCCATAATGCAAGCCGGAAAATATGTCCTGGATAATGTCATCCGTTCCGGGATCTGCCCGGAAGAACCCTCGGGCACTCTGGTGACCCAGCTCTTTAACACCGGTAATGCCATGTTTGTCGTGAACGGACAATGGTTTAGGGGCGAGATAGAGAAAAATATCAATTATGGATTGTCAAAACTGCCTATCATAGATTCCATTGGAAAACGGGCCATCCCCTTTATCACAGTAGAAGGATACTTTATGGCCTCCTGTTCCAAGAACCAGGTCGATGCAGTAAAAGTGATAGAGTATTATACTTCAGCAGCCATGGGTAAAGTAATGGCCCAGGAGGGAAAGCAGACCCCTGCCAATAAAGGAGCCTATAAATACTCAGTGGTCAATAATGATGCCATATCTACCATTTTCAAAGATGCCGCTACCGTGGCCATTTCCATGCCCAATGTACCGGAAATGTCCTTTGCCTGGGGTGCCGGAGGAGGCAGCCTGGGAGATATGCTCAATGGAGAAGACCCTGAGACGGCTACCAAGAGACACCAGATCGAGATCATGAGGATGATCGAAGAGAGTAAAAAGATACCCGGGGCTTTTAAGAGCCTGGGCTATGATTATAATAAGCTGACCGCACCTTTGCCTGTGGATTAACATCACATCTTAACATCAAACCGGCTCTATACATGAGCCGGTTTTTTTAATGTCAAAGTCTGTCTATTAATCCGGGATGACCACCTTGTCCAGGCCCTCTGCTGCCGGAGGATAGGCCAGCTCCATAGACTGCATGGTCTCCAGTAAAATACGGGAGACTACCGCATCCCGATAGCGTTTATTATTGGCCGGGATGATGTACCAGGGAGCGTAATCCGTACTGGTATGGGCAAACACTTCTTCAAACTGCTTCATATATTTATCCCAGAGGGCCCTTTCATCCAGGTCTCCCAGTGAAAATTTCCAGTTTTTAGACGGGATATCCAGCCTTTCCTGGAAGCGGCGCTTCTGCTCATCCTTGGAAATATACAGAAAGATCTTGATGATGACCGTTCCCTGGTCTGTGAGCAGTCGTTCAAAGTGATTGATGTGATCATAGCGCCTGAGGCATTCCTTGTGATCGATCCAGTCATGCACAGGTACCACCAGCACATCTTCATAATGGGACCGATTAAAGACCCCAATCATCCCCTTGGGTGGCACCGCCTGGTGCACCCGCCACAGGTAGTCATGGGCCAGTTCCAGTTCTGTAGGCTTTTTAAAGGAAGTGACCCTGCATCCCTGAGGATTGATACGTCCCATTACTTTGCGTATAGTGCTATCCTTTCCCCCGGCATCTATGGCCTGCAGGACTACCAGCAGGGACTTTTTACCCTGGGCGTAAAGCTTCTCCTGCTCCACCAGGATCTGCGCAATATTATCCCGGGCAGTCTTTTTCAGCTCTTTTTTGTCGATCTGATCGAATGACGGATCTATTCCTTCCAGGATATTTTTAGCCCCTTTTGCAGCAACAAAATCTTTGATGTTGATTTTCATACTCCATCCTTAGTTATTTATCTATAAAAAAATAGCAGGTCCTGGCCCGTCCCTGATGAAGCCAGCACTAACAATTTATCTCAGGTCTGGATTTTTGTCCACCAAATGGACTTATGTATGGAGATATCCTGATTCAAAATGTGCTTTTTCTATAAGAAAGCCTATACATAGTATTCAATTGTTGACCATAACCCGATTACTTTTTACAATAAAAGAAAAACAGAAGGAGTTTCCAGTGAGACACTTAAGTGTTTTTGTATTACTTTTTAGTCTTGTCTTTATTTCCTGTTCTGCCAATCCGGAAAAACTTATCAAGGCAGTATCTGAAAACGATATTGTCCAGATAAAAGCTATCCTGGAAAATGGTAAGAATAACAAAGCCCTGATAAACACTATACCCGAGTCAGGCGAGAATACTGCCCTGCATGAAGCGGTAGCCCAGAACAACCTGGATATACTGGAATACCTGATTAGTAAAGGGGGAAATCCCTCCATTAAAAACGGCCTGGGCAAGACAGCCCTGCACCTGGCTATGGACCTGCAGAATTACGGAGCATACCAGTACCTCCTGAAATCAGCCAATATCGATATGGTCGATGCTGAGGGTAATTCCCTCATAGTCTACGCACTGATGAAAGATGAAAAGACTATTGCCAAATCACTGGCCCTGAAAAAACCGGATCTGTCTCTGCAAAACTATGCCGGTGTCCATGCCCTGGCCCTGATCACTGATTATGATAAATTCGACCAGGAAATGCTCGATTTCTTTATCAATTCCAAGGTCCCCTATTCCTCAAAGGATGCATATCCCTTCTCCAGCACCTATCTTAGCCGGGCTATGGAAGAAAATGATGCGGATGCCATACAGAGACTGATGGATGTCGCTGATAAATTGAGATGTACAACAGTGGTAAAAGCTACTATTGCCAAAACATTACTGGATTATTATAATACTACTTATGTAGGTACTTCGGCATACTACTCTGATGAAAGATTAGGTGAAGAAGTCCTGCTGGCCATGGTACTCAATGCTTATCCCGTATCAGAAAGAGAACCGGAAGGCTGGACCCTTCTGCACTGGATACTGTTTACCCAAAACAATGAAGACCTCATATACACCTGTGCCACCAATCTTTTTTCCAAATACCTGCCCAAAAACTACTGGGCCCGTCCCTTTGTCATAGGCTCGGGGAGGCCCGGAGAGACTGTGATAAATCCTTACTTCACTCTGCTGGATATGGCCCAGGAAAGGAACTTCCCTACTCTGGAATATCTGTTTGAGAAAAATGAGATCACTGATAATAAAAAGACCAAGGATATGGTAGAATTTATCCCTGCCGATTATGAAGAAGGCTATGAGGACTATGGAACCTGATCTATGAAGGATGACACAATCCATAAAGGGATAAGGATCTGTATATGGGCAGTCATTGTACTATTCCTGGCAGTGGTCACGGTAGTATACTGGCCCCGGTGGTGGAAAGGCTTCAATTATGAACACAGTCCCATCGCCTATTTACAGACCCTTATCCTTTTTTTATGCTTCCTGGCCGGTATGGCTCTGGCGGTACTTTCCCCCCATAGAGAGAAATCCCTCCTTCTGACACTGCAAAGTGGCGGCTTTCTGTTCCTGACTCTGGATGAGCTCTTCTGTATACATGAATATTTAAAAGACCGCTTTTTTCCTGCCAGCTTTCAGCCTTCCAGCCTCCTGGCTCAATCCGGGTGGGGCGACTTTATCCTTTTATTTGTTTTTATAGCCGCCCTTTTTGTCTTTCCCTGGATATTAAAGATTTATGAGTCCCATAAAATAGCCAGACATAGATTTATCCTGGCCTTTATCCTGGCCGGGGTGGCGGTGAGCCTGGATGCCTTTAAGTTTCCCCCGGATATGCTGCTTTATATCCGCTGGCATCAGTTTACAGAGGAGATCATAGAGACTGTTTCGCTGACATTTTTTCTTATAGCGCAGGTCTGCCTGTTTCCGGTATTTAAAAAGACTACTTCTTTAGCTCAGTCTTAGAACAGCTTATTTCCTGCTCCCTTTGGCTTTAGGGGGGAGGCTGGCGGCATAGTCCCGGCCCGTCTTTATCCAGTATTCCAGCTCCTTATCCTCTTCTATCCCGGCCGGGCTGACATAGATATAGCCCTTCATAGGCCGGCCTGTAAAATCCATCTCCGATACATACTGCCGGGACAGACAGCTGTTATACTGCTCAGGCCCGCAGCGCACCATAAGCTTATCCCCGATGATTCCCACAAACATATAGTCCGGGGACATAAAGGCCAGTCCTCCGAACATCTTTTTTTCTGTCACTGCCGTGTCATCACCCAGAATCTCCCGGATACGTTGGGCCAGGCCTTCGTCATAAGCCATGAGCTGCTCCTGTGTTTGATTAATCTAATATAACTTAAATCATACATATTGTCTATAAATACCCACTGTACTGGCGTCAGGAATTTGATATATCCGGGCAATCCGGATAAAATCTTTGACTGACTAAACACGGATAAAGGTAAAATATGAACATACTATCCCTGGATAAGATCTCCAAATCAGTGGGGGAAAAAGTCCTGTTTCAAAATATCTCTTTCGGTATGGAAGAGGGCCAGAAAGCAGCCCTGATCGGGGTCAATGGCTGTGGAAAAAGTACGCTGCTTAAAATGATAGCCGGAAAAGAAGCAGTCGACCAGGGAGTGATCTCTATAAATAATGCCATTAGGATCAGCTACCTCTGCCAAACTCCTGAATACGATCCCTCTCATACCATACTGGACCATATATTCCATGAAGCTAATCCCAGAGTAGCCCTCATCAAGCAGTACGAGCTGCTCTGTGAAAAGATCAGCAAAGGGGATCACGGACTCCAGGATGCCCTGGCCCGACTCTCCGATCAGATGGACAATGCTGATGTCTGGAGCTACGAAAGTGAGATCAAATCTGTCCTCAGTAAGCTGGGCATAGATGAGCTGGACCTGAAGATGAAAGAGCTGTCGGGGGGAATGCTCAAAAGAGTAGCATTGGCCCAGGCGCTCATCGAAGAGGCCGACCTCCTCTTACTGGATGAACCCACTAACCACCTGGACATTGACACCATTATCTGGCTGGAAAATTATCTTAAGCGCTATAAACAGAGCCTGCTCATGGTGACCCATGACCGCTATTTTCTGGACCAGGTCTGCAACTCCATCCTGGAGCTGGATACTTGCAGCCTCTTTAGCTACAAAGGCAACTACAGCTACTATCTGCGTAAAAAGACCGAGACTATAGAGATCGAAAAAAGGACTGACCGCAACATCGAAGGTATATTACGCACCGAAATGGAATGGCTCAAACGGGGCCCCAAAGCCCGGGGGACCAAATCAAAATCCCGTATTGAAAGAATTAACGGCCTCATACAGCGGGAGCGCCCTCAGGAAGAAGAAAGTGTTACATTCGAAGTCAAAGCCAGAAAGATGGGCAATAAGATCATGGAGATCCATAATGTTTCAAAGTCATTCGGTGAAAAGCCGGTTATAAAACCTTTCAGCTATTTCTTTAAAGACCAGGATAAGATAGGTCTGGTTGGTAAAAACGGAGCCGGAAAATCTACCCTGCTTAATCTCATCACCGGCAGGCTGCAGCCCGATGAGGGAGAGGTAGAGCTGGGCAAGCATACCCACATCGGGTATTTTGATCAGCACAGTATGGAGATGGACCCCGGGATGCTCCTCATAGACCATATCAAACAGTCCGCAGAAGTAATAGAGATCGCTAATGGCCAGACCCTGTCGGCCGCTAAGATGCTGGAGAAGTTCCTATTCCCACCCGAAAAGCATTACACCCTTATTAAACAGCTCTCCGGGGGAGAAAAACGGCGCCTCCATCTGCTTAGTATTCTTATGAAAAACCCTAACTTCCTCATCCTGGATGAGCCTACCAATGACTTTGATGTGATCAGCCTGGGCGTACTGGAATCATTCCTGCTCTCTTTTAAAGGTTGCATCATCATCGTGTCTCACGACCGCTACTTTCTGGACAAGATCACTGATCAGTTATTTATCTTTGACGGACTGGGCAATATAGACAGTTTTAATGGTAATTTTAGTGAATACCTGCAGTACAGGCAGCTCAGTGAAGCTCCGGTAAAAGCTAAATCTGCGCGCAGTGAGACTGCCGGCTGGAAAAGCACTGAAAAGGAAAAGACCAGACTCAGCTTTAATGAAAAAAAGGAGCTGGGCAGCATCGAACAGGACATAGAGTCCCTCGAAAAAGAACGGCAGTCTATCGAAACAGAGTTTACAAAAATGGAGTTTGATAAAGACCGCATACAGGAAATGAATCAGCGCCTGCAGGAATTACGGACTCTTATTGACCAGAAATATGAACGCTGGGAATGGCTTCTCCAATTTGAGGAATAAGACACCATCACCCTGGGTTTCCCTAACACATCTGTCAGAGCTTCCCGGTATTAAAAAAACTGCAATTTATTTTGACCTTTGTTATTTTGGAACTAACAAAATTTACTGTTAAATGGTTTCACCTGTTGCTATAAGCCGTTTTTTTGGATATAATTTAGCCACTGAAGCAATATATTAAGGCAGGATCGTGTGAATAAGATGGACAGGATAGATTTTTATAAAAACCGCTTTCTGATGTTTGAGATCGACCACTTAGCCAATCAAAGAGAAGCGGCCGGACTGCCCGTGATCAGGATGACCCTGGGTAAGTCAGAACGGCCCCTGCATCCCGATATTATCAGGGCTATGCAGTCCAGCCTGGAACATAATATCAAAAGTAAGCTGGTGCGCCCTTCCGGACTGGAAGAGCTCAAAGAAAAATTAAAAAATTACTATGCCGACACCTACCGGGCCAGCCTTAATCCGGAAAACATCATCATCGGCCCCGGAACCGGTTATCTGATCAAATCTTTAATGGAATTACACCTGACCCCGGAAGATGAAATATTACTGCCCAGGCCTTATTACTCCCTTTATTATTTCTGCGCCCTTCTCACTGGAGCCACCATACGCTATTACTCTATTGATCCGCATGACCTGTCTCTGGATATGGATTCCTTCCGGGACAATTTCAACACTAAGACCAAAATAGTGGTGCTCAATTCTCCGGGAAACCCACTGGGAAATATCATCAGCAGGCAGGAACTGGAACAGATAGACAGGCTGATCAATGGACAGGCTCTCATAATCAGTGATGAGATATACAGCAATATCTGTTTTGATGAAAAAAGTACTTCCTTTCTGGAGCTTGACCATCCCCGCTCACAATGCGTGGTGACCAGTGGTTTTTCCAAGGGCTACCGTATGTATACCCGTAGGGTAGGTTATTGTATAGTGCCTGACTCTCTGGTCACTCCCCTCAATGTCATGATGCAGCATACCATGCTCACAGTAGACCCTGTGGTGCAGTATGGCGCTCTATGTGCTCTGGATCTGCAGTCAGAAGTAGAAGAGATCAGAACCCTGTACCAGCAGAGATGTGCCTACACCCTGGAAGCATTTTCCCGGCACTCATTAGTACGAGCCATTCCCTCCCGGGGAGGCTTCTACCTCACACTGGACTGCCAGTCATATATTCACCGGTCCGGACTGGCAGACAGCCTGGAGCTGGCCCGGAATATCCTCAGGGATACCGGGGTCGCTACCGTACCGGGGGAGGATTTTGGTTTGCCCGCTACCCTCCGGCTGTCCTTTACCAGCAGCCGTTATTGTGAGGGGATAGACCTGCTGGCACAATACTTACAATAATCCTGAGGAGATAGTATGAGACGCAGACTAGAACGCTTTCTCATAAAAATATTTGATTCCTTACCCCGGACTCTGCACTCCCGAGTGGTCTTCATATTCTGGCTCTGCTTTCCCCTTATAATGTATAAGATCATTAAAGGCAGCTTTTTTTATCAACAAAGTGCCGTGCCCGATGAACAGATCTACACCAGGCAACCCGCTATTGACCCTATCCCTGCAGATGCTGAACACCGGGAGATATGTATCCGTTATTCAGGCGGAACAGACTCTACCCTGGCAGCAGCCGGGATGGCAGAACATTTTAAAAAAGTCCATCTCCTGACCTTTAATACTTCCTACCCTGTATTTAGCTTTGGACTGATACAATCTGACCCCACTAATGCCGCTACCCATATTCCCTATCTGCAGGACCGCTACGGCGCTGACAAGTTTGTCCATCGGATCCTGGAAGTGGGAAATCTGCGGGATGATATCTATTTCAATGATTATCAAAAAGCGGCTGTAGAAAAAGACTTTAACCGGGTCAATCTGTGCCCTTCCTGTGTCCTTTCTATGCATATCCATACCATCATATACTGCCTGCAAAACGGGATAAAATATGTATCTGACGGGGCAAATATTGAAACCGGAGTCCTTCCCTGGCAGACCCAGTATCTGCGTAATCTTTTGGAATTTCAGCAGTTTTACAAAGAATTCGGGATCAGCTATATTATCAATCCGGATTATCACGAAAACTCGGATACCCGCCTGAAACAACTGAATCTCATCCCTGACCCCAATAGTAAAAAATACGCCTTTAGAAAAAAGACCCAGCAATTCTGCATACCTATTCATATGCAGTCACTCTGTAAAAGACTGCATGGCAATCCTGATAACTGGGATGCCGAAAAAGGACTGATGAGCCGTTATTTTATAGAAAATATGCCAAAATATAAAGAGTATATCCTTTCCAGAGCCGGTAATAATTAAATGAATAACAGGATCCGATATTTAAAACTCAGGCTGCTTATAGATGACCTGTACAGTATTGTACGGGGCTGGTACTTTCATTTTTCCAATAATAAGGCCGATCATCCCGATCTCTCCGGGATGCATCAGTTGTCAGAATGCACCCTTAAGATCAACTGGCGGGAAGAGCTAAAAGAGATCAATCACAGCCGGATACATAATATGTCCCTGGGCTGCAGCCTCATAAACAACCTCATTATCAGGCCGGGCCAGACTTTTTCCCTGAAACAATTTTTAGGGGATACTTCAGAGGAAATGGGATTCCAGAGCGGGCCTATGGTAGTCCAGGGAAAGGTACAATATATCAATGGGGGTGGATTGTGCCTGGTCAGTACCGCTCTGTTTGATGCAGCCCTTAAGGCGGGACTAAAGATACTGGAAAAGCATAATCATAGCACCGATCTCTGGGGCAGCGACCGCTTTATCGGCCTGGGCAGAGATGCCACTTATGTCTACGGCCTTAAGGACCTGAAGTTCATGAATGACTCTAAGAACGATATTCTCATTCAAATGAGTGTAGATAAACCCGATCTTCAGCTGCACTGCGCCTTTTTGGCCAGTCAGCCTTCAGATAAAAGTATAGAGATAGATACGGTTATACTGAAAAAACTGACATACCGTGAAAAACACCCCACTGTATCAGGCCAGGGAAAAAAGAGCATCGATGGCTGGGTAGTATTGACCCGCAGATATACTTCCCTGGATAATAAGAAAAAAACGGATTACATAAAAAAAGAAAAATATAAGCCCTTTAAAGTATAAGATTGACAGAAAAATCTTATACTTTTATAATCAGAGAATAACTAAATGAGGTGGTGAGTCATGAATAGTCCTAAAATAGCAGCTCTTCTGTCTGTTTTTTTAATGTCTTTTTTTATTTTTTCATCCTGTGAGAAAGGCCCGGAAATAGGCTATATCAGCGGAGACGTACTCAATGTGAGAAATGACCCTTCAGTGAGCGGACTGGTAGTGAGCAAAGTCTATATGGGAGACAAGGTCTATATTATCAATAAATCCGAAAATAAAGAGACTATCGGAGGAAAGACCGATTACTGGAAATTCATCTCCAACAACACCGTCATGGGATGGGTTTTTGGGGGCTATATCTCAGCCAGTCCCACGGTATCTTTAGAGCAGCTGGAAGGGAGTTATTACTACACTTCAGTGAGCCGTTCCTCCTACCACCAGGTCAATAAGATATTGAATATCAAAGGAACAGATTACGAACTCAAGATGAGTGACAGTGACAGCCGTTATCTTCTCATCAAGGGGGACCTCAGCTTTAACAACACCCTTATCACACTCAATCCCCGTACCAAGAAAAATGTAGGAGGCTATGGCAGATCTCAGTACGGTTATGGTTATGGCTATTCCCATTCCTATACTACAGAATATGATGAGCGTGAAGTCAAAGTGAGCCCCGAAGAGAAGATACACTACCAGTATGTATTGACCAATATCGTTACCATGAGTAATCACATGCTGGTAATGAGAAATGAGCTCCGGCCCGATAACACTTTTTACTACGCCTTTTATAAGAAATAATCAGGGTTCCTGGGGCTGGAAGCGGTCTTTATCTTTCATATAAGACTGCCTATGAATGTGAGGGTTCTTCCAGTTTAAGAGATTTTTTTTCTCCTGATCCGGCACGAGGGCCAGATACTGCTGCCATTGAGATTCTTTCATGAGAGTATAGCCCCCCGGCATAAAATAGACATCCTCTATATGCTTCATCTTTGATTTAAAGTCATCCCTGTCAATTCCATAAGCCATTCTCATCACGGTCCTGTTGGTATGTTTTTCTTCAGACAGAAAATGATAGGCATCCCCCATTTCCCTGTAACAATAAAAATAATCAAAGCCCAGGTGTACGATCAGCAAATGGTCATCCGGTAATTCCATAAGGGGCAGTAAGTCATGGTAGAGGGCGTAGTCAAAATGGGACCCCTTTCTGATCACCTCACTGGAATAGAATAGATAAACCAGCATCACCACTGAAATAAGTGATAAAGTGACGAGCCTGATCCTGGAAAGAGCCGCCCCTATGAAGGCCGAGGCCGGAAGCGGCAACAGGATGAACATCCTGAAAGCCAGATTGTCCCCTCCGAACACAAAGAAGGGATTGATGATCAGAGCGTAAAGGATCAGCATAAAAACCATAAACACTTTGCTTATTTTATCTGACTGTTTCCAGCTCAAAACCAGGCTAAGAGGGGACAGGATGAGCAGAATCACTTCTATGTTAATGAGCCAGGGAAGTTGTTGCATACGGATATAGGATAAGGGGGCCAGCTGGGGCCGGATACTAAACAGGCCCTGCAGTCTGACAAAATCATGGATATTGATGATATTGGGAAAGGCCAGTCCAGCACCCAGGACTGCCAGCACCGCACCCAGCCCCAGGCTGGCCAACAGGATGGCCTTCTTCCTGAGTTTATAGGCCAGGACCATCATGAGAAATAATAAAGCCAGGCCTGCCATCAGCTTGTGGCTGAATAAGACCAATAAAAAACAAAGCAGTAAGACAATATAATCTTTTACTTTTTCCCCTTTTTTCAGTACCAGAATGATCTGGTCGAGAAAGAAGAGAAAGAATAATATACCGCCCAGGTTTTTCACATAATCCATCACAAACAGGAAAGAAAAATGACTGGAGGATAAGATAAGAGCCATGACCAGGCCTGCAGTCTTACCAGCCAGTCTCTTCCCGATCTGGTAAGCTGGGATGAGGGTCAGGGCTGACATGAGTGCCACCGCGATTTTATTAGAGATGACCGGGTTTTTGAAAAGGAGAGAAAAATAGGTGAGAAATCTGAGTATTACAGAGGAATCAGGATCAAAATAATACCCGTGATCAAAAAAATGACGGATCTGATTAGCATAATAATATCCATCAGCACCCAGGGCATAGGGAGATGAAAACAAAGTGATCAGCCTGAGTATTAACACAGTCAGCACCATCAGTACCAGGATCACTTCGTGCCGGTACTTCAATAGAAAGCTCTGTAATTTTTTCATATTTTCCCCGAAAATGAATAAAGAAATACTTAACCTGAGCCTAATCATATCTCATATCTCTGCTTTTGTCTAACTATGAGATTAGATCCCCGGAGCAGTAAAACCCTATATCAGCACTTCAGCCCGGTCCCCAGTTTAGCTTTGATTTTCCAGCCCCTCAGCTCAGGGGGGAAGACTATAGTCCGAAAATGCTCCAGCATGGCCTTCCTGAACTCCGGTGATGCCGTTTCTCCACACACATTTTCACGGAGGATGCTTATATCCCGTATCCGGCCCTGAAGATCAATATCCAGGATGACGTCCAGATAAATGTATTCGCATCCGGAACAACTCATCTCCAGGTCAAATACCTTTAATATTTGCCAGTAATTTTCTCTCATCCATTGCTCTTTGAGGGTATTCCAGGCTTTCCACTGGGGGCCAGGCAGTTCATATTCTTTGGTTGATTTTAGGATGTCTTCACTCTTAATATGCCTGGCACAGGAAAGATCTATTATTGTCAGTAATAAAAGCAATGCCATCCCTATTTTTTTCATGACTTACCTCTTTAATTTCAGGGCTACTTCCTCTGTTTTATTATAATCAATGATGAGCCCTTTTACCAGTAAAAGCATTAAATGGATAAAAGCTATGATAAAAATACTGTCAGCATAAAAAAAACCCTGAAGGCATTCGCTTCAGGGTTTATTAAACTTATGTACTGATTATCAGAAACGGGGATTGGCGGTGATGGAGACGTCGATATAACTGGGGTTGGGTACAACCCTGTCGCTGCCGCTTTCCCAAATAACACCGGCAGTTGGGATACTGTCACCGTCTACCCAGGGAGCTTTCACTATCTTGAAGGGGAGCCCTATTGGCAGATATTTAGAGAATGTCCAGCATCCCCGGGTGTTATCATAATCCATTTTGTAGGCCTGGCTCCACTGGCCCAGGTAGGAGGTATCCCCGGTGATATACAGGGCATTTCCAAATCCCGCTTCAGCATAGGCGTTCACAGAGACCAGGGTGGGAGCTGTACGTATTTCTACATTATTAGTCTGATTGGCCTCTACTGTCACATCTTCGATATAGCGGGACATGATAGAATGGCTGCTGGTCATTTTAAACATACTCAAATCCTGCACGCCCTGTTCCAGAGCTACTGTGACAGTACCATTTACATCGGTAGTCCCCAACAGGTAACCACCATGCCAGTCTCCCAGGTATATTCCGGCAGCGTTCACAGGAGACGCTGTCAGTCCGCCATTTTCATATCTTTCTGTAAGAACCTGGAGTTTAACATAGCCGAAATTAGTAAGGGGAGCCTGGGTGAGTTCAAGGGTATTGCTCAGGGTATCCTGGTTTCCATCAATGGTAAAGGACACAGATCCAGTGTATCTGGCACCCGCAATCACATCATCAAATTTTACGGTATAGCTGCCTTTGAGCAGTCCGCTCACCGGGGAATACACACTGCTTTGATCTTCGGAATCAGTATAGATATAATTCCAGCCGGTCTTTTGATCAGCTTCGTATTTCCAGGTCTTCAGCCCCTGGAAGTCAGATGCCACCAGGCCTGAAGGGACATTTATCTTTATATGGGCATTCCAGGTCTTTTCATATATGCTGTAGTAAGCATTATTGTCATTGAAGGTTATGATGTAGGTCTTACCGGGAGTCACCGGGATATTTTTACCATTCTGGTCACCCATATGGTCATTATTATTATCCCCAAAATTCAGGCTCCAATCCCCATATATATCAAACTTAAAACTCTGATCAGCACTTTCTGTAAAAGTGATCTCTGCCTGCCAGTAATTGTCTGCAGTCAGTGTCATGGGGGTGATGTCCCACCCGTTAAAAGATCCGCGCAGATATACCTGCTGGTAGCTGGCCTCATAGCCATTGATCTGATAATTAGCAGAAGCACTGTTATTCAGCCCGGTTTCACCTGTTTCAGGGCCGAAAGAACAGGCAAAGTTTAAAAGCATAGCACTCAAAGCTATCATTCCTAAAAATCTCTTATTCATCTGAGCTCTCCTGTAAATTTTTCATGTAATGATTATACCAGATTCAGCACTATTGGTCAACTTCATGCACTCTTTTGGTGCATTTTGACTCTTTAATGCACTTTTATAAAATGGGCTGTCCGGACTTTTCAGGAGAGTAATATTGGAACACCGAAAAGAGGCAAGATCCTGTGCGGATGTATTTTCTGATTTACTGCTTAAATTGAATTAACAGAAAAAATATTTTAAAATACTGTATGAATAAAAAAGTTTTGATATTTTTGATAATCCCTCTTGTGCTGATCTTTGTGGTTATTATGTTTAAGAAGGCCTCCCAGACCCTGCCCTGGCCTTCTTCCCCTTTGTATCAGCCCCCTGCTGGCAACCCCACCTGGAAGCCCTCATCTGACAAAGCTGTGATTATGCAGCAAATAGTCGGCCATTATGCCCATTATGATATAGTATCCTATGAAGATATGACTACCAGTTCACCCATGCGTACCTTTATCATCTCTTATGGCTTTACTGATTTCTTTATCCGGGAGGGCAAATTATTTCAGTCAGACCGTTTCGTACATGCCGAACAAAAGCTCAATCAAAAAAACACCACATCCCGGCTCAGCGATAAAGCGGTGCAGGCTATTGATGCCCGTATCACTGAAGTCAGCTTAAGCTACACTAATGGCACCTGGTATCTGTTCCGGCCCCCTAGCCCTGTACTTCTGGGTATTAATGGAGACCCCGGCCTTCCCCTGTCGCAGGATCCGGCTGACCCTCAGCTGACCGATCCCGATGAAGATGGATTCCCTGGTGTCACTGTGAGCCTGGATATCGGTGGAGTGCTGAAAGGGGATATTTATATCACCAGAAAAGAGGTGTACCAGAACCATCTGAAAATAATCTCACCTGACCTTATGCAGGGCTATGTTGTGGACTCATCGGAACAATTCGTAGCAGGTGCCACTCTGTCCTTTCTGAATCGGCCCTCTCACAATAAACAACATCCGGATCCGGGCATGAACCCTATCATTCTGAGACGGGTAGATCCTTCAGTAGACACCTGGGAAGAATTGCAGACTATCAGGGACGATCTGTTTCCGGCAGAACCTTCTTTCTATTGAAAATATGCTTATTTGGTACTCTTTTCCAGTCCGCACAATTGATTACTGATAGAAAATATCTCCGTGGCTGCTTCTCTGTCACTGGCAGGAGGGGCAGGATCTTCCAGAGTAGTCAGGTTGAAAAATTTACCATTGATATCTCTGACTTCATCAGAGACCCCCAGATAATAGAGTGCCTCGGCTGAGATCTCCGGTGTTTTAAAGTTTCTTTCCAGCACTTTTTCCTTATACCACTTGTATATTTTACCATTATCCTTTCCAGCTTCTGTCTTTACAGCACCGGGGTGCATGGCATTGATAGTCACACCACTGCCCTCCAGCTGCTCTGCAAATACCAGCATGGTCAGCAGCTGAGACAGCTTGGCCGACCCATAACTGCCCAGCCCGGAATATCTGCGCTTAGTCCACTGCAGATCATCCTGCACCAGGCCCCACATGGCAAAGCGATGCCCTTCTGAGTTGACCAGAATGATACGCCCTTTTTTCTGCTTTTTAAACACCGGCAGCAGCACACTGTTCAGATAAAAGGAGGAAAGATGATTGACTACAAATACTGTCTCAAAACCCTCTTCTGTCTCAGCTCTGCGGTTGAGATATACGCCGGCATTATGGATCAGCACATCAATTGTCCGGCCCAGTTTAAGGAGCTGCCCGGCCAGGCTTTTTACCTGGGACATGCTGCTAAAATCTGTGATCATGATATCGCATTTGACTTTATACTTTTCTTTTATTTCTTTACTTAAGGCTTCAGATTTTTCCTGATTCCGGTTAATACAGATCAGATCGGCACCCATGGCAGCATACTTATGGGCGGCATAGTAGCCGATACCGGCTGTAGCCCCGGTAATCACCACCAGCTTCGATTTGCTGGTATCCGCACATGATTTGGGATCAGCCTTGGCATTTTTAAACATCGCGGCCACATTTTTAACACTATATGCTCTGAAATACTTAGACATTCGTTTGAATACACTCATTTTCCTAATCCTGCTTTTTATATATTTGACACCAGCTCTTAATTCTACACTAGATTCCCTGAAATTTCCAGATTGGGCATGTTAAGCTTTTATTCACCTGTAAGTATACTTCCTGACCAGGATAATAAAAAAGCCCGGCTTCATTATGAGACGGGCTTTTTATACTCCATTCTTTAAAATCGAAATCTACTTTGACATTGCTCTGTCAGTCTTCTCTCCCTGAGGCCTGATATACACGGGTAAGACCCACTTCCAGTACTCAGGCTGGCTATTGTCCATTTTCAGGAGATAATGTCTTTCAGAAGTCTTATTGATCTCACCGCTATACCAGGCTCCATCGATCTTAGCCTTTACTTTCTGCCCCGGCTTAAAAGTACTCAGATCATTCTTTAAATGGGAGGAATGAGAAACAATGTTCTGGTTTATTTTATCTCCGGGTATATTACCGGTGTATCGCAGGAGATAGTCATAGCTCCCCTCCCCGTTTTTAATAGAAGACAGTCCATAAATATAGCGGCTAATGCCCTTACCATACATAGTCCCTCTTTCACTGCCCAGCCCGGCCAGCTGTGTGGCGCCTTTCAGCTTACCATCCAGATCAATAGTGAGGAGCAGCAGGTCTGTCTTATAGCTATCGCTATTAGATTCCCGGAATGTCTTGCCCTGTATCTTAATCGTTCTAGCAAAAGTCATAAGAAAATCTATACTGTTATCAGACAATATAAGGCTCTCTCCCCGGTCATAGCCTTCTCCCTCAGGCTGTACTATCCATTCCACTTCCTTCATGTCTCTGACTTTTAGCAGAAAGGCATCTTCTGTGCCGGAAGTCGCTCCATATAGCTGCTTTTGCTCTGTGGGAGGTTTTTGGCCCTTATGGTCCCAGATATATTTCCCCTGGATATAGCCGCATAGATAGGCATTTCCGGAATCGTCCACGGCGAGATCGACCAGATCCAGGGAGTCCACTTTTTCGATATTTCGAAATACCGAGATCAGTTTTCCCTCTGGACTGAATTTGGCCACAAAGGTCTCGGAGTCATAGAGTAATTCTCCTGGGCCATAAGTGATCCCTGTAGATTCCTGAGATGTGTCACTTCCTATCAGGGCTTTCCCGTCAAAATGTCCGCCCACATAGACATTTCCCTGAGGATCAGAGGCGACCTGGTTGACCAGAGTGAGAGGAGGCTGGACCCTGGGCAGGTCTTTTCCTCCTGATATCTGCACAGTCCACAGTACCTTGCCGTCCGGGCTGACTTTGGCCAGCACAAAATTTTTAGTGTAACCCGGAATCAGGGTCTTTCCCCCCAGAACATCCCTGCTTCCATCCGGCTCGACCATCATGAGGATATTGCCGGCCTTATCATGATTGATATCCCGTACCATGCCCCCGGTACCCAGTACCCACTGCCACTTTCCCTGGCTGTTTAGTTTAGACAAAAAGCCTTTGTTTTCATAATTGATCATCCGGGGACTATCCTCAAATAATCCCGCTTCTTCCATATCACCGCCTATATAGAAGTCTTGGTTGAATTCCAGGCCGGCCCTGACCATGACCTTTTTCGGGAAGGGTTTAAGCCATAGCGTATTTCCCTTGTCATCTGTATTTTGCAGGTAATAAGTGAGCTCATACTTACCATCAGATTTCATGGGTGGCGCTATTTTTTTACCTTCAATATATACCGGATTACCAAACCACCCTATGATCAATGCACTTCCGTCAGACTTAGGTACCAGACGCATATACCGGGCCTCAGAATCCTGAAACCAGTATTCCTGGCTATGCCCTAAAATGGGCTGGAATGCCAGTACCAGCAGTATATGTAAGCCAAAAAATAAAAATGATCTTTTCAAAATACGACCTCCCATAAAACCTAATAAGTATTGTTTTCATCAAAAGATATCACAAAAGAGGGTTTAAATCAATGTAATGCTAAAAGAATTTGAGGGAATAGAACTCACTGAATGAAAATTACTTTATTCATCACCCATTAATGAAGCAGTTCATAATGAAATAGAATTACCTTAAAGTAAAGACGCATAAAAGAATTGAACAGATTATTACATTTACAAACACACAAACACAGAAGGTATCGTGCTCAATGAATAAAGTGATCTGAATTTCATATCGAGATTAATCCTAAAAGATTATGCTAAATAACATCCTGAATGAATTCCCTGATATTTGCTACCTTTACTTTTTCATGTATAGCATAGGAGGATTCCACAGGAGCAATTATCCAGGCTTTCTCCAATCCCAGATCTTCAAACGCATTCCAGAATCCCTTAGTCACCTTGGGTGCACTAGAGACTTTTATCTCCACACCTATTCTCTTACTACCTTTGCTCAGTACCATATCCATCTCTGCCCCGGCAGAAGTACGATAGAAAGCAGCATCCCAGCCAGTCATTTGTGCGCAAATCTGTTCTACCACAAAAGATTCCCAGGAATTTCCATATATGGGATGCCCCATAAGATCATTTGTATTTTCAATTCCCAGCAAGCAATGAAGTATACCTGTATCACGGATATAGACTTTGGGGGATTTTACCAGTCTTTTCTTAATATTGACCTCTAATGGCTCCAAAACTCTCACCATAAATGTCTGAGTCAAGAGATCCACATAGGAGCGTAAGGTAGTATGACTGACTCCCAAAGACTCACCTAATCTGGAGCTGTTTAATATCTGGCCACTGATATGAGCGATCATGGTCCACAATCTTTTTAAAGTCTGGGCCGGAATATTAAAGCCCAACTGGGGTATATCCCGTTCCAGATAGGTCTTTATAAATTCTCTTCTCCAGATAAAACTGCTCTCTGGCGAGTCCGCCAGAATACTGCGCGGATATCCACCCTGCAGCCAGATATTAAAAGTATCCCTCTCTTTTAATTCACTCTGTAAAAAAGGAGTCAGTTCCAGGTAGCCTATTCTGCCGGCTAATGACTCAGAGCTTTGACGTATTAGGTCCCGGGAAGCTGAGCCCAGCATCAGGACCTGTCCATTTCTCTTATGTTTATCCAGTATAGTGCGGAGCATAGGGAAAAGATCCGGCCTTAACTGTATCTCATCGATACAGATCAGCACTCCTTTATTTTGTGTAAAAAAAAGCGGAACATCTTCCAGCTTTTGCAGATCACTCTCATCTTCCAGATCCAGAAATATGGCCCCCGGATATTGTTCTACTACTTTCCGGGCCAGTGTGGATTTTCCACATTGCCGGGGCCCTAATAGGGCCACCGCAGGAAAAGTCTGTAAATACTTCTGTATCTCCGATTCCAGGTCTCTGGATATATACATGGCATTTCTCCTCATCAACAATAGAATATCACTTATCCTTGTATATTGCAAGTTACATTAGCAATTTGAAAGGTAGTATTCAGTCTCATTTTTTTACAATCACATATCATTCCCCTGTTCGCTAAACCTGAATACAGGCTTATAATCTGGCTGAGAAATGCGGATGATATTTTCATTTAGCCCCATTTTTCAAATAATCTCCGTGATCTTTGTGCTGGTGCCTACCCTGAGCCCGTCAAAGGTTGAGAGGCCGCCCACAAAAAAAGCCCGCCTCCAAAGGAGACGGGCTAGAATTACCAATAAACTGTGTTGCTTACTTTTTAGCTGCTTTCAGTGAAGCGTGAGCAGACGCCAGGCGGGCAATGGGTACACGGTAGGGTGAGCAGGACACATAGTTCATGCCCAGAGAGTGACAGAATTCAACTGTCTTGGGCTCTCCGCCGTGCTCTCCACAGATACCGATCTCCAGGTCTTTCTTCACAGCTTTACCCTGGTCGATAGCCAGCTTCATAAGACGGCCTACACCCTTCTGGTCCAGGACCTGGAACGGATCGTAGTCGTACAGACCCTGGTCTACATAATGGCCCAGGAAGGAGCCTGAGTCGTCACGTGAGAATCCACAGGTCATCTGGGTGAGGTCATTGGTACCGAAGGAGAAGAAGTCAGCCACTTCAGCGATCTCATCAGAAGTGATAGCAGCACGGGGTACTTCTATCATGGTTCCCAGCATCACATGTACTTTTTTATTGCCTTTGGTCTTGGCTTCTACGATAGGTTTAGCTTTGTCGAGCAGAGCATTGAGCTCAGTCACGTTACCGATGAGGGGGAACATGATCTCAGGGATGACCTTGATACCTTTGGCAGATACGGCTACTGCAGCATCTACGATAGCAGATACCTGCATCTCAGCAATCTCATTGTATACGATACCCAGACGGCATCCGCGGAATCCCAACATGGGGTTAAACTCATGCAGTTCGTCCACTCTCTGCTTTACCTTTTCATAGGATACGCCCATCTTTTTAGCCAGGTCTTTCTGGTCTTTTTCTTCATGGGGCAGGAACTCATGGAGGGGTGGGTCGAGCAGACGAATGATCACGGGTTTTCCGTCCATAGCTTCGAAGATGCCTTCAAAGTCGCCCTGCTGTATAGGCTGGAGCTCAGCCAGAGCTTTCTTACGGTCTTCCAGAGTGTCAGCCAGGATCATCTTACGTACGGAGTCGATGCGGTCACCTTCGAAGAACATATGCTCGGTACGGGTCAGACCGATACCTACAGCACCGAATTTCAGGGCTGTCTTGGCATCATGAGGAGTGTCAGCATTGGCACGCACTTTCATGGTGGATACTTCATCAGCCCACTTCATCAGTGTGCCGAAGTCTCCGGTCAGTGAGGGCTCTTCAGTCTCAACTGCTCCTGCGATCACTTCACCGGTAGATCCATCGATAGAAACGAATTCACCCTGCTTGATGGTGACTCCACCTATTACCATAGCTTTTTTCTTATAGTCGATCTGGGCAGCGGAACATCCGGCTACACAGGGCTTACCCATCTGACGGGCTACTACCGCAGCGTGAGAGGTAGATCCTCCACGGGCGGTCAGAATACCCTGAGCAGCATCCATACCACCGATATCTTCAGGAGAAGTCTCGATACGGATCAGTACTACTTTTTCGCCTTTGGCAGCCATTTCTTCTGCTTCAGCCGCAGTGAATACCGCTTTACCTACAGCTGCTCCGGGAGAAGCGTTCAGGCCTTTTCCTACTACTTTCTTCACAGCACCAGGCTTGAAGGTAGGGTGCAGGAGCTGGTCCAACTGAGCAGGCTCGATACGGAGCAGAGCAGTCTTTTTGTCGATCATGCCTTCTTTTACCATCTCGATAGCGATACGCAGAGCAGCGGAGGCTGTTCTCTTACCGTTACGGGTCTGCAGGAAGTACAGTTTGCCTTCCTGGATGGTGAATTCCATATCCTGCATGTCGCTGTAATGCTTTTCCAGATTGTTCTTGATCTTGATCATTTCTTTGTACATCTCAGGCATCACTTCTTCTAATGAAGGGAATTCTTTTTTACGCTTTTCTTCAGATACACCGTTGTTTTTAGCCCATTCTTTGGAACCTTCCAGAGTGATCTCCTGGGGTGTGCGGATACCGGCTACTACGTCTTCACCCTGGGCGTTGACCAGGTACTCACCGTAGAACTTGTTCTCACCGGTTGCAGGGTTTCTGGAGAAAGCCACACCGGTAGCTGAGGTGTTACCCATGTTTCCGAATACCATAGCCTGTACGTTTACAGCGGTACCCAGTAGTCCACGGATATCATTGAGCTGACGGTACTTGATAGCACGGGGGTTGTTCCAGGATCCGAATACTGCGTTGACTGATCCCCACAGCTGTTTGCGAGGGTCATCAGGAAATGATTCGCCTTTTACTTCTTTGTACATCTTTTTATAGTTTGCCACTACTGCTTTCAGGTCGTCTACATCCAGGTCAGTGTCCTTGGTGTCTTCGATCTTCTGGCCCAGTCTCTTGGCTGCTACCTTTTTCTGCTCTTCCAGGATCTCTTCGAAGTTATGGTGGGGTACACCCATAGCCACGTCACCGAACATCTGGATAAAACGACGGTAAGCATCCCATACAAAACGGGGGTTGCCGGTCTTTTTCACAAAACCTTCTACCACTGTGTCATTCAGACCCAGGTTCAGTACGGTGTCCATCATTCCAGGCATAGAAGCAGCCGCTCCGGATCTTACAGATACCAGAAGGGGGTTATTAGGATCGCCGAACTTCATGCCCATGGCATTTTCCAGTTTAGCGATATTTTCTTCTACCTGCTTGTCCAGGTCAGCAGGGTACTTTTTTCCGTTCTTGTAAAAGAGATCACACACTTCAGTAGTAATGGTAAATCCGGCAGGGACGGGTACACCCAGGCTGGTCATTTCAGCCAGGTTAGCTCCCTTTCCGCCTAAGAGATCTTTCATCTCTTTCTTTCCCTCGGCTTTTCCTTTACCAAAGAAATATACTAACTTTCCAGACATGAATAGTCCTCCAAACATGATTTTATTTTGGGTTATTATAAGGAGGATAAAGCTTTAAAGCAAGTTAGCGGGGACTTATACGGGCTGAGCCATGGATTCCTGCGGGATTCTATTCCAGCAGATAGTCCACCGCATCTTCAAAGTCCAGCAGCTAAAAAAATCAGGGTGGAAGCATCTAGCCTCCACCCTATAAAAAATTCTGTAAAACCTATCTGCGGAATGTAGTATAATTCCGTCCAAAGTTATTATCCCAGATAGTCACGCCATTGACCTCGTAGCTGATGGCATACTCTACTGTATCGCTGATCAGAGTGCCGGTACTGCTGCTGATGTACCAGTCCCAGCCCTGTATACCGGGCTGCGGGCTCCAGATATACTGCAGACCAGCTACATGGGTGTGAGCCCATCTGTCAGTAGTGTACACTATCTTTACTGCCTTGGCATAACCCAGGTCTTTCAGAAAGACAGAGCCTCCGAAACCGCCGCTGTTGTAATAGTCGCTTTCCTGGATCAGCACGGATCTGGACAGGGCTACATAATGCCAGGGAGTAGTAGTCTGGCGGGTACCCACTTTGTAATTGATGCCGAATCCGCCGTTATTGTCCCAGTAGCTGGCCCCGTTCACCTGATACTCGATGGCAAATTCCACATCGTAGGGCCCATCCACCCATCCCCCGTTTTTAGTCTCCTGTCCCAGCAGGATATTGATACCCCACACTTCAGTACCGTCAGCATTATTTTTCACCCAATAGGCAGGGGTACTGGCCCAGCTGCCATGATTGATAGAATAGTGCACCCGTACCACTTTGGAAGGGTTCAGGGGGGCTATCTGTATATTTCCTCTGAGAGACACAAAAAAGGTACTGGTCCCGCTGTCAAACACTACCTCGGTCTTCGCAAAGTATAGTTGTACTTTATCACTGTCTCCCGCAGATTGAGTGAGAGCAGATTTTGAGCTCAGCCCTGAACCCTCATTTCCCTCAACAGACAGGGTGCTGCAGGCGCTCAGCCAGACCGACATCATTATCATAAATCCGCTAAAAATGACTGATTTTCTCATAAGATACTCCTTTTATTTATTATGTTTTTGTTCCGGTGCAACGAAACGCTGTTATTATAGCTTTTCTGTATGAATCCATCAACTATACGCACACATTTTGGTTATATTGCCTCCTATTAAAGCACCCGGCCTGAAAGTTTCCGCTTGAGCTCTCTTATTTGAACATTCCCCGGCTTTATTATATCAATCTCTGTTATTTTAAGCCTGATGCTGTTAATTTCCCCCCACCTTAAGCCGATAATCCTATTGTATCAGCATAATTTATAGGAAAAAACATGGCCCTACCCCAGTTAGAGGATTTTATCCAGCAGCTCCTGAACTCCAAAGCGATCAAGTCCCTCACTCCCCTGGAAAAAGAGGATGCCGTTGTGGCATTTATCTCTATGAATGAGCCCACCCTGCAGGCCCGTTTTTCTTCTGCCGAGTATTTCCCCAATATGGACTGGGCCAATGTACGTTCAGAGCTCTATAAAACCCTGGGAGAAAGCATCACGGAAGAGCTGCGGCCCCGTCTGGACCTTATGATCACCAGCTTCAATGTAGACTGGAAGGCCAAGTACACCGACTTTATGGTGGCAGATGACAAGTTCAAAGCAAACCTGTCCGCCCTGGCAGCCAAGCTGGCCGGCAGAGCTAATTCCCGCCGTAACTACGGCCGCATCGTGGAATTCATCTCCCACGGCGTGATACAGCCCTACTTGATGGCAGCCTATCAGAATACCCGCTATGTATCCACCGGCCTGTCCCGCTTTGACCAGGTCAATTTCAAGAGCCCCGACGAAGCCATGAGCTTTTTCTTTGCAGCCATGCAGTTTATGCCCCTGTTTGACATCACCCTGCCCATGAAGGTGATCATGCCCCAGTACAGCGGCCCCACAGGTAAGTCGGTTTCTTTCAGAGAGACCGAGGACAATTCCGTACTGCGGCAGAACTTTATCATGAAAATAAAAGAGATCATGAACAAGGAATTTCCGGGCATTTCCCCCTACTTTGTAGAGATCATCACCAAGTCCCAGTACCTCAGTGAAGACGCGGAAAACATCCCCTATACCTCCAAAGTCCTCAAGATCATCTACAACTTTGCCCGGGACTGGAAGGCCTCCAAAAGAGAACGGGGAGCGGAAAGCTTCAATGCCAGCTGGTTTAACGTAGCCCGTATTAATTATAAGTTTTATGCCTATGACCTGGGGACTCTGGACGAGTTCTACAATATTACCATAGAAGAGGACCTCTAGATGAAAAAGATGGCCGCCTTTATCGACAATATCCTGCTCCTGATCATTCTCCTGTCCATTGTGCAGATAGTGATGGGAGACCTGACCATCATCCAGGGCTGGTTCACCGTAAATAATGAAAGACAGCAGTATGATAAATGGATGATCATAGCCGGATTTGCCTTTGACTTCATCTTCAGTATAGAGTTTGTGGTCCGTTCTGTGCAGGCCATTAAAACCCGAAGCTTTAAAAAATACTTTTTCTATAAGAGAGGCTGGATAGACTTTCTGGCTTCCCTGCCCCTGCTCCTGCTCACCTCGGCCGGGCCCTTTATCTCCCTGGCCCTGACCGGGACGATCGTGAGTGCTGAGCGGGCCGTAGCCGGGGCCATCAAGCTGGTCAAGGTGGTACGGGTAGCCCGTATCCTGCGCCTTTTACGTACCCTTAAGATCTTCGGCAAGATCGAGAATGTGTCTTCCCGCATGTCCCAGCACCATGTATCTACCGTAGCCTCACTCATCGTGACAGTCTCCATTGCGGTCTATATGGCCTTTAGCTATCTGGATATCCTGCACTTTGCCGACCCTGTCAACAATGCCCGCGTCTCCCTTATGTTCACCATGATGCTCATTGCCGACATCCTGTTTCTGGCTTTCTTCTACTCCCGTCACTTTGCCCAGAATGTGTCCGACCCTATCTATGTCATCAAGCGGGGCATGACAGAAAACCGCTACAACTACACCGCCAAGATCAAGGACGCCTACCGTGATGACGAAGTCTTCGAGCTGGCCCGGGCTTACAATACCGTGTGGCTCCCCATGAAGGTCCGTATTCAGAAGCTCCGCGATGAAAAAGCGGCCCAGGCTGCCATGCCTGACACTGAGGATGATTATTCCGACCTGCTGTAGTTTTTAGATAAATTCAAAGTCATACCCTCCCTGTCCTGCATATCCTGCCCTCAAACACCCAGGATGCTCCCAGATTCTCTCGATGACACACTCCCTCCCTTATTTTCATTATTGCCTGAACGCTTGTTTCTAAGACTGGAGCCCCCGTATCTTTAGTGCCTTATACAGCCCGTACCTTCCCGCGACCGGCCCTGACATACCAGCAGGGCACCCCGGTTTATCGCTGCTTTACTCTCTTCCCTATAATGCTCCGCATCCCTTGAGTATATCCCTATTTCAGATATAGACAACGACATATTAAAACTCCCGGGCAATGTCCTTCCCCCGCCCCCATTTCCATTAATGAATTTGACAAAATATTCCATGCATATTATTATACTTTGTATAACAAAGTTATTTGTGGAGGAAAAATGGATAAAGAGAAAGCTCAGGGCCTCCTGAAAGATGTGAAAACAATCATGGATCAGACCCAGGTCCGGACCAGCCGTCCCGTGGGCTCCCTTCTACTGGTATGGGGTGCGGTATGGCTGGCCGGTTTTGTGTGCGGCCAGTTTGTCAGTATAGAGTCATCCCGCATCATCTGGCTGGGCCTTAATGTAGCAGCTATTGTCATCACCATCCTGCTTTCAGTCAGGATGTACGGCCGCCGCAACCCCCATCACATGCAGGGCCTGGGGAAAAAGATCGCCCTCTCAGTGATCGGTATCTCCATTATAGGCTTCCTGTCCGGATATTTGCTGAGATTAAGTGCTCCTCGTGAGGTCACCCTTCTCATAGTGATCACAGCCAGTATTTCTTATTTTTATGTGGGTATCTTTACTCAGATCCAGAAGAGTTTCCTGGGCCTGGGCCTTATCATCACTACATTTTTGATAGATCTTCTCCTGCCGGATTGGTTTTATCTGGGTATAGGAGTGGCAGGAGGGACTGTGTTTTTCCTCAGTGCCCTGCCCCTACTCAGGGCGCAGCAGGACTGATATGAAAGACCTGAATGCAGTCATCCACCAGCCCAGCCGTCTCCGCATCATGGCCGCCCTGGTAGGTGTGGAAAAAGATATGCGGGTGGATTTTAACTACCTCCGAGACAGCCTGCATCTGACCGAAGGTAATCTCTCCACCCACCTCCAGAAGCTGGAGGAGAGCGGGCTCATCAAAATAGAAAAAGAATTCATCGATAAACGGCCCCGGACCTGGGTCTCCCTCAGTGCTACAGGCCGGGATACTTTCCGGGAATATATCAGTGTACTGGAGGGAATACTCTCCGGAAACAGGGACAAGGAGTAGGGTATGGATACGGTAATACAGCTGGATAATATAAAAAAGATCTTCGGGGATCACATCAGCCTGCGGGGGATATCTCTTCAGGTCCGCAGAGGTGATATTTTCGGATACCTGGGTGCCAATGGAGCGGGTAAGACTACCACTATCAGGATACTGCTGGATCTGTTACGGCCCAGTTACGGAAGCGCCTCTGTACTGGGCCTGGATACCCGGGACCGGCAATGCCGCTATAAGACCGGCTTTGTCCTGGATGCTGACGGCCTGTACAACAACCTGTCCGCCCGGGAAAACCTGGACTTTTACTCCCGGCTCTACGGACTGAAAAAAAACTATAAAAAGATAGAGGAACTCCTGGAAAAAGTAGGGCTCCAGGACCGCTCCCATGACAAAGCAGGCAGCTTTTCCAAGGGAATGCGTCAGCGCCTGTCTCTGGCCCGGGCCCTGGTCCATGACCCTGAGCTGCTCATTCTGGATGAGCCTCTGTCCGGTATAGACCCCCAGGGCCGCATCGAGATCAGGAATATCATCCTCAGTCTGGCTCAGGATGATAAAAAGACTGTATTCTTCAGTTCCCATGACCTGGATGAAGTGCAGCGAATCTGTAAGCATATAGCCCTGCTGGATCAGGGCCAGATCCTGCTACAGGGAGAACTGGCCAGCCTGCTCCAGACCCGGGACCAGGGTGCAGTGATCGTACAACTGGAATCCCCGCTTAAGAGCCTGGCCCGCACCAAACTCCAGTCTGAGACACGTTTAGGCCTGCACAGTATCGAAGGCCTTTGCCTGACCTTCCATCCTCAAGTTCCCGTATCTGAGCTGGTATTCAGCCTTGCCCAGCTCCAGGTCGCTATGGCTTCAGTGACCCCCCGTCGTTCCAGCCTGGAAGAACTCTATTCTTCTATTCTGACACAGGAAGGTCTGGTGCCATGATCACTGCTACTATTATAAAAAACAGTATACGCAACAACCTGCACTCCCCTACTAACATCATCAGCTATTTTCTCCTGGTATTTCTCCTGGCAGGAATAGCGGACTATCTGGGCATCAGGCTTATATTGATACCAGCTATCCAGGCCCAGGCTGACCCTGCCCACATCCGGCATATTACTGCTCTCATACTCTATGCCACCAGCCTGTTCAGTCTGGCTATGAACCAGACCGTACTAACAGTACGCTCACTGGTCCTGGAAAAGACACGCCGCATGCATGAGACTCTTCTGGCAGGCCCGGTAGATACAGGCCACCTCTGGTGGGGCAAGAGCCTGGCTATCTTCCTGCCGGGATATCTGGCCAGCCTGTTCCTATCCGGTAGTGTTTATCTTATATTACAGCTATTTTTTATCAGCCCGGTCTATGGCTGGCTCCTCAGCCCTCAGATCATCCTTATACCCCTGGCCCTCATACCTGGTTTGTACTTCTGTCTGGGCCTTCTCCTTACTTTGATCAGTCTCATCGCTGATCCGGTACATGCCAATGTAATAGGACAGGTCTTCCTGCCCGGCCTGGCATCCATTAGCTTTAACCTGGGTATACGCCGCATCATGGACACTCATCGCCCCGGATTTTTTATCTTTCATCTGGCCTTATGTGCTGCACTATTACTGGCTATTATCTTGGTCCGGCCCCGGCTTAATAAACAGAGAGTTATATTATCAGGGAGGAAAAAATGAACAGTCCGGTCATCAGCCTGCTTCGCCTGGAATGGAGACAGATGCGTCTTTCTCCCGCTTTTAAAGTCATCACTATTCTTAGTATTATTCTGGGCCTGGGGCAGGCACTCCTGTTTAAGGGAATATTCCTGGCTGGAATCCCTCTCAAGTCCGGATTTTCCCTGGATGATATGAGGTTCCTGGCTGGCTTAGGGTCCTACCCATTGAGTTTTCTCATAGCCATGACACTGATCTGGGCATTTGGCGCTACGCTCCTGGCCCGTGACAAAGCCAGCGGCACCATTGATATACTTATGGCCTGCCCTCTATCCCCTTACCACATTCTCATGGCCAAGGGGCTTTTATTAAGTATACCTTCCACGCTGCTAAGTGTCACACTGACTTTACCTTCCCTGTTGATCATTGAACATGCATGTAGAGACATCGTGGGAGGCAGTGCCCTTACCGCCCCTGTACTGCTTAATGCCTGGATCATCCTGCCTGTTCTGTTTCTTTGTCTCACGCTCGTGATGACCGGGATCTCTTTTATCTCCAATGGAGATATTTCTATACTGCCCAGTTTTATTATGGGATTCGGTATGATGATACTGATACCTATAGGGATAAAAAATCGTACATTAGACATCAGTGCCTGGTCATTTAGCCTGCTCCACCTCATGATTTTAGGTATATTATTGATCATCCTGTTCATATTACTCCTGGTTGTCAATAAAGAAAAAATAGTGCTCAGTCATACAGAAGAGTGAAGCTATTAGTCGATAATCATTTATGAACAATGATTACTACCAGATGTTTGGACTCACCCCCCCTTTTAAACTCTCGGATGTCAAAAAAGCCTATCACAGACTGGTGCATGAAAACCATCCCGATCATTTTCAGCACACCGGTACTACCCGGCAGCAGTCCCTGATCATGGCAGAGATCAGCTCTGTTTACCAGAGTCTCCTGGCTCAGTTCAGCAAAGATTCCAATGCCGGCGCCCCGAAAACGCCAGGCCCCAAAGAGACCCCCTACACCCTGTACAAGGAAGCTCTGGATTACTACAAAGAATACTTCGACACTTTCTTTAAGATGTTCTCGGAACGCACTCTGTACAATCCTGAGGAAAAAGAGCAGTGCCTTCAGACCGCCCGTAATCTTTTTTCACGACTCCTGTCCCGATATCCAGACTCGGAGTGGTCCAGTGATGCTGAAGACAAGATCGAAAAGATCGATCGGGCCATAGAGTCTCTTTACAAATAGCTCATTATCCATACTTGACAGGACCACAGCCCAAATTATATGATATAGATACTTTAAATCTAGGACTTATACCATGAAAAAGATCCTGATAGCATACTATTCAAAGACCGGTAACTCAAAGAACGCCGCTCAAGAGATCGGGAAGGTGCTGAGCCTGAAAGGCATGCAGGCAGAAGTCCTCCCTTTTGAGAAAGTGGGCCCTCTCTCCGACTATCAGGGGGTAATCATAGGGGCCCCCATCAATGCTATGCAGTGGCACCCATCGGCAGATCAGTTTGTACTAAAAAATTCCGGGGCCTTACAATCCATTCCCACTGCCTTTTTCAGCCTGTCTGCCTTTCAGAACGGGCAACGCCCTTTACTCAAAAAAATGCTGTCCCACTGTTTTAGAAAATCCAGGCAATTGGTGAGTCCTGTGTCTACCCGGGTCTTTCCCGGTATCATACCTGACTCCACTCCCTCGTTTCTGTATAGGCTGGCTAAAATCGACAGAAGCCTGGCCGGAAAAGCCCAGGACCTGGAATCAGTAAATGCATGGGCTGTGGAATTGGCAGGGCTGTTTCTATGAGACCCAGGATTATGCTTATTCTCTATCTACTACTGGGCTCCGCCTTTTCAGGGATATTTGCTGATCTGTCAGAATACCCTGTCTTTTCACTGCAGCAGGAAGAGATCCGGAAAGCCATGCTGGACTATTCCCTGAACGGCACTTATTCCAATGAAAAAGCCCTCTGGTCTTTTACCTTTTTGCCCGATAAGACTGTGCGTATTGATACAGGGATCTCGGGCCACATTTACCCCTATTTCATCTATGAAGATTATCTGGTTATCCGTAATGATACCTCATTTTTTGAGTTTAGATTATCAGGCCAAGACACCCTGATCGGGATTTCATTATATGTAGATCAGGAAATTTACCAACACCAGCCGGCTTCCTTTACAGCCCTTCCAGCCTGGACGGAGTCAGAGGAGCTTTCTCTCCTACAGATCACCCTGTGCTACCAGGCTAATAAATACCTGATGGATTCGAAAGACTATAGAGCTCTGGAAATACTGGAACAGGGTGTGTCTCTGGGTTCAGGAGATTGCGCCTATTTTCTGGGAATGTATTATTTTCAATATGGTTTTTCCGTTAAAAAGAATCATGAGAGAGCACTGTCTTATTTTAAAAAGGCCGGGGAGCTGGGCCTGCCTGTGGCCTGGTTCAGATTAGGAGAGATCTCTGAAAAAGCCGGAGATCTCACACAAGCAAAAGTCTACTATAAAAAGGCCTGTGATGGGGGATATGAAGGAGGCTGTATCAGCCTGATGTTTCTGGAAGACGATCAGCAGGAATAGATTGATTATTTATGTTTTTTTATATCTATCACATTGATTATGGCACCGGTCTCGTCAGAAAACTGGCGCAGATTATTGGGATCCGGTTCCCATTCATCATCCACTACAAAACAATAAGTATGGATTCCAGGCTTGAGTCTGATCTTTATCTCAAAAACACCGGCACCCATATACTTCAGGGGATGTGAAAAGGGATCCCAGTTATTGAAGTCCCCTACCAGAGCTACCTGGCTGGCATGAATGTCTTTAAACTGAAACAGGTAGGTATCCCCCTTGAGCCATAGGGGATATTTTTTATTAGGAATAAAATCTTCATCCAGGGTAAACACAGAGACCCGCTGGCCGCTGGAGTCGGTTATATAATTGGTGTTAAAGGGATCTTCCACCCATATATCATCGATAATGAGTTTATACTTATAGGTCCCGGCATCCAGTCTGTCCTCCCAGGTACGGGTCCAGATCCCGTTTTCATGCTTTTCCATGAGCAGTTCCGGTACCCAGCCGTTAAAGTCCCCTGCTACTACTACCGTCCTGGCTTTCCCTTTAAAGAAAAACACTATCCCGTTTTCATGGATAAAAGGGGAATTCATACTGACATCGCCGCTGCGCAGGAATTCCTGATAGCGTACTTCATCAGAGACAAATGAGCGGGTCTGAGCATGATTCACAGAAAAACCGGCCAAAATGAGTAATAAAACGGATATTTTTTTCATGGTTCCCCTCCGTATATATATTATCGGCGTTTTTTCCCGGGCTTTAAGTTTTCAGGTGAGGATAATGCCGATTAAACAGGACCCTATAGGCCATTTTATTAGCGAGGAGGCTCCCGATTGCTCCATTGGCCACCATACCGAACATGATCAGTATCTGGTAACCTGCTGCCTCTATGGGGTCTACCCCGCCTATCATGAGGCCGGCCATAGCTCCGGGAATATGGACTATACCCAGGGTCTTAAGAGAATCAATAGCCGGCACCAGGGCGTTATGAATAGTCTCGGCCTGGGCCATCTTGACCGCAGCAGTCCAGTCTGCCCCGTCGATCAGCATAGCCTCCATAGCCTCCCGGTATACCTCGAAATCAGACTGTATCTTGTGATAGATCTGAGCGATAGTACGGGTCGCCATCCCGATGAACATTCCCGATATAGGGATTATGATAATAGCTTTGAGCTCCAGGGCTCCGCTGATCACAAATATTGACATACCTATACCGTATGCCAGGGTGATACAGAGCAGGGATATCCAAAACACCCCCGGCAGTCCCTGTCCCCGCTCCCGGGCGATGAAGGCTCCCACCACTATCATCACCACCACCAGGAGTATCTGCATCCACAGTCCGCCTGCGAATACCGGTACCAGGAGAAGCGCCATAAACAAAAGCTGAACCATAGCCCGTAATGAGCTGGTAAATATGCTCTTATGCAGGCCCAGTCCCCAGTACCAGGAAATGATGAGGGGTATGAGCAATACCAGGTAGGCCACTACCCACTGCTGTATCTCGTACCCGAAAACCTTAATGATCATATCATACCTCTGCAATATTATATCACAGCTTATTTTTAATCACAAAAGAGAAATTGTATTTTTCCCGGGGTTCCGGTATAATATGGTTCAAGGAGCAGCCCATGAAGACTATAGCTGTATTACTGGATCAGTCCAGTGTAAATCATAAACACGACCTCAAGCCTCTCATGGAGACCACTCTATCCAAACTGCAGGGGATCTGCGATACTGTCTACAGTATGAATGCAGGCCCGGAACTGCCAGGAGTGCAAAACCTGAGCTTCAACACTTCCAATGAATTTATGCAATGGGTCTCTGAGCTGGAACAGGATACCGAAGTCCTGGCTCTGAATGCCTGTTCTCCCCTTCTGGATGTTGCTTCCACTCAGGCTATGCTGGACGAACACCGCAGGCTGGCCTTTGACTTCAGCTACCCCGAAAATATCCCCCTGGGCTTATTGCCTGAGATCATGAACAGCGGAATAGCCCAGTTTATCCTCAATACCCTGCCTGCCTCCTGCCCCCTCTTTAACAAGTCAGTCATGGAACTGTTCGAGAGCGACCTGTCCTCTTATGACACCAATATTTTTATCAGTCCCTGTAAACTGATACAGTACCGGCTGGAGTTCATTCCCAGTAGTGAAAACAATCTCCTGGTCATGCAGAACATCATAGCTAAATACGGAAGCGACAAGTCCATGCTGGATCTGGAAGCTGCCCTGGAGGCCGATCCCTCTGTCATGCGGGGCCGGCCCAGTTTTTACGAGATCCAGCTCACTACTGAACGGGAAAAGGGTGAGCTCTTCCTGTCTGATCTCAGTCAGCGTGAAGGTATCATGGACCTGGATCTATTTAAAGACATTCTAAAACAGATAGATGATTTTTCCTGGAACCCTGTGGTGATGCTGGGCTTCCACGGCGAGCCCTTTGTCCACCCTCATATAGACGATATCATCAGCGAAATCGCACAATATCCCCGGATACGCTTTATTTTTGAGACCCGCTGTCTCATGAACCGCTTTGAAGCGGTAGAAGCCGCCCTTAAGCTGCCTCACACAGAGATCATCTTTGACCTGTCTTTTGTCCAGCCTGAACCCTTTGCCCGCTATAAGGCCAGCCTGTCCGGTCTGCATACTCCCCTGCCCCTCCCTGAGCTGGAGCAGAAGATCCAGTCTCTGGAACCGAAGAGCCGGATTTTCCCCCAGCTCACCCGCTCCACTATCAATGAAGAGGAACTGTTTAAATTCTACCAGAAATGGCGGGACTATTCCGTGGTCATACAACGCCTGGATACCTTTAACGGGGCGCACCAGCACCTACAGGTAGTAGACCTGGCCCCCATAAAGAAGAGCTTCTGCTTCCACCTCAAGCATGACGTCCTCATACTCAGTGACGGTACCGTGGCCCTCAACCGCTACGATGTGGATGGTATCCGTTCTCCCGGCCATATACAGAAGGACGGCCTGCCCAAAGTATGGGACAGGATGGGAGAACTATACCAACGCCAATGGGACAGTGGATTCACCGACACCGAGGCCGGCTGTGATTATGATGGCTGGTGGGTGTTTAACTTTTAGAGTATAAGGTGCCTCTCGCAAAGGCGCAGAGCTCGCAAAGAAAGCTTAGGACAGCATTGTCAAAAGCTTTTGAATTTTTCAAACAGTGAAGCTTCATTATCTCATAAACTTTTATCAATGGAGTTTTGAATCTTGATTAGGCTTTCCCTAATTATCCTGGAATCTTCACACAGAAATAAGCACTATCTAAATAATGTCGTTTTCTCATTTCAACGGATTATATCTGCAATGCAGGATCCTTGAAAGAACTCTTCCCCTAAATACCCTTTGCGCCCTCTGCGCCTTTGCGAGAGCCTACCCTTAAAAAAATTTCTGTGCCTTGTGAGAGGCTCTCCCCGACCCTACTCGATGAACTTCGGATCAGCCGCATCCCGAATAGCTTCTCCCAGCAGTATATAGGCCAGTGCAGTGATAAATATAGCTATACCCGGGGCCCAGGCCAGCCACTGGCCTACATCGGACTGTACATAGCGCTGAGCCACCTGTATGATGGCGCCCCAGGTAGGCTTAGGGGGCTGCACCCCGAATCCCAGGAAGCTCAGGGATGACTCTACCAGTATGGCCCCTGAAACATTAAAAGTAGCTGATATCAGAGCAGGCATGATAGCATTGGGCAGCACATGGGAAAAAATGATCTTGTGGTTGGGAATACCATTGATGCGGGCCGCTTTTACATAATCCAGGGTCTTTACCTTCAGCACCTCTCCCCGGACCAGACGGGCGATTCCCGTCCAGCTAGTGAGGCCTATCACTATCATGATATTAAAAATATTAGGAGGGAGAAAGGCCAGTACCGCCAGAATGAGAAAAAAGGTAGGGAAACACATCATGATCTCGATGAAACGGGAGATCAGAATATCCACCCAGCCTCCGAAATAGCCGGCCAGGGCTCCCATGATGGTACCAATAAAGAGTACGATCACGGCAGATATGATTCCAATAGATATGGATACCCGGGTCCCCCATACGATACGGGAAAACACATCCATACCCTTATCATCTGTTCCAAACAGATGCTCCCGGTCTGGAGCTTTGAGCCTGTTCATGAGGGCAGTACGGGTGGGAGACTGGCGCACCAGGGGGTAGACAGCCCAGTCTATACTTATATCTGGCTGGGTCCAGTCTACAGAGCGAAACTGAGGGTATTCCTTTAATGCCGGGAAATACAGCCTCCCCTCAGATTTCATTACAATCGGGCTTTCATTTGCGATCACCGGGGCCAGCACTCCTATAAATATAAAGCTCATGATCAGCCAGAATGACAGCATGCCCAGCTTATTGTTCTTAAAACGGTAAGCGAATATCTGGCCGAAGGATTCGTATTTTTTATTTTTAGACTTCATAAACGATCTCTCCTTTGCAGATAGTCTTTATGACCACCCCATTAAAGCTCTTACCCAGAAAGGCGGAGTTTTTAGACAGGGAGCGTATATCATCTTTTTTTACTTCAAAAACCGCCTCAGGGTCAAAGATACAGATATCGGCCCGTCTTCCCGGGACCAGGGCTCCCACATCATGCAGGCCCAGGATATGGGCCGGATTATAGGATACCATCTTGACCCAGTCCAGCATAGTGGTGCGGTCCAGGTAGGGCAGATGGCTGAAAGTAGAAGCCAGCAATGTCTCCAGGCCAATCACCCCAAAAGGGGCGTGTGCAAAGTCCGACTTTTTCTCCTCTTCACTGTGAGGCGCATGGTCGGTAGCCAGAGCATCGATAGAGCCGAACACCAGTCCCCTTTCAATAGCTACCCTATCGCTCTCGGGCCGGAGAGGGGGATTCATCTTTTTATTGGTATCCGGGATCAGGTTATCATCTTCTGAAAGTACCAGGTGATGGGGTGTGGTATCCGCACTGATCAGCCCGGGATAGATACGCTTCAGAAAACGTACCGCCTCTATGGACTTGTGCGTGGAGATATGGGTAAAATGAATCCTGGTCCCATTCATCCCGGCCAGGGTACCAAATTTTAATATATCCAGGGTCTCGGCTTCAGCAGGCTGGCCCAGAATATCCATAACCTCTTCCATTTTACCATAGCTGACAGGCCTCTTACGCGCCAGGAACTCTGATTCCGGGTGTTCCATGAGCAGGGCTCCCAGTTTATGGGCTTTCTGGCAGATCTCCTGCATCAGAGATTCATCCTGTATTCCATTTCCGTCATCGCTAAAGGCAATACATCCCGCTTTCATGTTCTCACTAAAGGGCACGGCCTTCTTCCCGGCCCGGTCTATGGTCATACAGGAGCTGAGCTTCACATCTATCAGAGCTTCTTTTTTGATACGTCTGTACATGTCATTTATGATATGAGGGCTATCCATGGGAGGAGTGGTATTAGGCATGGCCAGTATAGTCGTAATGCCTCCCCGGGCGGCAGCGGCACTGGCTGAAGCTATAGTCTCTTTATGCTCCTGTCCCGGTACCCGCAGGTGTACATGCATATCCACCAGGCCGGGCATGACTACCAGTCCTTCAGCATCTATGATGGACTCTCCTTCAGTGCGTATATCAGGAGCCACTTCCAGGATGCGGTCGCCTTCATAGCGTACATCCATGATCTGGCCGTTTAGCCTGGATTTAAAGTCGTAGACCCTGCCCTTTTTAATGATCACTCCTTCTTCTCCTCTCCCATGCCGATCTTTCGGATAATATCCATAGAGGCCTGGGATTTATTGAGAGTAAAGAAATGCAGGAACTCGAAACCCTGCTCCATGAGCTCGGTACACTGCCGGGCGACAAAATCCAGCCCTATCCTGTACTGGGCGTCCTCATCATCCTGATATTTTTCCAGGTCTGAACGTAAGCTAGTGGGGATCTCCGCTCCGGACAGGCCGTTTACCGTCTCCAGTTGTTTATAGCTGCTAACAGGCATGATGCCGGGCAATATAGGCTTATGATATCCATGACGGTCTGCCTCATCTATGAGCCGGAAAAAATACTCATTGTTAAAAAACATCTGGCTCACGGCAAATTCTGCTCCCGCACTGAACTTTTCGCCCAGATAACGGATGTCAGACGTCAGATCAGGAGAATCAGGATGCATCTCAGGAAAGGCTGCTATTCCCAGGGAAAAATGATCCCCCGTCTCCTGCCTGATAAACTGGATGAGGTCGCTGGCATGGGGGAAATCTCCGTCTTCAGGCCTGATAGTAGTGCCCCGGGGAGTATCCCCCCGCAGGGCCATGATATTCTCTATGCCTGCATCCCGATAGTCTCTCAGGATCTCCCTTATCTCCGCTTTTTTTTGCCCTACTACTGCCAGATGGGCCATCACAGTAAGATCACATTCCCGCGCGATGCGTTTTACTATACGCTGGGTCCGGTCACGGGAGCTGCCTCCTGCCCCGTAAGTCACAGATACATAGTAGGGATGGCTGACATTCAGTTCAGTAATCCGGTTAAACAGCATCTCCTCCCCTTCATCTGTCTTGGGAGGGAAAAACTCAAATGCCAGGCCTTTATTATGTTGCTCTAAAATATCTTTAATCTTCATTAGTAAAGTACTCCATATCTCGATTAGTTCATTATCACAGACTCTCATTGTAGCATTAGAGTGTGAATTATGCAATGAGTGAGGTCAATGCCAATGCTTTGTCTATATAATGAGGATAAAGAAGAGAAATAACTCTTAGCTAGTCCGCTGATAGAATAACCCGATCCTTTAGCCAGCTTTCCCTGGCGGACTTCAGTGATTTCTCCTTAAAAAAATATAACTTTTCCAGTATATCCATACTCATATAATATAGCACAAATAAAGGAGTCCATTATGGGACGTATTATCTGTGAAAAACACGGCCTGCAGGGCCTGGTACACTTATCTCCCGACCTCAAGACAGCCATTCTGGAAGAGAGAGAAGTCCCAGTCGTGACTATCCGGATAGTAGTGGATGAAAGCCTCCACCCCGAGATCCATGTTACTCCTCAATGGGCGCAGGCCAGAGGACTGCCTTATGAATCCCGCACTAATAGCCTTCGGATCCATAATGAGCTACCTCAATGGGTGGATGAATTAGTGATTATGTGTAAACAGTGCTATGAAGAATATAGCCTGGCCCTCATTCCATAAGATCACCTCACCCGCACAATATAAGCTTAAATGACGAAACTTGATAAATTCCTCAGGCTATTCTATTATCAATTACAGGATATAAATGAATAGCCTATTCAGGAGACAAGTTTATGAAAAGGTCTTTTTCCCTTATTTTTTTCATGCTAGTTGGTTTGATTAGCCCTCTTAGTTCCGCCTCATTTTTTCCGGAGCAGTCAATAGAGGTGATACAGGGATTCCGCATGGAATTCGATAAGCTGATTTTTACTGTAAATAACAAAGGTTATACCACCAAAGAATCGTTTAAATTGCAGATAAAAGACAAAAAGACCTATTTTGAACTTACTCTTATCAGGACTGTAAAAGATGAAGGAAAGGCCCTGCTAGATCCTGCCGACATTATATTCACCAAAAAGGAGCTGAAAGGCAGAATGACCTTTAATAAACCCATCAGGATACTGAATAATTACTCTTATTCATTTTATTGATCACCTGCTGAAAAGTACCTCATGATAAAAGCCCTCATCTTTGATCTGGACCAGACCCTGGTAGATCGCAACACCAGCCTTCATCGATTTATTGAGCTGCAGCATGAACATTTCCAGGACCAGATGCCGGATATCAGGCGCAGCGACTACCTGTCTGCAGTACGGCTCCATGATCAAAACGGATACAAGCCCAAACAGGAATTATTCGACAAAGTATGCCAGACTCTGAACATAAAAAACATCTCGCCGGACAGTCTCATCCGCCATTATCGCGACCACTTCGGCTTTAAGGTAGTATTGTTTCCCCATACTCGGGAGGTCATAGAACAGCTTTCCCTGAAATATCGCCTGGGCATGATCACTAACGGCACTGACCTTATCCAGAACCGTAAAATCGATGCAAGCGGGATCCGGCCTTATTTTCAGTCCATTCTTATCTCTGAATCAGCCGGTGTGGCTAAACCCGATCCCCGGATCTTTCAGTTGAGCCTGCAGGAGCTGGGTCTCCCCCCTGAACAATGCCTCTTTGTGGGGGATCATCCCCGGAACGATATAGCTCCGGCCCATGCAGCCGGTATGAAGACTGTGTGGATGCGAAATGATCTCTACACTCTGCCTCCTCAGGCTGATTATAGTATAGATGATATACGGGAATTGCTGGAAATATTAGAGAGTCTTCATTAAGATACTATAGTTTCATTTTAAGGAATACTGATGAATTTTGCCGACATCCTCATAGCCAGGAGCAGGGAGAAAAATAGTGTCCTGTGCGTAGGCCTGGACCCTAACCTGGACTATTTTCCCCGATTTTTAAGCAATGATCTTAAGGAAAAAGATTATAAAGGCATAGCTGACTGTATTGTGAGCTACAACCGGGCTGTAATAGACAGTATATGCGACTGTGCTCTGGCTGTTAAGCCACAGCTGGCTTATTACGAACCTTACGGCAGTGAGGGCATCCGGGCCCTGGAGCAGACTATAGCCTATGCCCGCTCCCGTGGACTGATCGTGATCAATGATGCCAAGCGTAATGATATCGGCCCTTCAGCCCAGGCCTATGCCCGGGCTCACCTGGGGACCGGCCCTATCTCGGCAGACATGGTGACTGTTACTCCCTATCTGGGCCGGGACGGTTACCAGCCCTTTATCGACGCAGCCCGGGACAATAATAAAGGCATCTTTATCCTGCTCAAGACCTCAAACCCCTCATCCTCCGAGATCCAGGATCTGGCTCTGAACAATGGAAAGACCGTTTATCAGGAAATGTGCCATCACTTTCTGCCTCTTACAGAACAGACCCGGGGAGACCAGGGTTATTCCTTCATCGGTTTTGTAGTAGGTGCTACCTGGCCCGCCATTGCCCGTGATATCAGAGGTCTCCTCCCCCATTCACTTTTCCTGGCGCCTGGCCTGGGTGCACAGGGAGGAAATGCGGAAGATCTCTCTGTATTTTTTGATAGATCGGGACAGGGAGCCGTGGTCTCCTCCTCCCGGGCTATTACCTATGCCTATATGAAAAACCATGATCACTGGCAAAACATTGAGCTGCCAGAAATGAAAAAGTGTATCCGGGACCAGGCTCTAAAAGACAATTCCGTATTGAATACCATAAGACACCGGACCGGAGTATGAAGGGCCTGGCTTTAATCCCGCTCTGCCTCCTGTTATACTTCTCCTGTCAGACTGTACCACCAATAGGCAGACCCGACCTGGGTTCTGACATTGATACCCTGAGCGGAAGAATCACACGGCCCAGCCTAAAGTTCTCCTTTCCCCTAAAAGATAATAGCTGGAATATTAAAAGATATTTTCACTACATTTATTTTGAAGGAAATACTGTCTGTTTTTCCTATCCCCTAAAGCATCCGGATCCTCAGGCATCTTATTCTGTGTACTTTGTGTACCAAGGCCAAAGATTCCCGGCTGAGCGGACCGGAATCAGTAAAGACCGGATCTGGGGATTTTCTTTACTGGGGACCCTACTGGAAGAATGCTATCCTGACAGGCTGGGAGAGCCACTCTCACAACGCTTATTCCCCCTCACTAATCAAATGGAGCTTTTACTGGAATATTCAACAGCTACTTTTCACACTAATATAGCCACTCCTCTGGAGTTTATAGTAGATACCCTCTAAAAATACCAAAGGTCCCGGAATAATTTACAAAAAAAGGAGAGAAGGATGAGACAAAAATGGTGGTGTATTGTATTTATGTGTTCTGCATTTCTGATCAATACCGGATTTTCCGACGAACGCAGTGATCTAAAGAAGATGATAAGGCATGACCTGGATCAGAATTATCAAAGTGTCCAAAATGAGCTCAGAAAATACAGTGCACAGGAAAAACTGGACTTGTACCAGGAACTGGAATTAAGCCCGGGAGGGCCAGTCTTTCTGAATATTATACCGGGGTTCGGGTTGGGTTCTTTTGTACGGGGAGACAAACAGGGCGGATGGATACAATTCGCCGGAAATGCTATGGGCTTGTCTTTGGCCTTTGGGGGGATCGCGTTATTTGGAAATAACAGCACAGACCCGAACACCTGGGATGCCCGGGCTAACCTGGCCTATAATATGGCCCTCATGGGGGCCCTGTTAAACTTCACAGCCCAGATATATGGCATAGTCAGAGCCGTCAGATATACCAGAGCTTCAAATAAAAAGCTCAAAAAACTGCTCACAGATGAGTCCCTGAGTTTTGAATTCTCTCCCCTACTGGAATCTACCCCGGATCAGAACAGGGCAGGAATACAATTTAGCCTCAGATTCTAAGGAACAGTCCTATAAAGAATACAGAATATATCCTACATAAAGAGGCCCCCGATCCTATGATCAGGGGCCTTTACTACTTTGTTTGAGAGTTATTTTGCCATCTCATCAAATGACTTTTGCTGAATGGCCTTCTTCATGACTTTTCCTTCTTCGGTCTCCTGGTAGAACCGGTCTCCCAAAGATTCGATCTGCCGCACCTGTTCTTCCAGCTTCTGGATATCTTGGGTGATCTTGGGGCTCTTCAGTATGACCTGGGCCCCTCTCAGGAACTGGATCTGGTCCTGAGCCTGTTTCTTGGCTTCTTTATTTTTACCCTTGTCCAGCTGCCTGGTGATCTCTTCCAGATTTTCAGCCATACGCAGATCCACATAGGTCTTGAACACATCCAGGTTGACCAGGCTATCCTGTTTTTCGCTGCTCACTTCCAGGGTCAGGGTCTGGCTTAACTTAACAGTCTTTTTGGCTGCAATATCAAAATACTCCATATCCACCTGAAATACTTCCATCTTTCCCGTCTTAGCGGCGGGTACATTTAGTTCCAGCAGGAAATAGGATTCTCCACCGGAAAATATATTGTAGGCTTCTATGGTACTACCCTGCAGCTCATATCCAATTGCATCTTTTATTTTAGTTCGGCCCAGAGGATTGAGTTTGATAGTAATATCTTTAGCCACCACGGATAGCAGTGATGAAAATTCCTTATTAAAGATCTTTTCGATCTGAGCCGGGTTTTCAATGAAGTAATAATTCCCATGGGCGTTCTTGGCGATACTGACCATAAGATTTTCATTATAATCAGCCCCTACACCCAGAGTGGTAATAGTCAGGCCTTTTTCATAGGATTTACGGGCATCAGTAGCAATGATCTCCGGATCGACGACACCCACGTTAGCCAGTCCGTCAGAAAGCAGAAGTACCCGGGAGATATACTTGGAGGATTTCTTTTTATCTGCTTCTGATATTCCTTCCATCATACCCCCGTGAAGAGCAGTAGATCCGCGGTCTGTCACTTCCTCTATCAGGGATCTCAGCTTGTTTTTATTTACCGTCTGAGCCGGATAGAGCACATTGATCTCGTCATCATAAATGACCAGGGATACTATATCTTTTTCTTCATCCAGCAGATTGATGGCATCTATAGCCGCTTTTTTTACATACTTGATCTTATTCCCGGCCATAGATCCGGAGCGGTCTATCACCAGGGACAGATTCAGAGGACTGCGTTCCTGCAGCTCCACATCATTACCCCGCAGCTTAATGAGGACATACGCGGTACCTCCCCCTGTGTTTATTTTATTATTACCGGCCACCAGGTCCATAGATAGCCCGGGGGCCGCCATTGCCATAGCACTGACAAATAATACCAGGGACAGAATGACTAAAAATCTTTTCATATTTTTCTCCTTTCATTTAGCTATTATACTCCCTTATCTAACGAAAAAACAAGCACAAAGTAACTAATAAAGCTATTTTTTTGTCTGGTGTTTTATATTGATTCCCTTTATAATGAATATAATAGATTATAGAGATAGGTTATGGAAGTAAAAGAAAAAAAGGCTCTGGCTGAGACCAACAGCAAGAGTCAGGATTATGAGCGCATGCTCGATGTGACCTGCAACTTTCTATCCGAGATGATCCGGGAGTATAAGCTCAAAGAAGCTCGTGCCCTCCTGCTGAAACTGGAAGACCTGGATATTGCTCAGGTACTGACCCGTCTGGATGACACTGACCGCATCATCGCCTTCCGTGTCCTTCCTGCTGAGATAGCAGTAGATGTATTTGCCAAGTTTGAACCCAGAGAGCAGGAAGAGCTGCTGCATAACTTCACTATTACGGAAGTCCGGGACCTCATCGAAGAGATGGATCCTGATGACCGTACCGAGCTCTTTGAAGACATGCCCTCTATACTGGTAAAACGCCTCATCAAGCTCCTCTCACCGGAAGAACGGGCCATAGCCAACCGCCTCATGAACTATAAAGAAGAGACTGCCGGCCGTATTATGACCCCCGAATTTGTGGACCTCCAGGAAAATATGACGGCTAAAGAAGCTCTGCAGTACATTAAAAGAGAAGCACCCAATAAAGAGACGATCTATACCTGTTATGTCACCGACTACGGCGGAAAGCTCACCGGAGTACTGTCTCTGCGTAAGATCATCCTGGCTGATGACCAGCAGTTTATCAAAGAGATCATGGACGATGAACCTGTCAGTGTACCCACCTCTATGGACCAGCAGGAAGTCATACATGTCATCAAGAAATACGACTTTCTGGCTGTACCTGTGGTTGATAAGCTGGACCGGCTGGTAGGTATCGTGACTGTAGATGATGTATTTGACGTACTGGAAGAAGAAAACACTGAAGACTTCCACCTCATTGCCGGTATGGCCCCTACCGATGACGGCTACCTCAATTCCAATTTTTTTAAGCTTATATTCAACCGTTCTATATGGATCGTAGTCTTATTATTTATAGCCTCCTTTTCTCAGGATATTATAAAGTCCTACTCTGGCAGTGTAGCTCCGGAGTGGTTCATCCCCCTGTCTTTATTTTTTACCATTCTAGTGGGAGTGGGGGGGAATATAGGCAGCCAGTCATCTATTCTGGTCATCCGGGGACTGGCTACCGGTGAGATTACCCGCAAAGACACCTGGCGCCTCCTGTGGCGCTCCCTGTCTATGGGTCTGATCATGGGTGTCATTATGGGAGCCTTTCTGTTGGCCCGTATTGCCCTGTTCGGTGCCGGTACCGAGGTAAAATGGGTAGTCACTATCGCCCTGGCCTCCATTGTGACCACGGCTAACTTTCTGGGGGCCCTGCTTCCGGTCATGATCAAACGTATCGGCATAGACCCCGCTCTGGTATCCAGCCCCTTGATCACTACCCTCACAGATGTAGGGGGCCTGGTGCTCTACTTTGAGATCGCAAAATGGATATTAGGTCGTCTGGCATGAAGTATTTCAACTGTAAAAATATCAGTGTCCCCCTGTCCAGCCTGGATCCCAAAGCCGGTGATGAACGTATCATCCAGGATCTGAGCCTGGGCCTAGAAAAAGGGGAGATCCTGGGTATCGTAGGCCCTACCGGCTGTGGAAAGACACTCCTGCTCAAAGCCCTGGCCGGCCTGATCCACCCCATTCAGGGAGACATCTTTTTCGGTGATGAATGGCTCAATAAGAAAAAACCGCATGAACGGCATATGGCTATGGTCTTTCAGGACTATGCCCTCTACCCTCACCTCAGCAGCCGGGGAAATATACGCTTTCCCCTGTTTAACAGTGAGGAATACAAAGCAGACCCCAATGCCCGGGTAGACGAGATCGCCGCTATGCTGGGACTGGACACGGCACAGATCCTGGAACGAAACCCCCGGGACATCTCGGGTGGAGAAAAGCAGCGGGTCGCTATTGGTAAAGCCATTGCAGCCCTGCCCCCTCTCCTCCTCCTGGATGAACCCCTGTCCAATATCGATGAACAGCTGCGTTTTGAACTGCGTCACACCCTCAGAAAGCTCATAAAGGACAATGATCTCACAGCCATCTACGTCAGCCATAATCAGCTGGAGATTGCAGAAGTGGCCACCACTATCGCTGTGATGCATCAGGGACGTATCGAGCAGCTGGGCCCCTACAAGCAGCTCTATGATGACCCCAAGCGATACTTTGTCTCGCTGTTTATGGGCGAACACAGCACTAACTTCCTCAGCCCGGAGCGGGTAAAACAGCTCAGCGGTGGAAGACTGTCCTACCGCCTCACTATCCGGCCCCATGAGTGCAGTCTGAAAGAGCCTGCTGAGGATCATCTCACTCTCAAGGGAAATGTGGTAGCTATAGAAAATCACCTGTCTGAAAAGATCAAGATCGTGTTTATCGAAGAAGCTGACCAGCTCTTCGGGGTGGAGCTGCCCTGGGATTACGAGATTGAAAAATCTCAATGGATCAGTCTGTACATTCCCCTGTCTCTGGCCAAGTACTTTGACGAGAACGAGGACCGCATCTACAACCTCTGGTAAACAAAAAAACCACCGGAGTGATCCGGTGGCTCAATGTGGGCGATATAGGAGTCGAACCTATGACCCCCTGCTTGTAAGGCAGATGCTCTAACCAACTGAGCTAATCGCCCTTATCTTTCATAAGCGGAGTATATTTTAGCTGATGGACAGGATTTTGTCAATTTTCGAGATAAAAAAACACAGTGGCATCGCAATTTCCCATTAGTAATGGTTTGACTCCTGCCTGTTAATTATATATATTCTGTATGATTAACTAACACTGGAGGTAATATGGGCACTTTATTCCCGGCTCTCTTTCTGGCACATGGCTCGCCCATGCTGGCCTTATCCCGGGGTGATTACGCCCATAAGTTACAGGCACTGGGCCGGTCCCTGCCCCGCCCCCAATCTATACTGGTCATATCGGCCCACTGGTATACCCAGGGGACCTATGTGCTGGACACTAATCCCCCGGAGCAGGTCTATGATTTTGGGGGCTTTCCCCCGGAACTGTATCAGTATCATTACCGTCCCTCTGGTGCACCCGGACTGGCCCGGCATATCAGCCAGGCCCTCTGCCCCATACCCGTAGAGCCCAGCGATCAGTGGGGCCTGGACCATGGGGCCTGGACCCTGCTCACCCACCTCTACCCAGAGGCTGATATACCGGTAAGCCAGCTCAGTATAGACCGGGATATGAGCCCGGCTCAGTATCTGGACTTGGGCCGCCGTCTCCGTTTTTTGAGGGAAGAGGAAGTCCTCATAATAGGCAGCGGCAATATTGTACATAACCTGTCTAAGATCAGCTGGGACGAAAATGCCCCGGCCTGGGCCTGGGCCCGAGAATTTGATGAAGAGTTCAGGCAGAATATTAAAATACGGGACTACCATAGCCTCTGTGACTATATCTCCTGGGGGGATTATGCCCGGCTGTCCGTGCCCACCATGGAGCATCTGGCCCCGGTGTTTTACTTTCTGGGACTGCTCTCGGATGAGGAGACCCCGGAGCTCTTCCATACCGGTATACAGCACGGCTCGGTGTCTATGACTGGTTTCCTCACATCAGTATAAAAACAGTTTACAAGTCTTCTCTTCCGGGAATATTTCTGATATAAAAAATATAGCCATTATTATTCTGGAACCTGAAAAAGTTATTAAATGCAAAATATGAAAGAAAGCTTTGAATGAAAAGAGAAGAACAACATCTGGAGTAGATTCTTTAGTGCCTGGACAAAAATTGCTTTCGTGCTTTGCAATCTGGAAAACCTGCCTTCAGTCCAGGTCCTCCGGGCCGCACATCCCGGTACCGGCTTTGGCACAGGTAGCGGCTCCGCAGCGTACTGCCAGATCCAGAGCCTGAGTCAGAGGCTGATCCTGTACCAGGGCCATGATGAGGCCGGCTGCAAATGCATCCCCGGCACCCACACTGGACCGCACTTCTACGCGGGGGGAAAAGACCTGTTGCAGATCACTATTATCATCCAGATAATAGGCCCCGTGATCCCCCGCAGTAATGATCACCCGGGGCACAGATCGCTGTACCTCCCTGAGAAAACGCAGGATATCCCTCTCGGTATCCAGGCTGTACCCGGCCAGGGCTTCTGCTTCGGGCAGGTTAGGCAGGATGATATCAGCACACTTTTGTTTGATTATTTCTCTGAGGACTTCAGGCCTGGTATCGGCCAGGATGGGAGCCCCTGTGTTTTTCTTCCATTCCTTCAGCAGATATATCAAGTCCTTGACCTGAAATCCCGGTGGCAGGCTCCCGCTGAATACCAGGAATCGACTGCCTGGAGCATGCTGCAGGACGGTAGCCTGTATTTTTCTGCACTCGCCGGGCTGTATCCGGGGGCCTGGCATATTTAGTTTTATGATCTTGTTATTCGACCTGACTCGTATCGTCTGATTGCTGCGGATGTTATCCTGTATGGCTACACTGCTATGGGCTATCCCTTCGCGGTCCAGCTCCCCGTTCAGCCATCTGCCCTCCGGGCCTCCGGCGAATAGTATAGCATGCTGCCTCACCTGAAAACGGGTCAGGACCCGGCTGATATTGATCGCTTTTCCCCCTGCTTCTTCCTGCACATCCCTGAGATCCATGGGGTCTTCATAGCAGAAAGAATCCACTTCTGCATAGCGATCTATAGAAGGATTGAGGCACAGGGTCAGCACCATTTAGAGTTTACTCTGATCCCATCGCAGAGACAGGTGAAATGATATTCCCCCCACCGGATTATAGGTAAAGGCGGTTCCCAGATTCACAGAACGTTTAAACAGACTGATCCCGGGCATATCCATACCCAGACTGGCAGTCCAGGCCCCGGTGGCCAGCTGATAATTAAATCCCCCCAGGAGGATAAAGCGGGTATTCAGGATATAGGTCATCCCGGCTTTGAATGTATGGTACTCCCGGTTATAGGGCCTTTGATATTGTTCTTCGAGCAGATAGGACAGAGATAGCCCCAAAGGTGCGGCCTTATAGCTGACTCCGCATTCAGCACGGGATATCGCATGGGATAAGCCCTGTTCAAATTCCAGCTCTGCTGCCTGTATCTTTAATCCCGCCCCAATGACCGGAGTAATATTGACAGACAGGCTGTGTTCCAGTCCCCAGTACAGTTTTTTATACTGCGATACCAGCTCGGCACCGATCCAGGGCCCGAAGGACAGATGTATATAATCGGTCTTGACATAATCAAAAATCAGTCCCAGCCGGGCATTCAGGGGGAAGCTGGCATATTCGATACCGGTATCCTGAAATTCAGGGAAGAAGGGCAATAGCAGGGCATCTATAGCTATATGCATGCCCGGAGCCGCATTCATGATCAAGAGCTGGTTACGGAGCAGAGTCTGTGACACAAAACTGATGGAATACATATTTTGCCGCTGCACCCCGGTACTCAGCAAGGGCATAAAATCCACCCCGCCCCGGGATATGGTATATGAATCAGCAGGGTTCAATAATTCAGTAGATAAGACAGCCCGGGCTTTATTCCACGATAAGCACAGGATAGCGATGAGTGTTATTACCCACCTGGACCACAATATAGTAGATCCCAGCCGGGACGGGGATACCATTGCCCCCCTCTCCATTCCAAACATATTCCTCGACTCCTACTCCACTGATCATGCGTGGATCATATTCTTTTACCAGGCCACCCCGGCCTGTATATATTTTCACATCAATACTTTCATTAATCACATCTGCAGAACGGGAACGGACCAGAAAGCTTAACTGCTGGTCTGTGGCTGCTGAAGGTTTAAAGATATTGTTCTTTACAGAGATCTGTATGACCTCATCAGCAGTAGTCTCGGTAAGTATACCATCCACCGCGGCCAGGCCGTAACCAAACCGGGGGTCCCAGGTACCGGGGTCAGTCTTATAAGCATTAGCAGGCAAGACATACTGTATCAGCCTCTGCCTGACCTGGTCTACTGTGAGAGTAGGGTCCTGCTCCAGGAGCTGGGCCACCATCCCTGTCACTATAGGAGCAGCCATTGAGGTACCGGATATGGCAAAATACTTACCCGGCACGACCACCCAGTTATTATCCACGAAGGCCACAGAAGAGAGAGTAGAGATAACCGACTGGCCCGGGGCGGCTATTTCAGGCTTCTTCTGTCCGTCACGGGTGGGCCCCTGGCTGGAAAAGTCAGATATCTGGCCCACATTCAGGGGAGAGGGAGTCCAGTATGTATTGTTCCAGTTGGTATAGGCTGACCGGGATACATAGGAGGCCACCGCCAGGGAGTTCTGCATACAGGCTGAGACTGAGATGGTCCCGTTACTGACATAATCTGTAAAACCCCAGGGCCCTCCGGCATAAGGATTATAATTTTCAAAATAGCCGTGTACTTCTACCGGCTGGGCACTGGTACCGAAATTCAGAGCCCATCTGAATGAGCTGTTTTCGTTTATGACCACATAAATGACCTTGTCATCCTGATAGTCCTCATAATAGAGATCAGCATAAGACCCCGATGCAGTAGTGGTAGTGCTCCCTATCTGCTGCGAAGCGATCCTGGTCAGAGATACCGGAATACGGCTGCTGTTACGGTAATAAAAACTAAACAGGCTGCCTGTGCCTCCATTAGTAAACTCTATACTGGTAGTGAGAGTGGTGCTGGTCAGATTGGTAGTATGAATAGGATACTGCGCTTCATTTCCGGCGGCCCAAACTATGATGTTTCCTTCTGCGCCGTAGTATTCCAGGACCTGTTCCATATACTGGTTAAAGGGGTCATCCGCCTGATGATTGCCGAAATGAAATCCCATGCTGATATTGATGACACAGGGCTTTTTTAGTTTCTTAGCCTGGGACAGGATGTATTCTGTGCCATTTATGATCTGGTCCAGGTAGCCCCCGGTCTTCACCATGATGATATTGGCACGGGGAGATACGCCACGATACAGGCCATCACTCCAGCTGCCGTTGCCCGCCGCAATCCCGGTGACGTGGGTCCCGTGAAAATCCGTGGAATTAAAGCTGAAGCGTTCATTATCTATATCCTGTTTGGTCCATTCATGGCCGTAATTGAATAAGGTGGGAGGATTCCCATCCTGATCCTGGTCCCATATATACAGTATACGGCTCAGGCCGTTTTCATTCTGGAAGTCGGGATGATAGGGGTCAATACTGTCATCGATGACACCTATGATCACATCATCCCCCAGGTAACCGGCATTATAGGTCTGATCGGCGTGTACCGCCGGGATCGCTTTATCCAGGAGATTATGGGCCTTGAGCCCCCCTTTGATATAGCGGATGGCACTTTCCTGTTTAAATCCAGCCAGCCTGTCGGTAGGAATGCGGGCCGTAAAAAAGGGATAATGGCTGTTAATGATCTGGCCGCCCCGGGCCTGCACGGCCCCCGGGTCCCCTTCTCCCCACACCATGACAGTATCAGGGATAGCCACGGGCAGCTGTTGATCCAGTCCGGCACCCCCATTGACGAGGGGAGCCCCCTGTTCATAGGCAGCGGCTACCTGTTCCAGATAGGGATTGAACTGAGCCCCAAAGACAATCAGTGGAATAATAAAAAATAGAGATATAAGTACTGCTTTTTTCATATTTAATCCTGTTATACTAGTATACCACAGTGTTCCTGTTTTTCAATCAGGCATATTCATGTATAGAGCGGCACAGTCCCTGGATATCTTTATCTTTGAAAAAGGCTGAACCCATGACCAGGCAGTCTGCCCCGGCGTCCAGCACCTGCTCATAATTGGAACGGGAGATACCCCCATCGATCTGCAGGACTATATCCCGTGATCCCCGCAGAATAACCAGTTCTCTTAACCTGTCCAGGGATTCCGGCATAAAGCTCTGCCCTGAAAACCCGGGCTCCACGCTCATGACCAGGATGAGGTCGACCTCGTCCAGGTAGGGCGCTACAGCCGCCACGGGGGTCTGGGGTTTAAGAGAGATACCGGCTTTTTTACCGGCTGCCTTGATCTCTTTTAAAAAAGGGTGGATGTAATTCCTGGTGGCTTCCAGATGGATGGTAATATAGTCCACATCCAGGCCCAGATAGTCGTCCAGGCCCTTTTCCAGGTCTATCATGAGATGGGCATCCGAGGCCAGGCTGGTCCGGGCAGTGATGTCCTCGATAAACTTGGGGCCGAATGATATGTTCGGCACAAAATGATTATCCATCACGTCAAAATGGATGAGGTCCACCCCGGTCTCTTCGTAGGCCTTCAGGGCTGACGCGATATCCGCAAAGTCAGCCGCAAAGATAGAAGGCGCCAGCTGTTTAGTCATAAGTCACTTCATCCCTGAGGAAGTTGTCTACTACCAGAGTAAGCTTGGTAGTACCAAAGGACTTGAAGGTCACGATCACCGTCTTGTTATACTGCTGGCCCAGGTTATATACTTCACGCTCTTCACCCAGCTCATCGACTATACTGACAATAGCCTGGCCGTCACCCTGCATTTCCTCCCCTTCCGGTCCGGTCTTGCGGGTGATAAACTTTTTATAGATATGATAATCATACTTTCCTTTTTCATAGTCATCTTCACCATAGACCCCTACTTTTATCTTTATGGTAGAGTTCTTGGGGATGACTGTACCTTCTTCGTAGTCCTGTTCCTGCACCAGCCCGTCCAGGTCGGCGTTATCGGTGATCATCTTTTCCAGCTTTACCGTGATGCCATTGTTATACAATGTCGTGATGGCAAAGTCCAGGCTCTGGCCTACAAACTGCTCTACCCGGTAATCGTTCTTGCCTACATCTGAATTTGCGGTAAGCTGCAGCTTCACGGAACGGGGCACTTCTTTACCTGCTTTTATATCCTGGGCTACGATCGTATTGGTAGGGGTGTCTTCCACCTGTATCACGGTTATGAGGTAGGGAATACCCTTTTCACGCAGCAGTTTTTCCGCATCCAGCCGGTTCAGGCCTTCCAGCTGGGGTACCACATAGACATCCTTACCCATAGATACGATGAGCTTGACGGTGCGTCCCTGCCGGACGGTCAGCCCTTTTTTAGGAAACTGGTCGATGACCTGGAACTTCTCATATCTTTCATCAAATTTTGAGTCCAGCTCTACGATCAGTTTCTTTTCCTGCATGAGGATGGATGCATTGACTATATCCAGGTTGATGACATTGGGCACCTTGGTGAGGGGGGCTCCCACCCGTGCAATAAAGACGACTACAGAGAGTATGATAGCAGCAGCTATGACTGCCAGGGCCAGGAATAAAAACATGCGCCTCACAAAGCGGGTATATACATCAGCTCCCTTGGGGCTGAAATAGCTTTTGAATCTATTTTCTGCTCCCGAGATAGCTACCTTCATTTTTTGTTTTACATTCATCCCGGTCTGCCTGATCATGTCTTTCATTCCTTTCTCCTCTAAAAATCCTGGCCGGCTTCGGGCTTATACCCGTTGATAAAGGCCAGGTAATCCATCTCTTTTTTTCCGGCGGGCTTGATGTTTAACACAGATATCCCGCCCTGGGCACAGGCTATTTTAAGGCCTTTTTTATCAGCCTGCAGAATAGTTCCCGGTGCGCCCTGTATTGTATCATCATGTTGGATTTTCGTAAAAGAAACGGGGTGTTCATGTCCATTTTTCCTGTCATGATAGGTGCATTTTATACCCGGCCACACAAAAAAAGCCCGGTATTTGTTCCAGATACCCCGGGAGGCATCCAGTTCAAAGTTGATCAGGGCATCATCCTTATGGATGATCCTGGAAAAGGTCGCTTTACTATGATCCTGGGGATGTCTTTTGTCCTTGCCTTTGGCGATGGCATCCACGGCCTTGACCATGATGGCAGCACCATCCCGGGCCAGCTTATCCGACAGGGTCACAAAGTTGTCCTCATTATGTATGGGTACCTTACTGTAATAGATGATATCCCCCGCGTCCAGCTCTGCGGTGATATACTGTATGCTGTTTCCCGTCTCCTCGTCTCCATTGAGCAGGGCCCACTGTATAGGTGAGGCCCCCCGGTAGCGGGGTAAGAGCGAGGCATGCAGATTGATAGTCTTATAGCGGGGCATGTCGATGATAGCATCGGGAAGGATGCGGCCGTAGGACACGATCACGAAAAGATCAGCCTCCAGGGCCTGCAGGGCAGAGTGCAGTTCGGGATCTTTCATCCGGACCGGCTGTAATACCGGTATTGAGTGCTGTAGGGCATATTGCTTCATGGGAGTCTGGTGGAGCTGCTTCATACCCCGCCCGAAAGGCTTGTCAGGCTGGGTCACGATACCGCATATCTCATGGTGCTCAGCCAGGCTGAGCAGGCTGGGCAGGGAGTAATCAGAGCTGCCCCAGAACACTATCCTCATAGAGCGACCTGCTCCAGCTCCTTTTGGTTTTCGGCTACCATGGCATCCAGCTTATCGCGGTATTTTGCCAGGTAGGAGTCATCGATATAGTCTATAAAGAGCTTGCCGTCCAGGTGATCCAGCTCATGCTGTATAGCCCGGGCAAATAAGCCCTCTGCACTGAATATATAGGTACCGCCTTTGATGAGCTCACCTTTGACTTTGATCCGAGAGGGCCGGGTCACAGGCCCCCAGATCTGAGGAATAGACAGGCAGCCTTCATCGGCGGTATCTGTTTCCGCCGAGTATTCCACTATCTTAGGGTTGATCAGTACCACCCGCTTTTCCTGGTCAGCCTTGGTGAGATCCACGATAAAGATACGCTTGGAGATGCCTACCTGAGGCGCAGCCAGGCCGATACCCTCCTGGGCATCCAGGCTATCCTGCATGTCTTCTATGATCTTCTTTATCTCTTTATCGATTATAGTTACTTCTTCTGCTTTTTGTCTTAATACGGGATGGCCGTACTTTACCACTTTTAAAACAGCCATATCTCCTCCTGTACACAGCTTTTTCTGCTTATATTATAATCATTTTCCACAGATAAAGAAAGTAATTCCCCCCTTTTTGAGAGGATTTCCTGTTTTTCCGGGAATAAATCAAAGAAATGGGGATGATCTGCCTCCGGGCCCGCCTCAAAAGTATACCCTGCCCGGCCCATAGCGGGAAGGATCAGATCGCCCCCCTTGCGGCCCTGTCTGCCCGGAGACTGTTCCCGGAGCCGGCCTCAGGGCTTAATACCGCCCTCTACAGAAGTGCCTGCCCCGGACCAGGTAGGGGGTATGGCAGCAGAGCGCTGTTTCCAGAGCCATAAGGCCTCTTTTCCGGGAATGCCTCCGGCCTCACTGAAGCTCTGTTTTATCTGAAAAAGCACTCTCCCCTTCACTTTACCTTTTATTAGGGAATTGCACTATCAGGAATGCGTCATCCCGCTCAGAAGCTCCCTGGCCGCACTTCCCCAATTTGGGGAAATTTCCGGAGGACAGCCTGCTCTCCTGCGCGCAGGGAGCCTGTCCTATACCGGACTCCCTGTCTATGCTGAGGCAGGGGACGAAGGCAGCAGGGTCCCTTGTCTGCAGTCTGAGAGCCAGTGCCCTCTGTAAGATACAGGGGCCTGTTCCAGCCTTACATCCCGGGACACCCCTGGGGGTTAACTACTTTTTTGAGGGCTAAAGGACGGGTGATCTCAGGCATGATGTTTGAATTTTCCTGACTAAGCGCCCTCCGACAGCCTGTTTTTAATAGAATGTAAGCGCTTACTGGACATTTACCCCCATTGGTGTTATAATACTGTCGTAAATCCATTTATTAGTAATGAGGAGATCAGTAATGAAGAAGATTATGGTGATGATGATGTTGAGTATGGCCCTGGGGGCCTGTGCTGTAGGTCCTGTGTCGGGCGACCTGGACGGGGAAAAGGCCAGTGTGCAGTCTGTTCCCGCAGATTTTGTAAAGCTGTACTATGCCAAGGCTCTGGGCAATTATAAGAACAATGCCCTGTACGGCAAGGTAAAGGGTTTTATCGAGATCGCGGATGTAGCCTATAATAAAAAGGTCATGGTGCGTTATATCGTAGCCGGAACCTCTACCTGGATCGATGTACCTGCCTATTTCGTAAAGGACCATTATAACAAGGAAGTATGGCAGTTTGACCTCAGTGATATCGCTTATGACGGCCTCACTTTTGATATACAGTTCTGTATCTATTACACCGTAAACGGCCAGACCTACTGGGATAATAACGACGGGAAGAACTACCGCCTGCTCATGCAGTCCGGACAGACTCTCTACAGCGACACAGTGCTGGGTAAGAGCCTCATAGCCCTGAGCCATGCTACTGCCTATATCTACAGCAGCGGTGCTTACGACTCAGTATTTACGGGCCAGGTCACTATCGCCGACCTGGGCCACCCTAACCGTATGGTAGACCTGGTCTACACCACAGACGGCTGGAACACCACTCACACCGCCATTGCCACTCCCGGCTATACCGGCAATGAGCTCAAAGAGCTGTATTTCAACTTCTACACCTCTGTTCCTGCATCTACCACTCAGATCGACTTTGCTCTGTCCTATAACCTGAACTACCAGTTCACCACCTGGGACAATAACTTCCTGGCTAATTACCGCTGTAGCATCCCTGCCGGAGAAGTCCGGGGCAGTGATGTCTGGTAAGCTGATTATAAAAAATAATATTTAGGAGACATAAATGAAAAAAATCGTGATTTTAAGTATTCTGGCCATGGTTATGGCGGGATGTTCCGTAGAGCCGGTTTCCGGGGATCTCAATGGCGGGCAGGCCACTGTACAGTCCACTCCGGCTGATTTTGTAAAGCTCTACTATGCCAAGATCCGGACTGTATACCTGAACAAGCAGCTGCAGGGCCAGGCTAAGGGATTCATCGAGATCGCAAAAGTAGCCTACAATAAACAGGTCATAGTCCGCTACAATGTGGCCGGCACCTCTACCTGGATCGATGTACCCGCTACTTATGTCAAAGACCATTATAACAAGGAAGTGTGGAAATTCGAGATCAATAATATCGCATTTAATCAGAATGCTGTGGGCATCAGATTTGCTGTGAAGTATACTGTAAACGGCCAGACTTACTGGGATAACAATAACGGTCAGGATTACCGGCTTTCCTACAGTGATGCTACTTATGAAGACCTGACTGATGTGGTCTTCGGTAAGAGCCAGCTCATGATCAACCACGGAGAATCCTACATCTACCGTGACGGTGCCTATCCTTCTGTACTGTTCGGATGGGTCCGTGTCAGGAATGTAGGCGCTCCCAAGACCCTCACCCTGATCTACACCACCGATGGATGGAACACCACTCAGACCACCCCTCTTTTCTACTATGACAACAGCCCTGACGGCAGCATAGAAAGCTGGAAATTCTTTACTGAAAATGTATCTTCACAGACTACTCAGTTCGACTATGCCGTATCTATGACCGTAAATGGCTACACTACCTGGGATAACAACTTCCAGCAGAACTACCAGCAGTATGTACCCGTTCCTGAAATACAGAGCTACCTGCAGTGGTAAGCCCTCTTTAAATAGTTAAAAGCCGTCTCACTCTGAGACGGCTTTTTTTTATGTCTTATTATTCATTTACCACACACTCTATCACACCCGAGGCGTAGATAAGGTCTCCCACGTAAAACACGGCGATCTGGCCGGGAGACACGATCTCCTGGGGATGCTCCATCTCTATAGAAGCCCCGCTCTCTGTCCGATCGACCCGGGCGGGAATAATGGCACTCTGGTAGCGTATCTGCACATCATAGGCCCCGCTTACAAACTTATCCGTAAAGATATTCATATCCCGTACAGTGAACCTGCGGGCAGTAGGCTTGGGCCCCAGGATGATGCGGTTTTGGGCCTGGTCAAACTCCCGTACAAAGGCTCTTTCTCCCAGGGCTACATTGAGACCTCTGCGCTGGCCGTAGGAGTAGAAAGGAATACCCTTGTGCTTACCTACCTTTGCTCCATTATACCAGAACTCACCTTCTTTTTCCTCTATGCCGGCCCCTCTCAAAAAGTCCCGGTAGTCATCCTTGATAAAACAGACGTCCTGGCTTTCTGCCTTGTCCGCCTTGATAGGCATGCCTGAGTCATCTACTATCTGCCTGACCTCAGGCTTTTTATAGTCACCCAGGGGAAAGCGCATATAGGGCAGCATATCCTTTTCTACAAAGGATAGAAAGTAGCTCTGGTCCTTGGGAGCAAAGTGAGCCTTGCGCAGGAGGAGCTCGCCCTCCACCTCGGCGATACGGGCATAGTGTCCCGTAGCAAAGGCATCTGCACCCTGAGACAGGGCAAATTCCAACAGAGCGCCGAACTTGATGTGACGGTTACACAGCACACAGGGATTAGGGGTAAGGCCCCGCTCATAATCCCGTACAAAACGGGACACGATCTTGGCCTCAAAGATATCCTTGAGGTCCAGGGTCTTATGGCCGATGCCCAGGTAATCACATACCTTTCGGGCAGAGTTGATCTCTTCCAGGGAACAGCATTTTTTAGACCCCTGTTCCACCAGGCCTACAAAGGTGATGCCGGTGACGCTATGCCCCTGCTGCTGTAGCAGCCAGGCTACAGCCGAGGAGTCTACTCCACCGCTCATCCCCACATATATATGAGACATGACATTTTCCTACATTTTTCTGAGCTTGTCCTTTTGTTTCTTCAAAAAGCCCAGTTTATCGATCTTTTTAAACTTGGGGAAAAAGCTCATCAGGTCAAAGAACTTGCCTTCTTTGGGCCGGAGCTGTTCCCGGTTGAGCTCGATATAGTCTATCGTCTCCTTGTCCTCTATCTTATCCATGAGCCGGAGGCCGTCACTGGATACCGATATGAGGTAATAGGTAGGCCCCAGCTTAATGATCTCCAGGTAGTTACCCAGTCCGGCGGGCTTGGACAGGACGATCTCCAGGAGCTTGTCGTCCTCGGTAGCGGGCAGTCCGCTCTTGGTGACCAGAAACTTGATGAGGAAGTAGGCCCCCACTGCAAACAGGGCGGTAAAAAAGATGACCTTAACTGCGGACCAGAATGCGGAAGGGGTAGCGGTACGCCGGGCTGCGGCATTGGTCCCGCCATTACCGTAGAATTCCTGCAGGAATCCCTGGCCGGCATTGGTCCCGTTGGTCAGTGTGCTATTAGTAGCAGCGGCAGTCTGGGCAAAGGATAGTGCGGGTATCATCAGACTCAGGGCTATAAATAGACGTATAGGCATATTCCCCTCCTGTTTCCCCATATTATAGGTGAAAATGAATGATATGTGAAATTATAAAGCGATGAGTTTATCTTTTTTTATAGATGAGCACGCCATACTTAGGAATCTGTATGCCATATTGGGTGCCATTATAATAGACTGAAGAGGTCCAGGATTCAGGATCATAATAGCTGTTCCCATAAGCTCCACTGGGGCTGATAAACTGCAGGTCCCACCAGCCCACTGAGGGAAAATGTAATCCATAAGTCCCACCTCCATCCGGATAGCCATAGGAAACTGCATTATAATTAATTATGACAAAAATCTCATCAGAAGCTCCTCTAGTAAATTCTATTACTTTTGCGGGGTTTGCGTATTTTGTTTCTAAATCAGTATATCGAATTCCAGCATTATTTTTTCTTAATTTTATCAGATCCTTGACCGCATTATGTACATTGATACCGCCCCAGCCCAGGTTTTCCCAGTTCAGATACCAGGTGTTGGCATCCTCTACTATGAAGTATTTATTATTGCCGGGATAATATCCCTGTATAAATTCATCACCCATAAACAGCATAGGAATACCCCGAGCCATAAATACAGTGGCTAAACCGGTGATCTGCTGATACATCGCATCAAACTCACCATTACCCCAGCTCCGGTAGGATAGCTCTGCCGGAAAACGCTGCTTACCATTACCCGCTTCATCATGACTGACCAGGTAGTTGAGAGCCGGCGTACCACTGGGGCTTCTGTTATTGCCAGGGTTATCGACATCACTGCCGTATATGAGCGAGGCCACGGTATTCATATCGATACTTCCAGGGCCATATTTAAACAGATTCCTGAGGTGGTGGGACATGTTCACATTCCATTGGCTGTCAAAGTTTCCCCCATTATTAGCAGTAATCCATGCGTCCGTTGGCAGGTTTTCCGCTACCAGATAGAGATTGGCTCCGTTGCCATCGGTGGCAGCATAATTTCTCAGATCCCGGGTCATATTATAGAGATAACTACCCCCGGTACTGCCGGAGTCATTGTAATGAATATAATAGGTGGCGTCAAAGCGGAACCCGTCTATATGGTACTGCTTCATAAAATACTGTGCGCTTTGAGTGAGAAATTTAGCGACTACCGGATTCCCGAAATTAAAACGGGGGCCCCAGTCTGTCTTTCCACTGTACCAGTAAGTATCAGGCGAAGTCCAGTTTTCTGCCCCGTCATAGGAAGCGATCACATCATCGGAGCTGCCCATGTGGTTAAACACCAGGTCCATGATGACTGCCATACCATGGCCATGGGCCTGGTCTACAAAGTATTTAAAGCTATCCACTGTATTGGGAGTGGTACCCACATAGGCGGACTCGGGGGCGTAAAACAGGACATAGTTGTAACCCCAGGACAGATCCCCGGCGAACTCGTTAATGGGCAGAGGCTCAATGGCCGTGAATCCCAGGTTGGACAGGTAGCTGAAGTTATTGACCGCGGTCTCAAAGGTACCCTGGCCGTAGTAGGACCCGGCTCCATTGGTCCACCAGGAACGCATCTGCATCTGGTAGATGATGTACCAGTCATAGCCGGGCCGGCTCCAGGGATACTGCCAGCTATAGGCGCTGTGGTCTATGATATAGCTCTTGTTTCCCGATGTGTTCATGGCCGGGCTGTGTTCGTTCTTTTTAGCGGCGGGGTCGGAGATGTAGTTGGTATAGGGTCCGCCGTACTGGTTGGGGTACTGTTCCAGGACATACTTGTAGGCCTGGCCGGGAGCGGTATTGGACAGCTCGATCCACCAGAATACCCGGCCCCGGTCCAGGTTCATGGGAGTCTTTCCCCAGCCATTAAAGTCACCCGTGACATAGGCCTTGCGCACATTGGGGGCATAGAGCTTAAAGAAGGTACGGCCGCTGCCCTTGTACTCCGCACCGAACCACTCATCATCCCAGATGTTGCCGCTGTAGCTGCGGAAGTGGTTGGTCTCATCGGCCCAGAAGTAGGCATAGGTCTCATACCAGCTGGCGGGCGGGGAGATAAATACCCGGTCTTTGGTAGAGTATTCGTTATAGAGAAAATTAGAGATATTGGTCACCATAGCGCTTACATTAGTGAGGGCATAAAAAGTGATCCGGTTTTCCGTCAGGAGGGGGAAGGTCACTATTCTCTTGTAAGTACCTCCATTGCCAGGATTTATGATCTCCCAGGATCCGGCACTGCCGTCCCGCATCTTCAGCTCGTATTTCTGATAGTAATCCACCCCGGGTATATGGTACACCATCCAGGGCACCCCCCCATTGGTGGTATTGGAGGACACAGTGACATTTCCGCTGTGACTGCCATTGTCAGCCCAGTAGTTCAGCCGGGGATCAGCCATCCCGCCCAGAGGAGCTGCGTCCACATAGACGATAAGAGAGGATGGCAGGGGGGCATAGGCATTGGTATTATTGAGGTAATTGGTGCTGGTATAGATGATAGTATAGTTCGTCACATAATTAGTGGCATTATTGGTAGTAATACTGTAATTGGTAATAGTGCCCGGCACATTGGTGAGCCAGATGGTATTAGTGGAAGAGTTAAGAGTATTCCCCAGATCATGAAGAGAGGTACATTTGACAAGAGCCAGGAGCAGCAGGGGCAGGAGAAAGAGCAGCCATCTTTTCTTCATAGTCATCCTTTAGCGCACCCCATAGGGCTTATTATATACCCTCTCTATATAGTTTGAGAGATTGGACCCATTGGTCTTTACATCATTGGACAGGGACTGAGGGATCACATCCCACACCCCGTCATCATCGGCATTACCGCTAAGAACACACAGAGTGTGGAGAGTATCACTGGCCGTGATATTCAGCACACTAAGAGGTATGGACATCTCGAAGCCGTTAGTACGTATCACAGCCATCTTGATCTTCTTCATATCCCCGTTATTCCAGTTATAGGCCTCTGTGACCCAGGTATTGGTAGGGCCGGCAGAGTACAGGGCCTGGCCTCCCCCTTCCTGAATACGGAACTGTATCTGAAAGTCGGGCTGATTATTATTAGTGGGCATCAGGGTAAAGCGGCCATCCCAGGAGGACCAGGCATCATGGTCAGTACCGGCGGCAGTATTGGTATCTATGGAGAGAGATATCCGTGCTCCATTGGGCCCCAGGTCGGGCACATTGAGGGCATCCACCCAGATGTAGAGATTGGCCCCGTCATTGGTCATACGCATCTCGCCCAGGAGAGTGCCATTGGCCTTGGGGGTGGATGAGCTGCCCAGCAGAGGGGCAGAGTCCCACAGGCTCTCTCGGATACCGTCTATTCCCATGAGGGAGCGTATGATGGTGACCCGGTCCATGGTGGTAGACAGCCCATTATCTCCCTGTACCTGAGCCCACACCAGATTTTCTCCGTAGGACAGGGGCAGGTTAGCACTCCAGTTGGTAGCATAGACAGTGTTGGTCCAGGCTGTTCCCGGAGTAAGGGCGGCACTCTGGGAGTTAGTCACATGATTTTCATCTATTGACCACAGGGTCACCGAGCTGATACGGTCCGGGTCGGTGAGGTAAGCCCATCCGCTGACATCCATAGAGGAAGCATTAGTGAGATACTGGTCGTAACTTCTGGCATAGGATGAAGCAGGTATATTGGAGATATAAAAATTCATCCCCAGAAAGATATCACTGTAACCGGGAGCCTGAAAATGCAGTAAACTGAACAGATAATAATCGGTCTGCTGGTATACCACTACCGACCAGCTTTTATATGTGCCCTGGTCGATTATTTTTCCGTAATTGGAATATCCGTTATTGGTGATGTAGACCCTGAGAGAATTAGTCCCGTCAGGTATATAGTCTACTATATCTCCGCTCAGAGTCCCGCTGAGCAGAAAGGTCGGTTGTAATCTTTCTTCATTAAAGTGGTTGGACAGATTGATAGAGCCTGTGATCACAAAACCATTGGAATAGATGGTCACGTCATTGGAAAGTGTGGTCCAGTTAGTATGTATGCCCGTAATAATGCTGTTGGTAATGACTACCTGATTCATTCCGGGGTTTAAGTCACAGGACAGGGGCAGGATACACACAAGAAGCAGTAATAATGCCGTCAGATACCGTTTTTGCATAAAAAAAACCTGCGCTACACTATTTAATATAGTATAACGCAGGTATGCATTTTTTAAAAGGGCAAATGTCACTTTTAATCCTCTGTATCGATCTCCAGAGGCTCCACTATCTTTTCTTCCTTTATCCTGAATATACGGCTAAAGGCAAAGACATTGAGTACAATGATCAGCAGCCAGATCACAACCATAAAGACCTTTCCGGCCAGGGAAAAGTCCAGACGGCTGAGTACCCATATCCGGGCATAGGGAGCGGGGATGGTCTTTTCCATATCTTTAACCTCGGCCAGGATCAGGAACTGGTTAGTCCGGGCTATAGCCAGGGGTACCTTGACCATCCATTTTCCATAATGTACTTCTGTACTATTGGTATTACCGGCGGTCAGGTTTATCACGGTGACACTTTTAATATTGTTACCGGCCTGGCCTTTGACGTTTGCCTCCCGCATAAACACCTCACCATTGGCAGGGCTTTCTATGATCAGTCTCTCTGTCTCCGATCGGGAGGGGGCTGCATTCATGCGGGCTTCCTGGGCAAATGTTGCCAGAGGGGCCAGCATGATTATGGCAATAAGTATTCTTTTCATTTATGGTTCCACCTTTATCTTTAATTTGTCATCGAGCTGGTTTTTCTTCCAGGCCCGGAATATCATGAAATTGATAGCTGCCAGTATGACTACGAAGAATATACGGATACTGGTGATAAAGCCCCGATTCGAGACCTTCCACCACATAAAGTCTACCTGCTGTTCCTGCAGGTTCTTTAAGGTGATAAAGTCCCAGCCTTCCAGCACAAACCACAGCACCAGCAGGATGATGAGATAGCTGGGTGTAATATACTTCAGGATGAATTTAAAGACTTTAGGGATACGTATATCACCGCCCCGGTTGAGTTCTTTCCAGCCCTTGTCTACACCCAACACCCAGGCAAAGATGACTGCCTCTATAGTACCAAACAGGACCAGCGAGAAATTACCCGCCCAGAAGTCCATCTCATCTACCGCACCGGCCCCCAGTCCATACACTGCCAGTAGCCCCATGATGAGGAAGACCACAAAGAGGATGGACACACTCTGCTTGCGATTGGTACGCAGCTCATCCTCCAGAAAGGAAATCCCGGGCTGGAGCAGAGAGATGGAAGATGTGAGTCCACCTATAAATAAAAGTAAAAACCAGATGATTTGGAACAGCTGACTGAGAGGGATCTTTCCCAGGATGAGGGGCATAGTGGTAAATCCCAGGCCGAATACCCCCTGGCTGGCAATAGACTGGGCCTCCCCGGCCCCCATGAGAACGATAGCCGCAGGAATGACTATGGTCCCCCCTACTATCACTTCCAGAAACTGGTTGGCCGCACTGGCCGAGAGACTGGACAGAGCTATATCCTGATTACGCTTGACATAGGAGGAATAGGTCAGAATGGCCCCTATACCCACCGAAAGTGTAAAAAATATCTGCCCCGAGGCCGCGAACCATACCTTGATGTCACTGAGGCGGGACAGGTCGGGATTCCACATAAATCCCAGTCCCTGGCCTATCCCGGGCAGAGTCAGTACCCGGACCAGCATGATGATGCCCAGCACTACCAGTATAGGCATCATGACCTTGGAGGCATTCTCTATCCCCTTTTTGACCCCTAAAAAGACGATCACGAAATTGATGACCAGGGTGAGCAGGAAAAAGAATAATGCTGCGGGCATATCCCCGAAAATAGTCATCTTGAGTCCCACGTACTGCCCGAAGAAGTCTCCCATCAGAGCCGGAGTGGCCGAAGCAGTCAGGAGGCTGCCCTTGATGGCAAACCAGACATAACCCAGGAGCCAGGACTCTATATAGATATAATAAAAGTCGATAAACATGGGGCCGAAGATACCCAGGGATCCCAGGTATTTGGCATAGGGCCTGCGGACCACCGCATTAAGTACCCCCGGAGCAGAGCCATGCTCAAACTGTCCACCGTAGCGGCCCAGAGTCCATTCCACCCAGGCCAGGGGAATGCCCAGAAAGATAAAGGCCACAAAATAAGGGATCAAAAAGGCCCCTCCCCCATTGGCCGCCACCACGCCGGGAAAGCGCAGAAAATTACCCAGTCCGACCGCGCTCCCTGCCACCGCCAGGATCACGCCCAGCTTGGAGGCCCAGTGCTCTCTTTTTGCCACCATACTTCACTCCTTCCGCATGATAATCATTGTTTTTAAATCGGTTTACAATAAAGTAAAGCCCCGCTTTTGTCAAATGGCATAAGCCTGCCCGGGATTTGACCTAAGTGAGATCACCCCTTAATATCTATGGTATTACCCAAGGAGGCAAACATGGAAAACTCCCGGATCGCTGATAAAAAAGTCATTGTGAGAGGCCTGGAAGGGGTCTCAGCCGGTGAGACTGAAGTCAGCTATGTAGATGGAGTCAATGGCATCCTGGTCTATAGCGGCTATAATATCCATGAGATAGCCGATAAGATCTCCTTTGAAGAGTGTGCCTACCTGCTATGGCATAATGAGCTGCCTACCGCAGCCCAGCTGGACACTTTCCGTCACGAGCTGGTCAAAAATATGTACCTGCCTTATGAGATCATCCAGATCATAAAGACCCTCCCGGACTACTCCCACCCTATGGCCACCCTGCGTACGCTCATCTCATCCCTGGGATGCCTCGATCCCAGTGCAGAAGAGCTGTCCGGCCGCCAGTTTGAAAAAAAGACCATCTCTTTGCTGGGCCGGGTCATGACAGCGGTAGCCGTGATGCACCGGGTCAAAAAAGGAGAACGCATCCTGGACCCTGATTCAGACAAGAGTTTTGCGGAGAATTTTCTCTATATGTTCAGTGGGCAGTGGCCCGATACCGAGCAGGCAGAGGCTTTTAATTCCCTGCTTATATTACATGCCGACCATGGCTTTAATGCCTCTACTTTTGCGGCCCGGGTCACGGTATCTACCCTGTCGGACATCTATTCAGCTCTCAGCACTGCCATCGGTACCCTCAAGGGGCCTCTGCATGGGGGGGCCAATCAGAGAGTTCTGGAGATGCTGGAGGATATAGGCCACGTAGATCAGGTCGAAGAATACATACACGGTATGCTGGCTGATAAAAAACGCATCATGGGATTCGGGCACCGGATCTATAAAGTAGAAGACCCCCGGGCCAAGCACCTGCGTCACTGGGCGGATGTACTGGCCCGCAAGCGGGGCCATGAGCATCTGCTGGACATGGCCAATAAAATAGAAAAGATAGTCATAGAAAAAAAGGGGATCTATCCCAATGTGGATTTTTATTCCGCGGTAGTACAAAATGCCCTGGACATCCCCAAGGACTACTACACCGCCATTTTTGCCGCAGCCCGTACTGCCGGCTGGATCGCTCATATCCGGGAACAACTGGCAGACAATCGCCTCATACGTCCTACCTCCCGCTATGAAGGCCGCCTCGACAAGAAGTGGCAACCTATTGCGGACAGGAAAACAGACTCAAAAGAATAAGCCTATCAGAAAAAACCCCTGTTCCAAAGAACAGGGGTTTTTGAATTTAGTAAGGTGTATTTTAGAATCGGAATACCAGTTCAGCTCCGGCATTGAGGCCGTTCATGTTGAATATAGTGGCCAGATTTTGTGAGCTAACTGACCCATTGCTAAAGGTTATATTATCATAGGTGTTGTCAGAACCATCTGAAACAGTCCCACTTCCTGCAAAGTACAGGGAATATCCGCCATATAAGCGGAATTTAAACTTCTGACTGATCTGTATATTCAGGGATACTTTTGGCTTTATACCGAAGAATAGACCCCCAAGAGAATAATTTCCGCCCAAATCAGCAGCAATGAGCCCAGCTGAAAGATCCAGCTCAGGAGCCAGAGAGAAACTGCCCAGATAGAGCTCATAGCCTAAACCAAGGTCGGCATAAAATAAAGAGGGTGAATTGAGAACCATACCAATAGCCAGCCTGCTTAACAGGGAATATCCTATTTCTGCTTCTACGGCAATACCGAGGTCAATACCCATGGCATTGGGACTAAATGTAGCAGTACCGTTATACTCACCGGATATGTTTAATATACTGACCCCGGGATCTGCCAATACTACCCCCGCATAGATATTAAACCTTCCCCCCGCCATAGCAGACTCGATGAGCTGATCATTGGCCTGGGGAGCACCCTTCAGGATAGTAGCTACGGAATAGTTGTCACCAATGGTGGAAACACGTACCAGGCCGGCATCGATTGAAGTGGTAAAACCTTCACCAATAGTCATCTTTTTCTTAAGGACAAATTCATAGCCGGGCTTGACTCCCAGGTCTTTTCCCAGCTGCAGGTAGACTTTAGAGCCCAGGTTCTGCAGGACTTTTGTCTTGAGTTTGAATTGATCTGTCTTTCTTAAGAACAGGTTTAATCCGCCCAGAGCTGAATCTATGGCCTTGCGGTAGGCATCCTGGGCCCCTTTTTCAGATTTCTTTGTCTCAGTGGCGTTATACACATCCATCAGGCTACCTTCAGCGTCCAGGATCTTAATGGAAACTGACACTTCTGCTGTCTGTTCCAGCACATAATAGGTCTGAACATTGCCCTTTAGGTCTGTCTTTTGCTTTTGCACCTTGGCTTCAGTAATCCTCCATCCCGATACAGAAGGAATGATAATGAAAAACGAATTGACCAGTTTGTCAAACTCAGCTCCCGGTATGATCACTACTCCCAGGTCTTCATCCAGGTATCTCTGGTCTTTTAAAGCCTTCTGTTCCTTGAGGCTTTTGATATGTTCTATGAACTTGACAGCAGAACTGTCATCCAGACGATACTGATAACCGATCACTTTGAATCTTTTCATGCTGTTAAATATACCGATCATCTGGTCATCAAAATACATGACCGCTGCGCTGGGCATATTGTATGATGAATAAACCCCAAAAACGGAGACATCCTGTTTCTCAGAGACTTCAGGCCCCTCAGAATACGACATATTTACAAATGCGATTGCAAATACTATAAGAAAAAACAGCTTCTTCATAAAAACCTCCTATACAATTTACTCATTCTACAATAGAGGTTTTTAAATATCAAGAAAAACCCAGCCTAATTCTCTGAATACTGGTCCAGAATGAGCTGCCCTACGGCCAGGCAGGAATCATCATAGGGAATATCCCGGTTGATAAACACTTCCATTCCTCTCTTTTCCAGTTCAGTAAATACCATACTTAAAAAATTAGTGTTCCGGAAAAAGTCGCCGGACAGGTAGACCTTTTTACACTTTGTTTTTTTGGAGATCTTGTCCACTACATCAGCTGTAGCGTTCACGATATTCTGGACGGCACGGTTCATCATATTTTCTTTCTTTTCCCCGGCCAGGATGTTGGCAATTATATTCTTAAACAGGCCATTGGTATCTATTTCCCACACCCCTTTATTGAGGCTGATGGTACTGTCATAGGGCTCATCCACCGAGTCCGTATCGGCCATCTCATTGAGCAGGGATTCAAAAAAGTGGATATCAAAAATAGTCTCCTCATACCATAACAGCTCACCCAAAGCGGAAATAATATGGTGCATACTGCTGGACATAGTATAAGTCATGTGGCCGTAATCAATAGCGTCAAAAAGATATTTCTGGCGCTCATTATCCTTTATCTTCTGTATGAGTGGCAGTTCCAGTTTTCTAAACTCGCCCTGATAGATCTCCTTGATGATAGCCATGGTGATACGCCAGGGCTCAATATTGGCTATTACTCCACCGGGCAGAGGGACCGGTGTCCACTGGCCCATAGTCTCAAACTCCCCTATACTGCCGTACAGGATCTCCCCCCCCACCATCTCACCATTAGAATCAAAGGCGGTAGTATCGTAGACTACACCAATCCCTTTTTCTTTGGTATTTTTATTATCATACATAGTGGCAGCCAGATGAGCATGAAGGTTTGAGAGCTTCTTGACGTGTCTCTGGCTGCGCAAATAATCCGCCACCAGGGAATAGTTGTTGAGGCCTCGCAGGATATTGATCTCACTGAGATGCAGGTGCCCCATGACCGCTTTTACCATACGGTCCATTTCCTCCATCCGGATGAGGTCTTCTACATGGCCCAGGTTAGGAGTAGCGGTAATATGGTCCCCCTCCAGGAAGGCAATAGAGAACTGGTTTTCCGCTCCGAATGACAGGGCCTGGGAATTCATAGATTCAAATAAAGGTATGTGATGAAAAGCAAAAGGGGTGTAGGAGATGGGTACCATCCGGTCCAGAGCATAACTCCGGAAGGTAGGGCTCACGTCCAGGGACACGTCATGTATTTCTCCATCCAGGGCTTTATCCTCCATCAGTATCACAAATCCCCGGTCTTTAAACTCTTCGTACTGACACAGCACTTCGCACCCGGCACCACAGTCCAGCTTCCCCCCTTTCTGGCACAACAGTATGAAGTAATAGGCATCTCTGAGGCCCAGTTTTTTCATACCCAGCTTGGATGGCATCAGAGAGAGACAATGATCAGTCAACAGATCCGGCTGCACATCCATATTAAAATAAGACAGCATCTGTTCTTTATCCATAAACAGGAAATAAAATATTTGATCTCTATCCCTGGGAATCTCATTCATGACGAGGTAGCTCTTACCTCCCGGAAATCTCAGATAATGTTTGCTCATACTTATGCCCCCTCATTCAGGAAATAATGTTTTCCATCTGGATAGTATATAACATTTATGTGTTTCTTCAAGACTTTAATATCATATTTTTGATAATAATATACCTGGCCGTCTAAATGGGCCGGGACTATCCTGTCAAATGCCAGAGACAGATCTTCCACCTGAGAATACTGCACTTCGGGCTCCTCCATGTGCTCCCCTTTTTGCAGTTTTAAGAGGCTGTATATCCTTTTCCATACCGGGATATTTCTGACCATGCATACATCCAGGAGGCCGTCATCAGCCCAGGCCCGGGGAGTAAGAGTAAATCCTCCTCCAAACCTTCTGCCTACCGCTATTGTGATCAGAAAATTCCTGCATTGAGTATAAACAGCACCTCTGCTCATGTTCATGTTCTGAGAACGGTAGAACAGGAGGTTTTTTAATATCACCTTCCAGTACATTGCCTTTCCCCTCATAAAAGAGGGCTGGTTTACCTCTACAGCCACCTGTGCATCAAAACCTATCCCCATGCCATTGGCAAAATAGATATCATTACAACGCCCAATATCTACCGGCCTCTGAGTTGCATTATTTAAGCTGCTCCAGAAGCTATCATCCAGAATGGTGTTCTGCCCCAGTAAGGAAGAATAATCATTGCCGGTACCACAGGGAATCACTCCCAATGTGGGGCCAGGATTTTTTGCCAGGGCCTGGACAATCTCATGTACCGTCCCGTCGCCGCCCACTGCGATGATGTGAGTATATGCTTTTTCTATGGCCTGCTGTGCGATCCGGGTAGCATCCCCTTTGTCTGCAGTAGTGGATATCAGTGCCTCAGGAAAATACGTCTTGATACGGTCACTTACAGAATAATTGCTACCCTTTGATAAATGCCTGCCCGCTACCGGATTTAGGATAAAAATCCAGCCATCTCCTCGATGCATAGACTGCCTCCCAGAACACATTGTAAGGGAGAACATTTTTTTAGCAAGGGTAAATTGGATTAAAAGGACTCTATTCCAGTTTCAACTTTATGCTATTGGTAGACTGATCCAGATCAAATCTGTGGGAACGGGCGCTCCAGTTTTTATTATGGCCCACCTGCTTACCCTCTGCATCCGTACCTACCAGCCTGTACACCAGGGGAGCGATATTGGAGAATGCCAGGTTAATACTATAGATCCCGTCTCCGGCCTGAATATCCCCCTCTTTTCCATCATCCCGTAATTCTGTCGAGGAATAAAAGCTTAGGGGGTGGGTATTGCCCTTGATATAGAGGTGCTCCACAGGTAGAGCAGCAGTATCTACTTCGACATGTAAGACTATGTATTTGGTATCAGCCATTCCCATCTGCATGAGGGCATACTCTTTTCGTACCGCAAAATAATTTACAGACTCATCTTCATCCCATAGACGGTAATATGAGGTCTTTCCCCATCCTGCCGGAGCATCCTCTATGTCCATATCTTCACCGGTATCATTTTCCACATAGGGTTCTATCAGCGTATGCCATTTCTGAATACGGGCTATACTGGCATTCATATCGAAGAGGCCCTTTTCAGGATCCAGGAGCTGCCTGATATAGCCGGTATAGATCTTTTTATAGCGGGGAACGGCCAGGATCTTTTCTACCAGAGGTTTACTGCCGTCCATTTTTCCATAGGCATAGATGTTCTGCTTTCCGGCATCAAACATACCGGACGTACCCAGGCTGTTGTCATAGTCATAGGGGATAAAGGTGGCTTTTCCTTTTTCATCGAAATACAGATAGAAGTTATTGCCCAGATTCCAGTAATCATCCCACATACCTACCATCACATGAGCTGCCAGAGTCCTCAGAAAGAGATCCAGGTTAAACGCGGATTCTATCCATTTTTCAAAATCCCTGCCCTCTTTGTCCTGCAGATCATTCATAAACTGAGAAAACTGCAGCTTCGCTTTTTCCAGGTCTTTCTTATTGGTCTTAAGGTCATAGGCATAGTTTTTACCCTTATCGGGATCTTCCACACCCATCTTGGACTTAGCTCCTCCGGGACGCAGGGAGGAAGGATAGAGACACTTCCACAGATAGCCCTTATCATTCCCGGGGAAGCGCTTCTCCAGATAACGGGAATCCACCGGCTCCATCATCTCATAAATGCCGAAGTAGGCCTTCTTAGTACCCTTCACCTCGATAGAGAGACGGACGTAACTCACTCTGAGAGCGGGCCATACTTCAAAGCGGCGGAACAGGTCATAGCAATACACTTCCCGGACATAAGAGGGGTCATTGTTAAACCATTTGAGATTGAGAGACTTCAGGCCCATAAAGTCCTGAGACTGATATTCATCGAAATTGAGGCGAAAATGAGCGTGGTGCCAGTCCGGGTCGCTGCTGTTGTGATTCTCATTTTTTGCACCTTCCGGGCGTTCCCGTGAAAAGCTGTTACCCCTCACTCTCAGGCCGATATCCCTGAGCTGGACTTTTTTGCCTTCCCGCAGAAACAGAAAATCCCCTTTGATCACTTTCTCGTTTTTAGGATTGGCGTCAAAATAATCCAGCAGTTTATTCCACTCTTCCGCAGTCACAGTGAGTGTCATTTCCGGCAGTTTTGTGAGGTCAAATAGTGTGTCCAGATCCGACATTTGGGTCTTGACTCTTTTTTGTGCCCCGGAAGCACTATTAGCAGTACTAAAAACTGCACTCAGAGAAACCAATATGATCAGTATATAAGCCTGGATCTGTCTAAAAAAAACCCTCATCTACACTCTCTCTGTTTTTGTTTTATTCTACCATGAAAGGGGAGCTAAACTCAACTGACCGGCGGCATACTGGGCCCTGGTCTTAAAATAATTAGCGGTATCAGTACCGGAATCATCACCGTCCAGTAAATGGTAGTCAATACCTGTCCCTCCTGAAGCATCTACAAATGAAGAAAGTTGTCCTGCATCATTAGCTAAATAGGGGGTTATAAGCGTCTGCCAGGTATTGATCCTATTGATACTGGCATTAAAGGAAAAATAATCACTGGACTGATTGATCAGCTGGGCCAGGTAGGTCTTAAAATTATTGTTAAATGCAGATACTGATAATATCTTACTAACCAGTGCATTTCCCCCTGAATCCCAGGCCAGGACATCCCTGGTCCCCGGATTTATACCCACCCAGTCATTGCCCAGAGTATTATCATAGTCATAAGGAATAAAAGTCATATAAGCTGACTGATCAAAATATATATAATAGTTATTGTTGTTATAGCCTATATCATCCCAGCTCCCTGTCAGGACATTTACCGCATAGGCTTTTAGAAAGAGATCTACGTCCATGTTATTGAGCAGCCATGCCTGTAAGCCCGCTGAGCCATCCGGATATGAGTCCAGGGAAGTAATGAAATTCTGAAACATCGTTTTGGCAGTATTGAAGTCTATCTCCCGGGTTTTTAAATCGTAGGCCGGTTTAATACTAAGTGAATCATTGGTAGGATCGATAGATTCTATGCCCATTTTGGAAGACATACCTGCTACCTGAAAATCAGGCTGACTGGATCTCCACAGACATTTCCATAAAAAGCCATCATCATCAGGAAATCTGGCCTTTAAATAGGATTTATCAAATGCTTCCATCATACCATAGACTCCAAAGTCTCCCACCACACCGGATTCCTTGATCCTCACCTGGAGCTTGGCATAAGTCATTCTGGGTGCCACATTCACTCCAAACCTTTTAAACAGGTCAAAGCAATAGATTTCCCGGACATACATATATTCGTTATTGAAATACTTTAAGCTCAGGCCCCGTAGTCCATGCAGCTTTTGATTGGTCTCAAAGGTATTAAAATCCAGCTTGAAGTGAGCGCGGTTCCAGTTGGGAGCCACCAGGTCATGCAGAGTACCTGTAGTCCCTTCAGGTCGCCTGCGGCTAAGATTTCCCCGGATGCGGAGTCCGACATTTCTCAGCACCTCAACATTTCCGTTTTTATTAAAGAAGAAGTCTGCATGCACCAGTTCTTCATTATTATCATTGGCATCAAAATTGGTCAACAGGGTATTCCACTCATTGGAACTGACCTCTATAGTGAGCAGGGGCACAGCCTGCATATCAAACACATAATCAAGATCTATAGAATTCCCCCCTGTATTAATAGTCTGATCATAGGACCGGTCTCCCTCAGTCAGATCACAGGATAAAAACAACAATAAAGAAAACAATAGTGCTAACATTTTTTTCATCATCCACACCTTACAATAAGATTTTATTTATAATATAATTGGAGCCTGTTTTTCTCATAAAGTTACATGAAATGAGGCTTATATTATTGCCTGACTTTCCAGATTCCGGATCATAATACCTTTACAGAAATAGTCATCGGGGATACTGCATCGTTCCAATCCGGCCTCAAAACTACCCAGTTCTCCTGTCTTTAAATGAATGATTTTAGCAGTTAAATCAATAATAAGGTGTCATCTGCAGGGTCTGTTCGTTGAAAGTGAAAATCACAAGCCCGGTATTGGTGGTCCAGGGGCTTTGCCCGTCATGCAGGTCCCCGATCCCGTCATGATTGGGGTCACCCCACTCATCATAAGCCCAGCTAAACTGATGGGTCTTAAACTTAAACCAGGTGGTAGGCCCGGCATTGGTCATAGTGATCTGCCAGGTATAATCCGACACCAGATTCATGCGCAGGCTATTGGTCCAGTCCAGTCCGGGCCAGTTCCCTGTGATATAGACCTGGCTGTAATTATGAGAATAAGGCGACCAGGTAATATGGGGCAGGCCCAGCTGCATAGCCGTAAATTGTGCCCTGGATTTAAAGTAATTACACTCAGTGCCATTAGTGGCATTTCCACTCTCATCCCCCGAAAATATCCGGAAATCGGGATACTGCCCCCACCACCCCGGGGCGTCACTGATAGTATTAAAATTGTTCTTGTTTTCAGCCGCAACCTCTATTCCTGTCATATAAGGAGAGATCAGGGCTCTCCAGGCCATGATGCGATTCGTGCTGGCCTGGTATCCGAAATAAGGGCTATCCTCGGCAATGAGCTCGGCCAGATAGTTATAAAAGACCTGTCGGTAGGCCGGAATAGACAATACCTGATCCACCAGGGGACGGTCTTCACCCCATGCTCCCGGCATATCTGTCACATCATAAGTGGCAGGATTCAAAAAGGTGAATGTCCCTGTACCCAGAATATTATCATGATCATAAGGAATAAAATAGGCCTTGCCAGTATTGTCAAAATAAAAATAGTAGTTCTGGCCCAGGTTCCAATAGGAATCCCAATGGCCTATCATAGTACCTACCGCCAGGGTCCTCAGGAAAAGATCCACCGCCAGGTGTGATTCCAGCCAGTTATACAGGGAGGCACTGCCTGGTGTCAGGGAATTAAGGTCCTGCAGAAAGGCCTGGAACTGAGCCCGGGCCGTATCCAGCTCAGTCTTCCTGCTCTTCAGGTCATAGGTCGGGGTCCAGACATTAGTCAGGGAGGCCTGTTCCACCCCGAAGGCATCCTCAGGGACAGGGTAATTCATGCTGGCGCCATAGGTCTTATACAGGCATTTCCATAAAAATCCATCAGAATTATTCGTAAAGTGGGTCTTAAGGAAAACCTTATCCACTGCTTCTATCATATTATAGGGGCCAAAATAGATGTTTTCACCCGTCTCCTTAAACTGCACATAGACCCGGGTATAGGTGTTCTGAGGAGTACACCATACTCCGAATCTCCTGAACAGGTCATAGCCATAGATCTCCCTCATATAGAGAGGGTCATCTTTAAACCACTTCAGGTTCAGGTTTTTCAGCCCATAGAGCTTTTGTCCACTGACGAAATGGTCAAATCCAATACGGAAATGGGTAGAAGTGTAGAAATTAGCCCCTTCACCATGCAATCCTCCGGGCAGATTAGTCCAGACATCTGGATCAAAGCATACTTCCGGACGGGACCGGCTGGTATTGCCCCGGATGCGAAAACCAATATCATACAGTGTGACTATCTCCCCGTTTTTATCAAAGGTCAAATCCGCGTGGACCATCTCTTCGTTATCACTTCTGGTATCATAATTAGTGAGCAGGGTATTCCATTCATTAGTAGATATCAATATAGTGATCGCAGGGACAGCATTTATATCGAATACATAATCAATGTCTGCCTCAGTGGTGCCTGTCCTTGATTCCGAACTGAATGATCTTCCCGGGCCCGCCAGATCACAGGCCGCCAGGAAAATAAAAAAGAGGGCAGAAACCAGTATTAAGAGCTTTTTCATCACTATAACCTCATTATTTAATAAAAAACAGGCTCCGCATAGACAGAGCCTGTACTAATATACACTGAAAAAACGGAATTGCAAGCACTAATTTGAAGTAGTATAGGATAAATCATCATCCCGGAAGGTAAATACTACATTCCCTTCCAGGCTGGTACTCATATTCACAGAAGACCAGGCATCAGCCCGGCCATCATGGCCGGGATCACCCCAGTTCAGCTCCCCCCAGTCAGAAGCATGAGTAGTAAATTTATACTCAGTGGTGCCACTCAGCCCATTCAGGCTAATCTGCCAGGTATGATGACCCACCAGGCTAAGAGCCTGGCCATCCGACCATCCTCCAAAACTCCCCCTGATGTAGACCTCATCATAATTTGCTTCGTATGCAACAGGGCCGGTCCAGTCAGGGGGGTTAATGCCCATCTGTTGAGAGGCAGACAAAGCCCGTGATTTAAAGAAATTAGCACCGGGTCCGCTGTCCCCCGTCCCTGATGCATCCCCGCTAAAAAGCTGGAAGTGACGAAAATCTCCCCAGGTCTGGGCAGGCAGATCACTGAAGCTGTTATAATTGTTCTGTCCGTCTGGAGCCACATCAATACCACTCATATAGGGAATGATCATGCTTCGCCAGCTGCTGATACGGTTCGTACTGGAGCTGATATCAAAGAGCTCACGGCCGGGTTCCATAAGTTCCTGCAGATATTGCATCAAAGTCTGGTAATGGGCACTTACAGACAGGACTTTTTTTACCAGAGGCAGGCTCGTATTGACCCACTGGCTGATATCAGAGGTGGCAGGATTTCCAAAGGCATTGAGTCCGGTACCCAGGGTATTGTCAAAATCATAAGGGATGTAGGATGCCTTGCCCTGTTCATCAAAATACAGATAATAATTGGCCCCTCCATTCCAGTAGGAATCCCAGCTCCCTATCATAATAGTGACTGCCATAGTGCGCAGAAACAGATCTACTTCAAAATGCTGGTCCAGCCAGGCTTCCAGTTCAGGACTGGCATCGGAAAGAGTGTTCAGGCCCTGCATAAACTCCAGGAGCAATGGCTTAGCACTATTGGTAAAATCCTCTTTACGGGTCTTAAGATCATAATAAGGGGTATACTTGCTGGTAGGTGACTCGATCTCCAGTCCTGCCTGGCTTTCGCTGCCCAGATCCAGAGTAGCCCCGGCACTGCATTTCCACAGGAATCCTTTATGGTTGTTAGTATAATGCGCCTTCAGATAGCTCTTGTCTACCGCTTCCAGCATCTCGTAGACTCCATAATATGCCTGTTCCCCTGTTTCTTTAAAATTTATAGTGAGGCGGGTATAACTGGCCCGGGGTGCGTTCCATACCCCGAATCTGCGGAACAGGTCGTAACTATAGATCTCCCTGACATAATTAGGGTCATCCTTAAACCATTTCAGGATCAGGTTTTTATAGCCATAAAAGTGACTCTCACCATCATATTCATTAAAATCCAAACGAAAATGCGCTGAATGATAATAAGTCGTACCCTGCTGGTGCAGTATACCCGGGGTATGAGACATCCCGTTTTCCGGATTATCTCCTTCAGGCCGGCGCCGGCTGGTATTACCTCTGATGCGGAAGCCAATATTCAGGTTTGTGCGGCTAAGCCCATTTTTTTCAAACACAAAATCCGCATGAACATTTTCTTCATTTTTCCAGAAGGTGTCGTAATTGGTGAGTAGTGTATTCCATTCATGAATAGATATCATGATATCAATATGAGGCACATCCCCCATGTCAAAAATATAATCCGACTGAGGCAGAACCCTGGCCTGGCTGGGCATAGAGGATTCTTCACTAAAGGACCGTCCTCCATCCACCAGATCGCAGGAAAACACTGTTAGTGTAAAAATCAACAGAAATGTAACTTTTGGCATGACAATACCCTCAATACGGTAATAATAAGCGGTATTTGTTGAATAAGGGTATTTTTTTATTGTGCTTTATTATTGAATAGAATTAGATTATAAGATATTTAGTTTTCATGTCAAGCCTTTTTTCAAAGATAGATTGAATTTTATCTGATTGATAGATATAATAACAGCATATAATCAAGGAGCATTCCATGGAATCCATTATAGAGTTTTTTCAAGAGATCAGTGATGTGGGCAGCCTGCCCTTTGAAGTGATGCTGGCCCGGGTCCTGATCGCAGCCACTTTCGGCCTGGCCCTGGGAGTGGTGTCCTATCTTACCCACACTTCTGAAAGAAGGGACAAAGCGGTCATTCATTCCCAGATCTCTATAACTATTATCTCCTCAGTGATCATTATGGTGATTGGCTACAATGTAGCTTCCGCTTTCGGGCTCTTTGGTATACTCAGCCTCATCCGTTTCAAGACCACCCTGAAGGATACCAAAGACACTACTATCTTCTTATTTGCTGTGACCATAGGTATGTCCTGTGGTTCCGGATTGTACAGAGTAGCCCTGGTGGGGTCTGCTGTCATTATCCCGGTATTATTCATACTCAAATATGTCCCTATCCTCAAATTCGGGCAGTCTTATCTCAGTATAAACTGCACTGACCTGGATAAAGGGTATCGTGCCTTTATTGAATTTATGAAGAACCGAAAAACCAGATTCCGTATGCTGAACATATCGGATAAGGGACAGAATTTTTTCTCACGTATCTATATGGACCAGGAAGAATGTTATGAGCTGGCCCGGGCCTATAAAGCGGAACATAAAGACCTGGTTGAGTCATTTAAAGTGAGTGACAGTCAATAAAATTACTAAAAGGATAAATTGTACTGCATAATGTGACATCATCTATTGACAAATACGGGATTTCTATTAACATTAATACAATAATAATTATGGGGAGTACGCATAATGAAAAAGTTGTTGTTAATGTTTTTAGTGAGCATTTCCTTTCTGGCCTCCTGCGGCAATTCAGAATCTCTGACCCTGATGGTGGGCGGAGCATCCAATGAGCTGGAGTACTGGGAAAAGGTGATCCAGGACTTCTCCAAGGCCACAGGTATTAAGACAGAACTGATCCGTCAGACCAGTGATTCCGATCAGAGAAAACAAAGTATAATGGTAGCTCTTCGCGGTAAAAAAGCAGATCCTGATGTACTGATCATGGATGTAGCCTGGGTAGGCCAGCTGGCTTATTCTGACTGGCTGGAGCCTTTGGAAATATATACCAATATTGATAAAAGTGCTTTCTTCCAGAGTGTGATCGAGATGGCTGACACTTTTGATGACAAGCTCATCGCATTGCCGGTCTACGTGGATGGAGGACTGCTCTATTATCGTAAAGACCTGCTGGATAAATATGGTTTCAAGACCCCTCCCACCACCTGGGATATGCTTCTCACTATGGCTGTCACTATCCAGCCCGAAGAAAGAAAGAATAACGAGAATTTCTGGGGCTTTGTGTGGCAGGGTGCTCAGTATGAAGGCCTGGTCTGTGATGCCCTCGAGTTCTTCAGCTCAGCCCAGGGTTCCTTCCTTGATAAAGACGGTAAATCCAGCATCAATTCTGCTGCAAACCGGATGGCTCTGCAGTACATGGTGGATCTGATCCATAAACATGAAGTCTCTCCCCCCAATACTTACTCAGATATGAAAGAAGAAGAAGTACGTATGCAGTTCCAGAATGGAAATGCCTTATTTGAAAGAAACTGGCCTTATGCCTATGCCCTGCATAACAGTGATGATTCCGCCGTCAAAGGCAAGTTTGACATAGCTCCCTTACCCGCTTTCCCCGGAGGTAAATCTGCTTCCACCCTGGGCGGATGGCACGTAGGTATTTCCAAATTTTCCGACCAGAAAGTGAAGGCTGCCATGCTGGTCCAGTATATCACTTCCTATGACGTACAAAAAGAGTTTTCCCTGAAGCTGGGCTGGAATCCTGGCCGTACCGCCGTCTATGATGACCAGCAGGTCATCGAGGCAAATCCTCATCTTCAGAAGCTGAAGAGTGTGTTTGAAAACGCTATACCCCGCCCTTCTCTGGATTATTATGCTGACCTGTCCCACACCTGGCAAAACAGCATTAATGCTGCTTTATCCGGACATTTATCAGTAGATGAAGCCCTGAAAAAGGCTGATGATGAAGCAAATAGTATAATTAAGGAATACGAACATAAATAATCAGAAGATCTCCTTAAGAGAGAGAATACGGACCACATTTAATCAATACGAAAAAAGGGAGATGAGGAACGCTTACCTGTTCCTCATCCCCATTGTACTTATCACATTTTTATTTATCCTGGTACCCATTCTGGGGACTTTTCACGGCAGCCTGTTCCGCTTTGATAACATGGGAGCAGCTGATAAGTTTGTCTGGTTTAGTAATTATGGCAAGATCCTGGCCACCTCAGAATTCTGGAGAGCCCTCAGTTTCACTCTCCTGTTTACCGTAGCGGCAGTAGCTCTGGAGGCCTTTTTCGGGCTTATCTTTGCCCTCCTGCTCAATGAGACATTTCCCGGACGGGGCTGGCTCAGAGCCATAATCCTGATCCCCTGGGCTATTCCTACTATAGTATCAGCCAAGACCTGGAAGCTCATGTATGATTATACCTATGGGGTCATTAACTTTGTGTTTGAAAAAGTCGGGTTCATACCTGAAAAAATAAACTGGATGGCATCCAGTACTTCAGCCTTCTGGACCATAGTAGTGGCAGATGTCTGGAAGACCACGCCTTTTATCGTGATCATACTCCTGGCCGGACTGCAGGCTATCCCCCAGGATATCTATAAACAGGCCCGGATCGACGGAGCTTCCATGTGGAAGAGATTCCGGGCGATTACCTTACCCCTGGTCAAGCCGGTACTCCTCATAGCTCTGATCTTTCGTACCATAGACTCTATACGGGTATTTGACCTGGTGTTCGTCCTGACTAATGGCGGCCCCGGTGGTGCCACTCAGACACTGTCCTACCTGGGATACCAGGCTTACAATTCTTCCAACCAGGCCTATGGTCGGGGAATGGCTATATCGGTACTGACATTCGTGATTTCACTCATCGTGACCCTGGTCTATATCAATGCCGGTAAATTTAAAGACAGTATCAAATAAGGAACACCCATGAGAGAAAATCGAATACGCAGCATCCTTATCTTTACAGGCAGTATGTTCCTCATCGCTTTTGCTTTGATACCCTTTATCTGGATGATATGGATCTCACTGGCCTCTCGCTATGATTTTCTGGTGACTGGAAATGTACAATATACTCTGAATAATTACATAGAGGTACTGACCAACCCCAGCATCCATTTCTCTTCTTATTTCTGGAATACTATGCTGATCGCTGTAGTGACCTCTGTAGTAGTGACTGTGTTCTCCAGTATGGCCGGTTACGCGGTATCCCGGCTCAGATTTCCAGGCCGGGTGACCTTACCCATCCTTATTCTGGCTATGTCCATGTTTCCCCAGATCGCCCTTATCGGCTACTTATACAATGTATTTGCGTCCATCGGCCTCATCAACACACATTTATCGCTGATACTGCCCTATATAGCCTGGACTATTCCCATTGCCTTATGGATCAATATGAGTTATTTTTCCCAGATACCGGTGGACCTGGATAAAGCAGCCCTGGTCGATGGCGCCAGCCGGGCCAAGATCTTATATAAAGTCATACTGCCCATTGCCCTGCCCGGTATATTTTCTGCCTTTCTGCTGGTATTTATTGCCTGTTTTAATGAATTTTTGTTTGCCATCATGCTGACCAATACCCCTGATGCCATGACTTTACCGGTCGGTATTGCCATGTTTACCGGTACTATGGGACAGACCCCCTGGGGACTGGTAATGGCCACTTCAGCCCTGGCTTCTATACCTCTGGTGATATTGACTCTTATTTTCCAGAGATATATCGTGCAGGGACTGGTAGGGGGAGCCGTAAAAGGCTAATAGTAAAAAATGAACGAGGAGCGTCTCATGCAGACTGTCGGAATAAAACTGGAAAACCTGGAAAAAGGCTGGATCACCCTGCGTGGTAAAGTCACAGCCCTCAAAAAAGTCGACCTGGAAATAAAAGAAGGCGAGTTTTTTGTGCTATTAGGCCCTTCCGGATGCGGCAAGAGCACCTTATTAAACATTCTGGCCGGCCTGGAAAAACCTACCACCGGTAAACTGATCTTTGGGGATCAGACTGTAGCCTGCAATGAAGAAAAGATCTTTATGGAACCTTTTGAAAGAGATGTAGCTATGGTGTTCCAGAGCTATGCCCTTTATCCTCACATGACTATTGAGGAAAATATACAGTTTCCTCTGACTAATCTAAAGCCCCGCCCCAGTAAAGAAGAGATGAAGAAACAAAGTGATGAGGTGGCTGAATTATTGCAGATCACCGACCTGCTGGACCGTAAGCCCTCTGAGCTCTCCGGAGGCCAGAGGCAGAGAGTAGCAATAGGACGGGCTATCGTACGTAAACCCCGGATCTTTCTCATGGACGAACCCTTATCCAACCTGGATGCACAGCTCCGTACTGACATGCGTGCCCAGTTAAAATCCCTGCAGCAGGAGCTGGGTATCACTACCATTTATGTGACCCACGACCAGCTGGAAGCCATGACCCTGGGGGACAGGATCGCTATTCTCAATGAAGGGATAGTACAGCAGATGGGCACTCCTATCGATGTCTACCGCAAGCCCGCCAACACCTTTATAGCCAGATTCATTGGTTCCCCTTCCATGAACCTGTTTTCAGGAGATTTTGACGGCAAATCAGGACTACAATGTGATGACATATCCATCGAGCTGCCGGCCAGTGTCAGTAGCCGCTTAAAAGAGCACGGGGGCAGCCGTTTCACTCTGGGTATACGCCCCGAGGATATCAAGCTGACCAGTCCGGGAGCCGGTAATATGGATGCCGACATTAAAGTAATAGAACATATCGGTAATGAAAACCTGCTCTATGCCTTTTTTAAACATGGAGTACAGGTGGTCATAAAGACCGAAGATGACCCCGGCCATAAAAAGGTAGGGCTCAAACTGGAAGCTGACAGAATACATATCTTTGATATTGAGCAGCAGAGGGTCTGATCCAGAAATCCTAGTTTTACAATACAGTTTTCTATTGCAATTTAATCACAATTCGTCTATAATACTATTAATCTGCTTGGTATGTAAAGGAGAAAATGATGAAAATCCCCACAAAGCTAAGATATGGCCTTCGTTTTTTGATCAATGTATCCAAACACTATAATTCGAAAGAACTGATACCCATATCTCAGGTTTCCAGGGAAGAAGGTATTTCCAATAAATATCTGGAACAGATCATCTCTTCCTTTGTGAGAGCCGGTTTGATCAAAGGAAACAGAGGAAAAGGAGGAGGATATCAGCTGGTAAAAGACCCGGCTCAGATATCTATCTATGATGTGGCTCTGGCAGTTGGTGAAGATTTTTCATTTGTAGGATGCGTCAGGGCTGAAGATTACTGTGAAAATCAGAAAAACTGCAGTGCCAATGTCCTGTGGCAGGATGTTTCTGAAAGTGTGATCGAAGTATTCAAGACCAAGACCCTGGCCGGCATGTCCAGTAAAGACTTTTAGACTAACAGAATCCAATATAAAAAGGGCTGCCCTGAGGCAGCCCTTTTCTCATACATTATTTTGATTTCAGGACATACACGCCGTTCCAGTCAGCAGGGGGAGCCTTCTTTTTAAACTTGGCACACCGGGTAGCATAAGTCTGTGACGGGGGATCACCAAATTCGCTGGCAATACGGGCAAATTTTTTCTGAGCTGCTTCCCAGTTCCGTTTTTCGTATTCCAGTAGGGCTTCATTGTAACCCTCTATAATATCCAGGGTCTTCTGATCAGAATGCCCTTTTCGATCGATGAGTTCATAGACACCTATAGGTTCTGACTTACCCACTACCTGCAGTAGGTCCAGCTTTCGCGTCAGAAAATCATCCTTTACTGCTTCATAGGTCGATCCTGAGATCATGGTATAGCTTCCATAGGCTTTGTTGGCACCTTCCAGGCGGGCTGCCAGATTCACGGTATCTCCCATCATGGTATAATCCATGCGCTGCTGTGAGCCCATATTTCCCACTACTGCCTGCCCGGTATTCATACCCATCCTGGTCAGGATTACCGGGAAATCATGTGTCTTCCAGTGAGCCCGCAGTTCTGTCAGCTTCTTCTGCATGTCTACCGCGGCCCGGCAGCAGCGTACAGCATGATCCTCATGGGGTATAGGCGCTCCGAAGAAGGCCACTATGGCATCCCCTTCATACTTGTCTACCGTACCTCCATGACTGAGAATGATATCGGTCATAGCAGTCAGGTATTCATTGAGGAGGTGGACCAGCATATCCGGAGTCATCCCTTCTGAGATACTGGTAAATCCCTGAATATCTGAGAAGTAGGCTGTGATCTCTTTTCTTTCTCCTCCCAGAGTAGCCAGCTCAGGATTGTCCACCAGCTGCTGTACCACATCTGGTGACAGATATTGCATAAAGGTGGACTTGATCTGGTTTTTCTGCTGATCATAGAGAATAAACTTGCTGGCGATCAGAGCGATAAAGCTCAGTATGGCTGCAGTGATGATAAATATATAATTCAGGACGATACCGCTGTTCAGAGTAATAGCAAATACCACAAACATAGTCAGGAGCAGGCCTGTTGAGATCAGGATCTCCGGGAATGCTGCTTTTATCCTGATGCCTGATAAAAACAGGATAGATACCATTATCAGGATAACTATAAAATTCACATACCATTTGGCTGTACTTAAAAAGGCTTTTTGGTAGATGGTGTTGAGCAGGCTGCCATGGGTGATCATCAGGGGTACTATCGGTTCCAGGGCGGTGGCACCTATATCTGTAGCTGCCGCGGCTGAGAGTCCGATGATGACGATCTTTCCCTGTATATTGGAGATGCTGGTATAGGAATCCTTGAGAGCTGCTATTGTCTCTTCCATGATCTCCTGTTGTTCTACTGTCAGTTCATTCTCAGCTGCATAGGCCATGTAGCTCTGGGCGGCCTGCTGCAGTCTGCGATAACGCAGTATCTCATGAAAAGGTACAGGCTGGCCAAAGGGCAGATCCACCCATTTACCAGGCCAGTTAATAAGCATCTCGTTACTGATATTTATAGGTATGGTAAAGCTGTTATTACTGTGATCTACCATTTTCACATATTTACCGGGTACGATCTCGATCTTATCTTTATCTATATCCAGTTCATCGAATAAAATGGGGAGAGCCAGCTGAGGTACCAGATAATCATTATAGATTTGGAATAAATGGACTTTTCGGACCACACCATCCTGGTCATAATTGACCTCAGTGTTTCCCATACCCTTAGCTCCCAGGAAAAGGGGGAAAACCGGGATTTCCAGAAATTTACTGACCGGCAGATAATTGGTCAGTGACTGGTCTTTGTTTTTTATCAGGTGTTTTTTAGCTATATAGGAAATACGCTGATAAGGATCATTATCTATATCCGTCCAGGCTTTTTTAGACTCATCCACTCCCCGGATAGGAAGGTAGACATTGGTAATCCCATCCTCGACCATTGACCGGGCCAGGACCTTATCAGGTTCTATGATGAGCTCATCTACCAGAGCAGACAAAGGCTGATTTCCATAATACTGCAGGATCTCCGCGTAATTTTCGGTGTTGAGGGCCTGTTCTGAAGGGTCTATAAACTCGATATCAAACAGGATCCGGTCTGCTCCCAGTTCCTTAAGTGTCTCCAGTCCCTGGGCTACTTTCCAGCGGGGCCAGGGCCACCGGCCTTCCACATCCAGGGATTCATCATTGATAGGAATATAGAGTATCCTATTCCATACCTGGGGTTTGGGCTTTATGGCGGTAAATATATCATAGAGCTTAAGATCGATCTGCTTACCCGCACTGGATAAGGAAAATAAAAAGGCTAAGAGCAGGCTGGCTATGATTATAAGTATTTCCTGTAATCTTTCTTTTTTCATTTTTTCTCCCCTTTTATAATACCACTAAAAGAATATATTTAAATACCAAAAAAGGCAAATGTCATTAATTGCTTTTTTCCCGAAAAACATATAAAATAAACCTTAGTACTAATTTGTTTGAAACAGAGGTAAATATGGCAAAAAAGAAGACCCGGGATAAGATCCTGGACACCACATTGGGCATCGTGGGAAAAGAAGGCCCGGGAAAGATCACCGTACGCCGCATTTCAACCCAGGCTAAAGTCAACGTTGCAGCGATCAATTATTATTTTGGTTCAAAAGAACAATTAATAGAAGAAGTGTTTAAAAAACTGGGGGATAAACTGGATGAGCAGTTTGAGATCCTCTATGCTGAAGGTATAGAGTGTAATCAGAGACTGCGGGATTTTGCTCTGAATATACTGGAATTTATGATACTCTACCCCGGACTGGTAAACTACCTGTTCTTCAGCTCTATCACCAAGGGCTCTGTGAGACATGTGGTCTTCCAGAATGAGCCCAAACGCCAGGAAAGAGTGAATATGCTGCTCTCAAAATGTACCGGCACCACTGACCCTGTAAAGCTATCCATGAAGACCAATATCCTGTTTTCAGCTATGATGCATCCCATTGTGTCTTTACAAAACAAGGTCAATGCAGATGTGAGCAAATCTTTTCAGGATCCGGAGTACCGCAAAGGATACATCAGCCTCCTGGTGGACGGGATTTTAAAATCGGCTCAGTGAGCATCACCCCAGCTTCTACCCTGTCCGGCATCTGCCACCAGAGGGACTTTTAGCTGAGCTACTGATTCCATGACCCCTATCGCTACAGGCTTAAATGCGTCCATCTCAGTCTCAGGGACTTCAAATACCAGTTCATCATGTATCTGCAGCAGTAGTTTTACCCCGGGGTGATCTTTTTTGATCACTTCTGAGATCCTGATCATAGACAGTTTTATAATATCAGCGGCACTACCCTGGACTACGGTATTGATGGCATAACGCTGGGGATGAGACAGGTTTTGCAGGCCCTTGATCTCTTTACCCTGGAGTTCCGGGACCGGACGGCGCCTCCCATACATGGTCCTGATTTCTCCATGTTGACGGGCATATTCCAGAGTTCCGGCCATAAAGTCTCTCATACCGGGAAACTTTTCAAAGTAGCGTTCTATAAAGTCACGGGCCTCTGCCACAGAGATGCCCAGTTCCGCCGATAGGCTGTAAGGCCCCATGCCGTAACTGATACCATAATTGATGGTCTTGGCGGCTCTTCTCTGGTCAGTACCGACCTCTGTGACCGGGATACCATACATCTGGGCGGCGGTATTACTATGGATATCTATTCCGTCTTTAAAAGCCTGGATCATAGAGGGATCCTCACTGAGATGGGCAAAGAGCCGCAGCTCGATCTGGGAGTAGTCTATGGACAGGAGCTGATAGCCTTCCCGGGCGATAAAAGCCTGGCGTATCTGTCGCCCCAGCTCATCTTTGATGGGGATATTCTGGAGATTAGGCTCTATGGAGGACAAACGGCCGGTAGCTGCGATAGTCTGCTGGTAGGAAGTATGGACCCGGCCCGTCTTTTCACTGATCATGAGGGGCAGAGCATCCACATAGGTACTCTTAAGTTTACTGAATGTACGATATTCCAGGAGCAGGGCAGGCAGGGGATGCATCCGGGCCAGCTTTTGCAATATCGACTCATCGGTGGAGGCCTGTTTGGTCTTTCCTGTCTTCTTAAGTACAGGCAGATTGAGTTCTTCATACAGTATGACTCCCAACTGTTTGGGAGAATTGATATTAAATTCATGCCCGGCCTGCTCATAGATCTGTCTTTCCAGGGTGGACAATCTTTCTCCCAGGTCGACAGACATAGCCCCCAGGTAGTCCCGGTCCAGGAGTATACCTTCTCTTTCCATGTCAGCCAGCACCGGTATCAGGGGAGCTTCTATATCCTGCCACACATTGACTACCTTCATACTCTCCATTTCGGGCCCTATACGATTGGCCAGGCGCAGGGTGATGTCCGCATCTTCTGCTGCATAATCACGTACAGCTGTTATATCTGCATCGAGGAGAGTCTGGGTCTTGGGGTCGATGACATCCCCGTAATGGATAGTGTCGTAATCCAGATAATCCCGGGCCAGTACATCCATATTATAGGCGCTGCGGGAGGAGTTATTGAGATAGGCACCGACCATAGTGTCCAGCTCCATACCCTGAAGTGTGATACCCAGGCCCTGCAGTATCTCTATCTCGTACTTCAGATTCTGCCCTACTTTTTTGATGGCAGGGTCTTCCAGAATAGCCTGCAGCTCCTTCCAGAACTGACCGGGGTCTATATTGCTCTTCACCTCATGCATAAGCGGCACATAAAAGCCCTCTTTTTCTTTTACGGAAAATGCCACCCCTATCACCTGGGCCAGCAGTGTATCCTTAGACGTGGTCTCAAAATCAAAGGAGACCCGCTTGAGGGACAGAATACGGGCCTTCAGAGCCTCCCAGTCCTCTTTTTGAGTGATCAGGAAGTATTTTCCCCGCAGCTGTTCCTCACGGGGGGCAGGGGCCGCACCAGCGATTTTTAGTATTTCCTGAGCTATAGTCCCCATCTCGTACTGTTCAAACAGGGCTATTACCTCAGGATTGTACAGGCTATTGATATCCAGGGACTGGGGAGCCACTATATCTATGGGGACATCCCTTTTAATAATGGCCAGGGTCTTGGACAGGAATGCATTTTCCTTATTTTCCTGAAGCTTAAGCTGATTCGCTCCTTTTATCTTTTCCAGGTGTGCGTATACCTCTTCCAGATCAGCATAGTCCTCCAGGAGCTTGACTGCCCCTTTGTCTCCTATGCCTTTGACGCCGGGGATATTATCACTGCTGTCCCCTACTATGGCCAGATAATCAGGGATCTGCTCAGGATAGACTCCTTTGAGCTCTTTTACCCCGGCCCGGTCCAGGTCCCGCACTTCTGTGACACCCTTGATGAGCCCTACCACGCTGACATTGTCCGACACCAGCTGAAACAGGTCTTTGTCCCCGGTCACTATGCGTACATCATACTCATCTTTCCACTTTTCAGCCAGGGTACCGATGACATCGTCGGCTTCATATCCATCTTTATAATAAAAAGGCATTCCCATCTTTTCGATGATCTCTTTGATGAGGGGTATCTGCTCTCCCAGTTCAGGGGCGGTCTCGGGGCGATGGGCCTTGTATTCCGGATAGATCTCGGAGCGAAAGGTATGACGGGAAACATCAAAAGTCATGACCAGGGTAAAAGGGTCGTAATCTTTTATGAGCCGGTTGATCATTTTAAAAAAACCGAATATGGCGGAAGTATTCTTTCCGGTGGAGGTCAGCAGGGGCCGCCGTATAAAGGAATAATAGGCTCTGAATATCAGCCCCATCCCATCTATGATCAGTACTTTCTTTTTCATGTGTCTCTCCTGAGCTTATTATAAGTAAAGATCAGGAAAAAGGGGAGTTTTTCCCCTGTCCATAAAAAAAGGCCGCCTGGGGGAGACGGCCTTCATTGTTTGTATTCTTATTTTTCCTGAATTTTCAGCCTGACCACAATAGCCGGTATCTTGTAGGACTTGACCTGACGCTGTACCGTCTGAGCCTGGGTCAGAGAGCCGTAATAGCCTATCCGCACCCGGGTGTACTTCTGACCTTTCACCACTGCTTCTGTGATAAATACCGGAAAGCCTTTTTTACGTAATTGTTCATAGAGCTTGAGAGCATTGTCTTTTTTACGGAAGGCACCGGCCTGCACTACATAACTGTAACCCTGGGCATCCATTTTAAAGGCAGGCTGAGGATGCTCATTTACAGGGACTTTTTCCCCTTCATCTATCACTACTTTGACTTTATTGGTCTCCTCTTTCTGCACCGGCTCTTTGGTGTTTCCCTGGGGAGCCTTATTGGTCACGGCCGGATTTAGCTTGGGGGCCTCTACGTCCGGAGGAGACTGGATCTCCTCTACCAGTTCTTTATCTATCTCTTGTTTTTCTACTTTTATCACATTGAGATTAGTCAGAAGAATATCGGGGTTGCCTTTGGGTTCATATTTCTTCCAGGTATTTATTTCAGGCTCGACCTTAGTCATCTCGGTGATCTCTGTCTCTTCAGGGTCCAGGTCATCTTCCATTACCATCTCAGTCTCTGTATCCTCCATGTTCAGATCATTTGCATTTGTTTCAGAGGATGTAAGCTCTACTTCGGGAGTGACTTCGGGAACTGTTGTATTGGTGGCGATGCTCATGTTATTATTAGTATTCAGCTGTACTGTATTGCTCATCTCTGCCTGGCCCTTCTCCTCAGCCTGGATATCGGCGGGATCTACGCCCTTGTCTATGAAGCGGTCGTTCTCTTCTTCCAGACTCTCATCGATCTGGTATTCCTTATCCAGGTCAGTGCTATCCAGGTTCAGGTCTATCACCTTGTCCACCATCTCTCTTTCTACTGTCTTTTCAGTATAGGCAATGGAATTAGTACTGTCGGCCTGGACTGTTTTCACTTCGGTGGGTGTGGTGTTTGTGCTGCTCACTGATTTGACCGGTTCTTTTTGAGTACTGCCCGGAGTGACTGCATTGGTGATCACACCGGTACCCATTTTGAGGACGATGTATTTGATATAGATAGAACCCGAGCCGGTGGACCCCAGGTCCCGCATTGCTTTTCGGGTAAGATAGAGGATATAGCTGCCCTGATCGGGGCCCCGGTCATTAATAATGACCTGGATCTTTTTATTGGCATCGTTTTCTACATTGACTACTTCCAGTACTGTGCCATAGGGCAGAGTCTTATGAGCCGCAGTGAGGGCCTGGGGGTCATACTTTTGCCCCGATGTAGTGGTTTTCCCTATCATACTGTCACTGTAGGAGCCGGCCATGCCCCATTCAAACTCAGACACCAGCCCATAGGCCGCTATACTACTGATAAAAAGAAAAAATACCCACGCAATGTGTTTTTTCATGAGCCTGCTCCTTGATGCAGTATTTCTCATGGTGTTTATTGACTGGCCCAATCTCTGTTCCAGGGATTAATTATTTATCACCATTACTTTCTTAAATATAAGCCTTTTTTATCGATTTGTCATCTTTTTCATATGATAGATTGCTGGTATTAGAGAAAATGCGGCATTTTCATGCCGCATTTTTAGTTTGTTTAAAAGTCAGCTCAATCCTGGAGCCTGGTCTTCACGATGATAGCAGGTAAGTTAAGAGACTGGATCCGGCTCTGTACCGACAGAGCCTGGCTCTGGGAGCCGTAATAGCCTATTCTGACCCGGATATAGCGCACCCCTTTTACAAAGACTTCGGTTGTAAATACCGGGTACTGCAGCTTGAGCAGGCGGTCATATAGCTTGAGCGCATTGGCTTCCTTTTTAAAGGCACCTACCTGCACCGCGTAGCTGTAACCCTGAGAGTCTGCATTATAATCAGGCTGGGTCTTTTTATCCCACTGCATATTATCATCAATAGTGACTTTTTTGTTAGTCTTTACGGGATTATCCAGCTTGTCCAGCTCCATCTCATCATCAAAGGGTGTCTCTATCTCAATATCCAGTTCTTTATCGATCTCCTTTTTTTCTACCTTGATCACACTGTCATTGGTGAGGAGGAGTTCAGGAGTGACCCGGGTCTCATCCACTACCAGAGCATTATTCTTTTTAGTCTGAGGGACATCAGTCGTGTCGATCCTGATAGTCTTCTCTATAGTCTTGCTGTCTGTTACCGGCCGGGTATCATCCAGGTCTACGATGTTCTTATCATCATTTAGGGTCACAATGGTATCCAGGTCGTTAGCGGGGTCACTGTTTTCATCCTCGGGCTCAGTAGTCACAAATTCTTTTTCCAGCTCATCTTCGTTAAAGTCCAGATCCAGCTTGTTTTCATCCACTTCCCGTTCTACCGTCTTGTCATTATAGCCGGTAGTATCTTCAGTCTTAGCCACAGTAGTGACCGCTTCATGTTCCTGTACTTTATTATCGGTATTGACCACAGGTTCCTGGCCTTTCTCTTCGATCTTGCCTGTACCCTCTTTTACGATAGTAAAATGGACAAAAAATGTGCCCTGGTCCACCTTTCCCAAGCGTTCAGCCGCTGCCTTGGATACATCTATGATCCTACCCCCGGTAAAAGGGCCCCGGTCATTGATGACCACCTGTACTTTGTTTCCATTTTCGGTACACTCGATATCCACAATAGTACCAAAGGGCAGAGTCTTATGGGCTGCAGTAAGCTTAGTCGGGTCAAATATCTGGCCGGAGGCTGTGACCTTACCCGCCAGCTCTTCTCCATACCAGGACGCCACCCCGTAAAAGTCCCTGGGGGCCTGGGCAAATGCTGCTCCGCTTAAGATTGTTATGATTATCAGAAGAATACTCATTCTCTTCATGATCCTGCTCCTTTTTAAAAAGTATCTCTCCTATGAAATATCGGCACTGCCGGAATTTACATGAGTAAAGAGCCCCGGTCTCTCCGGATTTTTTTATCCCCCTTTTATTACGATTTCTCAGGCTTAACGTCACTTTTTTGGTAAATAATAAAGGATATTGGGTATTTTTAACAGGAGATACATAGCCCACGCCTGTTCGATGGGTTCAGTATAAACTCTGTGGGCCGGCTCTCTCCCCCGGGATAGTACTGAGACAGAGGGTGGATTAAAAAGACAGCTGACCCCGGTACCCTCACCCCGCCCACCTGGAGCACCATGAGGTTATGCCTGCCCTATCCCTGTACTATTATGCATAGCCTTGACCGAGTGAGGCTGCCGTAGTGAATATAAATACTGTAGATTTCTTGAAGCATCTGAATATGCGATGCTATAATGAGCTGAGGAGAGTAAGCATGGATCGTATTTTAATCCTGCCCTATACTATGCTGGCCATATCCTGGATTGCATTCATTATCTTCTGGATACTCTGCCTGATCGATGCCTGGCAGGCCAGGAACACCCCCTGGGCTGCAGGGATGTTCTTTATTCCCCTGGTATCCCTTCTGTATGCCAGGCATTTCAGGGATAGCGACAGCAGAGAAAGGGCATTTAACTTCTTCTATTCCGGCCTCATCATCCTGATGGGGGCCTTGATACTATTGAACTTTGAAATCTGATCGGGGTTTACTCCACTCATCCAGTTCTGCCTTTACAAAATATTCTATCATCCTTTCATAGAGCTCACCCACCAGTTCAGGGGATACCCCATAGTGGAGGGCCAGTTCTTTTTTGGACTGGATGACCTTTTTCACACGGTCAGGGTCTTTGTCAGCCTGAGTATCTGTTTTAAAAGGGGCCGCTGCTTTGACATACCGGGCACGGTCTGCGATAAGCCGTACTATCTGATCATCGATGGCATCTATGGCTTCCCTGATATCCTGCATATCACGGCATTCTTCGGGTTTTCTCATTAAAATCTCTCCACAATTAATATATCTTTATGTGCCAGGAGCAGAATCTTACGGCCTGAGAAACCTGGGATATTAATCTACAAGCCATTGCCAGAAATCGAGGTAACCGCATACAGGACACCATTTGTAGTATTTGCCCCATTCATTTCCCCCCATACTTCCGCCTTCGGAGATGTCCTCTTCTCTAAAATTTTCATACCCGCATCGGGGGCAGGGGGGATAATTTTTCTTCCAGTTTTTCTGGCCGGCAGTCTTTTTAGAGGGATACTGCTCTACTATTTTTTTCCTGATCTCAGGATCCTGACTGACCCATTGTGCCTCTAACTTCTGGACGATATTTTTGATCTTAGCAGCTGCATACTCCATGGCTCACCTCATAGATAATTTTTACCCGTACCCTTTTCATCTCTGTGATCAAAACTTCTTTTTCATCAGTACGAAACTATCAGCAGTATAAAATCCATTCTTCTGATAAAACTTAGAAGCAGGGAGATTTCTTTCTGTTATGAGAGTGATAGCCTGTATGCCCTTACTCATCACATCCTGCTGTACATACTGCAAAAGCAGAGTCCCCAGGCCTTCACCCTGGCAATCCTGATCGACCAGCATCTCTTCAATATAGTATTCTTTTCGATTCCACCAGGTCTGGACACGCCCCAGACAGGCGGCTATGATGCCCCCGTCCCTTATACCCACATAAGCCCTGAATCCCGGTGCCAGACAGATCTCTATCAGTCTCTGGCTGGCAGAGTCCAGTGTCCACTGGTCATTCCAGGGTGGAGCATTAAACACTCTGATGAAGAAGTCCACTGTGGCGGTCAGGTCACTATCCTGATAGAGCCTGATATTCATAGTCTAGGCACTCTCATCCTCGCTATCCGAGTTATTTTCAAAAATGGCATTAAATATCTTTTCATTTTCCAGGAAGATCTTCAGGAGTTCAGGATCAAAATCATCCGGATTGAGCCGGTCATCTCCATGAGCTATGATCTCTACCGCCTGTTTATGGCTGAAGGCGGGCTTATAGGGCCGCTTACTGCGCAGGGCATCATAGACATCGGCCAGAGCCATCATTCGTCCTGAAACAGGTATGTCCGTACCGGATATACCCCGGGGGTATCCGCCCCCCGACCACTTCTCATGGTGAGACAAAGTGATCTCACGGGCCACCTTAAGGATAGCGGATTGAGCATCGTCAAAGATGCGGGCCCCGATCTCGGTATGGGTCTTCATCACATCCCATTCCTCTTTACTGAGGGGGCCCTGTTTAAACAGGATATGGTCAGGAATCCCTACCTTACCCACATCGTGCATGGGGGCAGCATAAAACATATTGGTGACTGCTTCTGGAGAAAACCCGGCTTTCTCCGCCAGCACTCTGACATAATGACTGACCCGGTGGATGTGGGTACCCGTCTCCGAATCCCTCATCTCAGCAATGATAGCCAGGCGGTTCATGGCTTCCAGATAAGCCTTGTCCACTTCGGCATAGGCTTCATCTATCTGCTTCAGGGTGGACAAAAGTTCGGCCTTACTGGCCTCCACCTCTTTATGGAGGCGAACAAAATTATCCGAGAGCACCAGGGCTATACTGAAAATAAAAGCGGCAAAACCATAAGGGGCCAGCAGGCCTATACTGCTGATAAAGGGCAGTATGAGAATACTGCGCACGGCCAGTATATCTATGATAATGGAAACGCTAAACACGATAAAAGAATACACCATGACACGGGCGTCTTTTTCCTGCTTATATAATGAGATCAAGAGGGCAATAATACCCGTGGTTTCTATGAGCCAGACATACTGTAGTATTCGGGTATTAATAAAATTCCAGGTCTGAGGGGTGGAGCTGAACAGAATAGTCAGAAATCCTGCAGCATAGATAGCCGTCAGAGAATAGAGAAACCAGCGCAGCTTCCTGACCTTAAACAGACTGAAAATAAACCACAGGAACAGAGGAAATACCACAGTGAGGCTGAGATACTCGATCTTTTTTAGCAGGAGGTGATCTATGCCCAGGTCTATCTTCAGCTGAGTCCTCAGGAAAAAGTAGAGGGTCAGTATTATACATAAGATACCGAACTGCAGGTATTCTTTATTCTGTCTCTGGCGCAAAAACAGCAGTATGAAGTATAATCCTATGACCATGTAGGCTACTATAAAACAGATGCGGCCCAGGTCTTCATAATAGATCTGTTTTTCCAGAACATGAAATGTATCCAGCACAAAGGGGCCGCTGATGAGGCCTCCCTCATCATCAAAGATACCTTTGACCCGTATGGCCAGGATATTGGTCCTGCCTGTCAGGATCAGCCTGGACGGTATCTCATAGATCCTGATGACATCATAGGAGATATGATTCAGGTCGTTAAAGGAGCCCATTCCTCCTATTTTAGTACCGTTAAAATAGGCTTCATCTGCATCTGATATTTTTCCCAGGTTTAGACCCAGAGTATAGGGAGGCACACTGTCCGGGAAAACCATTGAAATCCTGTACCAGGCCACCCCTTCATATCGGGGAAAGACCTCTTTAGTCCAGGTAGAGGGAATAGTTATATCGGCCCATTGACTATGGTCATAGTATATATTGGTGAATGCCATGTCATCTGCATTGGTGATCTTTACAGTCTGGTCATAAAAGGACTGTCTCTTGTAATCAGAGTGGAGTATCACACTAGCCTGGACAGAAGCAGTGATCAGAACCAGAAAACAGACAAATAGCAGAGATTTCTTCATCTCAGTCCTTATTGACAGTTAATATAAGCATGAACCTTGTTATACATCGGCCCGGGGGAGCCACTTCTTCTGTTTTCTCCCATTCAGAGCTGATTATTTTTCCGGTTCAAGCCTGACGATCACCATCACCCTTTTATGATTTTCCTAAACTCTGGCATAGCCCGCACAGAAAAGAGTACTGTCTGGCCTTTGGTCAGGCCGGAGTCAGGTAGTCCTATACTGACCCCCTCCTCAGTGATCTGAATAGCAGCGGGGTCCATAGTCCACTCCAGATAGGCTTTCAGTCCGGCCTTAGCCTCGGTGTTCTGGTGCCTGTTATTGTAGGTGATCACATGCCTCAGGGAGTGAGACCGGCCCAGCATATTCTTCTGGGCAATGATGATACGATAATCCGTGACCCGGATCAGGCAGTTGAAGAATACAGCAGAGCGGGGGCTGCCTTTCTGCTCGACCCTGACTTTGGCTTCTTCAAACAGGACATTCTCTCCCGGTATCGGGCTTAGATTTTCCAGGGTGGCACTACCCGACAGGACAAATGCCAGTATCACAAATACACCGATTCCAATGCTCAACAGGATTTGTACAGACATTTTCACTCTCCTTCAGGTCATTAAGGCATTATACTACAGGGCTGCTAAAAATTCTAGCTTTGTTTTATTTGGTGCAGGCCCTCATGTCCCGTCATTTCCTGCGGCACAAGAGCTCACCCTTACCCTGGGTCACGATCATGGAGTCGAATCGGGGGTCTCTTAGGGCCTGGTCCAGCATGGGCTGCAGGGTCTCCCGGTGATTGATGGCATTGTCAGCTACCAGTATCCCGCCCGGCACCATCTTAGGGGCGATAATATCCCAACAGGGTAGATACATCTCTTTTTCACAGTCCAGAAAGCAGAATGCGATGTGGTCCAGTTTTTTCAGATTAAGCAGGGCATCCCCCTCTATCAGTTCCACCACATCACTGATACCGGCCTGGCTAAAAGTCTCGCGGGCCAGTTTGATCTTGGCCTCCAGGAGCTCGTGGGTCTTAATCTTCACTCCCTTGTGCCGGGCGGCCAGGGACAGCCACAGGGTAGAGTAGCCCGCACTGGTCCCTACTTCGATGTACTCTCCCTCCGGAGCAGACAGGGCCATCAGGGCTATGAACTTGCCCGTCTCTGGGGGGACCTGCCGCAGCCTCTCCATCCTGTCGGTACCATTATCCCGGTCCCGGGCATCGGCTGCTTCCAGCCAGTCCATACGTTCTTTCATAGCGGGGCTTATTTCTGTAAACATATCACCTATCCTCCATTACCGGTATGTCCGGAATTCTATTCACATATATTTCTTTCTTCGATGAGATTTATTCTTCTCCTTCGTTTTTAGCATTATCAGTGAGCATTGCTAAAAATCTTCTGCCTGCACTGGATAATTGTATTCCCTTGAGACTGGCTACCCCTATAGATTGAGCAGGAAGAGACTCCCGGAGCCTGATCTCAAACAGCTGCCCCTCTTCTATAGCTCTTAGTACAGACTGTTTATGAACAAAGGAGATACCCAGACCAATACGGGTGAAGTCAGCCAGCAGGTCATTACTACCCAGCTCTATCTCCGGCTCCAGGTTCAGACCTTGTGATTGGAAATATTTATCCAGAAATGTCCGCGTGCTGCTTCCTTTTTCTAAGAGAATCAGGGGGTATTGAATCAACTCTTTTAAGCTAACTGCATGTAGAAACTCATCCCGGTATTTCTCACCACATACAAAACAATTTTCGATCTGATCTGCCTTTACCACATTGAGTTGATTATTCAGGGGTATTGGCAGATGGACAACACCCAGGTCGATCTGACCCTGTTTTAACAGTTCTATAGTCTCAGGTGTTGTGCGATTGGTCACCTTGATACGGATACCGGGATAACGATGATGATACTCTTCTAAAAATGGAAGGAGAAAGTAAGTACATAAGGTATCTGAAGCACCTACATTAATCTGACCGGTTTCCAGATCCTGCATTTCCTGGTATCGAGACTCACCCTGCCGGATCAGGTTATGGGCTTTTTCAATATACTGAAACAATACCTGACCCTCAGTGGTCAACTCCATGCCCCTGGAAGTACGCAGAAACAATCTCCCCCCCAGAACAGCTTCTAATTGCTTAATGGATTGACTCACAGCAGGCTGCGTGATAAATAAATGCCGGGCCGCAATAGATATCTGTCCGGAATGAGCCACTTCATAGAAGACACGGTACCACTCATAATTAATATGCATATAACTTCCTCTTATACCTAATATAATTATTATCAATTATACTTATATTGATACATATCGTATACTCTTAATGTAAAAAAAACAAGAAAAAAAAGGAGGAATCATGAGTGTAAAAGCCGTAGTGGGGGGAAACTGGGGTGATGAAGGCAAAGGAAAGATTACAGATCTGCTGGCTGCAGATGCAGATCTTATTGTCCGTTTCCAGGGAGGCAATAATGCCGGGCACACCATTGTTAATCAATATGGTAAGTTTAAGCTCCATCTATTACCATCTGGAGTATTTTATTCAGAGAAATTGAATATATTATCCACGTCTGTAGCCCTAAACATCGAAGTATTTCTACAGGAATATAATGACCTGATCAGTCAGGGCGTACCGGCTCCGAAAATTCTCATCTCGGACCGGGCTCAAATACTTTTACCCCACCATATCTTACTGGACGAATATGAAGAGGAAAGACTGGGAGATGAAAAATTCGGAAGTACTCTCTCAGGTATAGCTCCTTTTTATTCGGATAAATACAGTAAGATTGGTATCCAGGTCTCAGATATCTTTGATGACGACCGGCTGCTAACAAAAATTAATAAAAACATTGAAAAGAAAAATATTCTACTGGATCAGTTCTATCATAAACCAACATTGAATGAAGACAAGATTTTTAATCATCTCTGTTCTTTACGAAAAAACATCAAGCCATATCTGGCTAATACCAGCCTGCTTATCAATCAGGCCATCAGAGATGGCCGATCAATTTTACTGGAAGGACAACTAGGTGCGCTGAGAGATCCTGATCATGGAATCTACCCCATGACCACCTCCTCTTCACCCTTATCCAGCTTTGCAGCTACCAGTATCGGGATAGCCTCCCGTGAGATTCATGAGGTCATTACCGTAGTCAAAGCATACTCTAGCTGTGTAGGAGCCGGCCCTTTTGTTACAGAGATATTTGGAACTGAGGCTGAACAATTAAGGATTACTGGAAATGAATTCGGAGCGAAAACAGGACGGCCTCGGCGAGTGGGATACTTTGATGCAGTGGCCAGCCGATATGGCTGTATGCTTCAGGGGACCACAGCTGTAGCATTATCATTAATGGATGTACTGGGATATATGACTGAAATTCCCTTGTGTATTGCCTATGATATTGATAATGGTATCACTGAAGAATTTGCCAGTACTGATAGCTTATATAGGGCCAAACCCGTTTTGAAATATTTGAAAGGGTGGAATTGTGATATATCAAAAATTCGAAATTATTTCGAATTGCCACAGGAGACAAAGGATTATATTGAATTCATTGAAAATGCATTAAAACTCCCAGTGAAATACATCTCAGTAGGACCAGAGAGAGAAGATATTATCTATAAAATTTAATGGGGAGCCTCTACCTATCCTCCATTACCGGGATGTCCGGGATGAACCGGGCCGGCAGGCCCAGCTTTTTAAAATAATCTACCATAGCCTGGCAGGCAAACTTTTCGGTAGAATAGTGGGTACCGCCCAGGATGCTAATACCCTGCTGCCGGGCATATTCATGAGCTGTCTCAGAGTGTTGAGTACGGGCGCTGATACCCGTGATAAAGACATTGACCCCCGCCTCTGCGATCTCCCGCAGGACATCTTTATCATTACCACCACCGGCCACCACTGCCACCCGGCCGTCCCTGATATCAGGTGACCCATAATCATAGAGCACAGCCTCGTGGCCCAGGGCCTGTTCAAACTTAGCTTTTAATTCACTGACAGCGCTGCACTGGGTACTGGTGAATACCCCTGCCATCCCTCCAAAATAAGGCGCAAAAGCGGACTCGATCTGCAAGCCCAGTGCCCGGGCTAATGTACAGGAGGTAGAATAGTCACTGTAATTATCCAGGGGGACGTGGAGATTGTAGATTGAGAGTTGCCGGTCCCGGAACTGGCCCAGCTGATCCCGGTCCATCTGATAAAAGACCTGGGGGGACCTGCGAATATCCCAGATAGAGGGATGGTGCACAAATAATAGTGCATCCTCAACTCCTTCCTCCAGAACAGTCTGCATGACCGGAAAAGAAGGAAACACGGCTGTGTAGACCTGCTTTATCTCCCTGCTAAAATCACAGACCAGGCCCATGGACCGCTGTTTGAAATTATCACACAGGAAATCTTCCACCTCGTCCATATACTGGGCCCACTGGTCCGTCATAGCCGGGGTGATAAAATCTGTTTCCAGTTGCTGATACAGAGTGCTAGCTTTCATTCTTGTTACTCCTGTTACTGCTTCTCATATTCCCCGGCATAATAGCCTTCCACCCACTGAGCCACTCCATCCTCATCATTGCTCCCGGTGATATAGGCCGCGATAGCCTTGAGCTCGGGGACGGCATTGGCCATGGCTACACTGATACCGGAGAGCCGGCATAAGCCCATGTCATTGTGGTCGTCCCCGAAGCAGATCACGTCATCCAGTCCCAGGCCTAACTCTTCTGCTATATGCTGCACTGCATTTTCCTTGGAGGCCTGACGGGAGGCTATCTGTATAGTCCAGCCTCCATCAGTGACGCTGATATTGCACAGACTGCCAAACTTTTCGATTATCGTTTCCACTATGCCGCACTGGTTTATGAGTATCTTTCCGCACTCCAGTCGTTTCAGGCCCGCCGGGCTCAGGATCTCAGGGCCATAGTCCACATGATAGTGGGAGCGGAAATCAAAAGAGGTATTAGAGCTGTACCACAGGTCCTGCACCATCACGGAGAGGACGGCCTCAGGATCATGAGCCTGCACATAGTCACTGATCTCCCCTAATAGGTCCTGTCCCAGGGTGATATTTACCTGATGTCCGGATGGAGTCTGATACATGGCTCCATTGATAGTGATAAATATCGCCTCTCTGAATGTGTCCTGAATAAAGCCCGTGTACCGGGGAGGCCGGGCAGTGGCAAAGACGAGGTGGTCTCCCCGCTGCAGAATATCCAGTCCCGCCTGCCGGTTCCGGGGGGAGATAGTCTTGCCCGAGTCTAAAAAGGTACCGTCCAGGTCAAATACAAACATCTTTTGTTTCATTGCAATGATTACCACTTTTTTTAATAGTATTGTAGTAGCAGGCCTGGTTCCTGGCAAATTTATCACAGACAAAGTACGAAGTTTTATCCGTCAGTATCAGAAAAATATTTTAACAAAGTTAGCCTGATTCAATAGACAAAAAAATCATTTCATTTTAAATTGTAGACGCTTGTTTGACTATTTGATGATGGATTTTTTGCGGATTAATAGAAAAATATTTTGTTTACAAGGGAGGCCTCTATGAAAAAAATCCTGCCCCTATTTTTTATTTTACTGATCAGTGCCGGCAAAGGGCCTATGCCCATCCCCGGGTTCAAGGTTGTGGATCTGCACAGCAATGCGGAACTGACCTCAGCCAGCCTCAAGGGTAAAGTAGCCCTGTTTAACTTCTGGGGCCTGGATGCCCAGGGAAAGGCCCAGCAGGATGTGCTGTCTCAGCTACAGCAGCGCTACCCGGACACATTAGTGGTAATATCAGCCTGTATCACTAAAGAGGATAAGCAAAAAGTAAAGACTCTGATCCAGGAGAAGGGCTGGAGCCATGCCATTGCCAAAGCCAGCCGGGGCTTTAAAGATTATTCCTTTTTGAAAGAACTGCCTTATACCTTTGTCATAGACTCCAGCGGCCTGATCCAGACCCTGGCTCTGGGCTCTCAGGATGCAGCCGCCCTGGAAAAACTGATCCAGCCTCTGATGCAGCCACAAAATGACAATCCAGTCATGCCCCCTGTCCTGCCCGATAAACAAAACCCGGATACAATAAGCCAGACTGGATCCTATATCATACTGTATGGACGGCCCCAGTGTGGAAACTGTAAAGCCATGCGTAACCACCTGGACTACGAAGGCCTGACTTACCAGGACCTCAATGTAGATGAAGACAAATCTGCCAACCAGGAAATGTGGAAAAAAGTCCGGGCTTCCAGCGCGGACAGCTCCAGAGTAATGCTGCCGGTAATGGATGTCAACGGGTATATTATGGTAAATCCCAGCTGGACATCAGTCCAGGAAACCCTCAAAAAGCCCCGGGTGCGCAGCGTACAATTTCCGCATGAGGAAAAGATCCCCCTGGATCAGATAAAAGGAGAGCTGGGCCAGGCATTCAGTGATAAAAAAACCATGACTGATTTTCTCCTCACCGGATTCCAGGTGCGCTATGATGACAAGAATATATACTGCCTCTACCCTATATACAGTCAGGTCATAAATGAAAAATATATCGCTACCTTTAGCCAGCTCAATGCCCAGTACTACGGAGGGACTTTCGGGCTGGTGAAACGCCTGGAAAAACCGGGCTATGCCATAACCGGGCTCCGCTTATGTGAGGAGACAGTGAACGGCACTGTCACTATCAAAAAACTGGCTGTAATATGGAAAAAATGGGGTGATGATAGTGCTAAACTGGAAATGTCAGAATACCTGGGCTCGGATTCTGATGAGGGAGACTGCATCGAGATCATGGCCCCTCCGGGTAAGTGGGTGGTTGGAGTACATGGATACTATCAGCCTAATCGTCTGATCAACCGGGTTTCACTGCTGGTCTCAGAGGTGCAGAAGAAATAGCTTTATTGGAATATCCCATGTTTTGTCCGGGAGATAACAGCCTTTTTTAAAAAATAAGCTCCTCTTTAAGAGGAGCTTATTTTTTCAGGCCTCTACCGAATAAATATTCGAGGGTCAGAAGCGATTTTATTGGGTCTTTATTTTCCAAAAGCATCCAGACTTAACCTGTCGATCCTGAAATAAACATACTCACCCACTAATCTGGGGTCAGAGCCCGACAGATCCACTTCGATCTCTATTACTCCAAAGTCCACTACTATGGGGTTTATCGATGTTATCTGCCCATAGGCCTGATATTGCCAGGTGTCAGCGATTCTGATCAATGCCTTCTTTCTCTCTTTATTCTCACTGAATATCACATCCCATTCGATATCATCATCGAATACAGCCGAGAATTCAGGCTCTTCCAGAATGAGGTTTTTCTTTTTGTAATCGATTACCCCATCATAAGGAGAGAAATTATCCATTACACCCAGGATAGTGCCATTATAGAGCACTTCAGCGGCCAGTCCCGGGCCTTCAGAACTTAGTACTGTCAGCTTCATCTATTCCCCGGCTATATTATATTACCCTGTTCATCAAAGGCAATGATGTCGCCCTTGGAATCTTTCAGGTTTTTTAAGGAAAAGCCTCCCACTTCGGCAAAATCAGATTCATTTTCAATATATTCATACCCTGATTTCTTATGAATTGCCTTTAATGCTCTTTTTAAGATCCGGGCGTTTTTTCTCCAGTACTGTTGTGGTTCAGCCCTCAGATTATATTTCATCCAGATATCACTGCAGGTAATGATATCTACTACTATCTCATTAAATGTCTCCATGTGAAGCACTATCATATCATCCACTTTTTCTTTTTTTCCTCTGCCGGTGCTTCTCATCCCATAACCCGATATCTGAAGAGAGGCAGGAAAGTAAGCATCCTTATCTGCATTTTTATTCTTTACATGATCCATGATTAGATCTGCGATATGAGACAGGTCATCGGTGTGATCGATCAATAAAGGTTCGGGCGACATCTGTCTTACTTGAGTAGTACCTAAGCGGCCCTTACTCCAGTATTCAGGAAAATCAATTCTCTCGGGGAATAACAACTCAAAATCCAGAAGGATGCTCATGGCCTGAATGGCTGCCAGGAGAAGGTCCTTAAAATAGTATGAATCAATAGATGTGACAGGCTTTTTATTTTGAAACCACCAATTCGCAATCTCTCGTTTATACCGCATTTTGATCCTGTTTTTTGTATTATATAAACCAGTCCTGTACTGTCCCACACAGTTTCCGGATATAAGGTGCCGCATGAGCCCGTATAGGGGCATCATTATTAATCCTTTTCATCCCCTGGCTTCTTTTTATTCATCAATAGTTCAAATGCAGCATATAATAATACCAGCCAGGATAGAGTATATATCTTTACCGCTAGATCTAAAATACTCTCATGAAGAGTGATGATCTTACTGTGGCATAGTATTATATACCCAAAACTGCTCACAATGAGTGTAATACTCACCCCTAACATCAGTCTGCCGAAGAATTGTGTTCGTTTTCTCTTTCTTTCTAAATCTTCTGCCCAATCCTGAATGTTTTTTTCCATTTCCCGGTTTTCCTGTTCCGAAATCTGCCTCACAGGAAATTGCCTTAATTCCTCTTCCTTTTTCATTCTGGCTTTTTCCATAGCCTTAGCAATAAAGATATAGACCACATAGCTTATGCTGAACAATACCAAAGTTAAAAGAGGCATCAGAAATAATATTTTCATAGATGCTCACCATTCCTTAATGGGGTATTTTATCATGTTATCAATTGTAATATCTTCCAATAATTTGAATAGCCTTAATAATATTTTTCCTTTAACTCTTTTCATCCTTGACCTGCCCAGGCCTAGCGGCGTATCATAGGAAATCCATTTTAATATATTATTTTACAGATGTCCAGACCATTAACCGGTTTTTCATAAGCATATAGCTGATCTCCTTTTCTTTGACAGATTGAAGTTCCATAAAGAACTGCGCGGGATCATCATAGGTCGAAAACTCTACTTCAACAAAAGGATTAAAAGGCCCTGACCAGGCAATAAAGGATGATTTTCCCTCTGACCTTAATTCTATTCCCGATGCCCCGATTTAGGTGCAGGAGTCCCCACACAGGAACAGATTAGCATATTATAAATTGACAGGTTTCATCTGTTGCTCTAATATCTGTTTGAATTTACTCAAGCTTTTTTTAATATTATTTTAAGGAAGGTGCCGGATGAAGAGGTACATGGAGAAAGGATTGACAGTTTTCGTAGTTATGTTGTGTATGATAAACCTGCCGTTATGGGCTGTTTCCCAGCCCGGGACAGCACCCAGTGGCAGTAAAAAAAGCCCTACTAAAATCGTCACTGAGGGGCCCGCCACTTCCAAGCAGCCCCAGAAGGTCCAGGAAGACACGCAGCCGGTACCCGCCACTACCCAAAAGGCCCCGGTGTTTACTCACACCGTTCCGGCATTTTTTAGCAAAGGTCAGTCTCTCACTCTTACTATCAGCGCCGAAGGCCTGCCTGCTAATGCTCAGGGCTATATACATTTCAAAGCTCCGGTCAATGACCAGGAAAACAAATTGCGTTTAGCAAAAAACGGGAATGTCTATACCATGGTCCTGCGTCCTGATATCCTGGCCAATGGGCCCCTGCTGTATTTCTTCACTTTTAGCGTTAACCAGGATGGCATACCCCAGAATCTTTTCTATGGAAATGGTAAAGAACTCTATTTCACGGTAAATGGAAAAGGCAAAGATTATGTCGTCCCGGTGCATCCCAATAAGCCCCAGACCGAAAAAGACATCCAGGCTGAGATGGCTATGCTACAGCCGGGCAGTAAGGACTTTCCCCGCCTGGATCTCTCAGTGGGGGCCTGGATAGATATCTCTGTGACCACTAAAAAACCTATGCCAGGCTGGTACTTTTACCTGGCCACTAAAACTCCCTCATCGGGGGGCGTAGTGTACCATGACCTGTACCGCATCAACAGCACCCAGTATAGTGATGTGATTAACTGGGTGGATATCCTGAGCCCCGGGAGCGGCTATTATTTTGTAGCCCAGAAGGAGTGGAACGGGAAAAATTATACAGTTGAGATGAAGGATACCAATACTTACCGCATCCAGGTCAGCCCGGTGAAGCGGAATCAGGATAACTCTATCGTGGAGGAAGAGAAGCCCAAAGTCAGTAAACTCAAAGACTGGTCTTCTATTGTGGAACCGGTATTTCCAAAGTCCTATTCCTGGAGTGGACCCCTGGACCTGGGGGCCCGGCTCAAAGCCCGGGGCAAGGCGGTCTTCCTGACGGTGTATGTAAGGCGTCAGGGGGAATTACAGTTTACTCCCGTTGTGATTGATATGACGGATAACTCCAGTCTGCAGAAAATAACACTTCCGGACACCCTCACTCTTTGTGACTCCATAGAATACTATTACGAGGTGTCGGTCATGAAAAATATGAATTCCCGGGATAAAAGCACTGCCGTGATAGATAACAAGGGCAAGCCCTGGAAGATCAAAGCCAAAGACGCTCCACCCCTGGGGCCCTCTGTTAAAGCCAATAATATAGTAGACTATTTCCAGGGCGGACGTACCCTGCAGGAAGTACCCTTCCGGCTGGTGACTAAAAGCCTGCCCTCAGGCTACCAGGCCTATGTGGTGGTGAATGAGCACCCTTTTTTAGGCATCGCATACCTCATGAAATCCAGTGGAAACGGCGTATTTGAATACCAACATGCCGTCAAGGGTATCACCTGGGGCCAGACTCAGCAATTTTATTATATCATCAAGGATGAAAATGGACGTCAGATGTATTCTTCAGTGGATTCCATTGGGGGTAATTTTGAGTACAAGCTGGTCCAGAGGCTCCTGCCCTTCCAGCCCTGAAATATTGTATGAGAATATCATGATCTGATGTGATTTCTATTTAATGTTTGCTTCGCGTATTTATTTTTGGTGAACAAAGCCCGGCAGGGACGCCGGGCAAGGGGCGGGTCACCGCATACAGCTCGTGTTATCCTCAATAAGGCCCCTGCGCTGGGCCGCGATAGGGGCGGCTGCGTCCTGGTTAGATACTGGATCATGTCACTGATTTTTCTATAGCAATATCTTCCTGATGCATATACTCATACCTGGCTTTCCTGCCCAAAATACTGGGTACAGGCCGGACATATATGGCTACTGAGTCATCAATGTGCTTATTTAAGTCAATCCAGCTATCATCTATCCAGGCCACTAATCCTGACAGGGAAGCATCTTCTTCTACATCGGCTGATGCTAAAATATCAGTCCCTTCTATTTCTATCAAGACATTTACTTTTACATACTCCCTGAGCATTTTTGTAGTGACATCTCTGGTATTCGTCACGGGGCGTTGCGCGGTTTCATCAAAATCATCCCTCGATTCCCCCGACAGGTCTTCTACCCAGATGGGGTATTGCATCATGTCATGAATAGTAATATCTTCCAGTGATTTTAATGGCCCCAGTCTTATTCCCGAAAATAATCCCAATTTTATTTCCTTTTAATGTGTTCATCCTTGAGCTACCCAGGCCTGGCGACAGATCATAGGAAATCCATTTTAATTTATTATTTTACAGATGTCCAGACCATTTCCCGGTTTTTCATAAGCATATAGCCGACCTCTTTTTCTTTGACTGACTGAATATCCATAAAGAACTGCGCGAGATCATCATAGGTAGAAAACTCTACCACAACAAAAGGGTTGAAAAACCCCAGCTTGGCAATAAAGTATGATTTCCCTTTTGATCTTACTTCTATTCCTGATTCCCTGGGGTAGGATAGTTTTATTAAAGCACGGGAGTCCACACATAGGAACTGGATCAGAGACACATCCGGATTATTGTCAAAGCTCAGTTTTTCTTTATTCCACCAGGTCTGATAAAGCTGATTTACTTTTATAAATAATTCCTGATCAACAGGCTGATGCACTATATTTACCGGATTGAATATACTGCGAAAAGCAGTACTGTCTTCCTCATTCATACCCTGAAAACCGGTTATAGTGATATTTTGGACATCATGCACCCCGTTGCCTACAGTGATCTTATTCCGATAGGATTTCTGTGCTCTTACCTTAGCTCTCATAAATGAATAACTAATAAAATGATCAGGGAAAACAGGTTTATCTGACAAAGATCTCAGGGTCTCTGTGTCAGATCGGCTGACCCATCCCTTCTGAGAGTCGATAACAGGAGTGTAAGACATATTGTAGAGCATGACATTGGAATACCACAGATCCAGGGCTGTCTTATTGACATGAGCCTCATTCAGTAAGATTTTTGTACTCTCCAGAATTTTTTCGTTATTCAGAAAATTATACCGGTATGCAAACAGTGCGGGAAAGATCCCCAGTACTAACACCAATACATAAAGCAGTCTTTTCATGGTCCACCTCTTTTTTTATTAAAACCAACAACATCAGAATTACTTGGACAGTATACTTCTCATAACGTGAAGCGCTTATGCCCCAGGCCGAGGCATGGTGACCAGAGCGGAGTTATAGACAATTATATATTGATTTACAAATTTTTGGTAAAAAAAAGGCCCATTCTCTGAACGGACCTTCCTTTTATTTGCTTAATCGTGTGAATCTACATGCCAGGCTTGCTCAACAGTATGAAGATTGGCTTTTATATCAGTAGTCCAGCTTTTGACCTTTGCAGATAATCCTGATTTCATTATTTTTTCCGCATGCTCACTTCTCATGAATGCTGTGAACTTATCACGGCTGGTCCATATACTTATTCCTGTTATGGGCCCATCTTTTTGTTCAGGTTTAAGAGACATACTCATTAAAGCTCCATCCTGATCCTTGATCATAGCAGATGTTTCTTTCAGTATATTTAATACTTCGTCGAAGTGTTCTTCCTTTGCATAGTAGTTTTCTGTAACAACATACATTTTGTTCATGTCATCCTCCGTTTTTTTGCTGATACTTTTCAACAATTTCTTTCAACAACTCGTTCTCAAGCTTAGCTTGACGAACAAGAAAATCCAAACCCGGATGACTAGCGCGGATATCATCAGAGAAATTTTCTAAAATTTCACAATGAGAGGCGAGGCGCTCTTGCCTTTGTTTTAGTAGAGGCAAGGCCTCCTGAGGTGTTAGGAGTCCCAAAAAATCCATAGAAACCCCATTAGAATATTCGATTGGTTCGAATAGTGCTAATCTTTCTTTTAATAGACTTAAAAATTCCTCCTTTCCTTTTTCAGTTATGGAATAGACCAGACGGAGTGGTCGTTTTCCTTCTCTTCTTTCTTCACTGATCACAAGTCCGCTTTTTTCCATCGTTGCCAGGATCTGATAGGCATTGGCCTTACCAATATGTATGGATTGGCCAGGAGATTTGAGGAATTGATTCAGTTCATAACCATGGATATCCTGATTTTTGAGGATACCAAGAAGAAGGAGATTCTTGTCTTTTAATGTACTCATGGTCATAATATACTATTCACTTGTGACTATGTCAAGCAAATAAAGAATTAATTTTTCACAACGTGCTCGCTTATGCGCAGGACCTAAGCCTGGAGGCATGGCTTTTGTTATTAGTGGTATTATTTGTCCATCCTAGTAAATAACTATCTGCTACCTTTGCATAGTTTAGCAAATATCTTTCTGGTGACTACCCTTCTTTGATAGAGTATAACAGATAGCAATATAATTATTTCGTAAAATTTGTAATAATCAGGGTCTCAAATCTACAATCTGATTCCAAAATCCAACATTATCCCTGATAACTGCTGAGTGTGAAACCAAATATCTTCTTCCAAATATGGAACAGTAATAATCCCGCGAGGAAAAAAATACATATTCTGTTTTTTTCCAAAAAATATCTTTTTTCCAAACTCTAAACTAATTGTTGGTAAAAATGTCTGATGAGGGTTTAGACTAAAATCATTATAATACCTATACATTCCTAAGCTTGTTCCAAGCCCTATCATAAAATCTTTTTTACTATACCATCTATACGCAGCTTCAATATTAAAGAAATACCTATAAATAGATACAAAACTATACCTGTATCTAAAATTCAAACTTCTTTTCTTTTTTTCAATTTCAAAATGTATATCAGTATCTAGCCTATCAAGATCTACACCTACCCAAACAATAAATGCGCCAACTACAAGGTGAGGTGAAAAACCAAGTCCTATATAATATGAAGGTTCTTCTTTTTCAGATTCATTTTGTATTGTATAATTACTTCCTGAATTTGATATCTGAGAAAATTTTTCTATTGTCTCTGCTGACATTTTCTCTGCAAAAGGTGAAGTGTTACTTATAAAAATAAAAATTAAAAGGTAACAAAAGGTTAGGTTTCTTTTCATTATAGCCTCCTGGAAAAATATTCTCAAAATAACGTGTGGGCCTATGCGCCGGGCCCAAGCCTGGCGAATAGCCTTAGTTAGGTATCGTCTTTCTTAGTCTTAACGGATTTTTCCAATTATCTCACTTTCCATCTTAAACTCTAGGACCCCTTTTTCATTGAGTCTTACAATTTCAATACTTACTATTCCTGTATCCTTTGCTAAATATGCTTTTATCTCATAATATTTTGTTATATAGTTTGTGGTTTTAGAGGTATAATCAAGATCCACTTTCTTAGGGTCATTTCTTTCATATTTAATTTGAGAATGATTGTTAGTGCCATGATACTCAATTTTAGCTTCTACATAAATCACATCAGTAAACTTATTACCATTCACTTTTATCTTACTTAATTTTTTATGAGACGCTTTAGAAATGATAATCCCAGAATTGATGTTTGTCTGTACAGTTTGATATTTTCCAATTGTGCTCATGGAGGTTCCAAATCTATTATCAAAACTATTTGTTTCATATAATACTGGATCTTTTAAATTAACTAGTTTTATAGGTTCCATGCTTAGATGGCCACCTTCTTCTCCAGTTAGGTTTACATACATGACATTATCGTTATTTTCACCCAAATAAAATCTGTAATCTGCGTTAAATGTGGATTGCATTGAACTATCTACTTTATGATATGGTCTATGCACGAGTTCTGTAATATAATGACTGGACTTTACTGGTTTTATATATTCACGAATTTGGATCTCAGAGTAGCCCTGGGAAAAAAACAGAAGACAAAAAGCAAACAACATAACTTTTTTCATTGTAAATACCTCTTAGAATTTATATTCGTCTTTTATTAATTGCTGGATTTCTTTTAATGCACCACGATTTTCATTCTTATTGATAAATATTACCATTCCCTTTCCACTAGTACATTCTCCATATAAAAATGAATCAAATCCTTCATTTCTACCACCATGGATGAAGACTTTGTCATTTTTGGTATTAGTTCCCACAAATAAACCTAGTCCATCACCATTAATATAATCCGTAAGCATTGTTTTTGTCATATCATGAGAAATTATTGGATTATGTATATTTTGATAGGATTCTTGAATGGCTATGACTACTTTTGCTAAATCAGAGGGCGTTGTCCATAGTCCCGCCGCCGCTAATTCCGGATAGACATGAAATTTACGTTTCACTTCCTTATAGCGATAGTATCCGGTAGCTGCATGTTTTTTCATTTTTCTGGGTAATGGCTGTTTAAAAGTACTATTTAACATTTTTAAAGGATTTAAAACTGACTCATTCATATATTGGGCAAAATCTTTTTTAGTTGTATCGATAATCATTTGTTGTAAAACAGTATAACCACCACCAGAGTATTGCCATTTGGTACCTGGTGTGTATACAACTGTTACTGCTTCATTATTAGCTGGATTTTTTCCATTAAGAATTTGTAAAAGTGAAGGAACAGATGAACCTATTTCGTAGCCCCTAAAACCATGTACATTTAAACCTGAACTGTGACATAATATTCTGCGTAACGTAACTTTATTGATTGTAGTAAATTTATTATCATCTACTTTCCAGGTTGATAAATAATCATTAACATTAGAATCCAATGAAATCACACCTTTTTCGACTAACACTAATGCACCTAAAGCAGTAATTGGTTTACTGATAGAAGCAGCTTGGAATAAAGTAGCAGGAGTTACTGGTTTTTTCTTATCTATGTCAGCAAATCCATAAGCTCCAATTTTTACAATTTCCCCACCAGAAACAACTGCTAAAGATAAACCATTGATTTTGTATTTTTTCATAGTCATTTTTATACTTTTATCCAGACTATCAGTCATATTCCCATTTGATTTATTCTGAGTTTGGAAGGGTGCACGCACTTTTGTAGTGGTACAACCACTGAAAGTGAATAAATTAAAGCTTAATGAAAGAAAACCAATTGCTATCCATTTCATAAATACTCCTAATGTTTTTGCTTAGATATCAGGGTTAAAATGT
>CAZIAD010000004.1:0-154522 GCA_964537555.1 uncultured Brevinematales bacterium
GGAGGTACTTGGCAATATCCAGGGCGGATACTCCCCGTTTGGCCTGTTCCACCGCTGAGAATACACATTCATGCAGACTGGAGCCGTCATAGGGCAGCTCATACAGCCCCCGGAGCCGGGCCTTGATGTACTTGGCGTTGAGCACGGCATTCTCGCTCACATTGAGGAGGCCTTCCTTTCCCTGGAGCAGGATATAAGCCAGGGCCCGTACCAGTATGCCGTAGTTGCCGAAGAAGGGGGCGATCCTGCCTATACTGTCTGCGTTTTCCGTGATGACGGTGTAATGTTCGGATGCGTCTTTTACCACGCGGGGCAGAGGCAGGAAGGGTTCCAGCTTTTTATTGACTGCTACCGGGCCTGCACCGGGCCCCCCGCCGCCATGAGGGGTGGCAAAGGTCTTGTGGGTATTGATATGGATGACATCAAATCCCAGGTCACCGGGCCGTACCTGGCCCAGGATAGCATTGAGATTGGCTCCATCGTAATAGAGGAGACAGTCGTGGGCGTGGGCGATACGGGAGATCTCATCTATACTGTGTTCAAATATTCCCAGGGTATTGGGGCAGGTCAGCATGATAGCTGCGCAGTCATCATCCAGACTCTCTTCAAGAGCAGCTATATCCAGCTCACCATTGGCCAGGCTGGGTATGGTCACGATGTCATAGCCTGCGGCTGTGGCCGAGGCAGGATTGGTGCCATGTGACGAGTCAGGTACGATGATCTTACTTTTTTTATTACCCCGATGGCGGTGGTAGGCATCGATGAGCATGATGCCCAGCATCTCCCCATGGGCTCCGGCCAGGGGCTGGGTAGTAGCGGCATGCATGCCGGTGATCTCACAGAGCAGGCCTTCCAGGTCATGGATGATAGCCAGGCCGCCCTGGTTCCACTGTTCGCCTCGGGGCAGGGTAGCCAGCCAGGGGTGCAGCCTGCGAATACCGGACAGATTGGCTGCCTGGTCTGTAAAGCGGGGGTTGTACTTCATAGTACAGCTGCCCAGGGGATAAAAGTTTGTGTCTATGGAAAAATTAAGCTGGGACAGCATGGTAAAGTGCCGCACTATATCCAGCTCGGACAGCTCCGGTAAACGGGCATCAGACCGGCGCAGGAGTCCCTGATGGGGTAGGCTGGCCGGGGGTACATCGCGGCCCGGGAGCTTTATTCCTTTGCGCCCGGCCTGAGAGATCTCAGATAATAAAGCCATCATCACTGAGCCTCCCGGATAGACTGGACCAGACGGTCCATTTGTTCTTTGCTAGTAGTCTCCGTCACACAGACCAGCAGAGCATCCTCCATAGCCGGGAAGTACTGTCCCAGGGGAATACCTGCCAGGATATTCCGGTCTGCCAGGCTGTTGTAGAGAGCGAGGGCAGGCTTCGGAGTACGGATGGTGAATTCATTAAATGTAGGCCGGGTATTCATTATGGATACTCCAGGCAGCTGTGTTAACTCAGCCTTAAGGTACTCGGACTTGTCATAATTAAGCCGGGCCAGGTCTTTCAGGCCCTGTCTGCCCAATAGTGACATATAGATAAGGCTGCGCAGGGCCATGAGGCTCTGGTTGGAGCAGATATTGGAATTGGCCCGTTCCCGCTTGATGTGCTGTTCCCGGGCCTGCAGGGTGAGGACAAAGGCCCTCTTGCCGTCCTGATCCACTGTCTCGCCGCAGATACGGCCGGGCAGCTTTCGTACATGCTGCATACGTGTAGCGATAATACCCAGGTAGGGTCCGCCGAAAGAGAGGGGGTTACCCAGGCACTGGCCTTCAGCCACTACTATATCTACATCCTTTTCCCCGGGTGACTGGAGCAGGCCCAGGGAGATAGGGTAGGTGTTTTCTATGGTGATGATGTTTTTGGATTTAGCCGCACTGATCACATTAGTCCAGTCATTGATACTGCCTGTAAAGTCAGGAGTCTGGAATATGACGGCAGAGATCTCTTCATTTAAGTTATCCAGAGATTCTGTCTGCAGATCTATCCGGATGAGCTCGATGTCCAGGTTATTGAGGTAACTCTGCAGGACCTGGAGGTAGAGGGGATTGAGCCATTGGTCTGCCACGATTTTTTTACGGCGGTTTATGCGCAGGGCCATCATGGCGGCTTCGGCCAGGGCAGTGGATCCGTCGTAGAGAGAGGCATTGGTCACCTCCATTCCGGTCAGCTCACAGATGGCAGTCTGGTACTCAAACAGAGCCTGCAGGGTACCCTGTGATGCTTCGGGCTGATAGGGAGTATATGCAGTAGCAAATTCCCCCCGGGAGGACAGGGAGTCCACAGCTGCCGGGATAAAATGATCGTAGTAGCCTCCCCCGATAAAGGAAAGGGTAGTGCTATCATTTTTAGCAGCCTGAGTCTCAAAATAGTTCAGGACTTCCCATTCAGACAGGCCAGGCTTGAGATCAAAACTCTTAGCTTTATAGGCCGGCTTAATATCCTGAAAAAGCTGGGCCGGGTCTTTCAACCCGGCTGCTTCCAGCATTTGCTGTTTTTCTAAGGGACTGTGAGGGATGTAGCTCAATCTTCCAATCCTTTTACATATTCTTTGTACTGGGCTTCAGACATGAGGCTGTCTTTTTCAGAGAGATCACTAAGCTCTAACTGGGCGATCCATCCTTTATCCTGGGCACTTTCATTGACGATCTCCGGGGTCTCCTGGAGTACGTCATTGACCTTGCTTACTTTTCCACTCATGGGATTGTAGACATCGCTGGCTGCTTTTACGGACTCTATAGAGCATAGGATGTCATCCTGGGCTACTTCCATGCCGATCTGGGGCAGCTCCACGTAAGTGATATCACCCAGCTGTTCTACAGCGTGGTCAGTGATACCTACTGTACCGATGTTTCCTTCGATCCTGATCCATTCATGTTCTTTACTGAAAAAAACTGACATTCTCCGACCTCTCTATATTTTTTTGCGGGCACTGCCCTGTTCATAAAAGGGCAGGTCCACTATCTCTGCTTCTATACTGGTATTTCCGTTGACGACACTGATGACATTGCCCGACTCGATAAGGTTCCGGGGCATGATCCCTATGCCTATACCGGTGCCGGTCAGGGGAGAGTAGGTCCCGCTGGTCACTGTCCCTACTGCCTGTCCATTTACCACGATGTCAAAATGACTGCGGGGGGATCTCCGGCTCAGGGTCTGAAAGGCGACTCTGTCCATAGTCAGTCCGTTCTGAATGAACTGTTCCAGGGCGGCCTTACCGCTGAAATCTTTATTCATATCCACAAAGTCAGCCAGCCCGTATTCCAGGGGATTGGCATGATCATCCATATCACTGCCATAGAGGCTGTAACCCATCTCCAGGCGCAGTACATCCCGGGCACCCAGTCCCGCGGGAGCCACTCTCTCATCCAGCATGAGGGCGCCCCACAGCCTCTGCAGAACAGGGGCGCTGGCATAGAGCTCATATCCCAGCTCCCCGGTATAGCCGGTCCGGCTGATTATAGCCGGTTCATTATAGAGGCTGATGCGCCGGTTCTGGAAATATTTGAGAGTGGAGATGTCATCATCCAGGATAGTGGAGAGTACGGTATAAGATAAGGGGCCCTGCACATCCAGTTTAGCGGTCTTATCTGAAATGTTTTCCAGCTTTGAATCGTCTTTTATATGTTGGTGCAGATTCCCGTAATCTTTGTCTATAGTCCCGGCATTGACCACGATGAAGAGCTCATCCGCAGCCATACGGTAGATGATGAGGTCATCGATGATGCCGCCCTGATCATTGAGCATGAGCCCGTATTTGCAGCGCCCTATAGCCAGGTCCTGAATGGAAAAGGTCACAGCTTGCTCTATACCGGATGCAGCGATATCACCCTTAAACAGAAACTCACCCATGTGAGAGGTGTCAAATACAGCCACTGACTCCCGGCACTGCCGGTGCTCAGCCAGGATGCCATCCTTATACTGTATAGGCATGTCCCATCCGGCAAAAGGCCCCATTTTAGCCCCCAGGTCCTGGTGGTACTGATAAAAGGGTGTCTGTTTTAAAGTCATGCTTCCTCTCTTCCAGCTCTACTAAGAGCCATTCATTATAGCACCTTTCAAATAAGATTTCAAAATTCCCAGCTATGATAAGGGAGATTGTCTAGTTTGACTTTCAGACTTGTTTCTTTTAAGATATGCTTAGCCCAATTACGGAGGATAGTATGGCAGTGCAGTTTTACAATACCCGGTCCCGCTCATTACAGGAATTTCAGCCCCAGGTCCCGGGAAAAGTGAGCCTCTATATCTGCGGCCCTACCGTCTATAACTATATGCACATCGGTAATCTCCGCACCTTTTTATTCGGGGATCTCTTAAAGCGCTGGCTGGAATACCGCCGCTATGAAGTCACCCATGTCATGAATATCACCGATGTGGATGACAAGACTATCCGGGATTCCATAGCTGCCCAAAAGACCCTCAAGGAATTTACCACCATCTATAAAGAGGCATTTCTGGAAGATCTAAGGTCACTCAATATCAAGCCGGCGACCTATTACCCCCTGGCCACAGACAGTATAGAAGGTATGATAGACCTGATCAGCCGGCTCATGGAAAAAGGCCATGCCTATGCTACAGATGACGGGGTCTACTTCCGGGTATCCAGCTTTGACAGTTATGGTAAGCTGGCTCATCTGGACAAGGAAAATCTCAAGACCGGGGCCTCAGGCCGGGTGGCCCAGGATGAATACGACCGTGAGGATATCTCAGACTTTGCCCTGTGGAAGAAGTGGGTGCCCGGTGACGGAGATGTCAAGTGGGATTCCCCCTGGGGTGCAGGCCGTCCGGGCTGGCACATAGAGTGCTCGGTCATGAGTATGAAGTATCTGGGGGAGACCCTCGATATACACGCGGGCGGGGTAGACCTCATATTTCCTCATCATGAGAACGAGATAGCCCAGAGTGAGGCCGTGACTGGTAAGGAATTCGCCCGCTACTGGCTCCACGCCGCGCATCTGGTAGTAGACGGCCAGAAGATGTCCAAGTCCAAAGGTAATTTCTTCACCCTGCGCGATATACAGGATAAAGGCTTTGATGCCCGGGCTTTGCGGTTTGCATTATTTACCACGCATTATCGTAAACCCCTGAACTTCACGCTGGACGGCCTCAGAGCGGCGGAGTCTGCCCTAGAAAGGCTGGATGACTTTATCCTCAACCAGAAAAACAACAAAAACACTGTCGTTCCTGATCCTGAGATGAAAGCCTTTCTGGAAGAACGTAAAAACAGGTTTGAACAATCCATGGATGAAGATATCAATATCGCGGAAGCTATGGGTTCGGTATTTGAGATCGTAAAATACTTTAACGAACGCCTTAACGAGGTATCCCTGGAAATATCCCGGTCCATCCTGGACTTTTTCCGGAAGATCGATCAGGTACTGGGATTCCTGAATATGGATGAGGAAGACAGCCTCTCCCCTGAGGACCAGGGCCTCCTGGACCAGCGTGCCCAGGCCCGGAAGGACAAAGACTGGATCAAGAGTGATGAGATCCGGGACCTGCTCCTGGAGCGGGGTGTGGAAGTGAGGGACAGTGCCCAGGGCCAGGTGTGGAAGAGGGTAAAGTGATCTTACTTTCTTGCAGCTCCAAGAAAGTAAGCAAAGAAGGAGCTTCTTTGGTCGGTGGGACAATGAGGCATCGCCCCGCGAAATGGTGGCTGATAGAATAGCAGTTCAATGTGCCGGGCGGGCTGAATGGCCGGAGGCTGGGCGCAGGCTAGGGTAGGTCAGCCCTACTGGGGTTTATTGTGGGGCGCACATTGAGGAGCGGGACAGCCACCTTCGGCGGGGAAGTGGAGCTTGGTTTAGTTGAAGGTTTTCGGCCGGTTTGAGGATGAGGGCTCGGACTTTAAAGACAGTACCTGCTTTTGACTAGTGACTTTCGACTATTGACTTATATGTCATCCTGAATGGAGTCATACGTAATGAAGGATCTTTGAGTGTGTTTGAGATCAATCATTATCCTTAGGCTCCACCATTTACTATATCATATCTCTGAAAGGAATCTCCCTGTCGGCGGTAGGGCGTGCCTGGGCTGCCACACAGTGCAGGTACTGGTAGGCTACCGAGGGGCTTTCCGCTTTCTTTTCAGGAAGAAAAGAAAGCTTGGCAAAGAAAATTCCTTCTTTGGTCGGTGGGACTGAAGGGCATCGCCCCGCGAAATGGTGGCTGATAGAATAGCAGTTCAATATGCCGGGCGGGCTGAATGGCCCGCTTCCGCCGTCCGTGTCTACGCGGGCACCTTGCCGTCCTTGCAAATGGCCGGAGGCTGGGCGCAGGCTAGGGTAGGTCAGCCCTACTGGGGTTTATTGTGGGGCGCACATTGAGGAGCGAGACAGCCACCTTCGGCGGGGAAGTGGAGCCTGGTTTAGTTGAAGGTTTTCTGTCGGTTTGAGGATGAGGGCTCGGACTTACAAAGATAGAGCCTACTTTTGACTAGTGACTTATTTGTCTTCCTAAGTCTCTACCCTATACTTTACCTCACTATCGAAGGATCTTTCCCTGTCTGTGGGAGAGAATGCATGGCATACCACATTAGGGTGTTGGCTATGCGCGATGTGGACCTGACACGCATAGGCAACATTGTTAAGTATAAATAACCGATAAAAGGATTTTTAAGTGGAAATTTTAGTTTTGATTATAAAGCTTCTTGTTCTTGCATCTATTCTTGCTTTTCCATTCGTTTACATCATTCGAATAAAAACCAATGTTGAACTTTCAAAAAAGAAGATTGAGGACTGGGCAAAAAAAATGAAGTTTACAGTAAATAGTATGAAACTAAAAAAGAGTTCTCTCTTTTTTAATAATTTCGGCCGCTACCAGAAAAAGCAATATTATTCAAATTTATCAATCGATAAGAATACGAGTATCAATGTCATCATAACTTGCAGGTTCTCTATTGATAAATTTGATTACGAAAATATCGTTTATAATGAGTTATAACTGCCAGTCTACAGGTTACAGCCCGTTGTTGAGCCTGGTATGTTATAAAAAATTGGAATTTTTGCAGGAAGCACGGGATTATTTGCAACTAAAGCATTCCCCCAAATCAGAATGATAAAATAAGCCATAAGCAGGAGTTAGTATTGGATATTCCAGGATTTATAGACAAATATTTTTATGTTATCGCCTTTGTAGTCAGCCTGCTAAACTATCTTATCACTAAGAGAAAAATCGACAAAGCAGAGATCAAAGATCCGGATATAGAGCAGGATCTGCTTAATTTGATCAAAAAGAGATTCATAATGTATATAGTGCCTATTTTAGTAATGGCTCTGGGCATGACTCTGGGAAAACTGGAGAGCCTGGACGATTTTTTCACTCCAGGAAAGCTAAATCCCTATATTATAGTATTCTGGATTCTCACTTTTATTATCACTATCTTTGAAGCTGTTAAAATCCTGTTTGGAGAGGGACTGGAAGAGATGAACCTGCTCAGCCGGACTCTGGGAAAACCTGAAGCCAAAGCTCTACCTGTTAAAGTGATGGTTATTATACTACTCTTAGTGGAATTATCGTTCTTTTACCTTCTGTTTTTCACAACACCAGGGTTATAAATATGGCCCCGGGTAAAGTCCGGGGCCTCATAGTTTTCTTAGAAATTATACATCAGTAATACTGGTATATATCACACCGACTAAGATCCATACTTCTGATGCAGAGTTCGTATAATTCTGACATCCTTTGGAATCCCAATTTGATGCTCGGCAACAGCAATCTACACCCTATCTCCGGGACAGCCGGCGGGCTATGCGGAAGGCACGCTCCATGTCGGGCAGGGTGGTCAGCTCGGGTACCACCTGTATATATCTCACTATACCCTGCTTATCCAGTATAATGACAGCCCTGGCCAGTATGTCCATGCCGGATACCTGGAGCCCGGTAGCCTGTCCAAAGGTATCCATGCCCCGGTCACTGTAGAACTGCACATCATCCATGCCGGTCTCTTTACTGAAGCGGGACATGTCTTCATAGAGGTCCCGGCTCACAGTGATCCTGACTACATTGGGAGGGAGGCTGTCCCCTGCATCACCCAGGTAATGGGTCTGGGCTTCACATACTTTTGTGTTCAGGGAGGGGACTATGCTGAGCAGTACTACCTTTCCCTGAAACATATTGGGGGTTGCGGCCTGGGAATGTAGAGTATCCTGTAGTATGACATCCGGGAAAGGCTGCCCGGTCTGCAGGGGAGTGCCTGCCAGCTCCAGTCTCAGTCCTTTTTTACTGATGTGTGTGCCGGGCTGTACGCTGCCCCGGTTAAAGTCCAAGCCTTTATGGCCGCAGGCAGTGAGCAGTACTGACACACTGAAAAACACCGTCATAATCTTCTGCATATACAGCTCCTCATTTGGCTTCTTGTTTGAGCCTGCGCAGTCTAAGAATACTTATTCCTTTTCTTTATAAAAGTCAGGATATAATTTTTTAGCACAGTCTTCGCAGATACCATGCGAAAAAGCAGCATCGGTGTGGCTGGATATATAGGCTTCGATCTGCTCCCAGTACCCGGCATCATTACGGATCTTTTTACAGGAAGCGCAGATAGGCAGAATACCTTTCAGCACTTTGATCTCATCCAGAGACTGCTGTAATTCATGGCTGATCTTTTTTTCATTATTATACAGGTCTTTGATCTTTGATACCATGTAGGCCACTGCTAAAAATGACATTAAGCGGATGAAACTGTTCCAAAACAGGTAGGCAGGGGATGAATAATGCTGCTGTAGCAGGAAATCTGCCAGAAACCACACTATCATTGAAAAAACAGCAATGATAAAGGCATATTTTTTATCTAAAAACCAGGCAGCCAGAGTGATCGGGATGAAGTAAAATACAAAAAATCCTAATTCCCAACCCGTGATATAGTCAATAAAGCCTAATAATAGTATAAGGCACAATATTGCGGAAAATATCAGAAATTTTTTCATCATATATCCCTTCTATCCTGATAGGTTATTTTTTGTAGCTTATGAAGTGTTCAAGAAAAGTGTCAGAATCAGCTGCAACAAAAACATTTTAGCAGATATGTAAGGATGTATCAATATATGAGCTCAGCATCGTCTAAGATACCATGATGTTTCCCATCCAGGCTGGCAATCATGACCAGACCAGTGCAGGCCCAGTGTCTAACTCCAGGGTTTTATGCTGTGAAATATTAGTGAGACTTTTTAATACCGATCACGCCTACACCTACCCGCTTGCCGGCATTACCGGTGGGCTGAGTCTTAAGGTCGTCGGGGTCGGCATGGATCACCACAGCCCGGCCCAGTATACCGGTCTTGCCGCTGATACTGCCATGAGGATCGATAAGATCTATGCGGGCTATCCCGTCCTCTCCGGCTGTGATATTTCCCAGGTCACCGGTGTGGCGCATGTCCATTTCAGGACTGCTATGCGGGTGATCCAGAGGATTGTAATGCCCTCCGGCAGATGTACCGTCAGGAGCGGAGAGGTCTCCATACTCATGGATATGGAATCCGTGCTGGCCCGGGGTCAGATTGGACACTGAGCCTTTTATGGACAGGCCATTCTCCACGGGGCTAAAGGTGATGATACCGGATACTGCCTCGCCGTTTATGGTGGGCTGTATCAATACTATACCGGAAATGCTTTTATCCTGCTGCAGGCAGCCGGACATGAGTAAAATCAGGGTACTGAAAAGAGCTATGTTTCTCATTATTTATTCTCCTCTGTGTAATCATACATTAAATATAGTATTTAACAGGAAAAGATGCAAATAATTTATGGTAAAATAGGGGTAGTGGAGTAAGAAGTGAGCATGAAATGCTCCTCAGTGTTACCTGCATACTGTAGCATGGGCTTCCGGTGGTAGGATCAGACCAAATCCCTGACTTTACTCATATTTTCACCATGATTCAACAATCAGATCGGGTGATGATTATCGTTCTATTTCATCCAGATAATGTTTAGCCCTATCTCTGACCTGGGGGTCTTCTGAGGCGATCACTTTTACCAGGTAAGGACGGGCTTCCTTGTACTGATTGAGCTTAAAATAACATATCCCGGTGTTTAAGATGACATATTCATCATAGGGCTCTATAGCCATCCCTTTAATAAAGTATTGCAGTGCGGCGGCGTAATCCTGTCTGCTGAACGCTATCCCTCCGCAATTATTATAACCGAACACATGCTCGGGATAGTATTTGATCATGGAGAGTGAGACATTGTTGATCACATCCAGGGCATTAGTGTCATCACTTCTATATAGGCCATAGATCTTTTCCTGGACCATCCTCAGTGCATTATAACTGTTATCGGTGATCTCACTGTGACTGGAGTCCAGCCATTTTCCCTTGAAGGCGATTGAGGTAGAGAGAAAATCTATGAGGGCCTGTCCCAGCAGCTGCACTTCGCCTATCTGTTCCAGGGAGGTGATCTTTCCGATGTGGATATCCAGGCGGTTAGGGTAGAGGAGGAGTGCGGAGTCTAAATAGCTGATGCCCTTGATCACATCATCATGATTAAAGGTCTGTCTGGGGCCTATTACATATTGGCTTTTTTCCTGTGAGGTCGCAATGCCCGTCACCAGATTACGGTTTATATAATAATTATACCAGGCGATAAACATCTCCGGGTCTTTGGGAGACTGTTGTTCCCACTCCGTAAGATGTTTTTCGAGCTGCTCATAAGCACCCTGCCTGAGCAGATCGAGATAAGTCTGTTTTTCATTGCCGGCATAAGTGAGGCTGTTCAGTAAAAAGACAAAAATGATTACCCACTTTAATTTATTTTTACACTGCATAGGAAATCCTCCGATCTCATTATTATCTAAAATTACCTTGTCTGTGAGAAATATTCTAGTATTAAATTCATATTATTGCTACTGAAAAATCCAATTTAACTCAAAATATTTATTACAAGAGACCCGCACAATTTCTAAAAATGAGCTTAATTGTTTCTCCCTGACTTGTGGATACCCAGCTGTTTCATCTTTCTCATGAGGTTGTTGGGTAGCAGGTCCAGGTCCTGGGCCGTATGGCTGATATTGTTATTATGGAGCTCCAGTTGTCTTTCAATGTAATATCTCTCCAGCTTCTTCTTGGCATCCCCATAGGGCATAGGCTCATCAAACAGTCCGGGCTCCAGGACTGTAGTGTTATCCCCCCATAGGCCGGAGCCTTTGATATCCAGGACTTCCTGGCTGGACATCACGTAGGCTCGCTGAATAATGTTTTTGAGCTCTCTTACATTTCCTTCCAGGGGCAGTGACTGGAGATAATCCAGACTTTGAGGTGAAAGCATCCTGGTGACAGCACCTGCTTCTGCGTTTAACTCATCCAGAAAAGTCTGAGCCAGGACGGGGATATCTTCTTTTCTGCTGGACAGGGGAGGGATATCTATGATTATGACAGCAATACGAAACAGCAGATCCTGACGGAAATTTTTTTGTTTTACCTCTCTGCTCAGATCACGGTTTGTGGCAGCGATGAGGCGAAAGTCGCACTCTAAGAGATTTTCACTGCCTAGAGGGCACACTTGCTTCTCCTCCAGGACCCTCAGCAGTTTGGCCTGCTGTTCCAGGGGCATCTCTCCGATCTCATCCATAAAGAGAGTGCCCAGGTGGGCCTGGATCATCTTACCCTTTCTGTCCTGATGGGCCCCGGTGTATGAGCCTTTAACAGCTCCAAATAGTTCTGCTTCAAATAGATCCCGGGGGATAGAGGAGCAGTTAAGCTTGACCATCCCGTGTTCTGAACGCTGGCTCTTAAGATGGATAAGATGAGAGACATGTTCTTTTCCGCTCCCGCTGGGGCCGGTGATGAGTACGGGTAGATCTGATTGCGCAGCCTTATCAATAAGATGATTGATCTCCCGGATAGCTGGAGACTGTCCCAGCAGGGTATAGCGCTCTATCTGCCGGGTGGCAATATGAGAAAGCCGTAACTGTGTTGCGGCATTTTTCAGGAGGACCAGAATACGCTGCAGAGACAGAGGTTTTTCCACAAAGTCCCAGGCGCCCATCTGAATGGCGTCTACAGCCTTGCGTATAGTACTGTTTCCGGATATCATGACACAGATTCGGCGGGGCCAGTATAGTCGGATTTTTTTTAGGAGATCCAGGCCATCTTCATTGCCCAGCATCACATCAATAAAAATGACCTGGATATCGGCATCCCGTTTTAATTTATCAATGGCGGCTGCAATAGAGGATGCCCCCAGGACTTCATAATCGTCCAGAGTGTCACACAGGCTTTGGATCACATCTTTCTGGTCATCTACTACCAGTATTTTCATACAACATCCTCCCTGTAGGGTAGAACAATATGGAAGGTACATCCTTTTTCAGGATTATTCTCTACACTGAGGCCTCCCTGGTGTTCTCCTACCAGGTGAGAAGCGATAGAGAGCCCGATACCGGAGTTCTTCTCCTTGGTACTATAGCCCGGCTTAAACACCTGGTCTAATTGATCGGCCGGTATACCGGGACCCTGGTCCCTTACATCGATGAAGATATGGGAGTCTTCCCGAGACAGCACGACTTCCACCGGGCTATGGGGAGAGGCTTCACGGGCATTTTTGACCAGGTTTCTCAGCACCTCAGCTATCAACACCGGATCCAGCAGAGTAGTACAGTGCTCTTCCTTCGTGACTAGTATAGTGTTATCAAATTCCTGTATGATCTTCCGGCATAGGTCCACCAGGTCTGTTACTACCGGGCTGGGCTGGGGCAGGTGGGATAGGTCCCGGTAGCGAGATAGGGTAGACTGAGTTTCCCTGATCTTGTCCAGGATAAGTGCAGTTTTGGTACTGTCTCCGGGATGATCCAGGAGGTATTCAGCATAAGTACATATCGGAGAAAGAATATTATTAAGCTCATGCACAATGACACGGGAGATCTGTTTCCAGCCCCGGTAACGCTCTCTGTTACCGATGAGAGACTGGTATTCCTGGATATGGAATAACATATCATTTATGCCCCGGGTAAGGGTGCGGACTTCCAGGGAGCCGGATTCGATGAGCTGAGGCAGGGCAGTCTCCCGGCCGGGGTCTATTGCAGCGACCTGTCTGGACAGTTTATTTAGAGGCCGGGTGATACCCAGAATCAGGCTGATGAATACCAGGCCTAAAACAGACAGCTCTATGGTCAAGGGTAATATCAGGGCACGGCTCTGTACTAGTATTCTCCGCGGTGCCAGGGACTGATAGATCGCGATCTGTGCCCTGATATCTTCAGCAGACATTCCTGTGTCGCTGATCCGGTCTATGAGTCCGGTCTGAATAGCCTGCTCGGTGGCCTGTATCTCCCGGTATCCCCGGATGATTATAGAGAGGGCCAGGGACAGTAGTATGAAAATAAAAACAATAGTGATACGGTACCGCATATAAACCTCACTTCGTATCCGAGTTGTATTTTAGATTGATACGGGGTTCATTCCCCCATAAGGCCTCCACTTCGGGGTGTTGGACAGCCCGGAAGTATATATCTATGGTCGTTATAAGCCCCAATGAGGGGTGAGTTCTATTGGTGACATAGACGGGAAAACGTTTCTCTCCCAATCTGCTTTGGAGCTGGTCCAGTCCGGGTTGTGGGGAATAGTTGAGACTGTATTGTCCCTGACTGAAGGAGAGGCGGTCAGAATAATTAGTCTGGAAGATTATTTTCTTATTATGATAGGTCTTTACTTCATAGATAAAAGCAATATCGATATGGTTGACCAGAAGACGATGTATATCTTCATTTATAAGCTTTTCAGCAGTGAAGGAGGTATATACCATACCCTTTTCCTTCAGGATGCGGATATCTTTTACATTAACATCAGGATAGGGCGTACTTATACCCAGGATAGTCAGTATGATACGGGCAGATTGAGATATTCGTTGGCCTAATGACATACATTTTCCTCAATACACAAGGCCAGCTCTGTCTATAGTCAGACAGAGCTGGCACATATGTGATATTATTGTTTTATTGTATTTCAGGTTTTTCTGAACTTTGGGGCCCGGGCTTCATCTTTTCGGAACTGTGCTCAGACATTTCAAACTCCTTTTTGTTGACTATACCCCCCATATACATTTCACAGGTGATCATCACGGAATGGGGGCTCATAGCCGGGCCTGAAGTAAAAGTGACAGGCCCCATTTCCTGGCCCAGATCGTAGAGATACATCGCTTTTACCAGAAATCCGCTATGCTTACCACCGGCCAGCAGAGCTACACTAAATCCCAGCGAGAACTCACTGAGGCCAAATCCGGGGCTCCAATCTACCGGATTATTCACATAATCGGTAAAACTCATGTTGGTCGTGAAATTGTAGCTGTATCCGCCCCAGACCAGGGAAAGGGAAGGAATGAGGTGCAAGACCGGAGTGTTGATCACGGCATAGCCGATCTCAAATCCACCTCTCCCCCCTGTAGCTCCGGAAAGGGTCCTCTGGGTGGTATTGTTTACAGCGACTTCATTGTTGTAATCAAAAGACCCCCATCCTCCCAGGTACAGATTGTTGATCAGGCCGCCGCCGCCTACAGTCATACCATAACCGGTACCGGTAAACCCGGTATATCCCAGAGAGTCCAGCTCTGCATTAAGTGCGGCCTGGGGGTTGATTGTGACCTGCCCTCCAATATGCCAGAAACCACCAAACACCTTTTCCGAAGAATAGCTCCAAACGGAAATCACCATAAACACCAGGATTAAAAATATTTTTTTCATAACTTCCTCCTATTTTGTGTAATCCTATGATACTATATTGCAAGAGCTGTGCCAAGTGGAATCAAATTGTATAAGTGTTTATATAGCTTGTAATTATAGGATTCACATTTTCCATTAAAATACTAAACCTATCAAAAATGATATATCGGTTTTGATTTTATTTCAATAATCTAGAGGGGTCATGATATATGATACATGGAAGGATAGGCAGCTCAGTCCATTGAGATGATGTTCTACAATGCCAGATTACAGGGGTCAAATTAATCAATGAGGAAAAACAGGAAAAGCGATATTGAAAGGAAAACAGTTCTTTCTAATGGAAATAAGGCCAGCTCAGTTCATGAGGGCGTTCTGAGCCAGGCTGTGCCGGATACGCTGTTTGAGCTTTATGCTGCGTTCTCCCTGGTACACATCCTGGAGGATCTCCTGGATAAGGGGGGAGGAGTATTGACGGATGCCTTCTACGATCTGCATCTTGACATCTTCGGAAATTCCGGAGTAGAGCAGGCGGATCAGGTCATTGATGGCATTCATGTCACCCTGATCCAGTATGGCCTGCACGGCGTTGAGCTGTACATGGATATTGGTAGAATAGAGGATACGCCTGATCAGGGAACGGGTGTCAAAATCTTTGAGGCCGGCTTTTCCCTGCTGAGGGGTGACGGCTACTCTCCGGGAGCCGAACAATGTACGGATAAAACTGAACTGAAACAGCCAGGATTTAAATTCCCGGAATCGGAACTGTTTGCGGGTCTTCAGCTCTTTGTTTTCCTGAAGCTGGAGGTCATATTGCCGCCTTTTATCCGGATTCCTGAGGGTGGTATAGGCATTTGTGATCTCTTCAAATATCTTAGTATGGCGGCTGTCTTTATCAGGATGATAGAGCTTGACCAGGTCCCGGTATTTGGCACGGATCTGTTTTGCATCACAGTCTATGCTGAGCCCCAGTATTTCGTAAAAGGATTTCATACCAGGATCTCTTCGAAGTTATAGTTACCCGCCTTCATCTCCTGATACATGAATTCCAGCGTCTCCAGGGCTTCCTGAGCCTGACGGGGATCCAGGTCATGCACTGCCTGTTCTATCATGCGCTGCACATCGGACAGCTCCTGCTGGATCAGGCCTTTAAAATACAGGCTGGGGGCCAGCGCCTCTATACGGGAGGCTATATTGTCTGCCCTGGTCTTAAGCTTCAGGACCTGATTGAGCATGCTGCGCTGGGCGATCTCGTCCTTATAACTGGTCTCGTGTTCTTTCTGGAGCTTTTTCATCTCGGCTTCGCTGATGCGGGATTCATTGACTATAGTGATACCCTGGGTGTTACCGGTAGCCACATCCATAGCCGTCACGTTCAGTATGCCATTGACATCCAGTTCAAATTTGACCTCGATACGGGGGGCACCTTTATGAGTCTGGCTGATACCCTCCAGACGGAACTTACCCAGGGAGACATTGTTTTTACAGTACATACTCTCGCCCTGGAGGATATGGATGTCTACCGAGCGCTGGGCATCGACCACGGTAGTAAAGATACGTCTGGCGGCAGTAGGTACCGGGGTATTTCTCTCGATGACGGGGACAAAGAAACCGCTCTCTACCTCTATTCCCAGGGACATGGGGGTCACATCGACCAGCACGATATCATTGATCTCGCCTTCGATGATGCCGGCCTGAATGGCGGCACCCATAGCCACTACTTCTTCAGGGTTGAGGGAGCTCTCCGGGGCCTTGCCGAACAGGCGGCTCACTTCCTGCTGTACACGGGGTATACGGGAGGATCCGCCTACCAGGATGATGCGGTCTATATCCTTTACCTGGAGCTGGCCTTCTTCGATAGCCTGGGATGTGAGATCTAAACTGCGCTTGATATAATCTGAGATCAGTCTTTCAAATTCATCCCGTTTCAGGATGAAGTCAATATCCTTGGGGCCGGAAGCGTCGGCGGTAATAAAGGGAATATGTATGCGTACTTTATCAGTCTGTGAAAGTTCCTTTTTAGCAGTCTCAACATGGTCATAGAGCTGCTGTAAGGCCATGGGGTCCTGTTCCAGGTCAATACCAGTCTCATCTTTAAAGCGGTCGGTGAGGAGTTCCATGATCCGGCGGGTGAAATCTTCGCCTCCCAGATTATTATCGCCCGCAGTAGAGACTACCTCATAGACTCCATCTGAGATGCACAACACAGAGACGTCAAAAGTACCTCCGCCCAGGTCGTACACCACAACATTAGTCTCTTCCTGGCTGTCAATACCATAAGCCAGGGATGCAGCAGTGGGTTCATTGATGATCCTTAAGACATTCAGTCCCGCGATCTCTCCGGCATATTTGGTAGCCTGTCTCTGATTATCATTGAAGTAGGCCGGTACCGTGATGATGGCATCAGTGATCTTTTCACCCAGCTTTTGTTCTGCTATGGATACCAGCTTTTTAAGGATAAAAGCGGATATCTCTTCAGGGCTGTATTCTTTTTTATTAAAAGAAAAACGGTAATCAGTCCCCATCTTTCTCTTGATCCTGCGAATGAGAGTGGCATCCAGATCCTGGTTTAAAGCCTCGAAACCGGTCCTGATCTCATCATGAGAAAAAGAAACTACAGAAGGGATACTTCTTTTACCGTTTAAATCTTCTATTATGATGGCTTTTGTATCTTCCAGGCAGGCCAATGCGGAATAAGTAGTGCCCAGGTCGATCCCAATAATCTTTGCCATGCTCTCCTCCCAAAATTCAAGCTAATATATGTTTCGGAATAAAATAAAATTGGTTGAGAGCTATTTATTATTTACAGAGTAATGTGCCCGTATCAGACCTCATCGAAGCCTTTTTCCTGGTAATATTCGTCATCATCATCATTTTCATCATAGGTATCATCATCTTCGAATAATTCATTGTCCCTGATAAAACTGCTGCGCTCTTCGTCATCCAGTTCGTCCCAGTCATCTTCTTCCAGCTCACCTAGATCATCCAGGTCGTCCCAGTCATCATCATCGAGATTTTCTTTAGACCACTCTGCATCTGAATCATCATCGTCGTCTTCAAAATCGTCATCATCATCTTCTATCATGACTATCCTCCATTTGAGTGAAAATTCATATCGCAGTATTGTTACACCAAAAAACAATTTCGTCAATATTTATTTTAATATTTTATTAAAAAAAGGGAGAAGAACCCTGTCCCTCTCCCTATCGATACTCTATTTCAATACTTAGGTCTTAGGCATGATATACTTGGAAAGAATGCTGGCCAGAGCACTGAGATTTCTGGTCTGTATCCAGATCTTTCCGGGCCCGGTATACTGGGTGATCAGTCCCTCTCCCGATGCAACTGTGGAAAAAATCCCTTTGGCAGCCATAGCCAGCTTATACTGAACACTGGATTCAAAAGCCACTATATGCCCGGAATCTACTTTATAATTTTCCCCGGGGGCCAGTTCTTTCACATAGACACTGCCGTAGGAGTTCAGGAATAGTTTACCGCTGCCTGAGATCTTGGACAGAAACAGGCCTTCCCCTCCGATCATGGCCCGCATGGAACCCTGGGTGGACAGTTCCAGGTCGGGGGATCCGGCCAGATAGGCACCAGACTGGGCCAGGATAGTCTGCCCGCTCAGGTCCAGCTCGATAATATCTCCCGGAGCCCCGGGTGCCAGTACCAGCTCTCCATCTGCTGAGGCAGTATAGAGGGAGGCGAAGATCGATTCTCCACCCACCGCGGCTTTCAGGGTACCCAGAATGCCTTTTCCGGCAGCCTTGGCCTGTATATCTATACTGGGGGACATGGATACCATGGCTCCCGGTTCGGTTCTGAATGATTCTCCGGCTTTCATCTTAATACGCAGGGATGTAAACACAGGACGGTTTTCAATGATAAATTCCATCAATTTCCTCCAATACTATAATACTATAAATAAGATATAGGGCAGGTTTAAGCCTGCCCTATACTATATACCTGTTATGAATTTATTGTTTACTTTTAATCACGGAATAGTAGCTGTTACAGGTACCGGCCATCCAGCCCACAGCATTGATGAGCTCTGTACTGGTCACATACATCTTTCTGAGGTGTATGTTGTAGTCTACATAATAGACTTTATCTGTGCTGTCATAATAACAGGAGAAACTTCCCCAGTCGTCATTGGCAGCATTGGCGTCAAGCAGGTACTTCATCAGTTTGTCACTGGGTGCACCTTCCAGCTCTGTAATACCGGCAAACAAAGTGACCATGTCAAAGTTGGAATTGTTTTTGTTCTTACCGATCACTACATACACGTCCCAGGCTCTGTCCCAGTCAGGGAGCTTGAAAGCCACTTTCCACATCTCACCTTCAGTGATGGTCTTCTTGAACTCATAACCATCTTCATCATGACCGGAAAGCCATGATCCCACTTCGGAATTGCTGGCTGAATAGGCCACCCCGCCTAAAACCATGATAATCAAAGCCAGTAATAATTTCTTCATAACATCCTCCTAAAATTGTATAAACTATTACTTAAAGTATAATCCCAAAATCCCATGATTTCAATCGAAATCCTTTTTTTTGTGATATACTGCTCATTATATCCCCTTTGGCATGCTTGTCAAGAAAACGAATACTAAAAAAATAAATCTTATCCGTTTTATTCATTCTATGACTGGGAGTAAAAAGAAAGAGGAAACCTCATGCCTACGGGCTTTTCTGAACTCTATCACAAATTGACAAAAAACGGGAAATATTAGTATATTATAATATATTCATAGATTTTGGAGGAGAGATGCTGAACTTTAAGATAGAGACAGCTTCATTTAATACAGCTGAGGGATCGGAAAAAAAAGCCGCTGATAATAATGAAATCAAAGACCTGATCATTATCGGGGCGGGGCCGGCCGGCCTCACTACCGCTATCTATACAGCCCGGGCCATGTTTGATACTATGATACTGGAAAAGGTAGGTTCGGGAGGCCAGATGGCTCTCACCCACAATATCGAGAACTATCCCGGGTTTCCGGATGGAATAAACGGCTATGACCTGGCCATGAAAATGGAAGAGCAGGCCAAAAAATTTGGTACCCGCTTTGAATACGCCACTGTAACCGGCTACAAATACAATGAAAAAGAAAAGATCTTTGAAGTGCTGACCGACGGGCAGACCTACCGGGCTAAATCCGTACTGGTCGCTTCCGGAGTACACCCCCGCCAGGTAGGTATTCCCGGTGAAGACAAATTTTATGGAAGGGGTATCTCTTACTGTGCTACCTGTGACGGCGCCTTCTATAAAGGAAAAGAAGTGGCTGTGATCGGGGGAGGGGAAGCAGCGGTAGAAGAAGCCATCTTCCTGACCCGATTTGCTACCAAGGTCACCATCATACACCGCAGGGACGAGTTCAGGGCTACCCGGCTGTCCCAGGAAAGAGCTAAAAATAACCCGAAAATAGAGTTCATCCTGGACACCGTAGCCACAGAGTTTGTGGGTGAGGATAAACTGGAAGGGGTAAATCTGAAGAACAAGAAGACCGGAGAAACCTCCTTTTTCAAAGTAGATGGTGTGTTTGTATTTATAGGCCAGCTCCCCAATACCGAAATGGTACCGGATGAGTTTAAAAACGAAGAAGGTTTTATTAAACATGATGCCCAGATGTGTATCTCCCATCCCGGAGTGTTCGCCGCGGGAGACTGTGTGGAACGTCCCCTCAAGCAGATCGCTACTGCAGTAGGTGACGGGACTATGGCCGCCCATTATATCGAGCTCTTTCTGGAAGGCCTGGAAAATGAGGAGAACGATCATTTTCTGTCTGGCAAACAATAAGCAATACAGTATAAGAGTGGGGGCTGCCTATAAAGAGGCGGCTCCTTTTTTTTGCAATATAGGGTTTGTGTATTATAATAAATCAGTATATAGAGGGAGATGCACATGCCTGGCCAAAGATGGGTCTACCGGGGGGAACCCTATCCTGATCCCGGAATAAAACCGGAATGCTATCAGTCTGAATTTTTTTATAAAGAAATCGAACTGGAGTCTGAAGTGTTTGAAGAGATCAGGAAGCTTAACCGCATTCAGCCCACCCGTATATGTGACAGTACGGAAAAGGAGCTGGAAGAGATCTGGGATTTTTTTGAACAATGGGCGGAGAGCTTCTACTTTTTATTTGATGATGAGCATCGCCTTATAGGCAGCATCCTGGTAAAAAGAAATTATATACAATCACTGAGTGTGGCACGGCAGTACCAGCGTATGGGCTTCGGCAGAAGGCTGACCCAGTACGCTGTCAACCATATCCTGGGCAAGGGATTTGCCAGTGTGGAACTGGACATCCTGCCTGGTAACACCGCGGCCCAGGCCCTCTATGAAAGCCTGGGTTTTGAAGAAGTATAAATCATAAAATCAGTGCCCTGTAAGGATAAACATGAATTATTTGCTGTACTTTCTGCTCATACTGGCATTTGTCCTGTTTTTACTCTATTTTATGAGGGCAGCACAAAGGCCGGTCGCACCCTCTCCCCGGAAAAAGGCAGCCTTGCCGGGTATGAGCCACTGTCCTCTGTGCGGACATAGCCTGGAGGGCTCCCGGCTCTATTCCAAGCTGACTGAGTATCCCGGGCATAAACAGATACTGGAGATCCGGGGCTGTGACTATTGCTATAAACAGGGCCATGTCTATGAACGAAAATGCCCCCGCTGTAAGAATATGCTGGGGGTAGACGATGTGGTAGTAGCCGCCTACGATAATAGCCAGGCAGTGACAAAGGTGCATATACAGGGCTGCCGGAACTGCTATAAGCGATAAGGGGCCTGAGGCTTACACCGGGGGTGGAATATGCCGGAGGCATGGCCGGCGATGCATGCCTCTACCTGTCGGGGTATACACAGAGTGAAAGGAAAATATTAAGCTGCAATACGACAGATAGGGTGGGGAGTAGTACCCGCCCCTGCAAATCGGTCCGGCTCAGACTCCCCGCGAAATTCTTTACCCGCGGGGTAGCAGCGGCCTCCTCAACCTGTGAAGTATGGAAAAAACTTTATCCTTTTATACCGCTTATCTGTTCCCTAAACCTTTTTCATTTTCCTGAACAGGCCTGAACCGCCCTTTCATACTAAAGTCTTAGTCCTCTTTTTGAATATTTCCGACTAAATCCCGATTGTAAACCAGGGCTCAGCCGGGCTATACTATGCCCATATTAATAACAAGGAGTGTCCAATGAAGAATCTGATGATGGTATCGGTACTGATGATGGCCCTGGCCGGATGCAGTGTGGCAGCGGTAGAGCAGGTCGATCTGGATAAGAGTGTGGCCGCGGATGGTAAAGTGGTAAATCTCTCTGTAGCGTCCAGACTGGCTGACGGAGCCTGGATATCCTCCAGTCACGTGGAAGGATATCAGCGTATATGGGTGGATAATTTCAGTGTGTGGATCGATGCCAAAGTGAAGAATCTGGCTTATAACAAAGTCATGGGTGTGATCTGGACTGACAATAACTGGCAGAGCAATCATGTCAGTTACGGCACCTATAAAGGGCAGCTGGCTGACGGTTACGAAAAATGGGGTCTGGATCTGGGAAGCTGGGATGAGCGCTATTATTCAGGCATCAAGTATTGTATCTTTGTAGAGATGAATGGTGTGACTTATTATGACAATAATGGCGGACAGAATTATACTATCAGTTTCTAGTATTTTTCATCACAGAAAAGCCGGTGCATTATGGGGCACCGGCTTTTTCATTGTATTATCTTTCTTCATTCTTCCGGATGCTGTTCTCTCATCTTATTGAGCAGCTCTATTCGGTTCTGTATACCTACCTTCTGATAGATGTTATAGATATGGGACTTGACAGTCTTTTCCGATATAAACAGCCTGCGGCCGATCTCCTGATTATTCGACCCTCGTATAATGAGGGATATGATGTCCTTTTCCCGGTCGGTGATATTGTAAGTCTGAAAGAACTGGTCCTGGCTGGCCGGGGAGGAAGGGATGCGGCGCCGGTACAGGATAAATATCAGGGCCAGGAATATCCCGCTTAAGGCCAGGCTGATCCTCCGGCTCCGGGCCAGGAATGAGGCAGTAGGCCCGGGATCTATGAGCAGGCCCAGGTAGGCCCTGGTGCGGCTGTTTTGGCGCAGGGGCATGAGCAGGACCTGGAAGCCCAGGCGCCGGGCATCTTTTAATTCAGACTTAGAGCTGTCATCAGTCAGGGCCTGATAGTAGGACGGGGAGGGGAAGGACCAGCGGGGCCCTCCCAGATGGAGGGAGTTGCTATTCCCGGCTCTATAAAATTCCGGGAAGATATTCGCCGGTATCCATGTGAGCATGTCTTTCTGTTCAATGCCAGACTCAAAGCCCGGATGCTCAGGCCCGCTATTGAGCTGCAGGTTCAGGCTGGTATCCAGTATAAAATAGTGGCTAATGGGAAAGCCCGGATGTGTTCCCTCAGGGGCGGGCAGGGTATAAGGCTCCAGGGCCTGGATCATGTCCAGCCGGGAGCTCAGACTAAACGGCTCACTGCTCTGGGATAGTATAGGGTCCAGGCTGCGGTGCATCAGGCCGGCTGTGTGCAGGTAAGCCTCGCGGATATACCGGCGCAAATAGGTCCCCTGTAACAGGAGAAGCAGAGTAGGCATGAGGATAAGTAAGAGCCCCAGGCCCAGGTCATTTATGCCCGGCCGGCTCAGGGCTGATTTAGTGAACAGGGGCCAGGCCAGAGGAATGATAAGATAGAGCAGCAGGGCTATGGCCAGCACCAGGGATATCTGCTGCAGGAGCTGCCACAGGGGCAGAGTGTCAGTACGGACCAGCAGGGAATTAAATCCCTCAAAGCCGTCAGGTACCTTACGGGGATTGGAAGTGTCATAGACCCAGACCGGGTCAGGCCGGCCCTCTATATATACCACATACTTGTACTGGGTACGGCCGGGCGCGGGGTCCAGACTGAGGGCCCAGCTCACTGCTCCCTGTGCATTGCTCCGGGTTTCCATGCGGTAGTGGGGATCATTGCTGGACCATTCTGAAAACAGGCCCGCCACATAGACTTCCCTGACCGGGGGCGTGGCACTGACCTTAAAGCTGCGGCAGACATCGGGCGGTATGGGTAGAGTAAAGCGGAAAGTGTGGGCTTCAGTAGGGAGGTCTTTCTTGTGAATGTCAATGATAGTAAAGCTGCTCAGGGTGAACAGGCTCAGCAGGGCCAGTATGATCCAGAGAAGGGCCTTGTTATTCATGGGTACTCCATTAATTTTAACTATTTGTAGTATAACATTTTTCAGAGGATGTTTCCACCGTATAGCTGTATAAAAGCAAAAAACTCAGATTGTTTAATTTGACATTTATGAGGGGTATCGCTAATATTTTTGTCGCGTGAGGTGAATATGGGGATTATTGCATTTTATTCTTCTTTCCTGCTGAGATTTGAACACGGTCTATATATTATACCTTTAATTTTACGTTTCAGGCTCAATCACTTTCGTGACCGGAGAAGGGAGAGAGTTTTTTCCCGTAGATTAAGAAGGATGCAGAGAAGGTATTATCACCTGCTGTCCTATGGACTGTTCTCTTTTGTAAATGAAAAAAATCAAGTCGTTCAACCCAGGAAGGTCCTTCCTGTCTTTATAGAAACCCATAGCGTATACATGAACTGCTGACTCCTGTTGAATCCTATACTATCATTGTCTTGATCAAACATCCTGTCCGGTAACAGAGAGGATGTTTATGTTGTGTCTGTATTGTTTCACAGGAGAATCTCATGAAAAAAATATTACTGCTTATACTAGGCTTACTGACAATAATAAGTGGATGTAGCAAAAAAAATAAATCCATCACGACCATCAGTGTTTCCGGAGCATTTGCCCTCTATCCCATGATGGTCAAATGGAGTGAGGTGTATCAAAAAGAACATCCGGATGTGTCGTTTGATATCAATGCGGGAGGGGCCGGAAAAGGGATGTCTGATGTGCTGGCCGGTATGGTCGATATTGCAATGGTATCCCGGGATGTGACGGTGGAGGAAGAGGCTAAAGGAGCCTGGTATATAGCTGTGGCTTATGATGCTGTCCTGCCTACCATGAATAGTCGAAACCCGGTGTTAAGTATCATCCTGAAAAAAGGGATGACCCGGGATCAGCTCATGCAGATATTTGTATCCGGGTCTATCACCAACTGGGAACAGCTGAGCGGGCAGCGCGAGAGCAATGCCATCAATGTGTATACCCGGGCTGATGCCTGCGGAGCCGGAGAGACCTGGGCCAGTTACCTGGGCTATAAGCAGGAAGACCTGCGGGGCATCGGGGTATCGGCTGACCCGGGAGTAGCCGAAGCACTGCGCAATGATGGTCTGGGCATAGGCTATAACAATGTGAATTATGCCTACGATCCCGAGACCCGACTGCCTGTAGAGGGAATAGTGCCTATTCCCCTGGATCTAAACGGCAATGGCCAGATAGATAAAAGTGAAGCCATATATCAGGACCTCAGTTCGGTCACTACCGCCATAGCACAGGGAGTGTATCCATCTCCCCCGGCCCGGGACCTGTACCTGGTCACGTTTAATAGTCCAGGCAATGACCAGGTCCTGAAATTTTTACGCTGGGTACTCACTGAGGGGCAGTCCATCACCCTGGAAAACGGATATGTCCCCTTATCCTCAAAAAAGCAGGCAGCCGGCCTGAAAAAGCTGCCCGGAGAGCAGGAATGATGAAGCTACGTCATCTACAAAACCGGGTATTCAAAGGAATCACGTTTAGCGTGACACTGTTAAGCTGGCTGCTATTACTGGCATTTTTCCTGGGACTGATCATTCAGTCCCGGGGAATACTGTCTACAAATAGCCTGAAAGACCTCCTGTTTACCTCATCCTGGGCCCCGGCCCGGGGGCAGTTCGGCTTCTTTCCGTTTATCATGGGTACGCTGTGGGTCACTGCAATAGCCATACTACTAGCTGCTCCGGTGTGTATTCTGTGCGCTATATATCTCTGTGAATATGCCCCCAGGAGACTGAGGGATATGTTTCGGCCCGTGATAGATCTGCTGGCAGGTATTCCCTCTGTGGTGTACGGGCTATGGGGTGTGCTGCTCATTGTCCCGCTGGTAAAAAAATACCTGGCCCCTGTATTCGGGATAAACAGTAGCGGCTATACCTTGCTGAGCGGGGGTATCGTACTGGCTGTCATGATCTCCCCGGTGATCATTAATATCACTATGGAGGTGCTCCATGCCATACCCAGGCAGACCAGGGAGTCGGCCCTGTCACTGGGGGCTACCCGCTGGCAGGCTGTCAAGATTACCGCATTCCGGCGGGGGCTGTCCGGGATAATGGCCGGGGTGGTGATGGCGGTATCCCGGGCCTTTGGTGAGACTATGGCGGTATTGATGGTAGCGGGTAATGTGGTGAAGATACCGGGCTCAGTGTTTGATCCAGGCTACCCACTGCCTGCCCTGATCGCCAATTCCTACGGAGAGATGCTCTCTGTGCCTCAGTTCCAATCGGCATTATTATTTGCTTCGCTGGTATTAATGATCATAGTGATCCTGTTCAATATTTCTTCGTATTTGATATTGACCAGAATGGAGGAGAATTATCAATGAAAAATATAAATATAAAGGAAAGAAGGATGGCCAGACGGGCCCGGAGACTTCAGAAGCCCGGAGTCTGGAAACGATTTGAGGAAAGCTTTTTTTCCGGACTGATGGTGTTTTGTACATCCATTATAGGACTGTGCCTGGTGCTGATACTGGGGACCATTATTTACAAGGGTGTTCCTGCACTGAGCTGGGAAATGATCACTCAGGTACCCCGGGGGGGATTTTACCTGGGAAAGGGGGGCGGGGTATTGAATGCAATACTGGGCTCCCTGTATATGGGACTGGGGGCTGTATTGTTAGCTCTGTGCCTGAGCCTGCCGGTCTCATTGTATATCAATGTATACTGTAAGCCCCATTCCCTGTTTGCCCGAATAACCCGCCTGGTACTGGATGTATTATGGGGTATTCCTTCTATTGTCTATGGGGCCTTTGGATTTATGCTGATGATTCAGTGGGGGCAAAAAGCTTCTCTATTGGCAGGAATGGTGACTCTGGCTTTGCTGATCTTTCCCATTCTGAGCCGAGCCATAGATGTGAGCTTTCGTAAGGTACCTGAGGATCTGAGGGTTATAGTATACACCCTGGGCTCTACTTCCCGGGAGTTTTCTTTGTTTATTCTGATAAAACAGAGTATCCCCGGAATTTTGACGGCCCTTATTATTGCTTTCGGGAGGGCTATCGGGGATGCCGCTGCAGTGATATTTACCGCAGGGTATACAGACCGGGTGCCGGCCTCTTTATCTGACCCGGCGGCCACCTTACCCCTGGCTATTTTTTTTCAGCTGGGTACACCTTATCCCTCTGTGAGAGAGAGGGCCTATACATCTGCCCTGATTCTGACCCTTATCATCCTGATCATCAATATCCTGGTCCGCTGGTTAAATAAAAGATTTTCCAGAAATATAATAAAATAGGAGAGATCATGCCATCACATATAGAAATCAAAGACCTGAATGTGTTTTATGGAAACACCCAGATCTTAAAGAATATCAACCTTATAATTCCCGATAAAAGCATCACGGTTATCATCGGGCCCTCGGGGTGTGGTAAATCCACTTTACTGAAGTGTTTCAACAGGCTAATAGACCTGGAGGAGGATGTAAGGGTGACAGGTACAGTGAAGGTGGATGGAGAGGATATCTATAATAAGAACGCCGATATCACCGAGATCAGAAGGAAGATGGGCCTGCTCATGCAGAAGCCTTTTCCCCTGCCTCTGTCCATTTACGGGAATGTAGCCTATGGCCCCCGGATACATGGTGTGCGCAACAGAAGAGTACTGAATGATATAGTAGTCAAGAATCTTAAGATAGTAGGGCTGTGGGATGAGGTCAAAAACCGGATTCACAGTCCTGCCACCCGGCTCTCTCTGGGGCAACAGCAAAGGTTATGCATGGCCCGGGGCCTGGCTGTGGAACCGGAGATCATACTGGGGGATGAGCCTATGGCCTCTCTGGACCCGGTGAACACCTGCTTTATAGAAAATCAATTGCTCCTGTTTAAAGAGGATTATTCTATTATAATAGTCACTCATAGCCTGGCCCAGGCCCGTAAACTGGCGGATTATGTGGGATTTATCTATATGGGTGAGCTGATTGAATTTGGAACAGCTGAAGAGGTGTTTAAGAGGCCCCAACAGGAATTGACCAGAGAATACTTAAGCGGGGGAATCAGTTAGTAGCACAGGCCTGATATACTAAGCCAGCTTAAAGGCCAGTACGGTCATATCATCCCACTGAGGGACTTCGCCGGCCCATTCATCCACCGCCCGGACTATAGAATTGACAAAAGTCTGGGCATTAGTGGAGGCGTATTCGCGGACTACCTTGCGGATACGGTCCATGCCGAATTCTTCTCCCTGGGCATTGACTGCCTCCAGGATACCGTCTGTAAAGGTAAACAGATAGTCCCCGGGCTGCATCTGGACATTGGAGGTGCTGAACTTTTCATCCTTTTCGATACCGAGGGGGATGCCGGGGGAATTGAGAGGGATGAACTCGTCAGTGCGGGGCCGGTACAGATACTGCAGATTGTGGCCGGCATTGGAATAGGAGACTATACCGGTCTCAGTGTCTACTACTCCATAAAACATAGTCACAAACATGCCCACCCTGGAGTCTTCTACTACGATCTTATTAGCATAGTTAAGCAGCTCGGCAGGATCATCGATGTAGTAGGAGTAGGCTTTTATCACCGAGCGGGAGATGGCCATAAACAGAGACGCAGGCAGGCCCTTTCCGGACACATCACCTACCACAAATCCCAGGCGGTTGGGCCCCAGTTCAAACAGGTCGTAGAAATCTCCTCCTACGATCTTGGCGGCTTTCATTTTGGCAAAGATAGACAGATGCTGATAATCTTTAAAATTGGAAATCAGCAGGGCATTTTGAAGCATCTGCAGTATTTCCAGCTCTTTCTGCAGCTTTTCATGTTCTATACGCCTGCGGTAACCTTTATTGGACTCAAATGCCGATCCGACCTGGTTGGCCACGGTCTGCAGCATCTTGATCATGGAGGGGGTGTAACGTACTCCATCCTGAGGTTCTGAGATATTGATGACACCTACCGGGATATTTTTGATCTTGACCGGTACGGAAATAAAAGCTGAGCTTTCATAACGCAGCTTTTTATTCCGGCCCAGGCCTGATTTACTCATGTTATTGGAAAACATAAGTTTACCCGAGCTGGCGACCTGACTGGAGATCTTGTCATTGCGCAGGGCATTTTCTATCTCGGGCAGTACTTCACGGGGAATACCGATGGCGCTCTGGATCTCCAGCTGGCCTGATTCTTCATTGATGAACATGATAGAGACCCGGCTGGACTGGGCTGCCTTGGCTATGAGTTTGACGATCTCTGTGAACAGATCCTTTTTATCAAAAGTGTTATTGGTGTGATTGGAGATCTGGAACAGGTATTCCAGTTCATGGGCTTTATCCTGGATGTCCTTATAGAGCAGGGCATTGGAAATGGAAATAGCTGCCTGATAGGCAAAATGAGTAAGGACTTCCACATCATCCACTGTGAATCCGTCGGCTTTATTGGAATTGATTACTTCCAGTACCCCTATGGCTTTTTCATGCCTCATGAGAGGTACAGCCACCAGGGAACGGGTCACCAGATTGGTATGCTCATCTACGGCATTATAGAATCTTTTGTCATTCTGGGTATCATTGACGATGATATATTTACCGGTCTCTGCTACAGACCCCGCGATACCTTTACCTTTAGGGATGACCATTTCCATGAGTGCTTCTGCGTTTTCAGAATAGGCTACTTCAAAATGAAGATTGCCGCTGGCCGGATCTACCAGGAGAATGGAAGCCCCTTCCGCATCGGAGAGCTGTGCCGCATAATTAGAGATCTCATAGAGTATAGTCTTGACATCTTCTATAGTGTTGATCTTGGAATTGATGTCCAGGATTGCCTGCAGATCTTTGCGGTCCAGTGAACTCATAAAGTTCCTCCGTATTTCTTTACATGGCGGCTTCGATGATCTCAGAGATCTCGTTTCTGCCCGCCGCGCGGGGAATATAAGATAAAAAGTCGTACTGAGCGGCGATCTTGGCTGTGATGTCGATCTTTTCATGGGTAAACTGGTATTCACTCAGTCTCTGGGGTATATGGAGATCCTGCATCATACGACGGATACTTTCGATGGATTTGATGGCGGCTTCGATCACAGTGATGTCGGATACCTTTTCTCCCAGTGCCACCGCTATCTGGATAAATTTATTGGCTGCCGCAGTGAGGTTAAATTCCATAACATGGGGAAGGAGCACTGCCGCACCCTGAGGCTGGGTAAATCCTGAGGCCGCATCCAGTCCCATCGCCGCTGCTGAGCTGGTGCCCAGGCTGGAGGTATAGATAGACAGGCTGGCCAGCAGGGCCCCCATAGACAGGTTTCCTTTGATCTTGATGTTGGCCGGCTCCATAGCCAGGCGCTTTAGATTGACGCTGAGGAACTCTATGGCCTTGAGGGAAAATGCATCGGAGAGGGCTGTGGCTTTTTTGGAAATATAGGCATCAAAGGAGTAGGCCAGGCCTTCCAGGGCGGAATAGACCACATCATTCAGGGGGACTTCCTCGGTGAGATTGGGGTCGATGATAATGGCTTCAGCCCGGGAGTCTTCGTCTATATAGGGTTTTTTGATGCCGTCCGTCTCATCTGTGACGTAAGTCATGGGATTGAGGCCCCAGCTGATAGTCTGAAGAGTGGGTACTTCGTAATAGCGGACTTTTTTGAGGCCCATCTTTTTATGGCTTTTATTCTGTTCCTGGCTCAGTTCCTGGGTGGAAAACTGGGCAATAGCTTTGGCCACCGAGAGTGCATTGGCTCCACCCAGCCCGATGATCACATCTGCCCGTCCGTTTTTAGTGATGTTGACCCCTTCAAATACATCTTTGGTGTTGGCACGGCTGGGGATCTCATACAGGATCACGCCATAAGCATAGCCTTCTATCAGGCGTTTGACTTTATTAGTGATACCGATATCACTGGCGGACTGCTCCGCCACCAGTACTACCTTCTCCCCATTTGCAACAGCCAGATCTGCCAGCCTGGAAATGGTGTCGTTGCCATAGATAATATTAGTAGGTATTTGAAAATCAAGGATGGGCATTTATTTCTCCCGCTATACTTATCTTTATGTATCGGCAGGCTTGTAAAGAAATTAAAATTTTTTAAGTACTATTTAGGAAGAATATGAGTATAGACAAAGTGATCACACTAAACAGTGTGGTAGCAAAAACGATTCCGGACGTCAAAGCCTCATCACTTTCGAAGTGCGATGCCAGGATGGAGGCATATACTGCCGAGGGCATGGCTATCTGGGTCAGGGTGACTTTGAATTCCAGTCCGCTAATGCCGAAAAGTCTGAGCAGAAAATAGGATATAATGGGGATGACGGCCAGTTTGAGCACTACTGCAGCAGAAATGGGCCCCCAGTATTTTTTTATCCTGATCCCGGACAGGTTGATACCCAGCTGTATGAGGTTGACAGGTATGGCGGCCAGTCCCACCGCTCTCAGAGGTTTGAATATGGGGTCCGGGACCCTGACATTAAAATAATTGAGTATGAGAGCCGGGATCAGCACATAAAAAAAAGGTAGATGAAACATCTGCTTTAGAGCGGGTTTCCATTCATGTTTATCTGAAGCTGCCATAAAGACACCCAGAGTATTGGTAAAAAAGGAATAGATGACCATTACCAGAGTAGCTATGACAAAGGCCTGTTCCCCGAAGGCATACTCATTAATGGGCAGTCCAAAATTTCCCGTGTTACTGAGGGTGAGGGTAAGGGTGAGGGCCACTTTTACAGAATTACTTATCTTAAACCACCGGCTGAATAATTCCACACCCAGGACGATGATCAAAATAACCAGTGCAATAATGCCAAACATCTTCAAGCTTATGATATTGAACAGGCCCTCATAATGGACCAAAGACTGAAAAATCAGGGCAGGGGATAGAACATAAAGAGACAAAGTAGACAGAGTCCTGGTCTCGATCCTGGTCTTTTTTCCCAAAATAAAACCAAAACTAAGGACCAGTAGTACCGGGAACAAGACCTGGTAAAAGGTAAGTATCATCTCTCCCTCTTAAGGATGATATTGCCTTTGACATAATTCAGGGGATTAGGCTTTAGTTTTACCTCGTCACCCAGGCGGATATCCGGGCTGATCTCAGCATTCTCCCTCTTTTGATACAATACTTCCAGAATGGATGCTCTCAGCCTCTGGGGGCTGAAGGGATTGATATATATCTTGGTATTGCCCTCAAAGCCGGCGGGAGTATTGATGCGCAGCTTGATCAGTACATGCCAGGGTGAGGGAAAAATAGAATCGAAGGGGGTATAAAACCATTCTTCATTACAGGCTGTCTGGTTGCCCACGGCATTGTGTATAGCCTGGATGAGGTCTGACATTCCCCGTATTTCTTCAGGGCTATGGGTAAAGGGCTGACTGTTTATACTCTTGGAATAAATGGCTACCGTAGGAAAACGGTGGCCTATTTCTGTAAAGGCTATAGCATAGTCGTTTTCAGCAATGTGCAGGGTGTTAAACAGGGCAAAATTGGCTGCCAGGTCATTATAGAGATTGGGGTTGTTGATAAGCTGTGAGATCTCTTTTTCGATCTGTACTCCCCATTCGTCCAGGCCTACCATCTGTTTGTGGAGATGGTCAAAGCTGGCCCCCGCAGGTTTAAGCCAGTTCTGGAACACACTGACATAGCGGATGAAGGGGTTATCATCATAGATGTCGAGCAGGCTTTCGATGGTCAGCTTAATATACTGATAATGTTCCTCGGGGCTCATACACCCTGAGGAGAATATCTCATGGGAATACTGGGCATTTTTAATATAATGATTGCGGGCTATGATGAGCTCATGACTTCCTCCAAAGAAAGGAGTGGCCCTGTTTTCCCACTCTTTCTCATCCAGGCTATTGATGTCTATACCCATGCGGCTCAGTTTGATACCCAGCACATTATCTATGTGTTTTTTCCCGGCTTCAGTAGACAGATAGTGCTGCATCCACTTTTGATTCTTATTGTTGATCTTAAAATCATAGTTTTTGGACCAATAATCATAAGTCACGATCTCGAAAAGATTGCCCATGCGTCGAAATTCGGCGAAATGACTGTCTCTTAATTGATGGGAAATGTGGTATTGTTTTTCCCAGTCCCCTTTTTCATTGATGAGGACACGGGATTTTTCCGGAGGAGTGTTTTCATACTGGCTCTCACAAAAGTGGCAATAATCTTCCGGATCCCTTTTAAAAATCATCTCTTTAAAGGGAGGTTCCGGGATGAGGACATTTTTGTAGCCTCTCTCTTCCACGCACCATACTTCTGTCTGGGAAAAGGGATTGATCTGCTTTATAGTTCCATCCGGCATACGATGGTAGTATTTATCATATAGAGACATATTAATATCCTTTAATATTAAGAACATTATCGGGAATGGGTGGCTGGAACTGGAATATTCATAACATACTATATTGCTATGAATATTGACTTATGATTCCCAAATAAGTAATATTAGACAAGGAGAGCTTATGGATTTTTTTGAATTTGATATGCTCCAGTCAGCTACAGAAATGCTAAAGGAGGAATATCCTCCTGCACAGGGATGGGAAATCGGGATTAATAAACAGGAAGAACATCATCATCCGGGCATCACCATACAACGTTTTTGGGAAGAGCGGCATCAGGTCATTCTGGCAGTAGTAATACCGGACTGTGATTCCAGTCAGAGTCATTATCATGAAATGGGCATCTTTTTCCGGGAGGTGGTGAACCCGGGATCAGAGGTCTTACACCGCTATATAGTCTATCCTCAGGGGGTGGTCCCCTGTCCGGGGGGAGAAGGTATTGAGTTTATATTTTTACAGGATTACTTTTGTGCCATCACTTAAAGGGAGAATCTTCACAGGACGTCCCTTTCTTTGTTAATATCCGCCAAAGCCTTATAGAATATTAAAATAAGGAAAAATTCGTAAATATACTTCCACATTTTTAGAAAATAGTATATAATAAAATGTATGATAGAGAAAAATCCACAAGGGGGATTTATATGCAAGTTTCAGATATTATTTCCGGAAAAATTGATCTTAAGCCTATGCAAAAAGAAAAAAAAGGCAGTAAAGCAAATATCAATAATATCTCCGAAAACCTGAAATCCAATAACCGGGATGTTATTAGTCTCACCAAAGGGCCGGCCCAGGATATGTTAAAGCTCCAGGAGATGCAAAGTACTTATATGAAAAGCACTACCAGCCTGGATGGATTTAACGAGCTGTCAGCCATCATTGAGAAGTTTGAAAAACAGCCTGATGATCAAAAAGACTGGAATGCCTTAAGTCAGGAATTAAAGTCTACCATCACCAAGACCCTGTACAAAGGGGAAAGTATTATCAGTTATCTCTCCACCAATGTTAATGATGAAAAATCACTTTACACCTTAAAGGCTAATCTGGCTAATGAGTTACAGTCAGCCAGTGCACGGGTGGCTCAGTCTAAAAAGCAGATATCCCGTTATCTGGTGGAACAGGCCAATAAAGATGCTGTGGTAGGTTATGACCCGCAGAAAATACTGGCTGGTGTGAAACAAGACCTGAATCAAAATAATGTGTCAATGCTCTCCGGTACTCTTAATCATATACAAAGATTATTGAATATCGAGAGTTAATATATGTATGATGTTCAGGGCCTTTTTAAAGACCCCTTGCATGCTCCGGGATTTTTAGTCGCTGAAATAGGGATAAATCATGATGGAAAACTGCACAAAGCTCTGGAGCTGGTAGATCTGGCGGTCAGAAGTGGTGCAGATGCAGTGAAATTCCAGGTATTTAAAAGTGATGAGTTTATAAATCCCCTGATGTCTCCCCAGGCACATACTCTGTTTCAGGGCTTTGAACTCTCACACAAAGACTGGGATCAGATACAGGCTCATTGCCGGAACAGGGATATTTTATTTTTTGCCACTCCGCTGGATCATTCTTCATTACAGTATCTGGTATCATGTGAGGTAGCCCTGATCAAGATTGCCAGTAGTGACATCAGCACAGAGCCTGTGTTAAAAAACATAGCCGCCACAGGAGTACCAGTAATACTATCATCAGGAATGGCGGATGAAAAGACAGTAGAAAAGGCACTCGGTTTTTTTAAAGATAAAGATGTGGCCCTGCTCTACTGTGTGTCAGAATATCCGGTGCTCCCTCAGAATGTGGATCTAAAGGTCATACCGGCCTGGATCCGAAAATGGGATATCCCCATTGGTTTTTCTGATCATAGCTGTGGGATTGAGCTGAGTGAAGCGGCTGTCACTTTGGGAGCTAAAATCATTGAGAGGCACTTTACTGATGATAAGTGCAATCCGGGGGCGGATCATGCCATTTCCCTGGATCCAACCGATTTTTCCCGGATGGCAGCAGATATACGAAACATAGAATCGGCTTTAGGGCCGGGTATAAAGACTATAAGTAAAAAAGAAAATAAGATCCTTCCTTTATCCGGAAAAGGCATGTATGCCGCCCGGAATATAAAAAAAGGGGAGATCATAAATGAAAAAGATATTTTTTGCATGAGGCCTGGCCCGGGGGTCAGTATGAAGGACTTCCAGTCTCAGCTAGGAAAAAAAGCAGAAAGGGATTTTGCTTTGTATGAAAAAGTTTAAGGTACCGATTAAAAAACATATCTCAGATTTTATTTGCACACAAAATGTCTGGCTGACCCTCAATGAAAATGAGATGCCCTTGCATCTGATCAAGCAGGACAGCAGCCATGAGCTCCTGTTAGGGGTATCCCGCCCTGACGTGGATGAGCAGCACACCCTGCACTCAAAATGCGTGGAATCCAGCCATCCCAGCCGGGAGTTTAAGAGAATCCATACAGAAAACGATGATTCAGGAGATTTTATCCTGGTAGACACCAGAAAACATCAGTTGGAGACACAGCTTCATTCCCGGGCATTCTGGGTATTATTTCACAGGGAGAGCGCTTCTTATACTATTCTTAGTGAAGGCCTGCATAGCTATAAGCTGGATAAAGATGATTTTATTGTGGTATTTTACAACATCGCTGATGGCAGCACTCTGCAGGCAATACTGGATACCAGTATACAAGAGGATAATATCTCCATCTCCCATCTGAATACCATAATCCATGTGGCTGGTGAGCATAGTGACAATGCCACACCTCTTTTATTGATCAATTATTCAATTTGTGAAAGCTATTCTTTTTCTATCAAGTCCACTTTAAATGCGGTTTCTCTGACCATAGATATGATCAAGAATAAGATCATTAAGTACCACAGAGAAAAATTGTGGCAGATAGAGACCGTATTGCATGAGGCCCTGGTCAATGCCATTACCTATGGCAATGAACTGGATGACTCCCGCCTGGTGGACATTTCCTATGAGATAGGTTACAAAGGGATCCGGATCTGGGTCCGGGATACCGGCGAGGGTTTTGATGTGAAAAACATCTCCGTGCCGGTGGGAGATGAAGCCCTGGACCGTATCTCCGGGCGAGGTATCTACATCATGAAAAAATTTACCGAAGCCCTGTACTTCAATCATAAAGGAAATGAAATACTGCTGTATTTTGATTTTTGATTTTTTTCCTGTTCTTCTCTAAAATAAACCAATCTTTTTTTAAAGTGTAATATATCAGGGTGGACCATGACAGCATTAGAGACAGCTTCTCACATAAAGAAACAAAGATTTGTGCCAATATTACGGACTGATGATATGCAGACCCTCATAAACGTGACACGGGCGGTAGTCAAAGCCGGAGTGAGAGTAATGGAATACACCATGACGACTCCAGGCCTGCTGGATGATCTGTCTGATATTAGCAGACAGTTTCCGGAGCTGATCATTGGAATAGGTACGGTAATGGGTTCGGCGGATGCCCGTACTGCCATAGTCAATGGGGCAGAGTTTATAGTGTCTCCCGTATCAGTGCTGGAGATGGCGCATGTAGTCAAGTCTCATGACAAGCTTCTCATGCTGGGGGCTATGACTCCTACCGAGATGTGGCGGGCCCATGAAGTGGGATCCGATATCGTCAAGATATTTCCGGCCAATGTAGTGGGATCCGGTTTTATTAAAGATATGAAAGGCCCTATGCCCGGTATAGAGATCTTCATGACGGGGGGCATTGGCCTGGAAAATGCCCGGGAGTATCTGGATGCCGGAGCAGCAGCCATCGGGCTGGGAGGCTGTCTCTTTAAGAAAGAGTGGATCAAAAATGCCCAATGGGATAAAATCACTGAAGCTCTGATCAAAGCCCACGAAGTGGTGAGAGTTTAACCGGGATTTCCGGAAATACTTCTCTCTGAAATACGCAGCATGATCTGTTCATATCGTCCTTTATGCTGGTATAGTCCCAGAGAGCTAGCTGCTTCACATAAATGCTGCCAGTATTCATAGGGCAGGTCATTGACCTCACCGATCTCTTCCAGGCAGTCCAGAGCATATTCCAGCTCATCATCAGCCAGAAATTCTTTAAAGTCATTTTCAGCATAGGGAAAGGCGCAATTAGTGGTCCTCATCCTGGGTAATTGCTGATAAGCCGCTTCCAGGTGATTTTTGATAGTGTTCCATGATTCATCCGGAGTCATAGATTTCCTGCCAATTTATTTTTTAGGGGAACTGCATTTTCAGGCTTGTTCCAGCCAGCGTTCCAGAACATAGATACTGACCTCATTTTCTCCCTCAGGCCGGGTCACATCAAAGATAGATATCGCTTTGAGAGATTTATTGTTCAGGGTATCCAGCTCACTGACAAAGGCGTCAAATATACCGGACTGGAAGTCCGCAGAATACAATGCGAACTTCCGGGTATTTAAGTGATGAATGATACGGGCCAGTCCCCGGATCTCGGGCTGGGTCACTTCATCATAAGTCATATGCTTTATAGTCAGCTGTTTCAGGGTAGTATCCGCAGCTATGTTTTCGGATAGCTTTATAAGGGCATTGTCTTCTTCACAGGATAGTCTTAGTTCCAGAGAATGGATATCAGAATTTAATACCCGGGCTATGTTAATGGCATGTTCTTCATTGATCCAGAAGATTCCCATTCCATCCCCCAGAGGGATATTATGTGCTTCATAGTAGATATGATGAAATCCCATCTGGGCTGCCAGCATAAACTGACTGAAATCAAATACAAACAGAGGGCTGTTCCGGTCTATTGCCTTAAAGTCTTTATACAGAGACAGGAGCGCAGGTGAAGCATCACCAGACTCTATCTCCTGCAGGGGGGTGATCTTATAATAGTCTGGAGGTATTACCGGCATGTTCTCTCCCGTATGTACTGATCCCATTTCTCAGGGACAGCAGCTATTTCCCCTGGCTGAAATTTTTTAGCCATAGTTAATTCAGGATTATAACATTGCTCTTCAGAAAAATAAAGTCTCAATTCTTTTTATCCCGAACTGCTTAATCACGAAAATCAGGTATGGCATCTCTTATTTCAGGTCAATGCCTTCGGGTCTGAAAGATAGTCCGGTGGTTTTTTATATTGTGAAAAATGATATCTTCCAGCTTATGGTACTGCTCCAGGCTGAGGTGTTCTTTCTTCAGGATATGAAAGAGCCGGGCCTGGGGAAAGAGGAGCAGGTAGTGTTCACTGTCCAGGGCCTGGTGAAAATGCTTTAGATCTCTATGGCTGAAGTCTTCTCCAATACGGATATCCAGATAGCCTGCATCAGTGATCATTATGTGCTGGGCTTGAAAGGAGTGAGGGCTTTTTTGTAATAATCTGATCGTTTTTTGTTCCTGCAGCCGCTTCATAAATATGAATAACAGAGATAAGAGGATGATTCCCACACTATACATCCAGGATGGGGTAAACAGTAAAAAAACACCGATCCCTAGTCCCGGAATGCCCAGGAGTAAGAGTAAAGTGTAAAGCCAGTAGTGAGAATAGTATTCCCTAAGGGCCAGGCGGTAATCCTGTTCGCTTAGGGTCTGGGTGAATTGTATCATTTTTTTTCCTTTATGAAATATCTTTCCACACAAAAGGCATAATGAGGCCGCAGTTAATACAGCGGAAACAGGTCACATCCTGGTCCTTTCGGAAGATACTGCCCGCATCCTGGGCAGATATGTAAGTGATAGCACTGCGGGACATAAGCTGGCCACTCTCCAGATTTTCCGATCCGCAGTTGAGGCATTTATCTATCATGGGTGGCTCCTTTTAAAACTCTCACTGATGCAAATATATTAAATGGAACAATCAGGGCTGTCAATTCATTGAAGTAAGGATTTGTCTGATATGCTGGTAAAAATCCTGTCTGGCCTCTTTCTCCAGCCAGGGATTATGCCCGCAATTCTCCAGGGCTATCATCTTGAAGTCTCTCAATACTCTATGCAAAGGCTCACTAACCCCCTCCAGAGGATGAGGGTCATGCCGTCCATGCAGGGCAATAACCGGTACTTTTAAGCCTGATATCCTACTTAGTAGTTCATCTTTGCTACGCATCGAGGCGGCTTCCTGCCACACTCCCTGGTACAGAGAGACAGGGGTGGGGATATGCTCGATCTGTGCGGGACTATCCACCACCGGCTGGTAATTATCCGTGACAAACAGAAAGGCATCCAGTTCATCCAGGAGGGGGTCGATTTCGGTGTCAGCCCTTTGAAGCAGCTCCAGCAGTGACTCAAAACGGGCCCCTCCAGCCCGGTCGAGGCGTTCCATCCGGGCCCGGGTCAATAGAGATAGATACTTATCTTCCAGGGGCCCGGCTCCTACGATGATGACTTTCTCTATTTCCCCGGGATAGTGCCGGGCAGTGAGCAGGGCCAACCAGGCACCCCAGGAGTGTCCCAGGAGTGTGACCGGAGAGCTGCCATGTTCCCTGATGACCCGGTGCAGCTCCTCGATCTGGCCCTGGAGAGTAGTGGCTGTCTGGAGAGCCTCGATCACTCCTGTGTCTGGACTGAGCTCCCGGGCCAGGGGAGCCAGAGTACCGGGTGCGCCGGGGCCTCCATGCACCAGGACCAGCTTATAGGGGGAGGTGCCGTAGAGCCGGTGATCTGTCATAGGTGGGATTCCTTGTGCTTGTTATTGTAAGCTAAATAAACAGATATACCATGTATCCTGCGTATGCCAGGAGAAACAGGATGCCTTCCCACCGCTCCAGCTGACGTCCCTTTCCGGTAAAGATAAAGAGAAACAATAAAACGGAGGCTCCGATATTGACCAGTATATCCACCTGGGTAGAGGCACTGATGGCCAGGGGTGAGATCACTGCTGAGACCCCCAGTATGAGGAAGACATTAAAGATATTGCTGCCTACCACATTTCCTATGGCAATATCCACATTTTTCTTGCGGGCTGCTACCAGAGAGGTGGCCAGTTCGGGCAGAGAGGTTCCTATACTGATAATAGTGAGGCTGATGACCCGTTCCGAGATATGGAGGGCCTGAGCTACCTTTACGGCATAAGTCACGATGAGATGTCCTCCCAGAGCCAGTCCGGTAATGCCGCCTATTATGGCCAGAATAGCCCAACCGGTGGCATAATCCGGGCTGTCCCATTCTTCAGGAGCCCCCGAGCTTTTAGTGAGGTGGATGTTATAGGCCAGAAATATCAGAAAGAACAGCAGCAGTAGAATGCCTTCACTGCGGGAGATGATGTCCACAGCCCCTGAGTCCAGCCAGCGGTCTTTGGATAGCACAAACAGGGTGACAGCAGACAGGATGGCCAGAGGGATCTCACTCCAGGTGGTGTTGGTCTTCACCGCCAGAGGTGTGATGATGCTGGTCAGGCCCAGAATGAGTAATATGTTGAAGATATTACTGCCCAGGATATTACCCAGGGGGATATCCGCATTTCCCCGGGCGGAAGCCAGGGTATTGACCAGCAGTTCCGGGGCAGAAGTGCCGAAGGCCACTATGGTCAGCCCTATCACGATAGCCGGGATCCCCAGTCGTTTGGCAATGGAGCTGGCTCCATTGACCAGGTAGGTGGCCCCTGCGATCAGTGGGACGAATCCCGCCAGCAGTATCAACACATGCAGTATGGTCTGTGCCATATATCTCTCCTGTCCTGAAAAGCGTTATATTATTTATAACATGACAGCGTTATTTATGGCAATAATTCAGCAGCTCATATTAGCGTGTATTTAAATAGTCTTAGAGTCCATTTTTTTCCTGAAACATCGCGTTAAGAGGCTGCAGATAATACTGCTCCCAGCCTTCTTTATAATCCTGAGCCTGGCCATCCGGAATATCATGATGATGCAGCACCACAAGGGTCTGGTTATTCATATCCTGGAAGCTGACAGTAAGTATAGAGTCAGGAGCATCTGGGGGAAAGTCAGTAGTACGCCATCGCTGTATGATCTTATGATGAGGGATGAGGTCCAGGTGAGTCCCGGTGATATAGTCATCCCACATACTGAATGTGCCTCCTGCCATAGGTTCAATACGGGCTGTACTGCCTATGAGAGTGGCATGTCTGTCACTATCCATCCAGATATTATACAGTTCAGCGGGTGTGGCATTGATAGTAATACGAATCGTGAATTCTTCCATGGCTGACTCCTGAATCTATTATAATTCATACCTGAAAAGGGTCAATAAAAAGCGTCGAATTAATGTAAAATATATTTATCATTAATAGAGATCACAATATTCTGAAACACATTTTTTACTCCGGAGATTTCCTTTCCTATTTCCAGGTATGTTACTTCCAGGGGAGCAGGAGGTTTTTCATTGACAGGTTTCGATTCAGTAGGGGAGTCCGGGTCATTAGATGTGTTAGTATTCCTTTTTAGCAATTCCCTGTCCGTCTTTTTTTTATCTTCCATGGCGTTTAGAAGATCCTGGCTTATTGTGATTCCCCAGTTCATGTGTTTCAGCCAGAGTTTGAGGAATTCTTCTTTGAGCGGGGGCAGCAGGGTGAGCTCTGTGTCTGCCACCCGGTATATCTCCCGGGTGTATCTGTTACCGGGTCTATGGGAGGGGGTGCCCCGTACTGTTTTCCTGCTCAGGATTTTAGCACCATTGATGTTCTTCCATTCTTTGATCTGCACTATCAGTATATATCCCAGGAACACCACTAAGAATAGGGCCAGCCCCGAGAGTGATATCATAGTATTGGTCTCATGGAATTCTATGGCTCTATCCCGGATGCTCAGCCAGAGTAATAGTATCCCTGTCTCCATTCCCAGGAGAAATATGAGGATTCCCAGTAGGGAGAGATTGGCGTTAAGCCATTTTTTATAAAGATAATTATCGATGATTTTCTGCGTCTGGGGATTGAGGTCTATTTCATTCATTTTTCTCTCCTGGTCCAGTATAGCATAGGGATATGACTTTTTTCAAGAAGAAGCGGATTTTTCCGGGTATTTTATAGAAAAATCCTCTGTTGTGTAGTAAACTACGGATATAACATGGGCGAAAAGGTAAAAGTCCTGAAAAAAGGGGAGTATCAGTCTATACAGCCTTTCGGCCTGTTTTACTGGTACCTGGTCCAGTATGACCCTGAGGATAAAAGATCCACCGCCTGGGTTTTCGGGGCATTTCTGGAGCCTGTGGAAAGCCCTTATGAATGATAAACATTAAACTGCAACAGGGAGAGAGAGTATGAACCCAGATCCCCGGGAAGACAAACGCTATCTCAGTGCCTACCGGCCTCCCAGCCTGGGACTGGAGTATATTGCTGCTCACTATGGAGAGAGGAAAGACGACGTACTAAGGGAGCTTAAGGTCTGGGATACCCTGGGGGAGCTGGAATACCTGACTATCTTTGAGATATATCTCCGCATAGAGCGTGAACTGGGCCTGGATATCAGTGGAGAAATCTCGAAGTAGCACTTAGAATATTTCTAACTTGACATTAGAATATTCTCGATTTAAAATAGGGAAATATTTTAAAAAAAAGAGTAAAATATGTGGATAGAACGGAGACTAAGTGAAACACTAGTGAAGACAGCCCTTTCCCGGCCGGTTATACTCTTAACCGGAGTGAGGCAGACCGGGAAAAGCTCCCTGCTAAAGAAAATATTTCCACAGGCAGAATATGTCTCCTTCGATAATTTACAGGAGATGGATGCGGCTCGTGAGGCCCCTGGTCGTTTTCTGGATGCCTTTCAGGGTCAGACCATACTGGATGAGATCCAGTATGTACCGGGGCTGTTTCGGGAGCTTAAGATCAGAGTCGACCAGGATCGTGAAAACTACGGTAAATGGATATTGACGGGTAGTCAGCAGTTTGAATTGGCAGAACATATAAGTGAGAGTCTGGCCGGAAGAGTGGCACTATTGCATCTGGAGACACTGGGTGTCAGAGAGCTGCACAAGAGTAGTATTTCGACAGAGCATCAGTCGGACTACCTCTGGAAAGGAGGTTACCCGGAAATATGGAGTAATCCCCAATTGGATATTAATGTGTTTTTTGAAGGGTATTTACGCACCTACATAGAGAGGGATCTGAAAAGCATCATAGATGTAAAGAATCTCAGTGATTTCAGAAAATTTTTCCGAATCCTGGCCGTACGTATTGGACAGCTCCTGAATTATGTGGATATTGCCCGGGATGTGGGGGTATCGGATGTGACGATCCGACATTGGGTACACGCCCTGCAGGTAAGCGGTCTTATCTATCTCTTGCCTCCCTATTATGCCAATATAGGTAAAAGACTGGTTAAGTCCCCTAAACTTTATTTTGCCGATCATGGACTGGCGGCCTATCTGCTGGGCATTCAGGGACAGGCAGACTGGGACAGTCACCTCTACCAGGGTAGCCTCTGGGAAAACATGGTTATGATGGAGCTTATGAAAAACTACGATCTTCGTCCCGGAGACACACTTTTTTTCTACAGGGATCAGAAAGGAGTAGAGATTGACTTTGTCATTGAAAAAGGGCTGAAACTGACTCTGATCGAAGCTAAATCCTCTGAGACTATTAAAGCTGGGGATCTGAATTTCAGCAGGGTCGTCCCTCACTTAAAAACTACAGCAGCTCCCACCTGTCTGGTGGCTCACTGTAGTCGTTCTGCAAGGAGCCTGGATAGAGGAGACTGGGTCTCGTTTAATCCATTGAATGGGATGCCAGAGAAGATTTAGTGTGGATCCTTGTTAATAAAGGATTTATTATATCTTATATCCAGACAAAGATGGTAGATTTTCTGCATACCCAGCACCTTTCGGGTAGAGATTTCTAAGGTGCGGACAGTAGGCAGCAGCAGTTCATGTTTGTATTCACGGCTGTAATTCTTTATACTGTTTATCACACTTACATTCATCCAGTCTTCCATATCTCACTCCACCTGTGCATTCAGCTCTCGGATAGCATCATAGAGCCGAGGCCCGGGCCGGCTCAGAGCAGCTGCATCCACCCACAGGATGCGGGGAGAGAGCCCCATGCGCTTCAGTATCTTCTGCAGCTGAGGGAGCTGGACCCTCATATCTTCAGTCAGTATGATCACCTGGGGATTATAGCGGGCCAGGTTTTCCTGGCTGATCTGGGGGTAGGGCGTACTGATGGTGATCACATTATCATAGCCCGCAGTACGTACCGCGTCACCCAGAAAGGAATGAGTGGATACACTGAATAGCGGCTCTATAGACAGCAGGACCAGGCAGCTAGGCCGGGTCTTGTGTTTTTTAAGGGAGTGAATCTTTTTATCCAGAGCTTTTTCCATGAGACGGGTATCCCGGCCCAGGAGTAGCCCCATCTTCACGATATTAGCTTTGATGTCGCTTACCTGTTTTTCTTCAAAGAGGACTACCTTTATACCCAGGCGTTCCAGGGTCTCGGCGGTCTGCCGGGAGTTTCCGGACCAGGAGGCCAGCACCAGGTCGGGCTTGAGATGGAGGATCTTTTCGATGTTGATATCCTGGAGTCCTCCTATTTTTTCTTTATTCATGGCCTCCGCGGGATAGTCACAGTAGCGGGTATTAGCGATGAGCTGGCCCTGGGCACCGATATAATACACGATCTCGGTGAGACTGGGAGCCAGGCTAATCACCCGTTTATACCGGGCATGGACAGACAGGGGGAGCAGGCACAGTAATGCGAGGATGATTCTCCGCATCAGGACTTGAATAATGCTACAAACTCATCAAAGAGATAGAAGGAGTCGTGAGGCCCCGGGCTGGCTTCAGGGTGATACTGCACGCTGAACACCGGCAGGGTCTTATGGCGGATACCTTCTACAGTCTGGTCGTTGAGATTGATGTGGGACACCTCTACCTCAGGGGGCAGGGTCTTCTCATCTACCGCGAATCCGTGGTTCTGAGCGGTGATCTCCACTGAGCCGGTACGCAGGTTCTTCACGGGCTGGTTGCCTCCCCGGTGGCCGAACTTCAGCTTGTAGGTGCGGGCGCCCAGGGCGTGTGCCAGGAGCTGGTGGCCCAGGCAGATGCCGAACAGGGGTTTCTGTCCCAGGAGGCCCTTGATGGCCTGGATGGTGTACTTCACCGCGGCAGGGTCGCCGGGGCCGTTAGCCAGGAAGACACCGTCGGGATGGAGGGCCAGGATCTGCTCGCTGGTCCATTTTGCCGGGACCAGGGTGATATTGATATCCCGGGCCGCGATCAGTCTGAGGATGTTGAGCTTGACCCCGGTGTGGATAGCCACCACATGAGGCCGTCCCGCTTTATGTTCATTGTAGCGGATCTCTTTATCGATAGTCACTTTCTGGACCAGGTCCAGGCCTTCCATAGAGGGAGTGGCGGCCAGCTTTTTCTTCAGCGAGGCGATGTCAAAGTCTTTATGGGAGATGATGCCGTTCATGGATCCGGAGATACGCAGGATACGGGTCAGCTTGCGGGTATCGATACCCTGTATGGCTACGATCTTATTCTCTTTGAGATAAGTATCCAGGTCTTTTTCACTGCGGTAGTTGGAGGCGATACCGGAAGCATTACGTACGATAAACCCGGCAGCCTGTATTTTTTCCGACTCCACGTCTTCGGAGTTAGTACCGTAGTTGCCGATCTCGGTATAGGTCATGGTCACCATCTGCCCGGCATAGCTGGGATCGGTGAGGATCTCCTGGTAACCGGTCATGGAGGTGTTAAACACCACTTCTCCGGTGGTCTCGCCCTCATATCCCAGGGCCTGTCCCTCGAAAACTTCTCCGTTATCCAGTACTAAAATCGCTCTTTTCATGTCCGCCCCTTAGATTTCAACCATATTATAAAGACTACATACGGGAAAGTCAAAGAGGAGGCAGGATAGCAAGTAGGTGAAAATCCCGGCATTCAGCACCTTGAAGTAAAGGCATGGTATTCACTTTTTATAATGGGTAAGACAGGCACCTGGGCAGCATCACTCCCGGTTATCAGACGGCTTTTCCCTGTCTTTCCGCTTTCACACTTTTGACTCTGGACTCATTCTGCCTTCCACCCGGAGGCAGGGGTGAGACCATTTATTTACTTTGTTCTTCCTGACCTCTCCTTCCGACATATTCAGCTGCCTCTCTGGAATGCCTCCGGCACCTCTAAGCTGATGGTTTTGTGGTAAAAAAAAGTCCCGGGTGAGTGATCACGCGGGACTTTCCTGTTTACTATTTTGTTTTAGAAAAAAGATTCAAAGATTTTTCCGCCGGCAACAGCCCCAATAATCCCCGCGATCCAAAACAGTACAGCGAAAACCTTGATAATAATAGACAGGATCTGAACCATTTTATATTCAGGTCCTCCCTCGGTCTTGCGGGTATTGATTGCGATCTCCCGGTTGATTAAAGGGAGATCAGAGCTGGCCCATACAGCCAGGCCGATAATTCCAAATAACAGGATAGAAAGTACTACTGTCATAATTTCACCTCCATATTTTTTAATGATTATACTTCATTTTTTACAAAATATTAAATATTGTCATGCTTTTCTGAGCTGATTTATTCTATAGTAAGTATCCCTTCTTATGGTTTATCGGGGCATCCAAAGGTAGTCATCTAAAAATTATCATGATTTCTATATATGCTCAGATTACCAGTATCATCCTGGATGACGAGCACCACCACTCCGTTCACTGCTTTTAATTGCAGGCCTGTGACCAGGCTGGGCACCACTATTCCAGGTCCTAACTGACGGACAGTGGTCACCTGTTTATCATCTACCATAAATACTTCGACCAGTTCCTGTGAGTTGGTCAGGTTATAGGAGGACATGGCTACATATATACGGTCCCTGCCGAAATCATAATCCATACTCATATAAGAGACACTGGTCTTACCGAAGAATGAGTGGACCACTTGTTGGGTGGTAGTAAAAAGGGTATCATTCCAGATCCTGAGGATCTCGGGATACATCATGGCATTTTCTATGTAGGAGATATAATTGGTCCAGAATCCATTGGAAGAGGCGATATATTTTGAATCCGTGGTTTCAGGAGTAGAAGTGGGAGGATTGGCAGTATATAGAGATCCCCACATGGTAAACACATTGGTGTATAATTCCACAGAGGAACTGTCTATCAGGGCCACTCCTATACCCCCGCTTCCGGGATAATCTTTGTTATGATTTACGGCTAATTTTTGATAAATGATAGTGGTAGTAGTGGTATCATGGACTGCACTATTATATTGAGGGTAATACCACATCTCCGAGCCTGCGGAGTTGGATGAGACCACTAATCCCAGGCCCGTTTCGGTCTGTACCAGCTTCACATTTTCCCAATATCCGCTAGCCCCCCCGTATTCCTGGGCCCATCCCGGCAGGCCCTGGTCCCAGCGGTGCACGTAGATAGGTTCGGGCACTTCATATTTTGACACTACTACCGGCTGATCTCCATCGTATCCCACTGAAAGCCCCAGTGCCAGGAAGGTGGGAGAGGGATATGGGACCCCTAGATAGGACCAGTTGTTTCCTTTGTAGGTGCTGACAAAGACGCCGGATTGAACAGCATTAATATGACCCAGTATTATATCTCCATTATCCTGTAAGGACACTTCAAATTTATAGTAAATAGACTCGGGTTTTTGAAAGCCCAGGTCTTCCCATTCTCCGGATGCGGCACTCGCGTTATACCAGGACTGAAAATATCCCGGGAAAAAGGAACATGAATTAATCCCCATGTTGAGCAGAATGAGTATTGCCCATAAAAATATTTTTTTCATATTTCCTCCTTCTTCTCAGTCATTATACCATAAAACTTATTTTATATAAATATTAAAGCCTTCCTAAGAGATAAATGTGAGAGCTTGAATTTCAGGTGAGGGCCTGCTTTTATCCCCGGAAAAATTCATCCCGGGTCAGCCACAGCTCTTCCAGACGGTACATATGCCACTGGTCATGCCACAGGATATGATGCAGAAAGAGGGGGATAGTATAGCGCCGGTACTCGTCGTGACGGGCTTCCTTGAGCCAGTCTTTCTCACTGAGACTATGGATCAGGGTGATCTGCCGGTTCCGTTTATCAATGAAGGACTGCAAGGTAATATCTATGTCCGGGGTTTTTGATGTGTCCAGCCGGTCCTGTTCCGGAAAGTAGGGCCTGATAACCGGTTTTTCTTCATTTTTAATGGTCTCTATGCGCTGGTACATGATGTCCTGTACATATTCCAGGTGCACGATGTGTTCTCTCAGAGTCCAGCAGTCGGGGCCGCGTTTAATATCCAGGTCTGACTCCGGGATCTGGGACACATAATCCCGGATAATAAGGGGGCTATTCTCCAGAGACTGGAGCAGAGGGCGGTATCTTATGTTCATTTAAATGCTCTCCTGATAGATTTTTATACTTTTCAGATTTCTTTCAATGCTATATTAGATTTATCCTGGCAACATCTGTTTTACACCTGGGATGGGGGAGTGGAGCCCCCCGGATAGATCGATCTGCCCAATTCTTCCAGGCCAGATTCCCTGTCCCTCTTTTTTCTGCTTCATAACACACTCTCAGGTAGATGAAGGGTAATCAGAACAGATGTATTAAAAGCCGAATCGTAATCCCAGTGATATTCCAGAGTACCCTTCAGGTTCAATCCATAGCATTTCTTTTAATTTACGGTTGTGGACCCTGCCGTATACCAGGGGAGAGACCACATTGTTTGCTATATAGCCCACTATAAGGGCCACACCCCCTAAGAGATGGCCTGAACCGTCGGTGAGGGGGTCTGACAGCTCCCGGAATCCCCGTATCCACAGATATACCCCTGTCCCGAATAGAGCACAGGACAGCAGCCCTCCCGCATAATCTTTCTGGACAAAGCTGATGTATCCCGGAATAATGATCACTCCAGGATTATGGCCTGATGCTTCCTCATGAGAGTAAAGACGGTATAGCTCCCAGCGCTGCTCCTCATTGAGTAATCCGGCATGGTATTCCATCCGTATTTTCCCCGGGCCTGTCAGATAGATCTGGTCACGGAGGCCCAGGCGCACCACCTCAAAGCTATCGGGTGTACTCCAGGCACTATCCTCACTCCATCCGTAATTGATGCAGCTTAATAACACAATGATAAATATACATTGTTTCATAGCCTAAGCCCCTTTTTTCAGAAAAACAGACCTTATTGCCAGATTGTAAAACACCGGAACAGAGAAAGCAAAAATTTTCATATTCCTGTCGCTTATACCCATCTATTCATACAGGGATTTTGTGGCTGGGTAGTATTCGAAATTTAGTCCTGAATTATCAGGAATAGCTCTCTTGACATACCCCGTCAAATAACTTAAATTATGTACAGTAATCCAGAGGATGTATACATGAATATCACTGTAGATGAATTACATAATCGTCTCAAGGACGTAAAACTGTCTACCCATACCTGTATTTTTACCAGGGAAAAGTGCGAAGAGATCCTTCCCCTGGTGAACAGGATCAATACTCTCAAGAAAGAGAAAAACGCCATCATTCTGGCTCACTCCTATGTGGCACCCGAGATAGTGTACGGGGTAGCAGACTTCCGGGGAGACTCCTATGGATTATCTAAGAATGCCCTGGAGAGTGAGGCTGATATCATTATCTTTGCCGCTGTTAAGTTCATGGGGGAGACTGCCAAGATCCTTAATCCGGGAAAGACAGTACTCATTCCGGGAGACGATCCGGGCTGCAGTCTGGCTGACTCTATTACCGGTCCCGATGTGGCTGCCCTTCGCCAGCAGTACCCTGATCATACCTTTATCTGCTATATCAATACCACCGCTGAGGTCAAGGCCCAGTGTGATGTCTGTGTGACCTCCTCTAATGTCTATAATATAGTAGAACACTATCCCTCAGACAAGATAGTGTTTCTGCCTGATATGCTGATGGGCAAAAATGTCATCGAAGAGATGAAAAAACGGGGGGTAGAAAAAGAGATCATTTTGTGGAATGGCACCTGCTATGTACATGAAGAATATAGCCCTGATCTCATAGAATATTACCGCCTGGAATATCCCGGCCTTAAAGTAGTGTCTCACCCTGAGTGTAAAACCGAGATCATAGCCCATTCTGATTATGTAGGGGCCACCGGACAAATGATGGACTATATCAAGGCCTCTGATTCACAGGATTTTCTTCTCCTCACAGAATGCGGACTGGGAGCCAGGCTCCAGGTGGAAAACCCTGACAAACGCTTTATCGGTACCTGCCAGATGTGTAAGTATATGAAGTCTAACAGCCTGGAGGGTATACTAAGGGTACTGGAAACCCCTCAAGCAAAAGATGAGGTCATCCTGGATGATGAGGTCATCAGACAGTCCCGTATCTGTATAGACCGTATGTTTGAGTATGCTGAAAAAGACCAGGCTCCAGCTAATCCCTGCGAGTAGTGCGAATCTGAGCCGGAACTCTGTAGGAGCAATTATGAAAAAGAATGTCAGCGGTCCCGAAAAAAGAAGTTCGACCCGTTATACCATAGATCAGCTCATCCGGATCGATATGGACAGGGAGACTTATGTCCATGCCCGGGGTATCAATATCAGTATGAGGGGTGTATATTGTGAGCTCGATGAGCAGGTGGATATTCCCAGCCAGGTCTATATGATGCTGCTACTGGACAAGGGTACAGATAAAGAGGTGGCTATACGCTGCGAAGGTGAGGTCATGAGGGAATCTGTTTCAAATGGGAGGCAATTTGCTGCTATCCATTTCACATCCATACACCCGGATGACCAGAGGCGCTTTGAGCAGTTTCTGAGTTCTTTGATTAATTAAAAGATACTTTATAAATAAAAAAGGGCCATGCATTGATGCATGGCCCTCTATGATTAATAGAGATTCCCGCGATTTTACAGGCCCAGGACCTTCATGAGCTTTTCAGCTACATTTTCCATGACTTTGGGGTCATCATAGGCTCCCTGTTCCATTTTTGCTTTGACTTCCGCTATTCTGTCCTCACGGATGTCGGGAGCGTTTTTCAGTGCAGCCTGGATCTTTTGCTCTTCAGCCAGCTGACGGGCCTCAGAAGATATCTGTACATTATCTGCACCGCTATCTTTCTTATCGACCTTGGGTGTCGCTTTGTTGATCTTGCTGTTATTGTCAATAGGGTTGATTCCGTTTATTCCTCTAATGTCCATGGAAACCCTCCTTTATTTCATACATATATTATCGGTGCTCTGTCCGACTATCTTAATATCTTCAAATTGTTTTTTTTAATTCAGTCTTCACTTCGATTTATTATAAATCCTTTTACGGAAAAAGACCAATTATTTTTTGAGACTTTTTCCCAGAGAAAGAGCCAGGCTGAATTCTCCCTTTTCAGGAAAGTCATGCTCAAGAAGTTCCTGTGCGGTACCTCTCATGTACTGTTCATGTACCTTTGTCATTTCTCTTCCAATTAATATTTCGACATTACCCAGAATCTTATTAATACTCTCCAGGACTTTTTTTATCTGATAGGGTGAGGCATAGAGTATGACAGTGGTCTCGCTGTCCTTATAACGTTCCAGTTCCTTTTCCAGCTTTCCCGGTTTTTTGGACAGGAATCCCAGGAAGAGTATACGTTTGCCCGACATCCCGGATATAGAGAATAGAGTGGCCAGGGCTGATACTCCGGGAACAGGGATCACGGCATGCTCTGTCTCACTCACGGCTGATACTACCATCTGGCCGGGATCAGATATTCCGGGGGTGCCGGCATCGCTGACCAGGGCGATATTGTGGCCCTCGTCCAGGAGCTTGATGATACCGGGGGCAGAGTTTTTTTCATTGGCCGGAGATACTTCTATCAGTCTTTTTTTAATATTAAAATGACTGAGCAGTTTAAGATGATGGTTACGGTTTTCGCAGGCGATGATGTCCACAGATTTCAGGGTCTCCAGAGCCCGGAGAGTGATGTCTTCCAGGTTACCAATAGGGGTGCCTACTACATAGAGTGTGCCTGACATCAGCTTTTCTGCTGCAGGGCAGCCATTTGCAGGGTATTACGCAGGAGCATGGCGATAGTCATCGCTCCCACTCCTCCGGGGACGGGAGTAATGGCGGAACATTTATCTTTCACCGCATCAAAATCTACATCACCCACCAGGCGGTAGCCTTTTTCAGAGCCCGGGTCCTCTATGCGGTTGATCCCTACATCGATGACCACAGCCCCGGGCTTTATCATATCAGGTCCTATCATGAGAGGTTTACCTATAGCTGCTACCAGTATATCTGCCTGTGAGGCCAGTTGGGCCAGGTCCCGGGTCCGGCTGTGAGCTATCGTGACTGTGGCATGTCGCTGCAACAGAAGCATAGCTATGGGTTTCCCTACTATATTGCTGCGGCCTATCACCACCGCTTTTTTACCCTCTATAGGGATCTGGTAATGATCCAGCATACGAATGATACCCATAGGGGTGCAGGGCAGTACCAGGGGCTGGCCCGCAAAGAGCAGCCCGAAATTCCGGGGGTGAAAACAGTCAACATCCTTGTCAGGATGGATAGTATTAATGACCACATTTTCATCTATGTGACCCGGTACAGGGGACTGTACCAGAATACCATGTACCGAGGCGTCGGCATTAAGCCTTTCTATCAGCTTCAGGAGTTCTTCCTGAGAGGTTGCTTCAGGGAGCCGTATCACTTCACTTTTAAAGCCGGCTTCCTTTGCACTTTTCTCTTTTCCTCTGACATAACTTTGGGAAGCAGGGTCATCTCCCACCAGGACTACAGTCAGTCCGGGCTGGTAGGACAGAGCCTGAGTCTCTTCTTTTATCTTATCTTTCTCTATGCGGGAAAGGGTCTTGCCTTCCAGTAGTGTCATGATCAGCCTCCTTGTGCTGTCTTTATTATAAAACACCCCGGCGCTTTTGTCATTTTTGCGCTTTTAACTTATCATTTAGAGAGGTTAAATATGCTCGATCAGATCTATAAATATCAGCTTCATCTGAAAAGGCTGGCCTGGATGAAGGCCTCTTGCCTGTTATTGTCACTATTTACTGTCCTGATTATATGTTTTACTTTTCTGGGCTCACTCTTCCTTCAGATAGGACTGGGCCTGGCGTTGCTGATAATGATGGCTTGGCTGATGAGGCACATTGCTGTGTCGTATCACACTAAGGCCCGGGACCTGGTCCGGGAGTCAGAGCTTCGCCTGTTCGGGCGCAGACGCCTGGTCCTGGATTCGGCCCTAGAGTTGGATCAGAGCGGGTTGCATCCTGATCTGCTCACACAAAATATCCATCTCATGGAAAATCAAACTACCTATCCGGATTGGTCATCAGAGCTGAAACGAAGTGCTTTACGGGCTCTCATATCCCTGCTGGTATCCCTGGTAGTGGTCCTGAGCCTGGGTGGAATGGCTCTGCCCCCCTTTATAGAGGAGATTCAGAACATTAAGCAGTTTCTGCAGGGCGAATGTCTCCTGGATATGCCGGAGTTTTACCGGGAAAATGAAGCCTGGACTTTGGACCTGACAGAGCTGTCTTCCCGCTTTTCGGGCCTGGAAGTACAGGTGGATTCTGATATCCTGAGCTCCAGTAATCACCTATATATCATAGGAGAGAAATGGACCAGCCGGGATAGTCTGGCTCTTAGTATCAGGGCTCACAGAAAAGGGCTCACCCGTATCCTTTATCAGGGGAAGATAGAACAGCTGCGCAGCTTTCTTCCGGGGGATATATCTGTCACCATACGCTATCCCTTTAGTACTGAGGAATATTTTGGACTCCAGGATCTGGAAGTCTGGGCCGGGGCCCGTATCACAGTACAGGGTAAAATGAATTACAGTATATCTAATGTAAGCCTTCCCGGTATAGCAGTTGACACTAGCCTGGACAGCCGGGAGTTTAAGCTGGCTTTTTCGGTCTACCGCAGCCGGGAGCTTCGCCTCGAAGTAGAGGGTGAGCATGACCTGCACTACAGCAGTGCTCCCTTTAAGATACAGGTCCTGCCTAATCAGAGTCCCCGTATCCGTCTGTTGTTCCCCGGAGAAGATGTGGTATTACGTCATTATCAGTGGAGAGTGCAGGCCCTGGTGGAAGCTGAGGATGAGCAGGGCATTCAGCAGCTGGCCTGGACTGTGATCATCACCAATAAAGATCCTGAACTGAGCTTTAAACAGGAACAGAATTACACTAAGACCATATCGCATCTGCGTTTTATCAGGGAAGAACTGGAGCTGAAATATTCCGAGCTGGAGATGTTACCGGGGGATGTGGCTTCGGTCAGGATCTGGGCCCGCGACTCTCTGGGAAAACTCTCCGCTACTGTGGGATTTAATATTATATCTCCTGACATCTGGCAGCTCCAGGAGCAGAGGGAGCAGCTTCAGAAAAAACTGGAAAAGACCACAGCCACTGTTCAGGATGAAATAAAAAGGCTTAAAGAAGATGTAAAACATGACAATCTGAGCGGGGCCGAACAGAAAGCTAAAGAAATAGAACGTCAGACCCGGGAGATGGCTGAAGATGTAAAAGAAATGACTGTAGCCCAGGCAGCACCGGATCAGGCTCAGGAAGTGCGGGATAGCCTGAAGCGTATGGAAGAGATCACCCGTAAGCTAAAGCAGTATTCTGAGACCCTGCAGGATATGCAGAAGTGGATGCAGGGTAGTCCTCCCCAGGCAGCAGAGATGGAAAAAAGCACCAGATCCATGGATGAATTGCTCCGGGAATTTGAAGCCATGCTGGATAATCTGGAGTTTTATAAAAAATATACTGACCTGGCACAACAGTTCGAACTGCTGAGGCAGGATTATGAACAATTAAAACAGTCCGGTGATACACAGGACTTTAAGCGCAAAATGGAAAATTACCAGAAGGGCATGAAAGATTTTGAAAAGCTCGCCTTTCCTGATATGAAAGATAAGATCCAGGCCCTGCAGCGGGAATCTGAGAAGATCGACCCTGCTCAGAGCCGGTCCTATGATCAGTCAGATAAGCTCATGCAGGAACTGGCCCGGCAGGTCCAGGAGAAGCTGCACAAAGCAGGCCAGGACAGAAATGAAAAACGGCAGCAGGAACTGGAAAGGATACTACATGAGCTCTTTCTGGACCAGATCATACTGGATCAGGCCAGGGCTCTTGATCCGGGCCAGGCCGGACATTATGATCCCCGGGTCCTGGCTGAGATCGTCCAGAATGTTAATGCGCTTATTGTCTCTATGAAGGACAGTAGACAGCGTCTGGAAGACGCTGTGTCGGGCCTGCTCTTTTCAGACCCTCAGTCACTCAAAGCCCTGGAGGAGCTGGTAGGGCGTAACCTGGAGATCCTGGAGATGATATCAGATTCATTAAGGGATAACCGTATGAATGAGGTAGCTCTGGGCCTGACTCATAGTGCCAATCATGTCTCACAGCTGTTTTACAAAGTCCTGCAGCTTAACCAGGCCCTGAAAGATGCCATGCAAAAGTCTCAAAATGGGCAGCAGTCTCAGCCTCAGATGTCACTATCCATGGATCAGCTGATGCAGATGCAATCCCGGATGAGCAGTAGCCTCCAGGACCTTATGAAGCAGATGCAGCAGCAGGGGGGGATGTCACCCCAGATGAAAGAAATGATGGATCAGATGGCTAAACTCCAGTCTCAGATCCGGGATAATCTGGGACAGGCCATGCAACAGGGTCAGGATGGGCTGTTGAGCGAGGGCCAGGAAACATTTGGGATGATGGATGATATCATCAAGGATCTGGAAAGCCATAAGGTCAATGCGACCACGCTAGAGAAAAGTAAAAAGCTGGAAGAGAAACTTCTGAAAGCCAAGAAGTCACTGCAATCCAAGGGGATCAGTCAAAAACGTAAAGCCGACAGCCCCGGGCAATACCAGGTCGAGATTGTGCCTGATATATTAGATGATGATAACTATAAAATAGATCTGGATAGCATAGAAAGTAAAAAACTGGATGGATATTACAAAAAACTGGTGGAAAAATACCGTTCTCTGCAATTAAATGAATCTAAATAAGGGGCACATCCACTGAGAAACGGATCTTAAAGCCTTTCATGATAAGTGCGGAATCACTGAGATCGATAGAGGAACTTCCAGTGGTCACTCCATTGATATAGTGGTAGTCTGCCGTGTATCCTAATGAAGAACGGGACCAGTGGTAGGCGATATCCAGCTGCCAGGTAAATTTATTAAACTTTAGTCCAAATCCCAGGCCCGCTGTAGCTCCCAGCCCCCAGCCCCCGCTTATGGATGAGCTATTGATGCTTACCGCATCATATCCCTGTGAGCTGGCAATATCTGATTGTATATTAGCTGTGATATCTTTCCTGAGGTAATGCCAGGTGATGCTAGGGCCGGCAAAAAGAGCCAGATGAAAGATCCTGACCGGGATATGAGCTTCGAACATGGCCTCCAGCTCTAATGAACTGGTATAGAACCAGGCCTGTGTAGCCAGGCTCCTGTCTTCCAGGGACAGGCCGTAGACCTGATTGTGTATCAGCGACAGGGGAATGGAGTAGAGGTTTAGTTTGTCCAGATATAGACGGTAGCTCACATGTTCTTCAAAACTCAATGGAGCCTCACTGGGCAAAAATACAGAGATACCGGTAGAGATAGGGTAGGCAGACAGAACAGGGAATAAAAACAGGAGCAGGCATATCAGTCTTTTCATTAGAGCCTCTTTTTAAATATTAATATATTTTAGCTAAGCCTGCTATTAAAGTCAAAATCCTATACTTTATTACGTATTCTGAGGTTGACAAAAAAAACTATCGCTTTAAGATATATTTCTTTGATAATACGCTCATGGGAAGTCATTATGAGTAAAATAGCTATCCTGGATGATGAACCGGATATAGTCGAGTTGATATCACTCCATCTGAAAAATGCTCATCATGAAGTCAGTGAATTCCTTCATCCCACTGAATTGTTTGCTTACCTGGAAAAAAATGCTATTGACCTGCTGGTATTGGACCTGATGCTGCCTGATACAGATGGCCTGGAGGTCTGCAAGCGTATTCGGAATCAGGAGAATCTGTCAGATATAGCCATCATCATGCTTACTGCCAAAGGCGATGAACTGGATCGGGTTCTGGGCCTGGAGCTGGGAGCTGATGATTATATGACCAAGCCTTTTTCCCCCAAAGAACTACTGGCCCGGGTCAAGGCAGTGCTGCGCAGAAAGACCCTGCCCAACCGGACTACTTCCAGACGGAGCATCGGAGAAAACATGGATATAGATATCGATGCCCATGAAGTCAGACTGGAGGGCTCTGTACTGGACCTGACCAGTTCAGAGTTTAAGATCCTGGAATTGTTATCCGGACGGCCGGGCTGGGTATTTAGCCGGGATCAGATATTGAGTCATTTATGGGGAGAGGATAAGGCAGTGATAGACCGTACCATAGATGTACATATCCGTCATCTCAGGGAGAAGCTGGGGCATTATGCTGATCTTATCCAGAGTGTGAGGGGAGTGGGGTACAAGCTTAAAAAATGAAAAGATCTGTTTTTTTCCGCTTATTCATGCCCTATTTCTTACTTAGCCTCTTTTCCCTGGGTCTGGTCCTGATATATAGTCATATTCTGGCTTTTGATCAGTTTGTACAGGCAGAATACAAATCTCTGCGCAACTGGGAACAGTATATCATTCATCAGGCTTCTCAGGATAAGGATATTGTGCAGGGCCTGCGTCGTACTTTTAGTAATCAGTCTCTCCAGACATTGGGGATTACACTGGATGTTCTGGAAAAGCGGGGACAGGATTATTATTCCTGGTACCAGGAAAAGATAGTCACCAATAATATTCAAAAAAACATAAATACTACTCTGGTCCTGCAGGGATTTCCCCAGGAGAGTTATAATATCTTTCACTCTGAAAAGCAGATCCAATTTGTATATGGTACTTCCATCCGTCTATCTAATGGAAAACCGCTCATTCTTTATATAACCCGCATCCTGGATGGGGAATACAGGGATTTTAACCTATCCTATCGAAGATTAGTGGTGTTTAGTCTGATAGTATTTCTGATAGTCACCGCATTGCTTATCTTTTTTTCTATCAGAATGGTCAACCCCCTTAAAGACCTGGTCAATGTAGCCCGGGAAGTGACGTCGGGTAATCTGGACGCGCGGGTATATCTGAACAGTTCAGATGAGCACATGGAATTGGCGGACAGTTTTAACCAGATCTCGGAAAAAAATAAAAGTCTGTTTAAGCAATTATCCACCGAAAAAGAGGAATTACAAGCCATTATATCTTCATTACAGGAGTCTCTGTGGCTCATAGACAAAGATGAAAAGATCGTGTTTTCCAATGATACCTTCAGGAAATGGCTGGGACGAGAGGATGTAGAAGGCCGCCACTATTGGGAACTGATACGGGATCAGGGACTGGATAAACTGATCTCTGAAGTTCAGAATACCCATAAACCCCTGCAGCAGGAGATCACACTCCTGGCAAAAGATGTGGTATTCAGCGGCCAGTATGTTGCGTCCAGTAACCGGGTATTAGTAGTACTAAACGATATCTCTGAGTTCAGAAAAGCCCAGTTGGTGAAGAAGGATCTTATTTCCAGTGTATCGCACGAATTAAAAACCCCTTTGACTTCGATCAAAGGTTTTGTAGAGACTCTGAGATTAAATGATCCCAGCCCGGAAGACGACCATTATCTTCAGATCATCGAAAGAAATACCAACCGCTTAAGCAGGATCGTTCAGGATCTCCTCTTGCTATCTCACCTGGAGGAGGGAGGACGGCTTCCTGAGACGGAAAAGGTGGATCTGAAGAGTCTGATGGAACGGATGGTACAATTATTTCAGCAGAAATTTGAAGAAAAAGATCTTTACCTGGATGTAGAACTGGGAGATAATCTTATAGTACATTCTGACCCCTATAAACTGGAGCAGGTCTTCATCAATCTCATCGATAATGCCTGTAAGTACACCGAAAAAGGCGGCTTAAGTATACTGGGAGTAAGAGAGAAAAAGTTTGTCTCTATTCAACTCAAAGATACGGGCATTGGTATACCGGCGCATCAGCAAGGCAGGATCTTTGAGAGATTTTACGTAGTGGATAAATCCCGATCCCGCCGCCAGGGTGGCACCGGGCTGGGATTGTCTATAGTCCGCCACATCATGGAACTGCTTCAGGGAGATATACAGTTCAGTAGTGTACTCCACGAGGGAACTACCTTCACTATTCATATTCCATTTGAACTTATTTGATTGTGATTGTAACCAGCCTGATCACTAAATACCCTGTCAAAAAAATTAACTAAAAACTAACATTATCCTTAATCTGAGTTAATATTATTGATCTATAATTATTGCGTAATTTATTGATACTCTCTATCATAGAAAAAATTTTAGGAGGATATATATGAAAAGATTTATGCTTGCCCTGGTTTTAGTATTAGGTGTTTCACTGTCCCATGCAGTGGAAGTAAAGTACTCCAGCTTAAGCTGGATTGATTACAGTGCTTCTTTTGACAATGCATTTGCCATGGATGATTCTAGCGGAGCATTTGCCATCGGACGTCTGTATAACACTTTCAAAGTGAGCCTGTCTGATAATTTCAAAGGCCGTGTCACCCTGGACTTTGCCAAAGCCGCTAATCCCTGGAAGTATGCCTATGTAGACTGGAAGATCGCAGGCCCCCTGGTCCTGACCTTCGGGTTGCAGAAGACCTATTTTGGATACACTCCTATCTGGGAATATCCCCTGCCTGTAAAGGCTCTGGCTGACAGAGTAAAAGCATCTTCTTCAGCAGATTTCGGTATCGGAATCGGAGGAAAGCTGGCCGGAGGTAAGATCATGTATAACCTGCAGCTCCTCAATGGCGAAGGTTATGATAAGACCGTAGTATTACCCGCCTCTTATGCCCTGGGAGCAAATGTAGTGATCAACCCCATGGAAATGCTGTCTATAGGACTGTCATTCCGTCTGGCAGAAAAGACTCAGTTAGTCCCCGTTCCTAATTTTGTGGATAATGCCCTGGCAGCCTATGTCGATCTGACTGTAAACAAGCTATGGTTCCTGGCTGAATATGTAGGCTCATTACCCGAAGGGGGAAGCCTGGAATCTGATATTCAGATCACAGCTGGCTATATGCTCAGTAAAATGTCTGGCATCTATGTCAACTTCTTCAATAAATATGCTACATCCACTAATAGTACACAAGCTATCACTATTGGTGCTAACCTGAGCCCTGTAAAAGGCTTTGCCCTGAAGCCTTATGCTGAACTGGCCCTGGACGGAGGATTGAATGAGATCGTACTGGGCTTCCAGACTGAGATCACATTCGGATTCACTTATTCTGACCAGAAGAAAGAAGAGGCTACTACTACTACCCCTCAATAAGACCTTAATACTATGGCTATGCACTCAACCCTTTTGTGTTCCGGGCGGCAAAGCCCGCCCGGGTGTTTTTATTTTAGATGTTTGAGAATAGAGTATAAATAGAAATAATATACCTTATGGAGGTAAACGTGAAAAAGATACTGGTTTTAAGTATGACTGCTGCTTTGGCTCTGAGCCTGGGAGCCTGTGGAAGTTCCAAGAAACTGAATGGGGCTGGTGCATCCTTCCCAGCTCCCCTCTATGCCAAGATGTTTGACATCTACAAGCAGAAGACTGGTGTGACAGTCAATTATGAGTCAGTCGGTTCCGGTACCGGTGTAAAGTATATCACCGAGAAGACCGTGGATTTTGGTGCTTCTGATGCTCCTATGACTGATAAGAAAATGAAGGACGCAGGAGCTTCTCTGCTGCACATTCCTACTGCCCTGGGCGCTGTAGTGCTGGCTTATAATGCCCCTATTGAGGGTGAATTAAAGCTGGACGCGCTTACCGTAGCCGGGATCTTTTTGGGTAACATTAAAAAGTGGAATGATCCTAAGATCGCTGCTTTGAATCCCGGACTAACATTACCGGATACAGCCATAACCGTGGTGCATCGTGCCGATGGATCCGGTACTACCTTTGCCTTTACAGACTACCTGACCGTAGCCAATAAAGAGTGGGCAGATAAAGTAGGAACCGGTAAGAGCGTAAAATGGCCTGTAGGTATTGGCGGAAAAGGCAACGAAGGAGTCTCTTCTTCTATCTCCCAGAATGAGGGCTCTATTGGCTATGTTGAGCTTTCCTATGCTATTCAAAATAACCTGCCTTTTGCGACCCTGAAGAATAAGAGCGGGAATTATATTAAGCCTTCTATCGAAAGCGTCTCTCTGGCTGCATCCGGAAATCTGCCTGACGATACCCGTGTATCTCTGGCTGACACAGATGCTCCCCAGGGCTATCCTATATCTACCTTTACCTGGCTTCTGCTCTATCAGGAACAGAATTATGATAATCGCACAAAAGAAGATGCTCAGACCCTGGTCAATCTCCTGGACTGGGTCATTCACGAAGGCCAGACTATCAATGAGTCATTACTTTATGCCCCTATTCCTCAGGGTGCAGTTAAAAAGGCTGAAGTCATACTGAAATCTGTGACCTATGATGGACAAGCCCTTAATTAATTTTTAAAAAAAGATGCAGGGTAGTATTGTGCTACCCTGCATTTTATATTAAACTAAATGAATAATTCTTAGAACAGGATTTGTAATGGACCAGAACCAGAAAGCACTTTCCAAAAAGGCCATGGCAGGAAGAAAAGCGGAATCGATAATCAAAAACCGCTATGCTGATAAGGTGTTTCGTGCTGTCCTTTTATCTGTCACCCTATTGGTCATGGTAATACTGGCTGGTATATTTATATCTCTGGTCTTATCTTCGGGCAAGTCATTTAAAAGACTGGGATTTAAATTTCTGGTCAGTAAAGCCTGGGATGACCGTATGACTCTATTGAGAGACCCGCTCATTCAAAACACGGGTGCAGATCAAAGTGAGACCATCATTTTAACGTTTTCTTATTTTATCAATGATGAATCGATTAAGCCGGGTGACAATCTCCTTTTAAAAAGGGAAAATGAAAAACTGGAATTTAACTGGGTCTTTAATCAGACCAATGAAAAACAGATCCTGATCTATCCCCGGGAAAAACTGGTACGGGATCAGGAATACCAGGTCATAGCTCTGGAGACCATTAAAGACCAGAATAATCACCCACTTCCCTATCCCTACAGATTGTCCTTTGTGTTTGATGACAGGGTAGCGGGGCAGGCTAAAGACATCAGCTTTATTAATGATAAAAACGGCAGAGAAATAATAGAGGAAGATGAATCCGACCTTAAATGGTATGGGGCTGTGGTCTTTATTGTGGGAACCTTACTGAGTTCTATACTGGCTTTATTGATCTCTCTTCCCTTCGCCCTGGCCATCGCAATCTTTCTGGGAGAATACTACACTACCGGCCCATTATCCACTCTCATGCAGACTACCAATGAACTTCTGGCGGGTATTCCTTCGATCATTTATGGAGCCTGGGCCTTTTTCTTTATCGTACCCCTGATGTCCCGCTGGTTTCCCCAGTCTACTACCGGAGGGGCCAGTATTCTGACTGCCTCGATAGTGCTGGCTATTATGATCATACCGTATTCGGCCTCACTGGCCCGGGAAGTGATAAAGCTCGTGCCTACCGATATAAAAGAGGCAGCCTTTGGAATGGGAGCTACCCGTTTTTCGGTGATCAGGAAGATCGTCCTGCCCTATGCCTCTTCCGGGATCTTCGCGGGAGTACTGCTGGCTTTTGGCCGGGCCCTGGGTGAGACCATGGCTGTGACTATGGTCATCGGCAACCGTAATCATATTCCCCGTTCTATCCTGGATGGCGGCCAGACTATTGCCTCCCTCATAGCCAATGAATATGGTGAAGCAGGAGCGCTCAAGTTATCTTCTTTGACTGAGCTGGGATTGATACTGTTTATGATCACGCTCCTGTTCGGGATACTGGGACGATTTATTATTAAAAGACTGAGTTTGAAGGAAGAGAGATGAAACAGATCATGAAAGACAATGTCTCTTTTAATATCAGAAAAGACAGGCTGTTTAAATCCACGGTAGTATTTTTCTCGCTCCTGTCCCTGGTCCCCCTCTTTTTAATACTGGGTTTTATTTTTATAAAGGGCCTGCCTGTTGCGTTTAACTTTCACTTTCTGACCCATGAGCAGTATCTGCCTATGGGAGTGGGATTTAAGACCCTGGAAGGAATGGCCCGGGTCAAGGCCATCGGTGGGATCGCTCACGGGATTATAGGTACCCTCATGATAACCCTCACCGCTTCCCTCATCGCGATTCCCCTGGGACTGATCGTAGGGATCTATCTGGCGGAAAACAGAGGAAAAAAACTGGTCGATTATGCCACTATTGCCGTGGATATGATACAGGGAATCCCCTCTATCATTTTTGGGATCGTAGTCAATGTCTGGATAGTGCGGACTTTTAAAGGATTTTCCGGCCTGGCCGGGGGTATAGCCCTGGCTCTTATGATGCTGCCTCTTATCATCAAAAATACAGAAGAGACATTAAAACTGATTCCCTCCAGCCTCAAAGAAGCAGCCTATGCCCTGGGGGCTCCCTATTACAAGGTGGTATTGAACATCATGCTTCCGGTAGGCCTGAGCGGTATTATGACGGGTATCCTGGTAGCGGTAGCCCGGGTCATGGGAGAGACCGCGCCTCTCCTGTTTACTTCCTTTGGTAATCGTTATATCAACTGGAATATCGGGGAGCAGATGGAGACCCTGCCTACCATGATCTATAAGTTTTCCATGAGTCCCTATGCCAACTGGGTGGAAAATGCCTGGGGGGCCTCGGCAGTACTGGTCATATTTGTATTGTTATTAAATATCATAACCAAAGTGGTGGTAAATAAATGGAAAGTAAAATTTTAAAGATCAAAAACCTGAAGGCATTTTACGGTACTCACCAGGTCCTCAATGACATCACGATGGAATTTCCGGCATTCAAAGCCACCGCTATCATGGGGCCTTCAGGTTGTGGTAAATCCACCCTGATCCGTTGTTTTAACCGTATGCATGAACTGACTCCCGGAGCCTATAGTGAGGGAGAGATCATCCTGGGTAATGAAACGGTTCATAATATCAACCCCATCCTGTTACGCCGCAGGATCGGGATGGTATTCCAGAGGCCTAATCCTTTTCCTACCATGACCATCTATGATAATGTAATAGCCGGTTATAATCTGAATGGTATCAAGCTCCCCAAGAAAGACAGGGACCGTATAGTGGAGGAGTCACTGACCCGGGCCGCCATCTGGGATGAAGTGAAGGATAAACTGCATAAGAGAGGGACCTTTTTATCGGGAGGGCAGCAGCAGCGTTTATGCATTGCCCGGGGACTGGCCTTACAGCCTGAAGTCCTGCTCCTGGATGAGCCTACTTCAGCCCTGGACCCTAAAGCCACCTCCAAGATCGAAGAGCTTATCGTGGAATTAAAAGCCACAGTGTCGATAATACTAGTCACTCACAATATTGCTCAGGCTGGACGGGTGGCTGACTATACCGCATTTATGTATCTGGGAGACCTGGTGGAATTCGGGACTACCGATAAACTGTTTACCGTACCCGAAGATAAACGTACGGAAGAGTATCTCACCGGAAAATTTGGCTAAGAATGAGAAAGGATTAAGGAGAAATTAATGATTAGAGAAGCCCTGCAGGAACTGATAGCTAAGACAGTTAAATATAGTAGCCTGGTCGAGTCCATGATCTCCAACGGGATAAAGGGCCTCATTGAGCGCGATGAAAAACTGCTTAAGCGGATCATGGAAAAAGATGAACCGGAAGCTAATCTGTTTGAGATCGAGATCGACAATATGGTGATCAATGCCCTGGCTTTGTTTCAACCGGAAGCCAAGGATCTGCGCCAGATACTGATGATACAGCGTATGAATAATGACCTGGAGAGGATAGGGGATCTGGCTGCCAATAACGCGGATGGAGCCCTGATACTGATACAAAGGCCCGAAGTAAAACCGTTGCTGGACCTGCCCCGAATGGCTGAAAATACGACCAAGATGATCCGGGATTCCATCACCGCGTTTATCAATGAAGATACTCTGCTGGCAGTACAGGTCATGCAGCATGATGATGTGGTGGATAATCTGCGGGACCAGATCCTGCGTGATATGATTGCCATGATGTCTGATCCAAAAGTACTGGAACGGGGCCTGCAGATCATACGTATTGCCCGAAACCTGGAGCGTATAGCCGACCTGGCTACCAATGTGGCTGAAGACGTGATCTTCATCAAAGAGGGTAAAGTAGTCAAACACCAGAATTCTGTCCCTGAAAGTTAATCATTTCTCTATTCTTCCGATAAAAGGAATAAGGAAAAAGTTATTCCTTTTATCGGGAGAGATCTATGAAGAAGATATTACTGTTTCTATCCATACTGCTGTTTATCCAGGGTATTTCTTATAGTCAGAATACAGAGGCAGGAAAAGCATACATCATCTATCAGGATGCCAAAGAGCTGTACCGGGCCAAAAAGCTGCAGCAGGCTAAAAGCCAGTTTACAAAAGTAGTAGTAGAATATCCCAGTTCCCGCTATGTTGCCAGTTCCCTGTTTATGCTGACATTTATAGAGACTGACTATCTCAAGATCATCGAGTATCTCAACATAATACGCACCAGTTATCCTGATTTTAAGTATTGGAAAGAAGCCATGGAAAAACTGGGTGATATCTACTATGTGATGGGTTCCTATGACTTTGCCGCCAAAAGTTATCTGGCGGCTGAGACGGAGCGGTCACAGTATATGCTGGCGGTGATCTATTCCGCGGATGGTAAACATGAAGAAGCAATAGCCACTGTGCGCAGCCTAATCGACAGGACCAAAGATTACCGTCTGGCCTATAAAAGCCTCATGGTCATGATAGACTCCTATATCAGCCTGGGTAAGCTTAATGCTGCTCTTAAGACCCTGGAGGAAAGTATAAAACTGCGGGACTATGCCTATGATGGAGGCAGCCGCATCCTGTTTTATACCGCAAAAAGTTATTTCTATAAAAAAGATTATGCCCGTGCACTATATGTGTTCTCCTTATTACGGACCACCTATCCACTCTCCTCTGAATCTACCTTGTCTAAAAACTACATGGAACACATGGAGAAAAAAGGGGTAGTGGTAACAGAACCGGTAGAATGGATAGAGATAAACTTCACCCGTCCGGCAGAACTGGCCTTTAAAAATGAAGAAATAGGTATGCATGATTTTGATGTGGAAGATTCTGCCGAGGACCGACAGCAGGAAGCGGAAAAACTGATAGGAAATATCTCGAGCTCCCATATACAAGGCTATCTCATACGTATCGATGAGTTTAAAGACCTGGGCGTAGCGAATCTGGTAGCTACTGATCTGTCCCGTTCGGATTTCTCTTTTCCGATTGGCATTTATTTCCGGGATGGTTTATACTATCTGGAGATCCGGGGAATCAAGGAAGTAGATAAGGCAAAACAATATGCCAAAAGCCTGATGGCCCTGGGTTACAATAACACCAAAGTGATAGAGGTGGTTAAAGTAACGGAGTATGAGCGTTAAGGAACAAAACAATAAATTAACCCCTATGCAAAGGCAATATCAGGAGATCAAGTCTCAACACAGAGACAAGATTCTGTTGTTTCGTCTGGGGGACTTCTATGAGATGTTTGATGAAGACGCTTCAGTGGCAGCATCTCTCTTAAATATCGCCCTCACCAAAAGACATGACAACCCCATGTGCGGCTTTCCTCATCATGCAGCCAACCAGTACATAAAAAAGCTGATCCAGGCGGGTAAGAAAGTAGCCATCTGTGATCAGGTGGAAGACCCCAGCGTGGCAGTAGGCATAGTCAAGAGGCAGATCGTCAATATTATCACTCCCGGTACCATAATCGAAGAAAATTTCATGGAAAATCATGATAATAATTTTCTGTGTGTAGTCTATGGGGAAGCCCGGAGCTTTGCACTGGCCCTGGTAGATGTTTCCACCGGAGAGTTTTTTGTCCATGTCCTGGAGGGCAGCGATGCCTACCACAGCCTGCAGGATGAATTATCCCGCTACAATCCAGCAGAGATCCTTTATTTTCAAGGCCTGGATAGTGACTCTACTCTCAGGGATATACTGCTCAGTTATTATTTTCAGCCCGAGGCATTGCCCTCCTGGTATTTTAGCCTCAATGACAGGCCTCAATGGATCACAGATATCGAAGCTGATCCGGGGATATGGGAACACGCCCTCCTGGCGCCCTTGATTCTGGCCACACTGCGCTATCTGGAAGAAACTAAGTTCACATCACTTTCCAATATTGCACGTATAGAATGGGTAGAGAAAAAAAGCTTTATGGAACTGGATGATTTTACCATTAAAAACCTGGAGCTTATTCGTAATATGCAGGATGCATCCCGGAAGTATACCCTCCTGGATGTGATGGATGAGACACTGACTCCTATGGGCAGTCGTCTGCTCAAGAGATATTTGCTACAACCCCTCTTTAATCGAGAAGCCCTTTATTTCCGGCAGAATTGTGTGGAACAGTTTTTTGAAGATTCGATACTTTTACAAAATGTAGAGGAATACCTCAGGTCAATGAGTGACATTGACCGTTTAAGTACCCGTATTGCTCTGAAAAAAGCCTATCCCCGTGATCTCAAAGCGCTGTCCCGTTCCCTGATAGAAGCAGCCTCCCTGAAAAGTATCCTGACAAAAGTACCTTATCTTAAGGAAATAGCCGCTTCCTATAAGGATCTGCAGGCTCTGTCCTCCCTGATCGACTCTGCCATCCAGGACGATCCTGCCAATAGTTTTAACGGAAATGTCATAGCCCGGGGCTATAATCAGGAACTGGATGAACTGCGCAGTCTCATGACAGAGGGTAAAGACTGGATCCTTAGGCTGCAGGAAAGGGAGCGTCACAATACCGGCATCAATTCCCTGAAGATCAAATACAACAAGGTGTTCGGTTATTTTATAGAGATATCCCTGGCTAATCTTAGTGCGGTGCCCGATCATTACCTGCGCAAACAAAGCCTGGTCAATGCGGAACGCTTTACAGTCCCTGAATTATCTGAGTATGAAGCAAAGATCAATAATGCCACAGAGAAGGTGGAAAAACTGGAGCAGTCTTTGTTTGAGGATCTGGTACAGGAACTGGCACATTCTATCCGGGAATTTCAGCAGATCGCTGCCGCAGTATCCCAAATCGATGTCTTTCAGTGTTTTGCCAGGGTGGCCCGGGATCATCACTTCACCCGGCCCCTCATTGATGACAGTAGTGATTTCATTGTAAAAAAAGGCCGTCACCCTGTGGTGGAAAAATATATGGGCTCTCACCTTTTTGTCCCCAATGACTGCCATCTGGATAATGAAGAGAGCCGTATCCATATCATAACCGGCCCCAATATGGCAGGAAAATCCACCTACTTACGGCAGAACGCCCTCATCGCCCTGCTGGCTCAGGTTGGGTCTTATGTCCCTGCCCAGTCGGTAAAGATGGGTATGATTGACCGTATTTTTACCCGCATTGGAGCCTCGGACCAGCTCTCAGCAGGGCGTTCCACCTTTTTAGTGGAGATGGAGGAGGCCGCCAATATCCTGTCCCATTGTTCCCCTCAGAGCCTTATCATAATGGATGAACTGGGCCGGGGTACTTCCACCTATGACGGCTTATCCATAGCCTGGGCAGTGATAGAGCATCTTCATGAAAAACAGGAGCGGGGTGCCCGGACTTTATTTGCCACACATTACCATGAGCTCACTCAGCTGGCGGCAAAAAAGGGCATCCAGAACTTTAACATCGCCGTAAAAGAATATGAGCAGGAACTGATCTTTTTGCGTAAGGTAGTAGAAGGCCCGGCTGATAAAAGTTATGGCATTTATGTAGCCCGACTGGCCGGAATAGACCAGGAGATAGTGGATCGGGCTACTGTGATCCTGAATAGCCTGGAGAAAGAAGGGCGCAGAGCCGGATATGAGATAGAACAGGTGATGGATGATAAGTACCGAAAGGCAGGGGAAAAAGCGGCTCATCTGGAGTTATTTTCAGATAATCCTCAGGCCAATGTAGTAGAGAAGATCAAAAATCTGGATATAGACCGTATTACCCCATTAGAGGCCATTACTTTTTTGGCAGAAGTGAAGAAAGACCTGGGGAATAGTAGCACTCAATAATTTGAACTCACGGGATGAGCTTCATACAGAAATATATTTAGTTTGGTTATTGTGGCAATGAAATCATTTCTGGTTCTCTGCAGAGCATTTGAACAATTAGAATAAGTAACTTTGTTTTTTAAAATAAAATTTATATTTATAGTAACTTGATTTGATTTAATTAATACTTTCTCCGATAAAGAGTTAAGGAGTAATAAGATTTCAGGAATATTATTATTTTTTCTCATTCTTGCAGCCATTGGCTCAGTCATTGCTTTAATACTTGTCTTGTCCGGAATTTTTAGAAAGAAATCTGTCGTAAGAGAAATAGAGTCACTTCTCAAAGAAAGCAAATACGAAGAGGTGGAGAAACTGGTACTTACCGGCCTGAGTAAAAAAAAGGACCCTTTTTTACATCGGTATTTTCTGGGGCAGGCTTATGAAGGACAGGGTAAACTGGAGCTGGCTATCAGCTTCTATGAAAAAGCAATGCTGCAGCTCTCCATGTCAAAGAACGAGTCAATGCATAATATTCAATACAAAATAGCAGATCTCTGTTATAAGACAGGAAAGATAGACCAGGCTTTATCCTATTATGAGATCGTGCTGCAAACCGAACCGGAGAATCATTTAGCCCTGGCCCATTCTGCTGAAATATATTATCTTAAGAAAAAATACGTGCGGTGTAAACAGCTTCTGGAATTCCTTTTATCCCATTTCCCCAAGGATCTGAAATCCCGTTTACTATTAGCTAAAGTGCTGTTTAAGCTAAATCAGTTTTCAGCAGGTGAGCACTACCTTCATAGTATAATCGCAACTGACGGTGTCTCTGATGAGATGCGGCTGGATGCCCAGGAATATCTGGCAGACAGTTATTTCAATGCTAAAAATTTTATTCAGTCTGCAGAAATATATGATTCTTTGCTTGTAGAGCCTTTGATAATGGATAATCCGGATAAAGCCTTGAAAGTAATAAAGAATCTTCTGATGTGCCTTATCATTAAAAGGGATCTTAAGGCGGCTCAATATACTTTCGAAAATTACCTGACCAGCTTCGATGCCCAGGCCAAGTTTGAGATCATGTACACTATGGCAGAGGGCTTACTGAAGATAGGAGAGTTTTATCGCTCGATCACTATGATAAAAAGTATTTATGAAAGAAATAAAGATTTCAGGGATGTTGCAAAAACCGTTGAGCGATTTAATGAGCTTTTAAAATACCCTAATTTAAGATTTATCTTTACCCGAGAATATAAAGAATGTAAAAGATATATCACTCAGGTTTTGAAACTGGAACCTCGTATACAGGATATTTTAGGAAATAACTACATGATCCTGTTTGATGAATCCAGGACTTTTATTATCAATCTCAGCCCCTTTCCTCTGTATGCCAATGAGGCCCAGGAATGTAAGAACCAGATCCAGATGGAAAATGCCTTGAAACATCCGATCGAGTATTATTCTTATACTGCTATGAATCAGGATGTAAGAGAAGTGTTTTTACACCAGGAAGTAATGGAGATCTTCGGGGCCGGATTTATAGACACCTTCAAATAATCATAGGGCACTTCCCTGGAAAATGCCATTCTTAATCAGATACTGATCCAGGATGCGCAGATTTTCATTCTTATCCTTAGTCCAGAGGGGGCCTTCCAGGTCTTTCGGAGTGCACTGGCCGAACAGGCGGTGTATCACGATCTCAGGTGGAATGCTTTGTAAAATGTCTCCTAAAAACCGGATATATTCCTCCCGGTCCAGGTAATCAAAAGGATGCTCAGTGCGGTAATGGGAGAGGGCCGTACCTTTTTCCACATAAAGATGATGGATCTTAAAAGCATCGATGCCCCAATCCAGGCAGGTATTTACACTGGCTGCCATATCTGAATAGCTCTCTCCGGGCAGGCCCATGATGAGGTGAGCCAGGACATGGATGTTTTTTCTTTTTTTACTGAGCTGGATGGCATTACGGCTGTCTTCCACGCTGTGATGACGGTTAATGAGCTCCAGGCTGTGTGGGTGCACAGTCTGGACGCCATACTCCAGTATGACCAGATGATCCCGGGCCAGCTCTTCCAGAAGATCCAGGACGGCGGGATTGACACAGTCCGGCCGGGTACCTATGGATATACCGATGATATCTTCCTGTGAAAGGGCGGCCTGGTAGAGCTGCATGAGATGCTCCGGGGCTGCATAAGTCCCGCTATAGGCCTGAAAATATGCCAGGAATTTTTGAGCCTGATAACGGGCTCTGATCATGGCTTTACCCTCGATTATCTGCTCCGGGATAGAGAGATAGGGATCCACATGCCCCGCCCGGGCACCGGCCTCATTACAGTAGATACAGCCGCCCCGGGCCAGGGTCCCGTCCCGGTTGGGACAGGTAAATCCGCCATCCAGAGAGACCCGGTAGACCTTTTCTCCATATCTCTCTCTGAACCAGCTGTTGAGGCTGTGATAAGGCTTTCCTCTCCATAGCCTCATGATGTACCACCGAACAAAGATATTGTGACACCGTCTTCCAGGGGCAGGGAAATGCTTTCCCAGTGCGCTGACCGGGATAAAAGAGTATTGAATTGCTTGAGTCGTTCCACCCCGGAGCGGTATTTTCTTTCGTCTTCCAGGCTTTCCTGGGCTACCTTGCCCCCAAATAAAATATTGTCTGTGATGAGGAGGCAGTGAGGATAACAGTGTGCTTCGAGAAGGGGTAAAAGGTCTATATAATCTCTTTTCTGTGAGTCCATAAAAATACAGTCAAATTGCTGTTTCGACTGTTCCAGATAATGAAAGACATCCTGATTTATGACTCTGATCAGGGGAAAGGCAGAGAAGGTCTGTTGTGCGGCCAGGAATCGATTCTTATCCCGTTCCAGGCTGATGATCTGACTGTGGGGACAGGCTTTAGACATCCATAGGGTGGATACTCCCGCTCCGGTTCCTATCTCCAGTATTACTTTGGGCTGATGGAGCTTAAGGAGGAGGTACAGCAGACGGCTGCTTTGAGGCCTTAGGACAGGTATTTTTTGAGACTGAGATTGGGCTGACCACTCATCCAGTGTCTGGTCCTGTATACTATCCATGTTGAGCTGTAACAGATAGTGAAACACCGATTCATTCATCGCACAGTACTCCTTTCAGACCTTTTTAGAGGGATTTAGATATTTTAACCCACCCTCGTTCATTTAGCAATTTCTATAGAAATTATGCTATAATATCCTGAGGTAAAAATGAAGAGTGTAGTTTTGTTTTGTCTGCTCCTGTTTCTCCCTTTATCAGGTTTTTCTTTTCAGTGGGTCATTGTGCAGTATAAGAGTGGGGACTGGTATAACGCCCGGCCTTCTGTCATGAATTTATTAAAAGAGCTGGAAAAGAGGACCACTATTGAGGTAGACCACAAGATACCGGAGTTATCCCTGGAGGATGAACGGATCTTCGAATATAGTTTTCTGTTTCTCAATGGCCATGTGCCGGTGGTAATGAATTCCAAAGAAAAAGATTTTCTGAGAAGGTATATCCTGAATGGCGGATTTCTGTTTATTAATGATGACTATGGTATTGATAAGTCAGTCAGGGAGATACTATCAGAAGTCTTTCCGGATTATCCCTTGCAGGATATCCCCTATAATCATCCCATTTACCACAGCCTCTATGATTTTCCTGCAGGATTGCCAAAGATACATGAACATGATGGAGGAGCTCCCCGGGGTATGGGTATAGTCATAAATTCCCGTGTCTGTGTGTTTTATGCCTTTAATGCTGATATTGCCGATGGCTGGGATGATGAAAGTGTACATAATGACCCTATGGAAAAACGGGAACAGGCATTGAGGATGGGTATTAATATTGTAATATATGCCTTGAGTCATTGAATAAGGAACAGATATGGATAAGAAAAAATTATTTGAAAGATTTAAGCATAGCCGGTTTACCAGAAAAGCAGAAAAGAGATCCCAGGATGAAGAATATCTGGAAAAAGTAAAACGCTCTTCCTTCAGGCTGATGACACATGTGAAAAAGGCAGGTGATCAGGTAAAGATACTGGTGGATTTGGTGTTTGGAAAAGAGACCACTGCCGGAAATCGTATTTCAGCGATTGCTGCCCTGATTTATTTTATCTCTCCTCTGGATTTTATTCCCGACATGATACCCGGTATAGGTTATACTGAAGATATTGCCATCATAGGTATGGTACTGGGCATGATCACCTCAAAGGTCATGCAGGCCCGTAAAGGCGCACTAAACGCCGAGACGAATGTGCCAAATACAGAACCATTACTCATCCCTGAAAAGCAGAAAAAGGGCTGGATGGAAAAAAAACTGGATGGGATCTTTAACCAGGTAGGCCAGCATGTAGAACGGACAACCCAGGATAGTATCAATAAGCGCATGAGGGCCCAGCTCATCATAGTGGCTATCAGCCTGGGTGGGGCTATTGTGGCGGCTCTCATCACCTTATTATTGAAATATGTTTTTAAGGTATTCTAAAGGTGGGGCATCTGACTTTTTACCAGGCTTATAAGTTTTTCTATATAGCCGGACTTATTATTTTCTTTATCACAGCTGTTTATGACCTGGTCGCTTCCTTTAAAGAATACCGGGAAATCTACAGACAGTTTCCCCAATATGTACAGGAAAAAGCCCTGCTGATAGTAAAAGATAATGGACCCAGAATAGTGAAAAAAGCTTTAAGCCTGAATCTGGCCTGGATCCTGCTGGATCTCGCGTTGTTCATCATTCTGATCATCATTAATATCTTTATTTTCAGGCCCTGAATTTATTCCAGGCCTTCATCTATGATATTTTCCAATGTCTTCAGGTCGGCTTTTAGTTCCTGCTGATTCTGGGAGGATATATTCAGCAGAATACCCATGGCTACCGACATCACTAAGAGGCTGGAGCCTCCGTATGAAATGAAGGGGAGTGAGATCCCGGTAGGGGGTAAGAGTCCTGTGGCTATACCCATATTCAGGAAGGCATGCAGAGATACCAGAGTCACGATACCAAAGCCCAGTAATTGTCCATACTTATCCCTGCTATTCAGAGAAATGATCACGCCCCGGATGAAGATGATCACAAAAATAGCCAGCAAAACCAGAGCCCCGATCAGTCCCATTTCCTCTGAGATCACCGCAAAGATAAAGTCATTGTGGGGGGTGGGTAGATTACGGATTTTTTGTACACTGTTTCCCATGCCTTTTCCCAGCAGGCCACCCGAGGCAAAGGCCTTGAGGGATTGTATGACCTGGTAGCCTTTGCCACCGGGATCATTCCAGGGGTCGAGCAGGGCAAATATCCTGTCTTTTCTGTAGGCCACCCGGTAAATAAAGGTCCCCAGCACGGGCAGGCTCAGTAAAAGTATAGAGATAATATGCTTGAGAGAAGCCCCGCCTACAAAAAACATCACGAAGGCTACCAGCAGTAGCACTACACCGGTAGAAAAGCCGGACTGCATCAGGATCAGAAAAAATAACGCTACAACCAGGAGCAGGGGAGGCAATATCCCAAAAGTGAAGTCTTCCAGTTTGGATTGTTTTTTTGCTAAAATAGAGGATAAGTATATAATGACAATCAGTTTGGAAAACTCGGAGGGATTCAGAGAGAATATTCGGAAGTCTATCCAGCGGGTGGCTCCTGAAGTGGTCTTACCAATTCCCGGAATAAAGACCAGTATAAGCAGTATAAAAGCCAGCAGTACCATGTGTTTGGTGTACTTTTGCAGTACAGTGTAATCCAGATGGATAAACACAAAGAACAGGATCAGTGAAAGAGAAAGCCAGATCAACTGCCTGATAGAAAAATAGTAGGGACTGATATCCAGGTTCAGGGCAAAATAGTAACTGGAGGAGAATACAAAAATCACCCCCAGTACCATCAAGGTCAGTACCAGGTAGAACAGGGGCTTATCGATTTTTTCCAGAGTCCTCACGCATTCCCCTTTTTTAGTTCAGGCTGTATTTTACTCTTTTCGGTGTATAATAGTTCAGTTTTTCCTGTTTATTCAGACTATCCAGCTTTTGGGAGGTGCTGTCCAGGATCTGCTTTTGCTGAACGGCTGCCTGAAGGTTTCTCTGTAGACTGTCTTTAAACTTTTGTAAATAGATCTTGGCTTGAGCGGTACCACCCTTGGCGTAAAAGAGCTCACCCATATAGTAATCAAACTGGCTTCCTAAACCCTGAGGGATGGAGCCGGTCTTTTCCAGGGCTATACCTGTAATGAGTGCCAGGTCATATTCCTGTACCTGAATGCTCACCTGGAATGCCCAGGATAGAAACGCGGCATCAGGATTGCGTTTGCTGATCAGTTCACTCAGATAATAACGGGAATGATCCAGGAAGGGCTGGTGCTGAAATGACATCCCCCTGTTAAACAGGTTTATGATGACATTCTGGGCTACCTGCAGATTTACAGAAGAGGGATCATTTTTAATCTGCTGAGCCAGTGTGCTTTCATCACTCATCAGCCGGCTGTTAGGATAGGTCTTTAGGCTGTTCATAAACTGTTCGATGGGGGCAAAGTTTTTCCAGTTGGGGTGCTTTGTATAGTCTTTTTCGGTTCCTTTATATAAGGTCAGCTGGTGTTTCAGCTCATTCATGTATTTTTCCATCATCTGGTTATCCTGAGCCTCATTTTGGGGATTGAGCATGCTGTCTCTTAACAGATGATTAAACATGAGCTGGTAGGTACCTATAGAGTTAGGGTAGAGGTCCAGGGCTTTTTCCAGCAGAGGCAGCGCCCGTGAGGACAGGTCTTCCACACCATTGTTTATATAGATCACGGCAATATTATGCAGGGATGAAATGGAATCTCCCCCAAAAGTCACTGCATCCTCATAATGTTCTTTGGCTTTTTCCCAGTTTTCTGCTATACGTTCATTGATATCTTTAAGGATGCCAGGACGGGTTTCAGTGCTGGCCAGGTCTTTAAGTTCTTTTACTTTCTCCAGATAAATGTTTCCCAGCTGGTAGTCATAATTGATGATGATCTCACGGGTGAGGTAATCCCAATAGCGGGAGTTAGGGACTTCTTTCCAGTTCAAAAGGAAGTCATCCAGATAATTCCCAGGGTGGGGGGAGGGATACATCTTTACAAAAGCGAGGCCATTTGCGCTTTTCCGGATCAGTCCTTCTTTGATCAGTTTATTGATCTTTGCGGTAATATATTCCGAGCTGAGGGTCCTTTGCAGACGGTTGGCCAGGTGCTGGGAGGCTTCCTGGAGACTGATCTCTTTCTTGATCTCCAGATAATCCACCAGGCTGTACTCTATATCCTGCACTTTATACATGATCCCGTATCTTTTATAGTAATAATCACCCAGAGTCTCCGGATTAGGCCGGGTCCAGGTCAGATAAACCGGGCGGGTACCCATCCAGTAAGGGATAAAGTAGGGGTCCTGCTGGAAAAACGCCAGTAACTGACTGTCTCCGCTGGGAGCTTCGGTCCGGTCGGGATAAAACGGTTCTTCACCGGAAAACAGTTTGGAGTCCACCAGCTGCATTCTTTTCTGCAGGGTCTGGGGATAGACATATCTCATGTCCCAATAAATACGTTTGAAAATATTTCCCTTCTGGTCGTAGGGGGTCAGGTCGGGACGTATCTTTTCGGCATAGGTGAAATATAAAGTAGAGAATACCTGGTTATCCCCTCCTTCTGTCATCAGGATGGAGTCTTTTTCGGTGGACATCATGAGGTTTTTTCCATAGTCATGATTGAGAGAGTTGAGATGGTTGTCATTATACTTGTAGTTCATGACAAAAGGGATAAAAGCAGATACCAGGATGAGTACCACCCAGAGAATATTTAAAAAGTTATTGTTTTCATTTTGAGTCTGTTCCTGTAATACATTCATAATAATTCCTGTGATATGGATTTTTCTGTCTATTATCATAGCAAATTTTACATAAAAAGACCAGATTTTCACCTGTCATATATCAGACTATTTATAATGAGTAAAAGATAGATGGACTGTTCAGACACTTACTTGTAATTTTAGGCTATACTTTTTATAATATCCGGGTAAGCTGCCTAATATACTCAGATGAGTGGCAGTCCTGGAAATACTATTTCGTCTGTATATCCGGAATAAAGCTTATGCGTATTCAGCAAATCAAAGGAGCGAGCACATGGCTCAGAAAGTATATGGGGTCTATGGACTGGGATTAATCGGAGCATCAGTAGCCCTGGCTATAAAATCCAGTATAGCGGATGCCAAAGTGATCGGGTTTGGCCGTAATAAAGAGAGCCTGGAGAAAGCTAAAAGACTGGGTATCATCGATCAGGTGGCTGAGCCGGATGATGAGATCGTAGAAGAGATCGAAGTGCTGGTCATCGGTACCCCCGCGGAAATGGTAGCCGAGACTTTTTCCAAATTTCACAATCACCTGTCTGATGATGTGATAGTCATGGATGTCGCTTCAGTCAAGCGTATAGTCATAGATTCTGTAGCAAAAGTAAACCGCCGTAATCTCAACTTTGTGGGTGCTCACCCTATGGCCGGCAGTGAGAAGTCGGGAATGGACTTTGCCCGGGCGGATCTTTTTGAAAAAAAGATCGTGGCGGTGATCGGTGACGGCAGAGAGGATGTGCTGGAAAGAGTGCGGGATTTCTGGAAGACTTTTGGGTCTCAGATCGTGATAGTCTCAGCTGACTTTCATGATGAGATAGTAGGCTCCACCAGTCATGCTACTCACCTTATAGCCTGTGCACTGTCCCGTCAGCTGGAGAAGGACGGCTGGTCAGAAGTACGCTTCTTCGGACTCTATGGTAAAGGACTGCTGGATACCACCCGTATCGCCCAGGGGCCTCCTGAGATGTGGGCTGATATCATCTTTATGAATGCGGATAATGTAGAACGCAGCCTGGTGGACTTCTCACGGGAGATCGGAGAACTGGTCAAGGTCATACAATCTGATGACCGTAAATTGCTGATTGATTATTTACAAAAATCCAAGGAATTCCGGGAGAACCTGTGATCATTACCCTGGATGGCCCTGCCGGTAGTGGTAAATCCACCATCTCAAAACAGATAGCAGGGAAATTAGGTATTAATTTTCTGGATACAGGAGCTACCTACCGCTGTGTCACTCTGCTCATATTAGAACAGGGTGTCGGCCTGGACGATACCGATGCTATCCGGAATATTCTGGCATCTATCCAGATTGATTTTAAACAGGATAAAGTCCTGCTTAACGGCCTGGACCGTACTCAGGATATACGCAGTCCCCGGGTAGATCATCTGGTGTCCCCGGTGTCCCGATTACAGATAGTACGGGACAGTATGACCCGTTTGCAGAGACAGATCGCCTCCCGGGGGGATTTTATAGCAGAAGGCCGGGATATGGGTACTGCCGTCTTTCCTCAGGCAGAATATAAGTTTTATCTGGATGCTGATATAAAAGAAAGAGCCCGGCGGCGCTATGTGCAGCAGCAATCCGGCACCGGCCCCAGTCTCAGTCTGGCAGAGATAGAAGAAGAGATCAGACGCCGGGACAGGATAGACTCCACCCGGGAAGTAGCCCCTCTCAAACCGGCTCAGGATGCCGTGATCATTGATACCAGCTCTATGAGTATTGACCAGGTCAGTACCCTCATACTCTCATATATTAAATAAAAGCCTTCTTTCCTCAAGACTTTACTTGACAAATCTGAGCTACAAGCTATTATTAGGTAAGGAATTACCCAAGATCAATTATTCATTTTTGTTTAGTTTGGCACAGGTTTTTCCGAAATAAAGATACTAAACAGTATATTTTCAGGAACACCAAGGAGGTTAAGGATGAAAAGACGGCTGGCTATTTTGAGTGTAATGTTGGTATTAGCCATGAGCATGAATGCGTGGGCTAAGATAGACTCTTCTACTGCTTTTGTACCGGATGATCTGGTGTTGGGCGGAGGGCTTCAGACACTCAAAGATCAATTTTATAAGACCACGGATCGGCAACAGCAGACTATCATTGCCAAAATGATCACCAAAAACACAGAAGAGGCACGTTATGACGTGCTGATGGATATTGTGACTTTTGACCTGCGTATGGCAGATAAATACGGACAGGCCAACAGTACTGCACCGGAAGCCCGGCTCATAGCGATTGAATATATTGCTGAGAAAAAAGATCCTAAATATGCGGAAGTGATCACTTCTGTGATAAAGTTTGAAAGAGAAGCTGATATAAGAATAGCAGCAGCCAAAGCCCTGGGTAAGATCGGTACTTCCGATAGCATCAAGGTACTGGTCTCGCTGGTACGCTTCCAGTATAATTACGCTAATTTCAGGGAAGATAATGAAAAGATGTTCCAGGATGACCGTGTAGTAGAAGCGATCGCGAAAGCATTTGGAGAGATCGGCGACCCGTTGGCTTTTCCCGCCCTTCTGGAGATCGTGACCAAGCAGAATCATCGTATACAGACAGTGGATGCTGCCTGGGATGCTATGAACAAGCTGAAATGGTAAGATGATTAAAATAAAATATCTGATTATCAGTGTAATGATATTGTGTGCTGGAGTATCCTGGCCCCAGAATACAGTATCCATGAGTCCGGAGCTGCAAAAGATCTATCGTACTCTTTCTCTGGGTCAGAATTATGAGCTTAAGAAAGATGCGGTAAACAGCTTAAATAAGATGTATGATGAGTCTAAAGATATGATCTATGTGGATACAGCCATAGATCTTCTGGAGCATAGTTATGACCCGGTAGCTTTTAACGAAGAAGACCAGGTGATGTACTATGATGACCGCATCGCACGGGAGCTGGTCAAACTGGTCAATAAGTCCCGCCATCCAAAAGCATTTGTGGTACTTATACAGATCGTGACCAAGAGAAATCACACGGATGATACCATAAAAGCGGCCTGGAAGGCAATCAGGGAGCTGGACTGGAGTCTGGCACCGGGAAAATATTAGATTAAGAATTGAAGGAGAATTATATGAAGAGATTAATAGTTTTAATTCTGGCCTTGTCCCTAGGGGTGGTATTTTATTCCTGTGGAAAAGATAATGTAAAGCCGGATGGCAATAAGACCAATACCGTCAAACCCCTGGTTCAGGATGATAAGTTTGATGATACAGCCTATAAAAATGTGGTACAGGTCCTTAAAGAAGCTCTGGACAGAGAAAACAAGATGGCTTCTGTTAAAAATAAGTACGAAGCCGGCAGAGCCTTCCTCCTGGTAGCCAAATTCATCAAAGAAAATGCTAAAGATACCCGTTATGGTTTCACTAAAGACGACTTGTCCACCTACAAAAATGCTGCCATCATGCGATTTAACGATGTGATCAACAGCTCAGCCAGTGATGAACAGCTAAAATCCGATGCCTCAGCCCAAAGAGCCAAAGCCCAAAGCCTATAGTCTATTTTTTATAAAAAAAAGCTCTCCGTATTGTACGGAGAGCTTTTTTTTGTGCTTTTTTAAGAATGTCTATGGAGCTTAAAGTGACATCATTTCAGTATGGGTATCATTGATTTGAATATAGAACACCAGGATAGCTTAGGGGCTGCCCTTAGTGATAATGCCGTCTTTCACAAAGTATTTTTCCCGGGCCAGCTTGTAGAGGGGGAGGTCAGCCTTGCTGTCTGAGGCAAATTTTTCCACTATATAGCTCATACCCTGTTCCTGAGCCCAGGCATTAAGACGCCGCACTTTTTCCTGGCCCCGGCAGTTTTTACCCTGCATGCGGTGACTGATCCTGCCCTCATGGGACTGCATCTCCGTGCAGATGAGATGGGGGATATCCAGATCCCGTATCATATCTTCTATCAGAAAGCGGGGGGATGCAGAGATGCAGACCGGGATCAGTCCCTGCTTTTTTTCCTCAGACAATCTCTGAGGGAACCAGGCATTGATATTATTTCTTTCCCGGGCCCAGTATTGGCCGACCCAGGACTGTATCTGATTCAGGGGAACATCGTTTATAGGGAGGTACATAGCCTGTTTGAAGCTATTCCGGTCTATGATGCCCAGGCCATGCAGGATAATGAGCAGGAGAAACCAGGGACTCAGGAGAAAAAACAGGGGACGTTTAGTCAGGAGGAACCACCAGAATTTTACAGAAGAGTCACCTCTGTAAATGGTATCATCAAAATCGTAAATGGTAAGATGGAGTTCCCGGGATGGCATAGTTTTTCCTTATTTCAGCAGATTTTCATAAACAGCAGACATCATGGTTTTTTTTTCTTCCCAGTGTTTCTGAGACAGGCTGACACTCTTTTCACTGTCAGTGGTGTCTACAGTGGCTGGGGATCCCTGCGATATCCGTTTGGTGATACTGTCAGAAATAGTCTGCTTATCGATTATTATAGAAGAGATCCGGGCAGCTGCTGATTTATAGGCATCACGGAAAGGCATGCCCTGGGCCACCGCCTCAAATGCGATATCAGTAGCGAATATTCCCGGAGACAGGGACCGGGTCACTGCCTCTTCATCTATGCTGATATGTTGTAACACAATGCTGCAGGCCTGGATGGAATCTATCGTCGTGTCAAAGGCATCCTGCAGAGGTTTTTTGATCTCCTGCAGATCCCGGTTATATCCGGAATGCAGGCCATTGATAGTGCTCTTAATCAATAATGCGTCATTCATGACCTTATGAGTACGGGCCCGGACCAGCTCCATAACATCCAGGTTACGCTTCTGGGGCATAATAGAAGAGCCGGTGGTAATAGCTGTATCAGTCTGTACAAACAGAGCCTCATCCATGTTATACATGAGGAGGTCGGCAGCCATGCGGGACAAGTCGGTCATAATAGCCCAGCAGGCATCAGCCAGCAGGGCTTCCATTTTACCCCGGGTATTATGGGTGTACATGGCATTATTCTGGGTACGGTTGAATCCCAGGGCCTGGCTGGTATAGTCCCGGTCCAGGTCCAGGGGCACTCCAAAACCGGAGCCGGTACCCAGGGGATTCTGGTCTATAAGAGAGTAGATACTATCCAGAAGACGCAGATTATCCAGTCCGCTCTCCAGGAAGGCCTGGGCCCAGAAGCCTGCTGTGACCAGCATAGCCTGCTTGGTATGGGTATAACCGGGCAATATGGCTCCGCCTTCTCTCTTGATAAAAGCGATGAGCTCCTCTAAAAAACGGTGGTAGTGGAGGGCCAGGTCCAGCACCGCATCCTTGTGCTGAAGGCGGGTCACTACCATGACCTGGTCATTACGGCTGCGGCCGGTGTGTATCTTCTTGCCGGCCTCTCCCAGCTCTGCGATCAGCATGGCTTCCAGTTTGGAATGTATATCTTCCTCTCCAGCCTCCAGATCAATAGTATCTCCGTACTCTGAGTAGAACTTTTTGATACGGTCTGATATATCTTTCTGCTCACCCGGGCTCAGTATGCCGATCTTGTGTAGCATCCGGCCATGGGCCTGGCTGGCCGCCAGCTCATACTTAAAGAGCAGTCCATCCAGATGGGCATCATCACCGATCTCATATTTTTCTATAAAGGGGTCCATGCCCCCCGCTTTATTCTTATCCCATATTTTAGCCATTCTATTCTCCTATGAGGAGGTAGTGCATGATGGCTTTCTGGGCATGGAGCCGGTTCTCAGCCTGGTCAAATACCAGGGAATGGGGGCCATCGATAATAGCAGCACTGACCTCTTCACCCCGGTGAGCGGGCAGGCAGTGCAGGAAATGGAAATCGGCTTTGGCTCCCTGGCACAGCTCTTCATTTACTTCATAACCCTGGAAGGCCTTGAGCCTCTTCTGGCTTTCTTCCTCCTGGCCCATGGAAGTCCATACATCGGTATAGACCCAGTCGGCTCCGCTTACAGCCTGCTTAGGGTCATGGTATTCCTCAAATGATACACCTGTTGCGGCGGCATTAGCCTGTATCTGTTTTACTATATCTCTGTCCATCATATAGCCTTTAGGGCTGGCAATGCTGAAGGAAATACCCAGCCGGGTGCACAGCAGTCCCAGGGAGTGGGCCATATTATTGCCGTCCCCGATGTAGGCCAGCTTTTCTCCGGCCAGCTGCCCCTTGGTCTCCAGTATGGTGAGCATGTCGGCCATAGCCTGGCAGGGGTGGAGCAGGTCGGTGAGGCCATTGATCACTGGTATGGAGGCATAACGGGCCAGCTCCTCGATCTCACTATGGGCAAAGGTCCGTATCATCAGGATGTCCAGGTAGCGGGACAGGACCTGTGCAGTATCACTGATAGGCTCACCCCGGCCCAGCTGGGTATCCCGGGGGCTGAGGAAGAGGGCAGTACCTCCCAGCTCCTGTATGCCGATCTCGAAGGAGACCCGGGTACGGGTGGATGACTTCTGGAATATCATACCCAGGCGGACATCCTTAAGGCTGTCCCGGTATTTATCTTTATTGTTTTTCATATGGAGGGCGGTCTCGACCAGCCGCAATAAGGTCTGGGCATCATAATCCTGTACACCCAGGAAATCTCTTTTCAATTCTGCCATGTTCAGCTCCTGTAAGTATTTGCGAATAAGTTCTTATTTTATATCATTTTAGCTTTTATGAAAAGTTTAGAGAGACTCAGGAATATAAAAATTTCTCACAAAATCCCATTTTCTTGCATTAAAATGAATATATTACTAAGATGATAGTGTATAATAGGGGTGAATGAGTATAAGGACTATACTATGGAACATCAGGAATTTATGAAGATCCTGAACTCTATCTGGGAAGATGAGGAAAAAAAGAGCCTGTATTATACTGCGGTACGCATCACGGAACAGGCCCGCTACCCTCATCTCTATGAGAACTTCAAACTGTCCTGGAATGGTGAAAAGAAAGAAGAGTATGAAAAGGGCCTGCAGGCTCTCAAAGAGTGTGGCTGGGTAGAACCGGGTGAGGGGAAGGTGTAGGGATTAAGTCCCAGGTAGTGCGGCAGTAGAATGCCTGAAAACATAGTCTGAGAGGGTCGTGGGATCCGAAACACTGCTATAGAGGGGCCGGAGGCCTTACCGGGAAAAGGATAAACGGAGATAATAGATAAAGCTCCTCTGCAACAATGATCCCTGCATCAGCCTGTGCCCTCCCTGTGCCGGGTGGAAGGCACTGCCGAAATGGCTGGAATGGACTCCCCCCCCTCTATTCAATAAAAAAGGGTTAAACAGCACAAATCCGGAATATTCTGGTCTATTAAAAAGAACAGGTTTAGGGCCTCAGCTGAGGGTGCATGAGGGCCCAGATTTTATCATTTCCCTAAAAAATCCTCCCGGACTTCTCAATCTGCAGGGAGAATCATCATAAGCTCTTATCAAAATCAGTTCTAACTATTGTGAATAAAATAATTTAGGCCGATAAGTGATAATAAGTGGAAATAATAAGCCCGATGGCTTATAATATGGTTTCCCACAATGCATATTGGAGGTCATGGGATGTTTGACAAGCAAAAACCGGTTTTCTTTATAGGTATAGGCGGCATCGGTATGTCGGCCATAGCCCGTATCATGAATATACGGGGATACCAGGTGCACGGATCAGACCGGGCCTCTTCACCTATGACCCAGAGCCTGGCCTCTGAGGGTATCACAATATTTGAGGGCCATGCCGCGGAACATATCGCTCCCGATACCCAGCTCGTAGTTTATACCAATGCGGTCAATGAAGACAATCCCGAACTCAAACGGGCCCGTGAGATGGGTATCACCTGTCTGGAAAGAGCGGCCATGCTCAACTACATCGCCAGCTCCAAGTACGCTATCGGGGTCTCCGGTACTCATGGCAAGACCTCTACCACCTCTATGCTGTCCAAGATACTGCTCAGAGCCAAGTTTGACCCCAGTCTGGCTGTGGGGGGATACCTGGATGAGATCGGGGGATCGGGCCACGAAGGGCAGGGCAAGTACTTTGTGTATGAGGCCTGTGAGGCATTCGGCTCTCTGCGCCACCTAAAGCCCAACCTGGCCCTCATCACCAATATCGATGAAGACCATCTGGACTATTACGGGACCCTGGATAATATCAAGCGTATGTTTTCGCTCTATATGTGTGAAAATGTGCCGGCTTATGGCCTCGTGATCTACAATAAAGATGACGACAATCTGCGTGAAGTGGTAGACCAGTGTAAGCCCAACCAGTCCCTGTCTGTAGGGATACGGCATAAAGATGCTGATTTTGTGGCTGAGAATATATTACTGAACTCTTTCCATTCGGAATTTGAGATCATGCATCATGGCCGCAGTATCGGTGTATACCGCCTCAATGTCCCCGGTAAGCATAATGTCTATAATGCCCTGCTGGCTATAGTGGCGGCCCGTATCAACGGCGTGGAGCCTCAGGATATACAGGCTGCCCTGGCAGACTTTACCAATGCCGACCGCCGCTTCCAGCTCAAGCATCAGGCTGAAAAACTGACTGTCATCGATGACTATGCCCATCATCCCTCGGAAGTACAGGCTACCATGGATGCCGCCCTGCAGCTGGCCCGGAGTCAGGATGCCCGCCTCATAGCGGTATTTCAGCCTCACCTGTACTCCCGTACCGAGCAGTTCTATCTGGAATTTGCCCAGGCTCTGAACCGGGCTGATTATGTGGTGCTCACTGAGATCTATCCGGCACGTGAAGAAAATGTGAATAATATCTCTTCTCAGATCATCTATGATGAGATCGTAAAATTAAGCAGTCAGGATAAGATCATTTATGCTCATACTTTGGAAGAAGTTCCCGATAAAGTAGATAGGCTTATTCAGGAAAAAGCCGTTATCATTACTTTAGGAGCCGGAGATGTCTGGAAGATCTCAGAGATGTTTTCTCATACTCACTAGCCTGCTGGTGCTGCCCCTGCTATTACATGCACAGTCTAAAAAAAAGCTGCTGGTCAATGGCTATGTCATTGAAAATATGGAAAAAAAGGATATTCAGGGCCTGCGTTTTAAAGCGACCGGGGATCTGCTGTTCAGCCGGGGCCGTCTGGCTGAAGCTATCAAGTACTATGAAAAAGCCACCAAATTTATACCCAATGAGGCTGATGTTTATTTTAAATTAGGTGAAATATATTATCAAAATAAGATTTACAAATTAGCATTATCCTATTATGATATGGCTCTGACCCGATATACTTACCCGGAGAACTCAGGAAAGTCTGCCAAATCCAAGTATCTGATCTGGGCCCATCAGGGCACTATCCTGTACCTGATGGATCAGCCGGATAAGTCTATCGAAAAGAGATATGAATTAGTGAAAAACAAGATGCTCATAAAAAAGGATTTTCCTGAGCTGACAGATGAGATGATCAAATTTTTTGTATTATCTTTAGGAGAGACCCTGGGAAGATCTGAGTGGAAGAATTAACAAACAGGAGGTGCGGTTATGAATCCTCTCATTCTGGTGCTGGTGATCGTATGGCTGGTTACTGTTTTTATTTTTGTAATCTATCTCATAAAACGATCCCGGGACAAGGTACAGCCTAAAAAGTTTTCTACGGAATTTAACCAGACTGCCCTGAACCTGGGCCTCACCAAGAACCAGGTCAAAGATATTAAAAACCTCCTGGCCCGTTCCGGGATAACCAAGCCCTACCTGGTATTTTCCGATGCTAGCCTCCTCGATAAAGTGATAGCCGAGAGTATTCAAGGGATAGAAAAAAACAAGATCGCCGATGTGGAAAAAGAAAAAGAGATCCTGAATCTCTTTGAGATCAAAAGAATCATCCACAATCACTTTCTGGATATGAGTGAGGGTGTGAGATCCACCTCTGAAATAGAGCCCAACCAGCTCCTCAACCTGAAACTGCCCGGGGTGGGCACCTTTTATTCTATCGTGATCATCAATGAAAATAAAAACCTGATATGTTCCATGCCGGAGATCAAAGACCCTATGTCCGTACCCTGGAAGGACAAGCAGGTGGAAGTATATTTCTGGCGTTTTAATGACGCAGGCTATGTATTCAAGACCGTGATAGAAAACGTGATCTTCAACCAGAAGATGCAGGCCCTGATCCTGGGGCATAAAAATAATATCAAACGCATACAACGCCGGGAATTTCCCCGCCGTAAGTGCCGCTTTAACGCAAAATTTTTCAAATTCAGCCTGTCTACTAATGAGACAGGAAAGCCGGTCATCCTGCTGGGACGGACCCAGTTCGGAGTGGTCATCGATGTCAGTCCGGGAGGGATCTCCCTGGCCAGTGATGAGGTACTGAGTAAAAACCAATCTGTCAAGATGGAAGTGACCATCGATGAAGACGTGCTGGTAGCCTATGGTACTATCATAAACGCAGTAAAGAAAAAGAACATGTACATCATGCATGTCCAGTTCCAGCGTATCACCGACCATAATAAGAATATTATCTACCGCTATGTGTACCGCTATTTTTAGACCCAATTCTTGATTATATAAGTAGTCTCCCTTAGAATGTAGGAAATAAGGGAGGCCGCTCATGAGTAACAGATCCCGGGTACCTAAACTCATTCTCATCATTTTTCTGACTGTGTTGCTGCTGATACTGGTATTGCAGAACCTGAATCCGGCCACTATCCATCTCCTGTTCTGGAAGATAGAAAACCTGCCTGTTATCGCCATTGTCCTGATTACTCTGGTGCTGGGATACAGCCTGGGCCTGCTCACTTATACTCTGATATTCAGAGGAAAGGATAAAGCAGAAAGAGTAAATCAGAAAGAAAAGGAAAAGCAGGACAAGCTGGAAAAGAAGATTAAAGAAAAACAAAAATCTGAAGAATAAAAATGGCCAAATCAAAACAATTTTACCTGTGCACAGAATGCGGATATAAAACAGCCAAATGGCTGGGAAAATGTCCCTCCTGCGCGAACTGGAACAGCTTTGAGGAGGAAGTGGAGCAGGAGCTGCCCCTGAGCAGTACGGCTGTACCCCTGTCTGCCCTGGAAGCCGTGTCTCTGCCTGATGTCAGTTACACAGATGCGGACCGGCAGCATTCCGGCATACCTGAGCTGGACCGGGTCCTGGGGGGACTGGTACCGGGGCAGGCCGTACTTATCTCCGGAGAGCCTGGAGTAGGTAAGTCCACCCTGCTGCTACAGCTGGCCCGGCATTTTGCAAAAAAACAAAAAGTCTACTATATCAATGGTGAGGAATCGAACTCCCAGGTCAAGTCCCGGGCTGACCGCCTGGGCATCAATGAAAAAGACCTCTACCTCCTGTCCACCCATGACCTGGAAAATATACTGGAAAAGATGCAGGCTGACCGGCCGGCCCTGTGCATAGTGGACTCCCTGCAGACCCTGTCCTCCCAGCGTTTCAGCAGCCTGCCCGGCTCTATAGTGCAGGCCCGGGAGTGCGCCTTCAGCCTCATACAGGCCGCCAAGACTCTCAATATTCCCCTCTTCCTGGTCAGTCACATCACCAAGGCCGGTAATATCGCGGGCCCTAAAGTGGTGGAACATATGGTAGATACCGTGCTGTTTCTGGAGAGTGATGAGCGGGGCATGTACCGGGTCCTGCGCAGTATCAAGAACCGCTTCTCTTCCACGGACGAGGTGGGCTTCTTTACCATGGAGAGCAGCGGCCTCCAGGAGATTGCCGACCTCAGTCATGCTTTTGTCAATATGCATGACAAACAGGTGGCCGGGGTGTCCCTCTTTCCCTACCTGGAGGGGAACCGGGCATTCCCGGTAGAAGTACAGGCCCTGTGTGTGCCTACCCAGTTTAACTATCCCCGCCGCACCGCCGACGGTATAGAGCTGAACCGGCTCAATATGCTCCTGGCTATTCTGGAGAAACACTTTCGCCTTAATTATTCCGCTCAGGATGTCTTCCTGAATATCACAGGGGGGCTCAAGATCAATGATCCCGCCCTCGACCTGGCTGTAGTCATGGCCCTTTATTCTTCTTTAAAGAACAAAGCACTGTCCCCCCAGGCTGCCTTTTTCGGGGAGCTGGGCCTGGCCGGGGAGCTGCGCCCCGTAAAGCGTCGGGAAAAGCGCATCCTGGAGCTGGACCGCCTGGGATTCCGGGAGGTCTACTATTCCCAGGCCGGGACTGCCGGGGAAAAGAGTACTACTGCCCGGCTCTTTCCTCTGAAGACTCTGGAGGAGCTGATCACCCTGCTAGGGTAGGTCAGCCCTGGTGGGGTGTAGGCTGGGGGGCACCATGCGGAGAAGAGCAGGCAGACTCCGGCGGGGAAGTGGGGCTTGGTGGCTTACACATTTCGTAACTGTTATAGTTTCGGGCTCCGACTTAAAAAGACAGTGCCTATTTTTTACTATCGACAATCTACACAATCTACACAATCGACTATCGACTATTAGCTATTGACTACAATTGATAAAAGCGGGATTTGACATTATACTTGCTGTCATATATCATAGATATAAAGTATGAAATACAGGGAGAAACAGAAATGCCTTATGCAGTTGATTTTAAAAATGTATCACCTATTGGTTTAGAGACCTCACCGGTAGCACCAGCCCTCGCAGGACTGCGTGCCAATGAAGCGCGATATTTTATGAATAAGTACAAACATCAATTCTCAGTAGTAGCAGCCAGAGAAAGTAAAGAACAGCTGGATTACGTAAACCGTATTCTCAAAAATGAACGTGATATAAGCTTTTCCTCCACTCCATTGGAGACAACACAATTCCAGGTGGAGAATATTAAATTCACCTATGTATTTTATGAGGATGGCCTGGCAGTCAATGTCATGTATACTATCGATAATCCTAAAAAAAGAGCAGTTGGATTTAAGCTATCTGAAGGTATGGAGGTACCTAAGGAGTTAGATGGTAAGTTTAAATTTGCCCGGCAGAAATCTAAACTGGCCGGGACAATACGGGGTTCGTTTTTTGTCATCAAAGGAGAATACCAAGTATAGCCTGCCAGGGGTAAATCCTTAGGGGCATTGCCACACATTAGCAAGAATCTCTACTGTATTGCAGGATATGAGCCAGTCAGGAATAAGCCAAAACGTGTGGTGTATGAACATTCTTTTTCTTATATGATCTATTCTTCATCCTTTGGTGGGTTCTTAATGTCATAGATCCTATCTCTGGCCTGTGCCGCCAGGCCGGTCTTCTGATCTACCATAACCGCTTTCTGAAAGAATTTCAATGCCTCTGCTTCATCTCCTTCATAGAGGGTCATCTCTGCGATCAGGATATAGAGGCGCTGCACTTCCTGGCTGGGCAGATCGATACGGCTGTGCATCATCACATGCATATAGGCTTCCCGGGCAGTATGATAGGCCATACTGAACATCTTCTCATCTTCCATGTCCTGATAGAGCCAGGCCAGAGATATCCATAGCCGGCATACTTTAAAATCCATTTTTTTCATGAGGTTCTTGGTATTGAGAGCCAGATAATGGCGGATGAACACCTGGTTGATATCCGGGGACATATTATCCACATTGAGGCTGATACTGTTCCGGTAATCGGTCTGGAGCAGATAGAGTTTTTCCTTGGTCCTGTTATCTATCTCGTTGAATTCAGAATACATGGCAGAATAGTAACAGGAGGGGCAGGACCAGACCTGGTACCATAATTTATCAAAGTTTTCGTGAATCTCCCGGAAATCTTTTTGGGATTTTGCCAGACGAAGGCGTGAAGCCCTGATTGCCCGTACCGGGAAATTATGGTCACAGACCGGGCAGCTGATGTTTTTATCGTATAAATAGGTCCCGTGCTCTTCCGGAGCTATGGCCTCATAGTCCCCATGGCCTTCAGAGAATAAGGCAGACAGCATACCATCGGATTCGCCGGTGGTTTTCACAGATGCCTTGGCCAGGCCAGACTGTACATCTTCGTCTTTCATTTGAGTGCTGCTCAGCTTTTCATTGATCTTTCTGACCCGGCTGGACAGTGACTGCATGACTTTAAAGGCCCAGTCCGGCTTGGAAATGATAAATTCCAGAAAGTGTTCCTGATCTATCGACAGGACGACTGTCTCCTCGGTAGCCTGGACATTGGCACTACGGGGGAGCCGTTCCAGCACCGACATTTCTCCCACAAAGTTTCCCGGCTGCATATCTGCCACTTTGATAGGGTCTCCGATGGCACTGTCTAAAGAGACTGTCACATTTCCCTTGAGTATGATATACATATTAGAACCGGTCTCCCCCTGCTGAAACAGGTACTGCCCGGATTTAAATCTGATCAGTTTTCCGAACTGGGTTAGTTCATTCAGGTCCGACATGCTTTCCTCCCGGATAGTGCTCTAAAAATCTCATATAGGAAAAGTGTGGTATAGGCAGGGTTATTAAGATTTAGATGTGTGATGGTGCCTAAAACATTTCTATATATTATAAATCAAGAATTCCATCTATGTAAATAATTCACAAGCTCTTATTATGAGATTCTTATTATTATCCCTGGGTGATAATTCCTGCTGCTTTAGGGTTTGACTTTTCGCTTAATACTACTTAATCTCTATAAAAATACCTAAGAAGAGTAAGCAATGACAGATCTGAAGAGTAATTTTGAAAACCAGGTATCTCTCAAATATCAGCTGTATAACAGCCTGTTTCTCACCCTGCCTATTGACCGTATCAGTAATACCGGCTATCTTTTACCCCTGCTGACGGAACACTGCCAAAAAGGACTGAGCCAGGGCCTCCATCCCGGCGCTATAATAGATAGCTTTTTTAGCCAGCACCCCGAATTCGCAGCTCAAAAAGAACAGTATGACTTTATGTTCAGGGTCATCCAGTATGTAGAAAGGCAGGTAGTCCTTCTGGATGCGGTAGAAGATGCCGCCTATCATCAGATTAATGAGACCGGGGGAAATGGAAGCTTTGACCATCTCTATACACATACATCTGATCTTGGGGAATTTTCCTCCCTGGCTGACGCTTTGAAAGAATATGCCGTGCGCATCGTTTTGACAGCTCATCCCACCCAGTTCTATCCGGGTTATGTGCTGGCCATCATCACTGACCTGACCCAGGCTATTCAGGAGAATGACGCGGGCTCTATCCGTGCCCTGTTATTGCAGCTGGGTAAATCCCCATTCTTCCGGAAAGAAAAGCCCAGCCCTTTGGATGAAGCGGTCAACCTCAGCTGGTATCTGGAAAATATCTTTTATCCCGCGGCCAGTCAATTGTATCAAAAAGTAAAGCATCATGATCATCTGGAATCTGCCGGTATAAACCCTGAACTGCTCCAGTTTGGCTTCTGGCCCGGTGGTGACAGGGATGGCAATCCCTTCGTTACAGTTGAGACTACACTACAGGTGGCGGAACGATTAAGAGACATCTTATTACGCTGTTATTATCGTGATATCCGGTCATTGAGACGGAGACTGAGCTTCAGGGGAGTCTATGAAAGGGTCAGTGAATGGGAGTCGCGTATCAGCCAGAGCCTGCAATGCGGCCCGGATGACACCCTGACCGCAGATGCTCTGTTGCAGGGACTGGATGATATAGCAGATGTTTTGATACAGGAGCATGACGGCCTGTTTCTGGAGGTCCTGGACCAGTTCCGTGACCGGGTCAGATTGTTCGGCCTCCACTTTGCCAGTATTGATATCCGTCAGGACAGCCGCCGGATACTGCATGCCTTTACAGCAGTACGCTCGGCTTATCCGGATATTCTGCCTCCTGATTGGGATCAATGGGATTTGTCAGCCCAGGCAGATGCTCTGTTCCGTATTAGTGGTGGCAGGGCCGAACCTGTAGACATGGACCCCATAGACCGGGATACCTTGCATTCCTTTCCGGTCATTCGTAAGATCCAGAAGCTGAACGGTAAGCGGGGGGCGCACCGCTATATTATTTCCAACTGCCGCAACACTCTGGATATAGCCCGGGTGTTTGCACTGGCCCGTCTCACCGACTGGAAGGGGCAGCTCGATCTGGATATTGTACCCTTGTTTGAGACCATTCAGGATCTGAGCCATGCTCACGAAACTATGGAAATGATATACAGGCATCCTGTGTATCAGCAGCATCTGGCGGGCAGACAGCATCGCCAGACGGTCATGCTGGGTTTCAGTGACGGAACCAAGGATGGGGGCTACCTCTCTGCCAACTGGAACATCTTTAAGGCTAAAGAGAATATTACCCGTATTTCCCGTCACTATGGTATAAAGGTGATATTTTTTGACGGACGGGGCGGCCCTCCTGCCCGGGGCGGAGGTAATACCCAGAAATTTTATTCCAGTCTGGGCAATGAGATCGAAAACAAGGAAATCCATCTGACTGTACAGGGCCAGACTATCAGCACTCAGTACGGCACTGTAATATCGGCCATTCACAACATGGAGACTTTATTGGTATCCGGATTGGAGAACCAACTGCTGGATGACCCTTCCAAGCATCTCACACCCTCTCAGAGAGAGATCCTGGAAGACATGGCCAGTATCAGCCAGGAGCGTTATGAGTCACTAAAACAGTCATCCCTGTTCATGCCCTATTTGAAACAGATCAGCCCCCTGTTGTACTATGGACAGACTAATATCGGGAGCCGGCCCAGTAAACGGGGCAGTGATTCTGAACTCCGCTTTGAAGACCTGAGAGCTATCCCCTTTGTGGGAGCCTGGAGTCAGATCAAACAAAATGTACCCGGCTTCTACGGCCTGGGATCTGCTCTGAAAGCACTGTATGATCAGGGCAGGGGGCCAGATTGCCGGGAAATGTATGAAAGCTCGGCATTTTTCCGGGCCTTAGTGGAAAACAGTATGCAGAGCCTGGCCAAGACTAATTTTTCCCTGACCACCTATTTAAAAGAGGATCCGGAATTCGGGGCTTTCTGGAAGGATATCTATGATGAATACCAGCTGAGCTGTGATATGCTGCAGCAGGTCTCCGGACAGAGCCGGCTTCTGGATACCAATCTGACCAGCCGGGAAAGCATAGCCCTCAGGGAAAAAATGGTCCTGCCTCTGTTGACCATACAACAGTACGCACTGGATCGCTTGCGACACGCTTCTGAAGACCGTGAAGTTCTGGAAAAGCTGGTGGTCCGCAGTATGTTCGGAAATATCAATGCCAGCCGGAATTCCGCATGATGTGATTTAATGAAGAAAGACTGTCCAGGGAGTCGTCTTCATTTGATTCTTCGTTAATCAGGAATATATGCTTTTGAGCTAGCTATAATTGGTGATAATCAGGCAGTAAGCCTTTTTCCTGCCACAGCCCAATAGGTAGTTCCAGTTCTTTTATAGCTCCATGTTTCAAATCCAGTACCCATCCATGTACATGCAGCTCATTTTTCTTATCCTGTTCCAGAATCTTCTCCATGGCGGATGTTTTTAAGAGGGTCTCTATCTGCCTGATCACATTCAGTTCAGAAATACGGTTTAATTTATCATTGGTGTCTGAGATTGAATCCAGTTCTTTTTTATTGTCAATGAGGATGTCTTTTATGGGACGAATCCAGTTTTCCACCGTATTGGAGGCATTATTATGGTAAGCTGCTGCAATCCCCCCGCATTGATAATGGCCGCATACAATGACCTCTTTAATCTTTAGTTGCATCAGGGCATATTCCAGTACAGACAGGATATTCATGTCGGTCAGGGAAATCTGATTGGCGATATTACGGTGGACAAACATCTCCCCCGGCCTGGTCTGGGTATAGGTATCCAATGGCATCCGGCTGTCGGAACATCCTATATAGAGAAATGGTGGCTTTTGAGACTGGGACAGAATTTCGAAAACCTGAGGGTTAATCTCTAATTGCTGTTGTGCCCAGTTTTTGTTATTATTAAGTAAATCTTTATAGCTGTGATATTTCATACTGACCCCTTTTACTATGTATTTTAATGCTCCCTTGTCATTAAGGATGAAAAAGAAATTGTGAGTTCAGATTTTCGTAAAATATATATTATTCCTAATGATTTGTCCAGATAAGTATTATTTTCATGTGTCAAAGGGATAATAATAAAACTTGTAATAAAATGTCAGACTCTTTATCCTCAACACATTAAGAATCCTCAAGGAGATGATATACCATGATGTTTAGTGATTTCACCCCGAAATTATTTACTATCCTTAAAAAAGGGATAACTACTGAGCAGCTAAAGAAGGATATAATATCCGGTATTATCGTTGGTATTGTAGCCCTGCCTCTGGCTATTGCTTTCGCTATGGCTTCTGGTGTCTCCCCGGAAAAAGGAATCATCACCGCTATTCTCGCAGGTTTTATTATCTCATTTCTGGGGGGGAGCCGGGTACAGATTGGGGGGCCTACCGGGGCATTTGTAGTCATCATTTCTTCAATCATAGCTATGCATGGATTCAACGGACTTTTGGTAGCTACTTTTATGGCTGGCATCATATTGATATTGATGGGCTTGTTACGGATTGGTTCGCTTTTGAAGTTTATCCCCCAGACACTGATCATAGGATTTACCACAGGGATTGCCATTATCATTTTCTCTATTCAGGTAAAGGACTTGTTGGGACTTAATATTCAGAATTTACCGGCTGATTTTATCGGCAAGTGGTCTGCTTATTTTCAAAACATACACACTTTGAACCCCTGGTCTCTGCTTGTGGGTGTTATCACCATTTTCATGATAACCCTGCTTCCCCGCATCAGCCCCAAAATCCCCTGGACATTCATTACACTGATCGCAGTGAGCCTGGCGGTGTACCTTTTAAAAATACCGGTAGATACCATCTATACTTCTTTTGGAGAAATGAAAGCGGTGTTCCCCAGGCCGGCTTTTTTTAATATAGACTGGCCTATCATTAAACAACTAATGATCCCTGCTTTTACTATCGCATTGCTGGCTGCACTGGAGTCCTTACTTTCAGCGGTAGTAGCTGACGGCATGACAGGAGGACGTCATCGATCCAATGCGGAATTAATCGCGCAGGGCATTGCTAATATGGTCAGTCCCCTGTTTGGAGGCATACCTGCCACCGGAGCCATTGCCCGAACAGCCACCAATGTAAACCAGGGAGGCCGGACTCCTATTGCAGGCATGGTCCATGCAATTGTACTTTTGATAATTTTTTTTGTGGCTATGCCAATAGTAAAGTATATACCCCTGGCAGTACTATCCGGGGTATTAATGGTAGTGGCATGGAATATGAGTGAGATCAAAGTATTTATCCGTACCTGTAAGATCAATGTTTTTGAAACCATTGTACTGCTTAGTACATTCCTGTTAACAGTGTTTACTGATCTTACTATAGCTATACCCGTGGGATTTGTTTTGGCTATATTACTCTTTATGAAACGAATGTCTGATTCTGTGGAGATTAGTCCTCTGCTATATGTGAAAAACGGTGAGGATAAACTATTCCATGAAGAAGTAGGTATCTATTCTCCCCATATTGTTATCTTTGAGTTAAATGGCCCCTTGTTTTTTGCATCTATGCATCATTTACTAAGTATTATGCCTAATATAAAAGAAGGCCACCGAACTCTCATTTTACGTTTTCGCTATGTTCCTATTGTAGATACTGCAGGATTGACACGATTGAAAGAATTTACACGGGAGATAGCACAACGAAATATGAATTTTATCATTTCAGGAGCTCAACCTCGTGTGAGAGAAAAATTAATAAATTTTGGGATAATCTCTGAGCAGAATCTGTATACCGATTTACGCTCCGCAGTACAGGAAGCAGAAAAAGAATGAGTGCAGATATCGTAGCTATCTTTAATGAAAGAATGCCGGGTTTTGTACCCGGCATTCTGATCTAAAAAAAGATTGTAATCTTTAAGACTTCTGGCCCTGAGGCTTCTGGGCTCCGGGACGACGGGGCCTCCAGTGCCTGCGGCCATTAGCGCCTCCTCCCTGGGAAGCATGGCTTTGCCGGTGCCCCTGAGGGTGGTGAGGCTTATGCTCAGGCCGGTCATCAGGCCCATGGCAGGGATGATCCTTGATCTCTGGTATCTTTTTCCCGATCAGCTTTTCTATGCCCCGCAGGTAGGCCTTTTCTTCAAAGTCGCAGAAAGAGATAGCCACTCCGCTTAAGCCCGCCCGGCCGGTACGGCCTATACGGTGGACATAGGTCTCAGGTACTTCGGGCAGGTCAAAATTGATAGCATGGGACAGCTGGTCTACATCTATACCCCGTGAGGCGATATCGGTAGCCACCAGGACCTGGATCTTTCTTTCTTTAAAGTTTTTAAGGGCGGTCTGACGGGCCGTCTGGGACTTGTTTCCATGGATGGCTGCCGCCCCTATACCGGCCCGATGCAGGTCGGTAGCAATGCGGTTGGCCCCATGCTTGGTCCGGCTGAATATCAGTACAGACTCCATATTCTCTGTCTGAAGCAGGTGAATGAGCAGGTTTCGCTTTTGCATCCGGGATACATGATAGAGGGTCTGATTTATAGTGTCTACCGTGGAGGATACTGGTGTGACGGCTACCTTGACCGGGTCAGTGAGGATGCGGGAGGACAGGCGGGCTATTTCCTCGGGCATAGTAGCTGAGAAGAACAGGGTCTGCCGCTTCTGGGGCAGTTTAGCAATGATCTTTTTAATATCATGGATAAATCCCATATCCAGCATGCGGTCTGCTTCATCCAGTACAAAATACTGTATCTGATCCAGATGGATGAAACCCTGCTGCATGAGGTCTAGCAGGCGTCCCGGGGTAGCTATTATGACGTCTACTCCCTTTTTCAGGGCAGACTCCTGGGGCCGCTGAGACACCCCGCCGAATATGACGGTATGACGGACCCGGGCGTATCTGCCGTAAGCATCAAAGCTCTCCCCGATCTGTATAGCCAGCTCCCGGGTAGGGGTCAGGATGAGGGCATTGACAGGATAGCCTTTTTTACCCCGCTCTCTGTCCTGGTCCAGCATCTGTATCATAGGGATGGCAAAGGCCGCGGTCTTACCGGTTCCGGTCTGGGCACATCCCAGGATATCTCTTTTGGCTAAAATCACGGGTATGGCTTCTTCCTGGATGGGAGTAGGCGTAGTATAGCCTTCCTGGTCCAATGCCTTCATGATAGAAGGGAGTAGGTTTAAATTTTCAAATGACATGTTTACTGTCTCCTTTTTAAAAACAACAAGGTGTACAAGCTTTAGTGTGTAAAGCCTTAAACGGGTCTGATGGATTGCTTTTGAAGGGAGTAAAATGGAGCTGCCTGGACTGTACACTATAGAGGCAGTATTCTACAAAACAAAATTCAGAACACAGTAGTATACACCTATTTCGGGAGAAAGACAAGCGGAATGAAGGCTGCAAGTCCTCTTTTTTAACAGAGAGGTTTGCCTTTCAGGGAGCTTTCTTCTATAATATATTCCCTAAGGAAGGAAGTCATGAGCCCGATATGTATTATTTGCGGTCACCCTACTCACCACTATCATGATGAACAGTTCAGCCTGGACTATTATTTCTGTCCTGAATGTGAGTTTGTGTTCCAGGACAGGGGCAGTCTCATCTCGCATGAGGCGGAACGGTCTCGTTATGCGACTCACCATAATAGCATCGATGATACCGGATATGTTAAGATGTTCGAGGAGTGGCTGCAGCGCTCGGAATTGCCCATAGAGGGCGGCCGGTCGGCTCTGGACTTCGGCTGCGGACCCGGCCCTGACTGGGTCCTGGCCCGGATCCTGGAGCACAGAGGCTATGCTGTGGACACCTATGATCCCTATTTTACCCGCAATGCTTTGCCTCAAAAGTCTTATGACCTGATCACGGCTACCGAGGTGTTTGAACACCTGTCTGATCCCCTGTCAGTGATGCAGTCCCTCAAATCCAGGCTCAAGCCCGGAGCGGTTCTGGCAGTTATGACCCTGTTTCACCCAGTAGGGAACAGTGAGAACCCTCGATGGGATGGTTTTAAGGACTGGTGGTACCGGCGGGATGAGACGCATGTGTCATTCTATACTCCCCGCACTTTTGAGGTTTTGGGCCGTATGTGCGGACTGGATGTGCTGACTGTCGGTAAAAAGAACAGCATCACTCTGTCCAATGGGCGGGTTTGAGCTCCGCTCACTTCTTCCAGAAGCGGGGCACAAACAGTACTAATACCGTATATACCTCGAGCCGGCCTACCATCATGGCAAAACTTAAAAACCACTTTATCCAATCCGGGAAATCTGCATAGTTCCTGGCTGGACCGATCAGTCCAAATCCCGGACCGATATTGCCCACCGTGGCCAGGGCAGTAGTGAAACTGGTCAGAATATCATAGCCTCCCAATCCTACTACCAGGGTAGTGATCACCAGAAACAAAATATACAGGAAAAAGAAGCCGGCGATATTGGAGACATTATCCCGGGTGACTGTCTCACCATTTACGGTAAAATTAAATACCGAACGGGGGTGCATAAATTTCTTCATCTCGGTCACACCCAGCTTAAACAGGGTGGTGATACGCACTACCTTGATGCCTCCTCCCGTAGACCCTGCGCTGCCCCCGATAAACATCAGTATAAACAGGATGACCTGGGTGAAGTGGGGCCAGGCTGCAAAGTCAGCTGTAGCAAACCCAGTGGTGGTCAGTATGGATGCCACCTGGAAACTGGCATACTGGAGGCTGGTACCAAATGTAGGATAAACAGCATCGGTGGTCAATTTGAGGGCTACCATGAGGCTGGCTATGACAAAAATGCTCAGATAGACCTTGAACTCAGTGTTTTTAAACAGGTCCCGGATCTTTCCGGTAAAGAGTTTAAAATACAATACAAAGTTGAGCCCGGCCATGACCATAAAAGCCGTGATGACCCAGTGTATAAAAGGCGAGGAGAAATGGCCTACACTCAGATTCTTACTGGAAAATCCCCCGGTTGCCATGGTACCGAAGGTATGGATGGAGGCGTCAAAGAGATCCATGCCGCCTACCATGAGCAGGATAGTCTCAGCTACAGACAGGCCCACATAGATGAGCCACAGTATCTTGGCTGTTCCCGCGATGCGGGTAGATATCTTATCCATGGATGGGCCGGGAGCTTCTGCCTTGACCAGGTTTATTCCGAATACTCCCAGGAGAGGAAGTATGGCCACAGTCAGTACCACTATGCCCATACCTCCCAGCCAGTGAGTGAGAGAACGCCAGAACAGAACTGCCCGGGGCAGGCCCTCTATGTCACGCAATATAGAAGCTCCGGTAGTGGTAAAACCGCTCATAGTCTCAAAAAAGGCATCGGTGTAACTGGGTATAGCCCCGCTGAGGTAGAGAGGGAGAGCCCCTACCAGAGAGGCTATGACCCAGCTCATAGATACCATCAGGAATCCATCCCTGGCCTTGAATGAATTGTTGATTCCTTTACGGGTCAGCATAAATGCCACCAGAGACAGGGCCAGAGCTGAGGCGATAGTGATGCCGAAGGCCCGTTCAGATACCAGATCCCGGTCCACAAAAGCTATCTCCAGTGGAATGAGCATAAATACAGCAATGAGAAAGATAAGAATGGAAATGGAATTTATGATCAGTCTTTTATTCATGGTGCCAGGATTTCCCGTTCCAGTTTCTTTATGGAAGACTTGGATGTCATAAATACCAGGTGGTCTCCAGCACGAATTATATCGGATCCCCGGGGAATGAGGCTTTCTCCTTCACGGGACAGAAAGAGTATGAGGCTGTCTTCCGGTATCCGGATATCTCTGATATGCCGGTCTGCTGCTTTGGAATGTACGGTTACTGCCAGCTCTATGGTCTCCAGAGCAGAGTCGGCTATGACATGGACATTATGGATACTGCCTTTTCGGATGATCCCCAGGATGTTATTGACCACAGAGTTGTTTTTCACGATGGTCACATCCAGGTCGAGATATTTACAGATGGTACTGTAGCCATTCTTATTGACTACCGATATCACTTTTTCTATGCCCAGTTTCTTTCCATACACCCCGGCTATGATATTGAGCTCCTGGGATACGGTAGTATTGATCATCAGATCATATTTATCCAGCTTTTCCTCTTCCAGGAATCCTTCATCTGAGATGTCGGCATGGGTGATGAGTGCCCGGGGGTAGCGTCGGGCCAGCTGATGGCAGCGCTCCATATCCGCATCCACTATGTGCAGATTATAACGGGGCTTGCGTTTAAACAGGCCGCGCATCATGCTGATAAAATCATCTTTTTTATCTTTTCGGTTCAGCAGGTAATCCGCTACATAAGACCCTGTGTCTCCGCATCCTATCATGAGGACATTGGTCAATGGTTTTCGCAGCAGGCCGGCTTTGGCAAAGATCTCTTCGAATGCCTCCTGAGTGGAGAGGACATACAGGAAATCCTTGTCCTGGATTCGGGTAGCTCCCCGGGGAATGATGTAATGCTCATCCCGGAGGATTGCCACTGCCAGGAAATCGGCCGGCATCTCCGGACTGATCTCTGCCAGGCTTTTCCCTATAAAGGGGCTATCCGATTCTATAGAAAGATCCCGTATCTGAAAGCGGGAATTATCAAACTGCATGACTTCACTACGGGCCCCGGTCTCTATGGTATGTATGATCTTATGGGCTACGGCTATCTCAGGGGTGATGATATGATCTATTTTAAGGGAGGAATTGGACATAAATCCACTCTGGGAGTAATTGGTGTTTCTGACCCGGGCAATGGTCCGGGTATTGGGGAACTCTGTGGCCACCATGGCACAGGTGATCATGTTGATCTCATCAGACTCTGTCAGTGCCACAAAATAATCAGCCCGGGCAATACCCGCCTCTCTGAGGACTTCAGGATTGTTGCCGGTGTCTTTTATGACCAGGCAGTCCAGATTGTCATCAGCATAACGGGCTTTCTTGGCGTCTCTTTCTATGAGAGACACTTCTTTGTCTTCCTGTATCAGCTTATAAGCCAGGGAGTATCCGGTCCTGCCCGCTCCCATGATCACAATATGCATTCTTCCATCCTTGAAAAGCTGTAAATTTACCAGGTATATTTTTACATGATATGCAATAAATTGCCAAAGTTTTTATCATATTTATGCAGGAGTGAGTCTATCTGACCTGGTAACTGAGGAGAGCTTTGTAGTAGGTGATTCCGGGTAAGAGGGCAAATATACGGACTTCTGAGCTCTGAGGGAGTTTAAAGTCTTTCAGTTCAAACCATTCAGGAGATATCTGCTCAAAGTCTACGTGGGATTCTGTCCCATTCCAGTAGAGCCGTACTTTTTGAGTGCCGGGAACATAGATCCGGAAGGTATAAGGTTTATTCCGGTTCAGGGTGCCCTGAAGGGGGCCGGCTAGATATACCTGGTTTTCATTGAAGTCCCAGTATTTTTTTGGAAAATAAGAAGCAAGCCCTGGACTGAGGGCTAGGGTTTCCTGTCCGGACAGCCTCAGGGAGAGGATGGTGTTCCAGTCTTTTCCTGGAAGAGAGGCATTGATAAAGACACTATAATCATGCCGGGAGGGAGGATAAAAATACAGTTCGTAGGATTTTTTTGCAGGATTATACTGAAAAAAATTATCCTGCCCTTTAATGAGAGACTGGCTATTATAGGTCAGGGACAGGTTGATACCGGAGGGGCCATTCAACTCTATCAGATAGGGTTGATTAGAAATACTGATCTCATAGGGCAGGGGGCTACTCAGGCTCAGACCCAGGTCAAAAAACTTTTGCTGCACATTACAGATAAAGATATCAGAGGATAGATTTTTTTTATACTCTTCAAAAGTCTGGGGTTGAGGGATAAACTGGTATAATGCTTTATCTGGGTAATATTTGACTCCTACTTTTTCCATATTCATGAGGGTGTGAGAGTTATCGAATCCTGCATAGGTGAATTTTCCTTTACTAAGGGAGTTATGGCTGTTATGGGTTACATCGTAGAGGTACCACTGATCATTGAGGCGGACCAGATTCCAGGCATGACGGCTCAGTTTTACCGTACCATATACTGCCCCTCCGTACACATAGCCCCCACTGGAAATTACGGGCAGGCCCGCGATCCGGGCCATTTCCTTGAATAACTGGGCATAACCTTCACAGACCGTGCTGGTGTTTTTTAAAGTACCATAGGCATCAGTATCACACCAGTTCTGGCCGTCATGGAAGCATTCCTGGTCATAATAAATATTATCTGCTATCCAGTCTGCCAGAATGACCATTTTGATGCCATCATCTGTCTGGCCTTTCAGGAGAGCCTGTACCAGCTCGGGCAGATATTTTTGAGGGTCTTGTATCACTTTCTGTTTCAGGCCATTATTGATAGTGGCCAGTACAGGCCTGGAATTGTAAAATCTCAATTCGGGAATAGTATATTTCGTCCTGCCTTCGCCCCGGACTATATATGCCTCTTTCTTAAAATCGGCATGAAGCCGGATCTCATAGACCCGGTCGATATCCACACCCATCCAGTCTGAGAAAGCCCGGCCCTTGTCATCCTTCCATTGTATGTCAATGGATTCTATAATCCCCTGAGCTGAGCTTTTGACCTCGATCTGATGATCCTCTATCATGATATAGCGAAACAGAGAAATACGGTCCTGGAGGAAATTGATACCTACATTGAGGCTGTGATTGGCTGGTTCTTCCTCTTTTCGGTTCAGGATATATTTACCCTTTTCCCACTTCAGGGCTGCTTCCACCACGGTATCTATTCCGTCAAAATGAAATTTTACCAGGAGACGGTCTTCCTTTCTGTTTTCGGTGATCTTAGGTTTCAAAAGATCGAAGCTCACTGAGGACAGTGAGGTCTGCCGGATCTGGCCTTGTTTTTGGTATTTGATCGAGCCTGATGATCCTGTTATTTCATAGATAGTGGAATATACATCTACAGGCAGGGATTTTCCGTCGGTATAGGCCATGGCTTGAAAAAATATCTGGGATAGAATGATAAAAAATAGAATTTTTTTCATATTTAATATTAATCTATGTTGATAAAAATTTCAATGCTTTTTTGGAACTTAAAAATTTTGCTCAGAACCGGAGCCCTATCCAGGAGGAATGAGTGTTAAAAAAAGACCTGAAAAAAGAAAGAAAGCAGTATTATAATCCTTCTTCCCGGCAGGTGGAATGGGTGGACGTCCCTGAGTATTCCTTTCTGATGTGCCAGGGGGAGGACGCGCGGATTGAAGGGCCTGTATTTACACAGATCATCCAGGCTCTCTTCCCTGTGGCTTATAAGGTGAAATTTATGTCTAAAAAAGAGCTGGAACTGGACTTTAGCGTCATGCCTCTGGAGGGCTTATGGTGGGCGGATGATATGGATGATTTTCTGCATGGACGCAAGGAGAGGTGGAAGTATAGCCTCATGATCGCTCAGCCCGATTTTATCAATGCTGCCATGATCGATGAAGCCGTAGCGGTCACTGCGAAGAAGGACAATAATCCCTTCCTGAAAGAATTAAAACTAGAATCTTTCACAGAGGGCCCTTCTGTACAAATCATGCACCTGGGCCCGTTTTCAGAGGAGCATGCTAATATCCAGCGGCTCCATAATGCCATTCATGACAGGGGAGAGGCTTTTGACGGGCAGGTACACAAACACCATGAGATCTATCTGTCTGACTTTCGCAGGACAGACCCCCAAAAGCTGCGTACCGTCCTGAGACAGCCCTATGCTAAAAAACCATAAGTATCTTAGCAGAGTTCTGTCATCCTGGAACTACACCAGGCAGAAAAATGATTGACAGAAGTCTCTGAGAACATTAAACTGGTTAACAAAGGAGAGAGGGATGAATAATTTTCAACTGGTGCTTTATTTTTTGACTGCCTTTTACCTGATCAATGCCGGTTTTATCTTTTTTTTACCACTTATCATGAGGACAAAATCAGATTATGATGTTATCAAGTCCTACATCTACAAACGGGCCATTCACTATATATTGGGTCTGGCCGGCCTAGCTTTGGGTATTTTGAGACTGTTTGTACCCCAGCATCCCCCCATCATTCTGGGAGATCTCGTTCCCTCGGTGATTATGATTCTGGTAGGACTTACGTTTTTACTGGGCCATATCAGGTACACTAAAGGCATCAGCCAGCAAAAGATAGAAGAAGGGACAGAGATACTGTCCGCACTTCAAATCCCTCTGGGGATCATCTCATTTGCGGGGGGAGTTTTACATGTCATACTCAGTGGAATACCGCTTTTTTAATCATAAGTAAATAAAAGGAAATTATATGAAAAGACTTTTTCAAAGACTCATCTTCGTTTTGTTCTGGCAGGCTTTGTTCTTCTTAAGTATTTTTTATGTCTCCGATAAATTTTATGCCCAATGGACCATAGGATTTATCCTATTCTTTTTCCTGATTATGATCATCTCTTTCCGGGTGATACCGGGTCAGGCTCGTATAGACCGTCTCATAAACCTTTCCCGGGAGTTTAAACTAAAACAGGAAGAAGAGGCAGCGGTACGTCAGGCTGCCCTTCAGCTGGAGTTAAAGTGCCCCAATTGTGAAAAAAGTAATAATTACTGGGCCTACTTGCAGGATTACCGCTGCGAAAAATGTGGATCCGGCCTATGGTCTACAGATATTAAGAAGAGGCCTAAAGATTATCAGGATCTGTTTTTGCGCAGAGATACGGTTAAACAATACATGGACGGTTTATCAGCCGGTATGAAACGACAGCTTAAAAAACAGTTGTTAGATCAGGAATGATAGTTAAAATAAGCTCTTTTCTCTCTCTTAAGGTCAGTCAGATCAATAGTGTCCTGATCTATGTCACAGATACAATATTAGCCTGGCTATTACCCCTTTTACTGGCATTTTATCTTATTCTAAAAGACCTGGCCCATTTTATTCAAACCGCTGGCCTTAGTTTAGTCCCCTTATGGATAGATCAATGGAGTACCTGGTCTCACCAGGGCATTAGCGCAGTACGTCTGCAGCAGGCCTGGTTATTACCGGCTGTACTGGCTGTTGTGGCTTTGCCGCTTTTATTCCGTTTATTTTTCCTTATTGGCCATTTTAAAGCACAGGCCCTGCATATTAAGGCTGCCTGGTCCCGCTTTGTATTCGGGTTTAAAGTATTATTTACCCGGGATTTTTACCAGCGCCTGTTTCAGAGACTGGATGCACTGTTTGCCAATCTGATTTATAACCTGCTGGCCCTGATCTGGGAATGGGCTTCTACTATCTCTTTTATCCGGGATAATGAGGAGATAAAAAAGGTTTTCAGTGATTTCTGGACCCGGATCCGTCAGGGCATCGACCCGCTGGTCAAATGGGTGCGTCTCAGGGTAAAAGCAGTGGAAAAAGACCTTTCCAGCCAGGTCCTGTTTTCCCTTATGGATGAAGCCCGGGAAACCGATGAGGCCAGTCCGGTTCATCAGGAACTACAGGCTATCTTTAAGGCCTACAGCAGTGAGATACTGAGTATCGAGACAGTGAAGAACCAGGTGGAAGAGTGTGTAGGCCGATGGCAAAAAGGCCTCATCTCCGGAATGCTTATCACCGGTTATCATGGGAATGGAAAATCCAGCCTCTTAAAAAGTATTCATGAGAGATTTCAGGATCAGCATAGCGTACATTATCTGTTTTTACAGAGAGGACAGGATCTGTGGCAGGATACCCTGATCAGTTCCCTCCGGGAATTATCCTTTGAACAACTGGAGAATCATCCCCCCGTAATGATCATTCTGGACAATCTGGAACTCCTGTTTAGCCAGATGCCGGGCGGGTTTACAGTGATACGGGAATTCATCCTGCTGGTGGAAAGGACCAAGAGTAAAATATTGTGGATAGTAAGTGCGGGCGGGGTATTCACCCAGTTTTATTCCCGTATCAGTTCTCTTCAGGCGGTATTTCCTTATTTCAGGGATCTGTCTCTCTTAAACAGCAAAGACGTGGCCCGTACTGTTCAGGCCAACCTGGACCGTTCAGACTATAAATTTCAGTATATCCCTGATAAAAAGCTATATAAGGATCTCAAAAGCAGGGAGAAACGAAAAGAAGCCAGCGGGCAGGATTTTCAGGCCCTGGTCCGGGAAGAGTTTTTCAGCAGGCTGTACAGCCGCGGCCTGAACAATCTCAACTTCTATCATTTTTACTTCCTGCGCAGTATCAGGCATGCCACTGAAAAACAGGTGTTTATTGATATGCCTCAGTTTCTGGAATTACAGGATATAGAAGAATTACCTCAGGCTGATCTGTTTATCCTTCAGGCTATATTTATCCATAATGTGCTCTCCAAGGAAGACCTGATGCAGATCCTGTCCCTGAACTCCGATCAGGCATCTCTGAGCCTGTCCCTGCTCTATGAAAAGAACCTGATCAAAAAAACCAGCACCGGATTTACCATCAATCCGCCCCTCTATCCCCAGTTATTCCAGCTTCTGCGGCGTAAAAACCTGCTGAATTTTATAGATGAGAGGAGGGTGTAAATGACCAATACCAATGAGATCATCACCAATGCCCTCAGCACTACTGCGGAACAGGCCAGCCGTTTTAATATGGATGTATTTATTAAGATCACTATTATTACTGCAGTAGTGATAATAGGAACCCGTTTGCTGAGATTATACCTGAACCGGCTGGCTGAAAAATACGCCAACAAGCGTATCGTCATTAAAAACCTCATTCCCCTGTCTAATCTGCTCATCTACATCGGGGGCGTCTTATTCGTGATTCTGGGTATTCTGAGAGTTCCTTCCAGTGTTCTTTTGACTCTGGGAGTCTCTGCCGGGGTGGCCATAGGTTTTGCCACCCAGAACCTCCTGGCCAATATTTTTTCCGGGCTGGTTATCATCTTTACCCGGCCTTTTAACATCGGGGATAAGATCGAAGTAGGAAATTACTATGGAGAAGTCACAGATATCAGCCTCCTGAGGATTCAGCTCCAGACCCCTGATGACTCCGCTATAAATATCCCGTCAAAATCTTTCCTGGAGCAGAGCCTGTCCAATACCAATAGCGGGGCCCTGGATTGCCAGGTAGTCACGGAATTTATCCTTCCCGGAGATATTGATATTGAGAAAGTGAAAAGTATAGCCTGGGAGGCAGTACATTGTTCACCCTATACCTATCTTAAAAAACCGGTAGTTATCATCTTTAAAGATGAATACAACCGGGTCTCGCTGGTGAAAATGAAAGTTAAGTCTTATGTCTATGACCATCGTTATGAGTTTGCCTACAGTTCTGATCTGGTAAAACGTATCAAAAAAGTGATCAATCAGGAACAACTGATTAGCCGCGATTTTTATTATCACCAGCCGGATTAATCCTTAGGGCCTCTGCCATTGATGTTGACATTTATAGTCTCATAAGGCAGATCAATATTATTCTTCAGCATCATGTTATAAATATGCTCTGTCAATAAATTCCGTAATTCTATGTGTTTCCTCTCATCTTTGATCCACACCATGAATACCAGGCTCAGATTATAGTCATTCATGCTTTTCAGTATCAGTTGGGGGCCCGGTTCTGATAAAAAGACTTCATTTTCAGGAAGGGAGCTACATATAAGATCCCTTAGATCCTGAATATTGACCAGGGGGCCTACTGTAAATTCGATATCCAGACGCAGATGAGGGAAATTAGTATAGGAAGCCACCGCTGAGTTGACTATCTGAGAATTAGGGATAGACAGTATCTTTCCATCCACAGTCAGTATTCGGGTAGAACGCATGGTGATCTCTGTAACGGTACCATATTTTCCCGCGATCTCAATCAGATCATCGATCACAAAAGGTCGGTCCCAGAAGATAAATATACCTGATATAATATTGGATAGGGCATCTTTGGCCGCAAATCCCAGAGTCAGGCCGGCTACCCCCAGGCTGGCCAGAATAGAACCGGTGTCAATCCCGATCTGGCTCAGAGAAGTGATCAGGCCAATGATGATCAGCAGGTATTTTAATGTGGTCATTATAAAACTCTTTATAGTTTTGTCCACACTTACTTTTTTAAAGATCAGGCTCAGAGTCTTTTTTACAAAGAGCCATATTATGATGAAAATACTGAAGGTAATAGTGAAGATCAAAATATTGGGAATGAATGTGTCGATCAGGTATTTTCCGGTATTCTGCAGGGAAAATAAGGACTGCAGTCGGGCCATTAAAGTTTCCATGATGTTCTCCTCTCTAATTTTAAAATAAAACAGTGAAATCTTATTCTTCCAGGTTCAGGATAATCCCTTCTTTTTTAACAGTATCCAGGGGCATGTTCAGGAGACGTCCGGACATCTCATCATCTCGGCGCGCCTTCTTAAACAATCTGACCAGCACTACAGCTCCGATGATGAGCAGGGGAATATTCACCAGCAAGGCGGGAGCCAGGCCCCATTCCGGTATAGCAAAGAGTACGAAATCATAAAGTCCATGTATAAGTACTGCCAGGGCCAGCCCGGTCAGGATGTGGGCAGATTGCTTGTCTTCATCAAAGCGGGCTTTTCCGATAAAATACCCCATTATACCTGAGGCAATGGCATGCATGGGGACAGCGGTAAAAGCCCGGATCAAGGCTACTGAGATCCCCCCGTTCATGGTGTAGAGGATATTTTCCAGGCAGGCAAAACCCATACTGGCCACCACGGCGTACATAATACCGTCCGTCATTTCATCAAATGCGGGATAAGCCCTGCGTCGCACTACCCATAATTTCATGCTTTCTTCTACCAGTCCGGCGATGACAAAGGCCCTGATGAAATGCCCGGCCAGGGGTGATATTCGTATGGCGTTATTTATGGCATCCAGGCCGCTGGACAATAAGGCGGTGGGAGCTGTGACCACTACCCCCAGGAAAAACACTTTCCATATCATGGACCGGGGTTCAGGCCGGGCCAGATCCATTTTGTGAAAATACCACATTATTAGTAAAGCCGGTATTATTGCCAGGGCAATGGGTAGGGCCATCATTTAAGTCTCCTCTAGGGCATATCCTGATCACTCATTATAAGATGATTTTATTTATAAAGGCAACTAGTAGCCTAATCCGGTGTTTTTTTGATAAAAAGAAGATTTTGACCTATAATTTTTCAATAACGAGGAGAACAAAATGGTAAAGATAGACGCGATCATCCGTCCCAATAAACTGACTCCCCTCAAGAACGCTTTTACTGAGATCGGTATACATGGTATGACAGTTTTTGAGGCAGGCGGATTCGGCAGGCAGAGAGGGCATGAAGAGATCTTCAGGGGACAGGAATACATGGTAGATCTGGTCCCAAAACTACTGATCTCTGTAGTCACTACCGAAGAGATGATGGAAAATGTGCTTGATACCATTAAGATGGTCTGTTCGACCGGAGAAGTAGGTGATGGCAAGATATTCATCTATGATGTCAAAGATGCCATCCGCATACGGACCTGGGAAAAAGGGGAAGCAGCCCTCTGATCATGATGAGTAAGGCACTTGGCAGCGCACTTATTTCTATTATTCTCATTCTGGGTCTTACACAGTCTTTGCAAGCAGATGTCACTCAGTCGATCCAAAAGGCTGTAGCTCTATTTCCGGAACAGCCGGAGCAGTCTGTCAATATCCTGAAGGCCCATTATGAAGCCAGTCCTCAGGAATGGCTGCGTATCAAAAGCCTGCTGCTGGCAGGAGAGCATTATTCACTCTACCATTCTTTTTTAAAATCACTTAGCCCGGAATTAAAGGTATATCAGGAGTTAGTCCGGATGGATTTTCTCATGAGGGATCCGGATGCAGCTCTGGGCCATATTCAGGTCTTACTGAGCTGGACGGATCCTGCCGCTATCGGGAAGAGTTATTCTGAATACCTGATCCGTCCGGAGTTATCAGTCCGGTATACTCCTTATTTGACTAATACCCAGTACCGCCAGATCATTGTCTGGGCATTTTTGTCCCAGAATAATGTGAGGGGCCTGGATACCATGTTATATAGTCCGGACTTTAGCCGGTACTATGAAAAACAGGAGGTCAGGGACTATATCCTGCGCAGCTGGTCCTACCGGAATAGAGATGTAGGGGATCTGCTCACCCGCTATCACCTGGAGTCTGATCCCGACCTGCAGCCCTTTCACCTGGTCTCACTGTATATGCGAGGGGATTATAGCGGCATGTTAAAAATCTCTACCCCTCAGAATAAAGAGCAATACAGTGCCCTGGAGATAGACTATCCCTATCTTCTATCCAGGGCCAGGTTTTTTCTGGGGCAGTATGATGAGTCTCAGCTGGCTTTGCAAAAGTGTTATTTCCCCTGGCGCTATGATCTGGAAGCACTGAATATGATGAACATGATAGGCCTGTCCCAATGGGGAAAAGCCCGTCTCCGGCTCCGGCTGCTAAAGTCCCAGGATGAGCGGGAGTTTTTTGGTATATTCCTGGACCTGGTGCAGCATAAAACCAATGCCATTCCGGCCCAGCTGGAGCGCTATCATACTCAGGCTGCTATGGCCCGGTCTTATCAGCAGGAGGTGATGTTGATCACCTATACCTGGTATCAGGATATTAAAAGCCTGGATAAGGTTACAGAGCTCATCCGACAGGATATCCTGCAGAATTTTCATTCGTATCCTGCAGAGCCTGAATTGGCAGGGCTGTATAGCGAATACAGGCAGCAAAAATATACCGCTGAATTTAGGGAAAATGTATTGTCTTCTTTTAGTAAATATCAGCAGGCGCTCATCCTGTCCGGCCAGGGCAAGAGGGATCAGGCCCAAGGAATACTCCTGTCGCTAATGGAAGATGAGCAGGCTTCCTCTCTGATACGATCTCTGGCTGTCTATCAGCTTAGGGATATCGATCAGGATCAGTGATATGGGCTTTTATCATAAGAAAAATGCCTGGCTGCATATTCTGGATGGAGCCACCTTTTTTATCGGTACCAGTCTTTGCTCCTTTACTGTGATCATTCCTTCCTATGTCAGCCGCTATACCAGCAATGCTTTTTTACTGGCCCTGGTCCCTTTTTTACTGGAATTCGGGATGTATGGGATGCAGCCCGTGACTACTTTCCTGTTTAAAAACTCAGGCTCCCGGAACACTATTAAAATATATTTCTGGACTGAGTTTATTCACAGGCTTAGCTTTGTAGCGATCGCGCTATCTATATTTTTATTTGGGCATAATAAGAACCTGGCCCTGGCTTCTTTTTTTATCTTCTGGGCAGCATCCAATATAAGCTGGGGTATGGCTATACCTCATTGGGTGGATACCCTCAGCATTACAGTCCCTGATAAAGTCAGAGCGGTTTTCCTGGGGCAGAGAGAACTGATCTCCCGTCTGAGCGGAGTCCTGGCCTCACTGTCTATACCCTTTATTCTGAGTCTGGGAGTATTTCCTTATAATTATGGATATCTCTTTCTCATTTCAGGGCTTTTATTTTCCTCTGGGGCACTCTTTTTCAGGAAGTTTGAGCCTCTCTATCCCTTTAAGGAAAGAAATCAGGGTATATCAGGCAGTTTCAGCCAGTTTTTAAAGACAGGCTTCAGGCGACTGTTCAGGCATAAGAGACTGCTTCCCTACCTCTATGCGATATGGGCCCTTACGATATCCCGGCTTACTTATGCCTATTTTACCCCATATATCATGAAAAATATACTGCCACAGTACGGACCGGAACATCTGGACAGCCTGGTCAGCATCCTGAATACCACATTACTAATCTTTACCGCTTTTGCCGCATTTCTGACAGGAAAAGTGATCCATCATCTGGGCCACAGGATTGCCATAATTATGGGTGTGATCAGTATTATCTGTGCCAATGTCCTGGTACTGGGCTGGCATAGCCTGGCTGCGGCTGTTTTGGCCAATCTGTTCCTGGCCCTCTTCATGGGTAATACTTATATGGTATCTATCAATGTTATCATGGACTTCAGCCATGCTGCAGAACGCTCTCGGACTACTGCCTTTAACAATGTGATCAATATTGTATTCATTCTGGGCTTCGGGATCATTGGATCGCTGATAGCAGATCACTGGGGATATGGCGCGGCCTTATGGCTGGTAGTGGTGATAATGATGGCCATATTAGTGGCTGTAATATTCAGTAAAAGACTCTCTCACAGGAACAGGGAACCTGCATAAAAAATAAAAAAAATGCCACTACTAATTGCATTAAAATGAATTGAGTTCTACAATTGGAAATAGAAATAGTTTTCAAAAAATGGGAGCGGTTCATGAGCGGATATTTTCCTCCGAAGGGAAGGTCTGATTCTGCGTCTATTAATGATGAGTTGAAGATTCTGGAACGTTCTCCGGTGGTTGAAGCCTTACTGGATTCTGTTTCCGGCTTATTGGCTATAGTGGATGAAAACCGCCAGATCATATCTGTAAATGATCAATTACTTAAAGATTTCGGTTTCGAGCAGTACAGGGACCTGTTGGGCCTGAGGCCGGGTGAAGCATTTAAGTGCATTCATTCCCATGATGATGCCCTGGGATGTGGCCATTCAGAGCACTGTCCCAGTTGCGGCCTGGCCCTATCCATAGTGCTGAGCGAATTAAGTGAACAGCCTGTGGAACGGATCTGTGCCCTTGATTCCGTGATGGGTAATGAAAATATATCCATGGCGATTAAAGTGCGGTCTCATCCTATCATGATAGAATCCCGGAGATTTTACCTCATCTTCTTGCAGGATATCAGCAAGAAGACCTTCTGGATTTCCATGGAAAAGATCTTTATCCATGACCTGAATAATGTGCTTACCGCGCTCATGGGGACACTGGATCTCATGGAGGCTCAATTGCCGGAAATAGATCCCCACCAGCTAAAAAATGCCGGTACCATTGCCCGCCGTATCAAACAGGAAGTAGACCTGCAGCGCACATTTCTTTCCGATATCGATCATCACTGGTCGGTGGAAAACAGCACGATCAGCCTTACAGGCCTGGCAGATGATCTGCGTAAGGTCTTTATGAAAAACCCTGCTGCTCATGATATCGTACTGGACATCCGGGATCCCGAAGATATCTGCATACAGTCTGATTATTCTCTGGTCATGAGAGTCTTATCCAATATGCTTATTAACGCTTTAGAAGCCAGTTCCAGGGGTTCATTTGTAAAATTGTGGGTGGAATGCGAGGAAGACCAGGTCTTGTTTCATGTCTGGAATGAATCTTACATCCCTGTAGATATCCAGAAAAGGATTTTTCAGAAGCATTTTAGTTCCAAAAATGAAGAAGGGCATGGCCTGGGCACCTATTCCATGAAACTGCTGGGTGAAAAGATCCTCAAGGGTAAGGTATCATTTGTATCTGATCCGGAAGCGGGAACTACCTTTAGCTTTATTCTACCCATTCTCAAAGTATCCTGAGCTACCACACATTATTAAAAAAAACAGGCTTTTATTGGAATTGTCAGTGCATTTTTCCGATACAGGAAGTGGGAGGATGGCATTGTCAAACACCAATATCTACGCCTCTAAGAGTGATGAAGAACTCATCAAGATACTTCACAGTAACAAAGCCGCTGAACATGAGTTTTACAGGCGTTATCGAATAAAAGCGAGCTGGTTTGTACGTAACTATAAGCTTTCAGCATTGGAAAGGGATGATGTCATTCAGGAAGGGATGATAGGTTTATTCCTGGCTCTGGAGACCTTTCAGGAAAATAAAAATATTAAGTTTTCGACTTATGCATCGGTATGCATCAAAAACCGGATGCAAAATGCTCTGTCCCGGGTCTGGCGTATTAACACCCGGACTGATAACCGGCAGGATGTAGAAGATATTATCGGGGGGCAGAATCCCTTTGATGAAGTCCTGATGTCGGATCTGGGGCAGGCCCTGGAGCAGGCCGTGCAGGATCTGGATAAAAGTGAGAAATTAGTGCTCACCCTCTATCTCGATAAAAAAAGCTATCAGGAGATTGCAAAAGAGCTTGCCATTTCCACAAAAAAAGTAGATAATATACTTATGCGGCTTAAGTCCAAATTAGCCAGCCGTGTGGCTCAAGGGCCGATTGACTTTTCAGTCAAAGACTGGAATGAGACATTAAGACATTCATTTCACAGGGGGCTTCGGCATGAAGATTGATTCCAAAGCACTGGCATTATCCATCGGGATCGTGTTTGCCATAGTAGTCTTGATTCTGGGTATGTGGTACTCTCTTACAGGCTTTGCCCAGGGGGTTGTGGATTCCCTGCAGCAGATATACGCCGGACTGATATCTATCCGTTATGATATAAATGTTAGTGCCGGGAAAAACCTGGTGTCCAATATTCCCTCCATTTTAATGCTTACCGTCTTTGCTTTTGTGGATGGAATTATCACAGGATTGCTGATTGGCTTTTTTTACAATCTGTTTATTCCCTCTGCTAAAAAGAAATAAGAAATACAGGGTTGTGTAGTGAAGGTCCTGGATAAGTTAAAAGGAAATATTAAGGCCAGATTCAAATACCTGGGTGGTGTAGCTGCCCTGATAGTCTTTTCTATATACGAGTATCTCACAGATCCCAAAGGTAAACGTATAGTAAGACAGATCCTTACCATGCAGATATTTTTTACCGGGAACCTGGCCCTCCGTATTATTTCTATTGCCGCCTTTTCTCTGGGTGGCGTCACAGTCCTGTTTTTATTTGAACAGATCAAGAGTTTTGGTGTGGTTGAGTTTAATACTATAGGTACAGTATTGTCCCTGATCATCATCAGGGTGCTGGGCCCTCTGTTTACTGCTATTATAGTGATCGCCCGCTCAGGAACTGCGGTAGCGGCTGAAATAGCCACCATGAATATTAATGATGAGATGAATGCCCTGGAAATGGAAGGTATAGATACACTGAAGATGCTTATTTTTCCCAGAATCATGGGTATGGCCATCAGTATGATACTTCTGGTCATCTATTTTGATGCTATTGGGATTTTCGGGGGATTTCTGGTGGGTATACTGCTGGGAAAGATCTCTCCCCTGATGTTTGTGCAATATGTGGTGAGCTCCCTGTCTTTACTGGACGTGTTTGCAGGGATACTAAAGGCTGCCTTTTTTGGGCTGTTCGTGTCAGCTATAGCGGTATATCACGGCTTCCAGGCCCAGTTTTCTACCCAGGTCCCTATCGTGACTACGAATGCGGTAGTAAAAGGGATTTTTGCGGTATTTTTACTGGAAGTGATTTTTGATGTACTGTTGTTTATTAAGTAGAATATGAATAAGATAACTATACAGGATATTTGTCTCAGCTACGGCGATACACCCATACTGAAGAATGTCAATCAGGAGATACAGGAAGGAGAGATATTTGCCTTTGTAGGCCCCTCCGGCTGTGGAAAGACTCTCCTGCTCAAGATCCTGTCGGGACTGACTTTTCCCGATACGGGGCAGGTACTGTATCATGATGAAGTAGTGCATGATTACAATAAGACAAAGATGCTGGACTATCATAAGAAATGCGGGTTTGTGTTTCAGAACGCGGCCCTGGTGGGAAATATGAGTATCTATGAGAACCTTTCCCTGTACTATACCTACCATACCAGATATACAGAAGATGAGATCAGGATGAGAGTACAGGATCTGCTGGATACTTTCAAATTCAAAGATGACGTAAATAACCGTCCGGCATCCTTATCTACCGGGGAAAGAATGGTCGTGTCCATTATGCGGGCAGTTTCTCATGATCCCGAGATCGTGTTTTGGGATGAACCCCTGGTCAATCTGGATAATGCCACCACCACCCGGGTCAAGAAACTGATGCTCGAATTAAAAGAAAAGGGAGCTACTCAGGTCCTGGCCACCTATGATGGCAGACTGGCTCTTAGTCTGGCAGATCGTCTGTCAGTACTGGATGAAGGAAGCATACTTATGAGTGGTACTCAGGCTGAGATCAAAGCCTGGGATGACCCGGTAGTACGCCATATATTGAATTTGGACTGAACATCTATTATAATGTACTAAGAGGAGAGGGATATGCCTTTTATTTTCAAAAAAGCACAGAAGAGTGTGGCATCATTTATCATCATAGCTATCATCTTTATGCTGGGGATGATCATACTGATAGGAAAGGGGAGCGGCCTTTTTGAACTAAAATCCCGGTATGTCACCATCATAGATGAGACATATGACATAAAAAACGGATCTCCCGTAAAATACAAAGGCCTCGAAGTCGGCTCAGTCAGTAAGATCAAGCTTAATAAATCAGATAAAGTAAGACTGGAAGTGATTCTGGACAAGAATTTTGCCAGTACCCATATCAAAAGAGACAGTGTGTTGAAGGTGGAAAAACAGCTGCTGGGATCTACGTTTCTCAGGCTTATTCCCTCTATCAGCACCAATGAGCCTTCTCTCACTCCGGGTTCACTGGTGTTTTCATCAGACATGCCCCGGGGTGTGGAGCTGATCGCCCTCTATACCAAAAAAAATCCCCCCAAGGCGGATGAGCTTATGCTCAGAGTCAATGATATTCTGGGCACTGTCAGCGCGACTTTACCCGACATGATGGTCAATGTAGTAGGCATCACCCGCAGTCTGGATAGCATAATGGCGGGCCTGGCCGGGGGCAGCGGGGCAGATGTGTCCTATACTATCAAGCGTATTCTCTGGAACGTAGATCAGCTGACCAGAGAGGATGAGAGTGAACTCATTCTTTTACTCAAAGAAAACCTGATTGAGCTGAAAAAGGTCATGCAGAACCTTCCCTTTGGTATGGGATCAGGCAAGACCAAGTCCAGTACTTCGATACAGGGAGGAGACAGATAATGAAAAAAGTATTTGTAGTATTTTCTCTGCTGTTACTGGTATCCTGTGGCGGAGGAGCTAAAAATCCCACAGTGAGAAATGATATAAAAAGCCAGATCAAAGACCACCTGGCCCTGGGAGTGGAGGCATTTGCCACCGGTAATCTCCAGTCCTCAGAAAGTTACCTGACCCTGGCTCTTAATGAAGCCAAGTTAATTGACAATATGGGCGAGCAGATAAACGTCCTCATTAACCTGGGATCTGTATATATTGCCCAGGGCCTGACATCCAAAGCATCCAACATGATCTTTACAGCGGTGGATATGATCCGCTATACCGGCATACATAATTATGACTTTAATGTAAAGATCGTCCTGGGAAAGTATTATTCGCGTATGGAAATGATGGATATGTCCATCAAAGCATATAAACAGGCCTTAAGATTAGCCAAACAGCCTAATCAGCAGGCCATAGCCTATAATAATCTGGGCATTATTCTGCGTAAGACGGGTAATAACAAAGAAGCTCTCTGGAATCTCAACCGTGCCAAGGCCATCAATAAACGGAAGAAATTCTACGATCAGCTGGCCAATAATCATTACAATATTGCCGAGATCTATTTTGAGCAGAATGACTGGAATAATGCACAGCGTAATTTTATGGAAGCCCTGACCTATGATAAGATCTCTGAAAATCCTCTGGGTATTGTGGATGATTTAAAGCGACTGGCTGAGATCTCCTTTACCCGTGGCAATACATTTTTAGGGGATCACTATTTTGCTCGCGCCCTGAGTGTGGCCCAAAGTGCAAAAAGTGAATATAAAGTCAATGAGATCAAAGCCCTCATCAAGAAATACAGCAAGACCCCGCAGAAAGTGGAACCCAAGAAACCCGTTACCGGGACTACCGAGATAAAAAGCACGGGTACCAGCGGCACCAATGCCCAGCCTAAAATAGTCCAACCACAGGAGACTAATCCTCAGTAGGTTTTAGTCAAAAACTACAGTCTTATTTCCGTAGACCAGCACTTTATTTTCCAGATGATTTTTTACCGCTCGGGATAACACCATTTTTTCCAGGTTTTTACCTTTTTCGATCAGATCCTGTATAGAATCTCTGTGACTGACTGTCACTACATCCTGAGCTATGATGGGCCCCTGGTCCAGGTCCGCCGTGGCATAGTGGCTGGTCGCTCCGATGATCTTTACTCCCCTGGTATGAGCCTGGTGATAAGGTTTGGCACCGATAAATGCGGGCAGGAAGGAATGATGTATATTGATGATCTTATGATGGAACTCTTCAGTAAAAGAGGGGCTCAGGATCTGCATATATCGGGCCAGCACGATCAGATCTATCTTCATTTCTTTTAACAGAGCAGCTTCTTTCTGTTCCTGCCCTGCTTTATTCTCTTTGTTTACGGGAAAATAAAAATAATCCAGGTTAAAATAGCGGGCCACTGGTTTCAGGTCTTCGTGGTTGGAAATAACGGCCTTAATATCACATTTTAATTCACCTGATTTATTGCGCAATAATATATCATAGAGGCAGTGGTCGAATTTCGAGACAAAAAGTGCGATTCGGGGGATGTAATCAGAAAAAGACAATTGCCAGTGCATGGAAAATTTATCCGCAATAAAACTAAAAGCTTCCTTTATTTTGCTCTTGGGAATGGAAAACCCCGAGATCTCCCACTCCATACGCATAAAATAAGTGTCGGAGTCGATATCTGAATGCTGATCAAAGTGGATGATATTTCCGCCATTGATAAAGATAAAGTGAGATATTTCAGCTACTATCCCGTTTTTATCGGGGCAGGATAACAATAAGACTGCTGTTTCACCTGTATGTTTCATTCCACTTTCTCCTTCAGGTTTTGATTGAACCTTATACCTTCTGATATATTGAATAATTCACCTTTTATTTACTTAAAAAATGCATTTTGGCCAGACTCTTGAACATTTCCGGTTTATTTCCATCCCGCAGGCTTATGAATAATTTTCTTGCCACAGGACCAGATCCCTTGGGGATTTCTGTCGCCTGGCTGTTTATCCATTCCACGAAATGATGCCGGGCAATAATAGAAGCTGCTGCCACTGCCGGGTACTGTTCCGCCCGAGGAACAATGCTGATATCCCGGGATACAGAACGGGAAATATCCCTGTTTTGCTGCTCCGATGCAGAAAAGCGATCCAGAATGATCTTATCATAAAGTGATGCATCGAAAGAGTGTATCAGTTGTTTGTACTGGTCTATCATGAGCAGATTCAGGTTCCCCCATTTATCATAAAGGGGGTTATATTCCTGGGGAGGGAGAATCAGCACCTTCCACTGGACTTTTTGTTTCAGGAACTGAAAATGCCGGTATATCTGGTCATCATTGAGTTTCTTGGAGTCACAGATACCGGCTGATTGTAATTCTGGTTCCAGGCTGGTAGGTACAATAGCCCCCGCCAGGACCAGAGGCCCGAAAAAGTCCCCCTTGCCGGATTCGTCCAGTCCCAGTATAGACTGTGAGAATGTAGTGCTCTGTTTCAAATAGCCCTGTATCAGCGACTGGATCTGTTCCTGACTGGTTTTTGGCCCCTGGATCAGTACCTTGCCGCTGTGATAAAAAGTGATGTGTCCACCACTGCGGCTGGCCTTCCAGTAGGCATAGGGTATCTCGGAAAAGCTAAAGCCTTTTTCCTCCAGAAGGATATGCAGGGGCGATGCCAGGGTCTTGTCTAATAACATAGGCAGCCTTAATGTAGGAGTTTGAACAGAAAACTGGCACTATCCATAAAAATGGATATGGTGGAATGCAGAATGGCCCCATACCAGAACGTCCTGGTCTCCCGGGACAGAATAGCCAGAGCCAGGCCTGCGATGATGGAGCCCAGCTGCTCTGAAAAGGGTTTTCCTATGTGCAGCAGGATAAAGGGCACCAGCCCGATCAAAATAGATGCCGCTCCAAATTTTTGTTCAAAGGGGAAGAGAAGAAAACCGTGGCAGAAATATTCCCAGGAGGATACATAAATAAAAAGGCTGGCCTGGAATAATATAAATACGCCGATGCTGCTGGTGCTGTATTTTACCATGGGGTAATAACGGGACAGATCAGGAAAAATGAATAATCCTGCCACAATCACTACCATCATGAATCCCAGCAGTATGAGGCTGAGCTGCATTCCCACTTTGTTCTTTACCATTTTCAGAGAGGGGAAATATGCTTTATCCTTCCTGAGAAAGATCAGTGAATAGACAAAGGGAACCAGGAAGAAAAAAATAAAACCAAACAGAAAACTGCTCATATATTGGAGATAAGTACTAAAGTCTTTTGTTTTTTTGATCTGTTCCAGAAACATCTGCCTGGTCCAGGTCTGAATGACCGAAGCTCTGGATAACTGGTAAAACAGCAGAAAACACAGGGAAGCGATCAATACTATAAACAGCTCTTTTGTGAGGTAGGGTTTGAGTAGTGCCTTTATTTTTTCTTTTAACACGGTACCATCCTTAATAGGCTATATTATAGTGAATAATGCCGAAAATATCAATGGAGTCTCCTAAAAATAATCACCATCAAGTAAAAATAAAATTTGACAAATCACTATCTTATTATTACACTGTATAGGAAAATAGATTGTATTAAGATTACAATTGTTATATTGTTAAATATCGGGTTGCTATGATCAAGACGGAGCAAGGTTCCGGATGATATTCCCGATCTAAAAGGAGACATTCATGTCAAGAGTACTGGTAATCGAAGATGAAAAAAGCCTGGCCATGGCTATCAAGGATAATCTTGAATTCGAAGGATATGAAGCAATCGTATCTATGGAAGGAAAAGATGGCCTCAATCGTGCATTAAATGAGACTTTTGATATAATAGTCCTGGATATCATGCTGCCGGAGATCAATGGTTTTGAGATCCTGCAGGAATTACGAAAAGTAAAAAAAGATGTCCCGGTGATCATAACATCTGCCAAGAACCTGGATGAAGACAAGGTATTCGGACTCAATCTGGGAGCGGATGATTATGTGACCAAACCCTTTTCCATCATGGAGCTGGTAGCCCGTATTAGGGCCCAGTTACGCCGGGTGAATACCCTGCGCGGTTCTATGGGACAGAGCTCAGGCCCTTACCCCGGATATGAGCCGGTATCTCTCAAGATCGGGGATGCCATAGTCTATCTGGATAAGATGGTATCAAAGCTCGGCGATGAAGAATTTCCTCTTACCCCCAAAGAACTGGGTATCCTGCGTCTGCTCTATAAAAACCGGGGAAAAGTAGTGCCCCGTGAGATGATGATGAAGGAGATCTGGGGTGAAGATGTGTTCGTGACCGAACGTGTCATAGATACCAATGTAGTCTCCATACGTAAGAAAGTGGGGGATACGGGTAGAAGGGCTAAGTTTATCCGTACTGTGTTTGGTGTGGGTTACAAAATGGTTGAAGGCTAAATAATAGAGTTTTATATAAAAAACCCCATTATATAATGGGGTTTTTTTGATTTTCAGCTCAAACAAGGTTATATTAAGGCATACAGGGGGGATTATGAAATATCATTCAGGATTTCATAATTTAATAATCATATCTCTTTTACTCAGTTTCAGCATGGCCTTTCCTCAACAAAATCCAACTACTGCGGTCAAAAAAAGGCCGGTGATCTATATACAGGATTTTGAAAACCGGGGCAAGTCTTATGGGGTATTTGGTGATGTCATGAAGTATTCTCTCAAAGGAATTCTGGGACTGACTAAAAACTACCGTATCGTCACCTCCGATGACCTGGATGCCTACCTGCAGGAGGTAGGAGCCCAGGATCTTAAAGATAAGCTGGTCAATAAAGAAGCCTTTCTTAAATACCGTTCTGACCTGCTCTTTACCGAAGTGCTGCGGGGTAGCTTCATCTCTATACAGAATGGAGCCCGGGTATTATGGGAGATACAGGTCTTCAAACTGGCGGACGGTGAGGATAGTTTTGCCCAGGCCTATCAGTCCACCGCTGACGCAGAGATCTTTGATGTTATCGATGGTATCGGACAGGATATGGCTGGCGTACTTACCGGAAAGGTACTGGAGACTGCCCGGGTAGATGTGAGCACCATGGTGCCCGGATCTGTCATCTATATAGATGGTATAGCTGCCGGTAAAAATAAGGTCCAGTATAAAAAAGCCATTGCCGGATTAGCTCATAAAGTAGAGATAAGAGATGCGGACAATGAGGTCCTCTTTGAAAAGACTATAGTCCCGGTCAAGGGGCTGATCTATGATGTCAATTATAATTTCCGGGAATATGAGAAACTGGTAGAAAAAAAAGTGATACTACCTGCAACCAATACTATCTTTTCCACCAACCGGGTAGCCATGACCAACCGGGTCATTACCACAAACCAGATGAAGGTGGAGATCTTTAGCACGAACTGGGTGGAAGAAAAGGTGACCAAGCAGGTAGAAGTAGAAAAAGTTAAATATATTGATTATCATAAATGGGGCTGGGGTATAAACGGAGGCGGAGGCGTCATGGCCGGAGTATCCGGGTATTACCAGTTCCAGGGCCTTAAGTTTGAATTGAATCTGGGCCTGGTGCCTCAGTTTCTGGGATATACCACGGACACTTATCTGTCGGCAGCCCTGTCGGTCTCCCTCTTTCCTTTGGGAGCCAATGTAGCAGTGTCACCCTATATCAGACTGGGAGTGATGACCTATTATGGCCTCGAGCTGGGTATCATCCCCACCTATCTGAACGAGCTCATGGCAGTGGGCCTTTCCTTTAGATTCAAAGGCCTGCCCGGATTCCTGGGCAGGATGCGGATACATGCAGAGTGGGGGGGCATGGGGCCACCCATTATCAATTCACCGGTCAATACTATACCGTATGATATTTTTAACAAATCCACACTGGGTTTTGGTATCAGCTTTTAAGGGGGCGTCATGAAATATATTAAACCGCTGAGCATTATATTTATCACTTTACAGATGATGTCCTGTGAGCTGCTTCTGGGGCCTATTGGGCCGCTGTCCCAGATACAGAAGAGTCAGCAGAGTCCCTGGAATATGCATCATGAATTATTCTCTACCTCCAATAACGGCTGGGCTGATAATGGCCGGGCTCAGATCGTAGAAAGAGGGGGCCAGGTCTATGCCGCATTCGGAGTACAGTATAATGCATCCTTCTACCAGGATATAGAAGTATATGGAGCCTTGACTGTTGCCATCCCTCAGGTTTATCAGGTCTCCAGGACAAACGGGTCCTTTTTCCTGGAAAATATCTTCGATATTTCTGTAGACACCCAGCCCAGGGTCATATATAAGAAAGATTTTTCGGATACAGTCTATGTGTTTGATGTGGTCAATCAGGTACCCACTACTATCTGGAATACAAATCTTAACGGATATAATGCCTTTCTACCCCAGTCCGCCAATATGCTATTAGGTGAGTTTATGGGTTCACTCATATTTTATGAAAATGGGGCCACCCATACCACCAATTTCCTGACCTCTCTCCCCATGCTTGGTACTATGCTGCATGCCATGCGCAGTGAGTATAAAAACTCCAAACAGTATCTTTCCTATCTGTGTTATGACGGCATGAGTAATTATATCAATCTGTATGAGGCGACCGGCATGGGCCTAAGGGTACAAAATGTGCCAATTATGGAGAGTTCGGGTGCGCTTTATCAATCCTACCAGTTTGATATAACCGTAGACGAATATAATAATATCTTTGCAGCCTTTGATGATATGGTTTTCATCAGTGATGGAAGTATGGGACTCACTCCCTTAAATTCGAATATCAATGATCTGAATACTACCAATGGGGTAGCTCTCTATGTGAAGAATGGTAATATCCATATGGCCAATTACAACGGTACATCTCTGGACTATATCGTCATGAATGCAAACAATGGCAGCATCATTCTGGACGAAAATATCACTAATTTCCAGTCCAATGGATTTATTAAAGGCATGGATATTTATGTGGATAGTGCCAATATCGTCTATATTGGTATTCTGGAATATAACACGGCCATGGACAGGACCTATGGGCATGTGTTATACCGCTAGTCTTGCTCCAGAGCTTTTACAAATCTTCTGATATCATGCTCACTATGTTCAGGGCAGAGAAACTGTATATCCGGGTTAAGCATCAGCCCCAGTGCCCGCATTTTTTCCGGGGCTGAGCTACATTTGATTATGCCGTTTTGCTGTGCACTCAGTGACCTAGCGTTTATGACAGGATATTTCACATCCAGGATTCCTTTGCGTCGGTAAAACTTTAAAGTCTCCAGTATGGCCAGGGTCATATACAGAGAGGGGGTCTCATGACTGACAGAGAGCGACTCCCTGCCCAGTATGATACCTGAGCTCATTCCGTTACATACAGAGGATCCTACAGCCAGTACATCCACCTGATCCAGGCTGAAGCCGAACACGGGCTTCGTACGGTAAAAGCTCCGGGTCACGACGCCTATCCTGATATCGGCCCGGAATTTTCCCGGATCGAGAGGGGACATGTCTTTCTCCCAGTCCAGGGCTTCCAGAAACACCACATCATAGTCCACATCCCCCCGGGCCAGTTCCACATTGAGCAGTGGGTTTGCGCGGAGCAGCTCCCGGGCCAGCCAGGACGAACTAACCCCTATGCGGGACTGATACACCGGCTGCAGCAGGCTGAGCATCATGCTATGTTCTGAATTATAGACATAGGACTTAGTGAACTCCACCAGGCTATGCAGATGATCCAGCAGCCGGGGCAGAAATTTATTGGCATGGGCATAGCCCATAGCAGTGGACATCCCATTCTTGATGATCTTACTCAGTACGCCCGGCTGATGGCCGTATACTACCCGGCCCTGATGCAGGCTGAAGTCGATGTATTTATTGTCATCTATGTCGATGATATAGGCTCCCTTTTCACGGCGTATAATGAGGCCGGAATGGCTTAGGCCATGATGTTCGAGGGTTTGGCGGGCTTTATCGCTCAGAGGGTGGCGGTAGGAGTCAGGGTGGGGGAAGTCAGACATTGTCCGTCCTTTTAATAATTACTTTAGTAAAAAAGGCGAAACGGTCTCCCGTTTCGCCTTTTGTTTTAGTGGTTCTAGATTAACGGGCGTATTCTACGACCCTGTTTTCCCGGATCAGGGTGATCTTGATCTGTCCCGGGTATTTCATAGTATTCTCGATCTTCTTGGCTATATCACGGGCCAGTATGAGACTACCTTCATCGGATACAGAATCACTGGATACAAATACGCGGATCTCACGTCCGGCCTGGATAGCATAAGCCTTTTCCACACCTTCGTAATCGGTGGCGATCTTTTCCAGGTTCTGCAGTCTTTCGATATAGTCGTCAAAGGACTCTCTTCTGGCACCGGGACGGGCGGCAGAGATAGCATCGGCAGCCAGCATGATGTGGGCTTCGATGTACTTCTGTTCCACTTCCTGGTGGTGGGAAGCGATAGCATTGACCACTCTGTCATCCAGGTTAAACTTGGCTGCGATCTCAGCAGAGAGCAGGGCATGTCCCCCGTCTCCCACTGTCTTCATGGTCTTACCGATATCATGCAGTAGTCCGGCCTGTTTGGCAAAGTCTATATTGGTCTTTAATGCACCGGCTATCATACCGGCAATATTGGCCACTTCAATGGAGTGGTAGTATACATTCTGGCCATAGCTGGTACGGTACTTCAGGCGTCCGATGTAGGGATAGAGCTCACGGGGCAGGGACAGCTTGAGCTTGATACAAGCCTGTTTACCGGCATTAATGATCTCCTGGTTGATCTCACTCTGCATCTTGAGGATCACTTCTTCGATACGGGCAGGGTGGATACGTCCATCAGTGATCAGTCTTTCCAGAGCCATCTTGGCTACTTCACGGCGGTAGGGGTCAAAGGACGATACGATAACCGTCTCAGGGGTATCATCAATAATAAGGTCGACTCCGGCAATGGCCTCAAAAGCACGGATGTTTCTTCCTTCTCGTCCGATGATACGGCCCTTCATGTCATCATTGGGCAGATTCACAGCTGAGATGGTCTTCTCAGCGATCACTTCGGCTGCATTTCTTTCCACACTGGATACGATGATATCCTGTGCCATTTCATCAGCCTGTTCCCGGATCTCATCTTCTATCTTGCGGATATAGTGTTGAGCATCCTGTTTAGCTTCATCAGTCAGTTCAGCGATGAGCTGTCTCTTGGCTTCTTCAGCGGTAAGACGGGCTATCTTTTCGAGCTCTCTCAGGTGATGATCCTGAGCTTTTTTGACTTCTTCTCTTTCCTTCTCTAACTGGCTCTCTTTCTCAGAGATGTCTTTTTCTTTCTTATCGAGGCTGTCAAATCTTCTATCTAATTGATCTTCTTTCTGTACGAGGCGTCTCTGAAGCTGCTGCAAGTCCTGGTTTCGTTCTTTAAAATCCTGCTCCAGCTGTTTACGTTCGGCCAGGATGTGTTCCTGTGCTTCTAATAACAGCTTGGTCTCTTTTGCTTTTGCTTCGGCTTCTGCCTTTTCCAAAATTTCATTGACTTTCTCTTGAGCTGAGTTTAACCGGTACTTTGCGATGGCCATTCGGGCAAAATAACCGCCTACAGCTCCTACTATTAATCCGAGAAAAGAGAGGAGTATGATATACAAAATGGGCATAATTTCTCCTCAAAAATATTATAAGTAAACGTTATTTTAACGTAGAACTCTATACTGTCAAGTATTCTATTTTGTTTATAACAGTTATTTTAGTATGTCCCGTGAGGGACCATCCTGATGATGGTATGGGGGGTATTCTGGTGTAGTATTCGGGGTACTTATAGCCACAAGGTGGCAGCCCATGCCCCTCCTTCCACCACCATGGAGCCCACTGCCTTGCAATATAAGTCGATAGTCAATAGTAGGCACTGTCCTATAAGTCCGAGTCCTAATCTTCAAACCGACAGACCAATCTTCAACCCCACAAAACTCTACTTCCTCGCCGAAGTCTGCTTGCTATGCTCCTCAATGTGCGCCCCACCATACACCCCACCAGGGCTGACCTACCCAAGCCTAAACCCAGCCTCCGGCCATTCAGCCCGCCCGGCACATTGAACTGCTATACTCCAGCAGACATTTCGCGAGGTGAGGCACTAAAGTCCCACCGGCCAGAGGGCCTTTTTCTTTGCCAGGCGTTTCTTTTGTGGCCCTGGACAAAAGAAATGCCGCTCCCCGCCAGCTCTTTCTAGTTTTGACTTTTACGCCTATTCAGGGGATAATAATGCATCCAAGTTTGGTTAATACCAGGAGATACCATGCAGTACATCAGTACCCGGGGCAATTCCAATGCTGTCCCTTCCGCTCAAGCTATTAAAAACGGGATGGTCCCCCAGGGGGGACTGTACGTACCCGAGACCATACCGGCCCTCGATCCCTACGACATGATGGGCAAGGACTTCGGCACTCTGGCCCGCACTATACTGGGGCTCTACCTCACGGACTACACAGCCGAGGAGATCGACCATGCCGTGCATCAGGCCTACGAGACCGACCGCTTTGACCATCCCCTGGTGTCGCCTATGCGCTACCTGCGGGACGACTTCGGGGTACTGGAGCTGTGGCACGGCCCTACCGCGGCCTTTAAGGACATGGCCCTCCAGATCATGCCCTACCTCCTCACCACCGCCGCTCATAAGGTAGGCGATGACAAAGAGATCATCATCCTGGTGGCTACTTCCGGGGATACCGGTAAGGCCGCCCTGGAGGGATTCCGGGACGTTGAGGGTACCCGCATCATCGTATTTTACCCCGGCGAAGGGGTGAGCTCTATACAGGAGCTGCAGATGCTCACTACCGAGGGCAAAAACACCCGGGTAGTGTCCGTCACGGGTAATTTTGACGACTGCCAGACCATGGTCAAGGAGCTCTTCTCCGACCAGGAGCTGCGCCAGGACCTGGCCCGGGCCGGACTGGAGTTCTCCTCGGCCAATTCCATCAACTGGGGACGCCTCCTGCCCCAGATCATCTACTATTACTGGTCCTATGTCCAGATGGTGAGCCAGAAAAAGATCGTGGCCGGCGACCAGATCAATGCCGTAGTCCCTACCGGTAACTTCGGCAACATCCTGGCCGCATACTACGCCGCCCGCATGGGCCTGCCCATTCACAAGCTCATCTGCGCCTCCAATAAAAACAACATCCTGACCGACTTTGTGAGCACCGGTACCTATGATCTGAACCGCTCCTTCCATAAGACCATGAGCCCCTCCATGGACATACTGATATCCTCGAACCTGGAGCGCTTCCTCTACGAGCTGTCGGGCCACAATGCCCTCAAGATCAGCCGCTGGTACGAGGAGCTGGGCCGTAAAAAGCTGTTCAAGGTGGACGACTCCACCCGCCAGCACCTGCGCAACAATCTCTATGCCGGCTATGCCGACGAGGCCGCCACTCTGGCCGAGATCAGGCGCGTCAAGGACAAATACAACTATGTCATGGATACCCATACCGCCGTAGGCTCCGCGGTCTACGAGCAGTACCGGGCCCAGACCGGGGATACCACTCCCACCATACTGGCCTCCACCGCCTCTCCCTTTAAGTTCGCCGAGTCGGTCCTGCAGGCCCTGGATGGACAGCCTACTGAGCTATACGGAGAAGACATGCTGGCCTCCCTGGCTAAAAAGTCGGGAATGCCCCTGCACCGGGCCCTTGAGGGACTGGAGCACAAGCCCGTTCTCCACGATCAGCACATACAACCCGCGCAGGTAAAAGCGGAGCTGAGGAAGTGGCTGGGGATCAAATAATTATATAAAAAGAACTTAGACGGAAGTTCCACAGGCCATTCTGCTGTAATCCGCAGGATCATCAGGGCCTGTCTTGATGGGTTAGTACGAGATTTTACCGGGGCCGTCCTCATCAGGGCGGCCTCTTTGCACAGGCACAGACTCTGCCTCCCCCTCAGTACCCTCCCTCCCGGGCAGTCCCCTCAGGGCCTGCCGCCGGTACTCACCGCCCCGGGCCGGGGTGCATCGGTAGGGGTTGACAGCGGTATCCCGGATACTTTCTCCAGGACCCGGGCTCATCGGTGTACCGTATACACATGCATATCTTTTCTATCCCTGGAAGGCTCCGCCCCTTAAAAAAATGGCATATTTTTTTAGCATAAAAACTTGAAATCCAAAGATTTGGGTGTACATTAATAATGAACACTGATTGTTATTATTTTTTATTATTTTATTATTGAAAAAGGGCTGTATCGTTTGATACAGCCCTTTTTCTATTAATATTCTTTTTCTTAATCTTCTATTATCAGGTTTTCCACAGGCATCACATTGAGATAGTCATCCAGGCTGGCATTATTCATCACCAGGTCGATGATCTTTTTACCGGTCTTGTGCAATGCATCCTGTTTCTGGTAATACTTCAGCTCTTTTTTGAAGAAGTCGATCAGTATTTTATTACCCTTGTCATAGGCTTCTATGCCCACTTCCGGCTGCTGATCTACCTGCAGGAATCCCTTCTCTATCTCCTGGCCTTCTACTTCGAAGCGGCTCAGGGCGTAGCCCAGGAGGCTGGAGCGGGCTGCTACTATCTCATCTGAGTTGAATATCACTCCACCCCGGCGGGCTATAAACTCACGGGTGAGCCATTGGGGGTTAAACCCTACTTTCCAGTTACCGATGTTCTGGTTGGGGAGGAGCAGGTATCTAACATTAGGGGTATTGAGTATCTGCTCCAGGAGGAGGTTAGCCTGTACTACCCGGGTGCCGGTTGCAAAAGGCCAGTAGGAGCCTACCCCTTCGGAGCTGATTCCTTCCTTGCCGATAATGCTGGGGTTAGCATGCCCTCTCAGGGAGATGAGACGCCAGACCCAGGCCAGGGCGGGTGGCAGGATGTGTACCATACCCAGGATTCCATAAGAGGGTTCTTCTCTGGTGCAGGGCGGGGTGCGTACGCCAAAGCTTCTGACCTGTACCCGGGAAGGTTTATCTATTACATTAGGGATGGAGCTCCGGGGGAATATGACCCGGGGATTGGGGCAGGAAACTCCCGGGCTGTCCTCTATGTGCTCCCATAGCAGGGCGGTGCCATTGGCCGGCGCATCTATATTGAGAAAAAGCAGAGGGGTCTTGGGGTGGATGCTGAGGCCTTCTATGTCAGGGTCAGTACCGTAATTTCTGATATGGTCCACACGTACGAACCAGCCTGCTTCTGCGTCGGAGGCTACCAGGTAGCCATCGTTTTTCTGAAATGAGGAATGACACAGGGCCATGTCATCAGCGATAGGCCTGAGGTCACAACCCCGGGCCAGGCTCAGGTGATGCTTTTCACCAGTCTGCAGGTGTTTGGCAAACAAGATGCGGCCGTCTTTTCCACGGTGGATATGCTCATGCATCTCACTTTTACCCCCCCCGCTGGCTCCTTCATGCATGATGGAGATACGGTTACCATAAGGGGTCACTACCTGTACCACAGAGGCATGGGCAGTGATCCAGCCTTCCTGTTCCCCGAAGTCCAGCAGGGCCGAGTATACCCCTTTCTTGGCACTGGGGCCGGGGTAGAGGTTATAACTGTATATCTCGTGGGTCTGGCCGGTCCGGAAATGTACTACGCGCTGTTTTCCTCCGAACACGGTGTGCCGGAAAGGTGGGGCTATATAGAGGAAAGTCTTGATAGCAGTATTGTCCGGGAGATTCCGGGGATCCACCACACCCTGGAGCAGTCCCAGTCCATAGCAGAAAAAGCCGGCGTTCCGGGGGGCTATAGCCATACCGTAAATACCTATGTCCTGCTGGCCCGCCTTAAAGAAAAATACAGCCAGTTCCTGGTTTTTGAGCCAGTCCATAGTCATGTTTTTTAGCTCACTAAAGTCAGCTCCGACTTCATCTTTGTAGCGCTTTTTTTCGGACGGCATCTCATCACCGATAAGCATACTTTCAGAATCCCGGCGCCTCATATAGGGATCGATATAATTCACAGACACCCCGTTTCTCACTTTGTGTACGGTAGCTTCTGTGACGGTGCCTTGTCCTTCTACTTCATATTCGACTTTATTAATTCCGTCTACCATTCCTTCCATAGTCAGATCTAAGAGATCATCAATGGTGGTAGCCAGTGTTATTTTTTTTGTATTAAGTAGGAGCTCCCTGGTCTGTTGAGGGATTAGTACCTGGTCTAGTATAGATGTCTTGAATTCCATAAACATCCTCCTTGAATATCTTTATTCCGGTATCATGCCCGGATGAAAACCTGAAAATTTTAGCATTAAACACAGTTTTTGTACAATAATTGCCCCAAAGCAGCTTGAGAGGTCACTGAGAAATTTTCACAAACAGGTTTTATATTTGAGATTTTTACTGAATCCTTATATAATAATAAGCTAAAAAATATTGTAGTGGCTCTGAGCCGTTCCGGGAGGAAAAATGTCAACCCTATTACTCGTCATCTTCATCATTTCCGTGGTACTTCTGATACCTACCATCCTTATGCAGTCTGGTAGCGGAGCAGAAGCCGGAATGTTTGGTTCTGATCTGACATTAGGCGCTTTTGGAGCCAAGACCAGTGAAGTTCTGGTCAAGTTTACCCGCTGGCTGGTCATCATCTTTTTAGCATCTGCATTTCTGTTTACCCTTATCAAGATGAGGGAAAACAGCCTGGCTCCTGTGACTCCCAAGGTCAATAACTCACAGGCAGCCCCTCAGAGTGCCGCTCCGGCTGATGCTGATACTGCAGCTCCCCAGGACAGTCCTGCACCTCTGGAGAATACCCCTCTTGAGATCCCTATCCAGCAATAATCAGGCTGCGGTATTACTGGCAGGTGGCACCGGAAGCCGGTTTTCGGATTCCAGGCCCAAACAATTTTATGATTTAGCGGGCCGGGATGTACTGGATTACAGTCTGGAAATCCTGTCAGAAGTAGTAGATCATGTATGCCTGGTAGTCCACCCGGAGTGGATGGAATATGTCAGGGATCGCTATAAATCTTTTCAAAACTGTTTATTTGCAAAGGGTGGAGAGACCCGGCAGGCTTCGGTCTTATCCGGACTCAATGCTCTGGCCAGTTTAAGTCCTCATCAGGTCTGTATTCATGACGGCGCCCGGCCCCTGTGCAGCATTGACTTGTTCCGGGCCAGTCTGGATTCCGCCCGGGAAAAGGGTAGTGGAATAGCGGCCATTCCGGTACAGGATACTTTGGGATTGATCGCACAGGAACAGATCCGGTCATTTCCGGACCGGGCCGAAATGGTACACATCCAGACCCCCCAGTCTTTTTCCTATCCCCTTATCTGTCAGGCGCATGAAGAAGCCCTGTCTCAGGGCCGTCTGGCTTACACAGATGACTCCCAGGTTTATCTGGCTGCAGGACATCCGGTATACTGGATCGAGGGAGAGAGCACCAATATCAAGATCACGCGGGCTTTGGACCTGGAGCTGGCCGCTATATGCTTGGACAGGCTTAAAACCCCTGGGTCAGGTATATAGATATCTCAGGTTCTACCTCACAGATCAGCTTTCTGCCAAGATAGGCTTTGTTGCAGCATTGCTCTATCTGAATGCGCAGACTTTCCGAGATCTCATTGGAAAATAATTTTTTCATTTCATAATCTTCCCATAACTCTGTATGATTCAGGACTCGTACTTCAAAACGCTCTGTTTTTCTGGTGTCGGGCAGGTCGCAGAAAAACAATGAGTTTTCGCTTTCTGCTGCATCTACACGACGGACTATATCATCTTTTTTTAACAAAATACATCCTTTTGTATCACTGAGCCGGGGCCTGAAGTATACCGGCATTTTTCCCAGTGGATGATAGCTGATATGTACCAACAGGTTCGGGATAACTTTCTCTCTATCCTGATCATGAAAGCAAAAATAAACATCATAGTCTATGTGCATAGAGCCTCCCGGGCCGGCCTCATAGCTCAGAGTACCTTTCATGATTCCACTGATGATACAGGGGGTTTTCCTCGGCCCAGTAGCCTCCCGCTTTCAATGCGCTTAACAGTTCATCAGTGGAACTTATCTTTTCCGGAAAACGTGTGTAATACCTGCCCACCATTTTCTCAGAATGGGCATCACTGCCCCCGATGACCGGGATATTGAGTTTTGAGGCAGCTTCGGCTGCTTTGTGATTTTCTATTTTATCACAGTTGCCATTCAAGCCTTCGAGGGCACAGAATGCATCTGGGTAATGAAATACCTGATCCCTTAATGCCAGGGCAGCCATTCTATAGGGATGAGCGGGTATCAGTACTCCCCCGCATTCCCGGGATAATGCTATCAGCTCCTGTGTATCAATATCCATCAGGCCTTCTTCGTATATTCCGAAACACAGTATATCACCCTGGAGGGTACGTACTTCCTGAGCAGGCAGGACCAGCATATCCATCTCCAGGCCCAGCCTTTGGGCCTCCCAGGCTCCTTTCATGGTATTATGTTCAGTGACACATAGAGCATCAAGCCCCAGCTTTTTGGCTCTTTCTATGAGGAGGTGATTGTCCAGGATACTGCAGGCGGAAGAATAGCTGGTATGATTGTGCATGTCTATTTTCATATTTATATCTTATATTATTTTAAAATAATTACCAAATATGGGAGTAGAAGACTAATTTTTACTAAAGATGGGGGGGATAAAGCAGTGTGATTTAATCAAACAGGAAGCAAATAGATTGATGCCAGGTCCGGGTGTACTCCCTGTTTAAAAGAAATTCTTGACATTTTATAGTTCTGCTTTAATCTATGATGGTCGAGGAGATATGCATGGCTGATAAGAATACCAAGATCCTGATTGTGGCCAGTGAGGCAGTGCCTTTTGCTAAAGTAGGGGGGCTGGCTGATGTAGTGGGTGCTATGGCTAAAGAGCTGGCTGTGGCTGGGGTAGAAGTGGCTGTGGCTATCCCCAAATACACCGAAGTAAAGCAAGCTATTCAGGATCTGAATCTTAGTATTAAGAAACGTAAAGAGTATTATCTGGCCTTGGAAAATGGCGAAGAAAAAGCCTATATAGAACAACTGGACTATGAAGGAGTCAAATACTTCATTATAGACAATCCCCATTATTTTCAGAGGGATGGAATCTATGTCGATCCCCTCACCAAGCAGGATTATAACGATAATCTGAAAAGATTTGTCTTTTTTTCCAAGGCAGTACTGGAAGGAGCAAAGATCCTGGATTTTCAACCTGATGTCATTCATGCCCAGGACTGGCAGACCGGCCTCATCCCGGTCTATATCAAGACTATCTATAAGCTGGATTCTTTTTATTCGTCCACTCATACAGTGTTTACCGTGCATAATCTGTCCTACCAGGGTATCTATTCTGTAGAACATTTTACTCTGACCGGCCTGGACTGGAAATATTTTACTATCAATGGCCTGGAGTATTATGGGCATCTTAACCTCATGAAGGGGGGTATTGTCTACTCTGACTTTACCACTACTGTGAGCGAGACCTATGCCAGCGAGATCCAGACCCCTGAGTATGGAAATGGCCTGGAAGGCGTGATGAAAGATAAAGACTTTCAGGGCCAGTTAATGGGAATTGCCAATGGCGTGGATTATTCTGAATGGGATCCAGCCAATGATACTTATATCCGTCAGGAATATGGCATCAATTTTGACAGTAAAAATCTGGAGAAAAAGACAGAATTAAAAAGACTGTACCTGGAAAAACATGGTATTAAAAATCCCCATCTGGATTATCCGCTGGTAGGAATGATATCACGGCTGGTAGATCAGAAAGGCTGGGATATAGTACTGGAAATGGTGGAGGAACTGCTCAAAGAGAAAGTGTATCTATCTATTCTGGGTACAGGGAAATTTGAATATGAGAATAAAGTGCGAAAATTACAGGAAAAATATCCTGATAAAGTGATCGCTACCATCGATTTCAATATCAAAGAGTCGCATCTGGTTGAGGCAGCCTCAGACATCTATCTTATGCCTTCCCGCTTTGAACCCTGCGGCCTTAACCAGCTCTACAGTATGCGCTACGGTACCGTACCGGTGGTCCGTAATACCGGTGGCCTGGCTGATACCGTCCAGCAAGAAAAAAATGGATTTGTTTTTTCCAATTATAATCCTGATGAGCTGTTAAATATACTGAAGTCTGCTTTGAAAGTCTATACCGGTGATCCGGCATTATGGAAGAAGATCGTGCAGAATGGTATGAAGCAGGACTGGTCCTGGAAAAAAGCGGCACAGGCCTATATCAAACTGTACCAGCAGCTTAAAAATACATAAGCGGTGGTTCATTGATCCAATACTTCAGATAATCCGTTCATGTCACTCAGTCAGTGTATTCTCAGCCTCAGGGGAATCTTCAATCCATAAAACAGCTTTTACTGTCAAAGAATAAATGCATTTTCGTGCGTATAAAAAAAAGCTCCAGGTAAATTAGCCCGGAGCTGCTTTTATTTAAAGTCTGTTTACATGATCATTAAGAATATGAGGATGATAATCATTAAGAGGGCCATACCGCCAATAATGAAGAAGATCATGTTCTTCTTTCCACCCTCTTCTTCGACCGGGCTGGCCAGGTTTACCTGGGAATTGCTTTTCATGGCCATAGAAGCCTGGGCCTGCTGCATATTCTGGTCTGGATTTTTCCGTTTATCCTTGGCCGGATCGTAACGTTTAGCTTTTACATTATCCTCTTCCAGAGCCTTACCATAGATACCGGGGCCGATACTGACGATTACCGTGTTCAGTTTTTCCGCCATAATGATCTTTTCTATAGTCGCAGGAACCGGAACGATCTCGTCATCTACCTGTGCATTGAGCAGATCGATAAAATACTGTCCCCGGTTTGATTGCTCACTGATCTTGACCAGTATTTTTTCACCCTGTTTAAGTTCACTCAGAGAAACACCTGAAATAGGAGAAAGTACCAGGGCTACATCCAGGATGACCGCATTATCCTGTGTGGTCATCTCAGGGGTCTGGGGCTCCTGCAGAGATGCCTGCTCCTGGTTGGCGCGCTGCTCTCTTTGCATTTTTATACGATCTATGTCACTGCCGCTGATCACTTCTATACCTATTTCGATCTTTATGTTTTTATCACTGGTAGGACGCATCAGGTATTCTTCAAAAATGGCTTCAGCTTTGTTGACCTGGCTTTTTTTGAGGGCAGACCATATATCCAGAACACGCCCGGTACCCGGCTCAAACAGATCTTCCAGGGTAGACATGGCGTCATGGGTCAGATTGGTGGCGTATTCACCCTTCCATTTCATCTGTTGTATCAGTTCTTCCACTTCATTCCAGGGCATATTGATATTGTTTTCAAATATGGTACTGAAGTGGGAGCAAATTATATCGTAACGGTCGATAGTCTTGGTCACATTGTCCATAAATGCAACGAAAAGTCCAAAAGAACTGGTAGCGGTGGCTTTAAGCTTTCCTTTGATGATAGTATAATTGGCTTCTGTTCTAAATTCTGCATCAGACATGTAATATCATCTCCCGTTTCATTTATGAACTTATTTTCACTGATACTAATTGTAACACAAAAATTCTTTCAAGCAACTTTTATACTAAAAAAAAGGCAATTCTGCTCAAATTTTACTTTAACTTAAGTTACACTTATACTTATATTCAAAATATCGGTATAGTTAAAAGGTTACTTAAATGAATATTATTCCCTATCTGGCATCCAAGTATTTGAAATTTAAGGCAAGTGACAGAGGTATATCTGCTATTGCTGTTATCGCATTTTTCACTATAGTCATCTCCAGTGCGGCAGCGGTAGTGATTCTGTCCGCGGCCAATGGCTTTCATTACAACCTCATGGAAAAACTCATGACTAAGGATGCTCATGTCATGATTCTGGGCCCTGATCCCGGAATGAGTGATTATGAGGAGTATATCCTGGAGCTGAATAAGATCCCCGGGGTGACTTCTGTTATACCCTTTTTCCAGAAGCAGGTACTGTTAAAAGGCAGAAGTGGAGAATATGGTACTGAAGTGATGGGAGTTCCTTCCTATTACCCCAAAGACGATAAAGATTTTAAAAAACAGTTCCAGATGACTGACGGAAATTTTGAAATAGAAGATAATAAATCTATAGTCCTGGGTGATAATCTGGCTCATAATCTGGGTGTCTCAGTAGGGAGCTGGGTTGAGGTCATGGTGTTTGACCCTATGTTCTATGTCCTGCAGTACCGCTTCAAGGTAGTAGGTACCTTTACCGCGGGCCATAAAGATTTTGATTCGGGCCTCTCATTTATCTCTTTTAAGGCCGCTCAGACCATTTTTAATGCCCCGGGCCTGGCTTATGGCCTGGCTGTGAAGGTAGAAGACCCCTACCATGTTGAAAAATATATCCGGCTCATGGATCAAAAGGTACCTTATTATAAATGGAGCTGGAAGAGCCTGAACCGTAATCAGCTGGCAGCTATAGATAACGAGCAGGTAATCATGAAAGTCATCCTGTTCTTTTTCTTTGTAGTGGTCTTTTTTAATATTTTATCTACCATGATAGGAATGGTCCTGGATAAAAAAGAAGAAATCGGTATCCTGAAGGCGATGGGGCTAAAACCCAATGCCGCACTGCAGGTATTCCTGTTTGACGGATTTCTCCTGGGTGCAGCCGGATCCTCACTGGGAGTGATATTGGGCATGTTTTTGACTGTTTCCTTAAACACCATCCTTCACGGCATTGAAAAGATCATAGATTTTATCAACTGGGGTGCCTACTATGCGGTAAACTGGATCCAGCCTATGGCACCGCCCAGTCATTTTGAGTTTTTTAAGAGCTCAGTCTATTACATCAATGAATTTCCTATCAAGATAATATTCGGGGATATTGTCTTTATTATACTGCTTTCAGTGATAGTAAGTACACTGGCTGTTATCTTCCCCGCTATCAAGGCTTCAAAAATGAGGCCGGTCGAGGTATTAAGAAATGATTGAGCAGCATATAATCGATGCCAGAATGGTATCCAAGATCTATAAGACTCTGGTGGATGAGGTTACTGTATTTGAGAAAGTAAATGTACAGATCGAGGCAGGCAAAGCGGTGGCTATCATCGGGGAAAGCGGACGGGGTAAGACCACTTTGCTTAACATCCTGTCCGGCCTGGACAGCCCTTCTAAGGGCGAAGTGTGGATGAAAGGCCAGCGCATTGACCTCATGGATGAGGCCACTTTATCGGATTTTCGTAATGTGCATGTCGGTTTTATCTTTCAGCATCACTATTTACTGGATGATTTTACTGCTTTGGAAAACGTACTGATCCCCGTGCGTATTTTGAAAGGAGGAGTCAGTAACGAAGATATGGACAGAGCCCGTCTTTTTCTCAAGGACATTGGCCTGGAAGACAGGTCTACTCATTATCCCGATCAGCTCTCAGGGGGGGAACGTCAGCGTGTGGCTGTGATACGCAGCCTTATCAATGATCCGGCTGTGATCTTTGCCGACGAACCTACAGGCTCTCTGGATAAACGGAATGCAGCTAATGTAGAATCCCTTATGTGGGATCTGAAGAATAAATATCAGAAGACTCTGATAATCGCGACACATTCTATGGAAATGGCCGGAAAGTGCGACCATATAGTGGAATTGAAGTAAAAAGTCTCTTCTCGATTATCGAAACAAGTGGATCTCAGGAATAAAAGGAGAGACAGCTACGATCAGTTTTCGAGTTCCGCCATCCACCTATATTGAAAATGTCCTCTTATATCAGCAAGCCCTGGGTTTGTGGCCATCCTCTATTGATGATACCCGAATGAAATCGATCTTTTATAAAGCATATGGTCAGGGGAAGCTGTTATATTCCGGACAGGTTCGGGCTGATAATTATATTGTTACACTCCCCATAGACCGGAAAATCGACTCAGTGGAATTGAAATGTGTCCCCCGGGGAAATGATTATATCAGAGTACACGAGATAGTCCTGGAAACCCCGTCTCTGAGTGTAGACAGATAATGTTATGTAAATGTTAAATGTATTAACTTTGTGGCTAAAAATGTAATAGTGTACCTATACGTACACTATTATTAAGGGCAAAAATATGAAATACTTTTCAATATTTTCTGGAAAAATCCTCTTTTTGATGTTAGAATATATCTAAATAAATTACGTGCTACGTGTGTAGGAGAAACAAATGGGAAAGATGGTCTATCTTAATGGAAAACTGGTTCCGATGGAACAGGCTGCGGTCTCTGTATTTGACCATGGTCTGTTGTATGGCGATGGTGTGTTTGAAGGGATCCGGGCTTATAATGGCCGGGTGTTTAAGCTGGATCAGCATATCGACCGCCTGTATGATTCCGCGAAGATCATCATGTTAGAAGTGCCCATTTCAAAGGATGAATTTAAGCAGGCAATCATAGAGACATGTAAAGCCAATGGTATTAAAGATGGGTATGTCCGTCCCGTAGTGACCCGGGGTGCCGGGACTTTGGGCCTGGCTCCCTGGAAATGTACAGTGCCCAGTTATTTTATCATCGCTGATACAATCAAGCTCTATCCACAGGAGATGTATGATAACGGGATGCCCCTGATCACCGTTCCTACCCGCAGAAATGTTCCAGAGGCATTAAACCCTATGGTCAAGTCACTGAACTACCTGAATAATATCATGGCCAAGATAGAAGCCCATAATGCGGGCTGTGAAGAAGCCATCATGCTTAACCACGAGGGATATGTCGCTGAATGTACCGGTGATAATATTTTTATGCTTAAAGGTGGCAAGCTCTTTACGCCTCCTGTTTATGCCGGTGTACTAGCCGGTATCACCCGGGCCACTGTGATCGATCTGGCAGCCGAGATGGGTGTGGAGACGATTGAACGTCAATTTACGCGTGCGGAACTGTTCCTGGCCGATGAAGCCCTGCTTACCGGTACTGCGGCAGAAGTCATTCCAGTCGTATCAGTGGATGGACGTATAGTAGGAGATGGTAACCCGGGACCTGTGACACGCAAGCTGATTGCTGCTTTTAAGGAATTTGTATCTCATAATGGAACCCCTATTAAATAGGACCCTGCAGTCCACGGCCAAAGTCAATCTCTACCTGGATATACTGGGTAAAGATCCGGCTGATTCCTATCACTATATAGACTCAATATTTCAGGAAATTTCCCTGTCTGACAGGATAGAGATCACTTCATCTGACCGGGATGAAGTGATCTTCCATCCTGATATTAACACACAAAATACTACTGTACATAAGGCCTTGTCAGGATTCAAGCAGCTGTTTGGTGTAGCCGATTGCTTCAGTATTCACGTTCGCAAAAACATCCCTATGGGGGCCGGCCTGGGCGGAGGCAGTTCCAATGCCGCATCTGTCCTGATGGCACTGGCAGACCATTATCACATAGAGCATACCCGTCTTTATGGACTGGCTACCCGTATAGGGTCGGATGTCCCCTTCTTCCTCAAGGGAGGGATGGCTCATGTTTGGGGGAAGGGGGAGTCCCTGGAAGCTGTGGATGCCCGCCTGGATAATATGACTTTTCTGGTGATCTATCCTGGCGTACATGTATCTACACCCTGGGCCTATAGCCTGGTAGATGAGTATGGGGATGGTTCCGGACACAGCGAATTCATGAAAATTAGTGAAATTAAGTTTGATTTTCTGCTAAAAATAGTGTATAATAGATTTCAACATTTTGTCCTGAAGAGCCTGGATAGCATTCATAGGATAAAACAGGAACTGGATGGTATTGTGCATACGCCCTTATCCTTTATGAGTGGCAGTGGGTCCAGTCTGGTTTATGTCTATGCTGACCAGGATCTTGCAAGAGTGGACAGAGAGTTGATTAAGACTACAGTGGATCATCCACTGTTTTTGTGCCGACCGGTCTACCGCTAGACTTTGAAATTTGTTTTTTGGGATAACACCTAATAGAAATTCATCAGGAGGAAACTCATGGAAATTACTGACATCAGGATTAAAAAGGTAGAAGGTGAAAGCAACAAGCTAAAGGCTTATGCTTCTGTAACGTTTGACGACAGCTTTGTTGTCCATAACATCAAAGTTATTGAAGGTCAAAATGGCTTATTTATCGCCATGCCTTCACGTAAGACTAAGAGTGGTGAGATGAAGGATGTTGCTCATCCCATTAATTCAGAATTCCGCGAAAGAATGCAGAACGCGATTTTGGAAGCTTATCAGTCTGAGTAAATAGTGCTAGGGGTGTAGCCAAGCGGTAAGGCAGCGGTTTTTGGTACCGCCATTCGTAGGTTCGATCCCTGCCACCCCTGAGAATATAGATATAATAGTTTGCCGTATATAGTCCAGGAGAGAAAATGAATTTATCAGGTTCCCGGGTTTTATTGTTTTCGGGTAGGGCCAATGAGCCTTTAGCTGAGAAGATAGCAGATAACCTTGATATGAAACTGGGTGATATTTACATCACGGATTTTGCGGATAATGAACTGTTTACCAAGATCCGGGATAATGTAAGAGGCGCAGATGTATATGTGATACAGCCTACATGTAACCCCGGACATAAGAACCTGATGGAACTGCTGATAATAATTGATGCGCTGCGCCGGGCGTCCGCCACACGCATAACCGCAGTGATACCCTATTACGGATACGGACGTCAGGAAAGAAAGGCAGAGCCCCGTGTACCTATTACTTCCAAACTGATCGCTAATATGCTCACCGTTTCGGGAGTAGACCGGGTCCTGACTATGGACCTGCACGCAGCTCAGATACAGGGATTTTTTGATATACCGGTGGATCATTTATATGCCACTCCGGTTTTCCTGGAAGAGACCAAGAAGTTCGGGAATCTGGATGACTATGTGGTGGTATCTCCTGACGTAGGTGGAGTGGAACGGTCCCGCTTTTTTGCCAAGCATCTGGGTATTGGGATGGCCATCCTGGATAAACGCCGGGAAAAGAAAAATACAGCCGAGGTTTTAAACCTGATCGGTAAGGTAGAAGGCCTGGATGTTATAATGGTCGATGATATGGTAGATACAGCCGGTACTATTGTGCAGGCTGCGGCCATTTTAAAAGAAAAAGGGGCCCGTAGTGTACAGGTATTTTCTACTCATGCCGTACTGTCCGGACCGGCTGCTGAAAGACTGAAAAACTCAGTGATAGACGCTATCTATTTCACGGATACTATTCCGGTCGAAAAGGAAAAGGCAGACATCATCGGGGACAAATTAAGGATTTTATCCGTTTCTTCATTGTTTGGAGAGGCGATAAAAAGAATACATGAAGATACTTCTGTCTCTTCACTCTTTGTACAAGACTCAAAGGTGGAATGACAGAGATCGACATCAGTGGATGCACAATCAGGAGGAAAAAGAAATGGCAGATAATGCTGTTATACTGAAGGCAGAACTAAGAGAAAAGACTGGTAAAGAAGTAGCATTAGCATTACGTGCAGAAAAGAGATTGCCTGCTGTAATCTATGGGCCCGGATTAAAAGAGAGTGTCAATGTCTCTGTGAACTACCAGGACTTTGAAAAGATATTCTCTAAATATCAGAAGCACCATGTTATTTCACTGGAAGTGGGTAAGACTACTTATCAGGTATTGGTAAAAGATTATAAATTCCACCCTGTGAAACGTTCTTTCATGCACGTGGATTTTTATAATGTCGTACCCGGAACCCTGTTCAACACTGAAGTTCCTTTGAACTACATAGGTACACCTATAGGGGTTAAAGAAGGGGGCACTCTGTTTACCTTTAAACGTAGACTGAAAGTGCGGGCTACTCAGGCCAACCTTCCTGATAAGATCGATGTGAATATTTCCAATGTAAAAGCTAAGCAATACATGATCGTGCGTGAGATACAAAAATCTGCAGACTACAAGATCCTTACTCATGAGGGAAATGTCCTGGTAGAAGTCAAGTAAGACTACTGGAGTAAGATTTGAAGCTTGTTGTTGGATTAGGTAATCCCGGGGAAAGGTATGTAAATACCCGCCATAATCTGGGATTTCAGGTGCTGGACCGTTTGGCTGCAAGGCATGATATCACTGTTGATACCAAGAAAAAGAAGTCTATGATAGGTAGACTACGTATTGGTAATGAAAGAGTGATGTTATTAAAGCCCCAGACTTTTGTCAATCTCAGTGGAGAGGCTGTATTGTATATGGCCAGCTTCCTGCGCATTATGCCTGAGAATATCATTGTGGTCTGTGACGATGTAAATATTCCCAATGGGCAGATCAGGATCCGCAAATATGGGTCCAGTGGCGGCCATAATGGCATAAAATCACTGATCCAGTTCCTAAAGTCTGATAATTTCCCCCGTATTCGTATAGGGGTAGGCCAGCCTGAAGACCATATCAAGCTGGAAGAATATGTACTGGGTAAGTTCACTCCTGAAGAAGTGGATGCCATGGATGCCGTGATCGATACGGCCTGTGATGCTATTGAGATGATCGTGACAGGTGATACTGACAAAGCAATGAACGAATTTAATTGAAAATGTGCAGGGAAAAAGATCTCCCCGCACATTTTCAATCTTTTATAACTGAACAGGATCTGATACACAAAGAAGATTCACTTTTACTAGCCTATTCTGGCGGTGCGGATTCTACACTCTTATTACATCTATTGCTTCACTTACGTGATAAATGGAAGCTGGCACTCCATGCCCTGCATTTTCATCATGGACTCCGGCGGGAGTCAGACAGCGAGCTGGAGTTCTGCCGGGAGAGATGCCGGGAGTGGGCTGTGGAATTTCATTCAGAATACCTGGATGTACACCAATATGCTCAGGCCCATAAGCTGGCTATTGAAGAAGCGGCCCGGATACTCCGCTATAACGCCCTCCAGGTAAAAGCTCTGGAATTAGGCTGTAATAGTGTTGTCACGGCTCACCATGCTGATGATGTCACTGAGACCTTTCTCATGCATCTCTTTCAGGGGAGTGGTGTTTCAGGCCTGGCATCTTTGAAAGCCAGAAGGGGTAATATCATCCGGCCCCTGCTGTTTTGTACGAAACAGGAAATATTGACTATGCTGCATGAGGAGCATATCAGTTATGTGCAGGACGGGAGTAATAAGGATAACAGCTTTAACCGGAATTATTTAAGAAATGAGATCCTGCCCCTGATCCACAAACGTTATCCTGCATTTTCAGAAAAGATCAGAAACCTGAACAGTATTATCACCCTGGAAGATGAAGACTGGAATGCCAGGATAGAACAGCTGGAAGCAGAGATCACCAGGACTAAGGACAGGATCCATATCCCTGTAAAACTCCTACGGCAGAACTCACCTGCGCTTATGTCCCGTTGCATATACAGGCTTATCAGGCAATTAATGGGAAGTAGTTACTATCCTTCGTTCCGTGATATACGCAAAATAATCTTTCCGGACCCAAAACACAGGGGGAATACCTGTATTCTTGATAAAAAAGGTCTGCTTATTCATCACTCTTATGATGAAGTAGTTTTAGAAAAAAAGAATGAAAATTTCCCCCTCTCTGAAATTTATGTTAAAATAATACAATCAGGGTCTCTCAGACTGCCTCAGGGAGTATTATACTGGAATAGTGGCCAGGGATTAGCAGATTCTGGTACAGGATGTTCTCTGGCTCTGCCGGAGGCTATTAAAATCCGTTCCTGGCAGAAAGGAGATAGTTTTTATTTCAACCGTGAAAACACTCAGAAACTACAGGATTACTTTATCAATAACAAGATTAAAGCCTGGCAGAGAAGAGAGGCAATCATGATCCTGAATCCTGAAGATAGAGTGATGGCATTTTACATTCCTCAAAGAGGATGGAGGGTATCCTGCAGATTTTATATCCAGGGCAGTGAGCCTGCACTATATCTGGAAATGCAGGAGGGATAAATGCCGGCATTAAAATGTTTTCTGGATGAACAGGCCATTGCCGGGCGGGTAAAAGTCCTGGCCCGGGAGATAGAACACTATATAGGTGAAGATGATGCCGTAATCATCGCCAATCTAAAGGGTTCGATATTGTTTTTTTCAGACCTGATCCGGGAAATACGCTGTATGAATCTCAGCCTGGACTTTATAGCCACAGAGAGTTATCAGGGATCTCAGAGCAGCGGAGAAGTGAGGATCACTCATGATCTCAGCACTCACATTGCCGGAAAAAAGGTACTTTTGGTAGAAGATATTTTAGATACAGGGTTGACGTTAAGTGCAGTCAATAATTATATTAAGAATATACACAGGCCTTCAGAAATGAAAGTCTGTGTATTATTAAATAAAACTGCCCACCGAAAAGTGGATTTAGTGGCGGATTATATTGGTTTTGAAATCGATGATCATTTTGTGGTGGGCTATGGCCTGGATTACAATCAGAAATATCGAAATCTCCCCTTTATTGCAGTCCTGGATCTAAAGATCGAAGATTAAGGAGAACTAATGGCACCGAATAATTTGAAGAAACCCAGTGGAAAGCTTCCTTTTGGGAATCAAAAACAGGGAATGTATTTTATTATTTTTGCTTTCATTGTGTTGGGTATCATCCTGGCATTGAATTTTTTCAATAGCAGGGAAGATGCCATAAGTTATACAAAATTCCTCAGCCAGCTGAAGTCTAATAATGTGAAGGCCGTATTGATATCCGGCCAGAAAGTCAGGGGGGAGTATGTAACCCCTTCTCAGACTTCACCTCAGTTTATTACTATCATTCCTCTCATGGATGATGCCCTCCTGCCCCTGCTCAAGTCAAATGAAGTGGAGATAAAGGGCCAGGAACCCCGGGATAATGGATCCGGTATGATGTGGCTGCTTCTGCTCCTGCCTGTGGGTGTCATCTTTATCTGGATGATGGTCATGCGGGGAGGACAGGGCGGTAATCCGGGCCAGGGTATGCAGTTTGGAAAGAGTAAAGCCCGGCTTCATAAAGATATGGGTAAAAAAGTGAATTTTGGAGATGTGGCCGGATGTGTGGAAGCCAAACAGGACCTGGCTGAGATAGTAGAGTTTCTGAAAAATCCTCAGAAATTCACAGCCCTGGGAGCTAAGATTCCCAAGGGAGTATTACTGATGGGCTCACCGGGTACGGGTAAGACCCTCCTGGCTAAAGCCGTAGCCGGAGAAGCCAGTGTCCCCTTCTTTAGTGTCAGTGGTTCTGAATTTGTAGAGATGTTTGTAGGGGTAGGTGCCTCCCGGGTCAGAGACCTTTTTGCCCAGGGAAGAAAGAACAGCCCCTGTATAATATTTATAGATGAGCTGGATGCGGTAGGACGTAGCCGTGGTACCGGCCTGGGCGGGTCACACGACGAAAGAGAGCAGACCTTAAACCAGATCCTGGTAGAGATGGATGGATTTGATTCCTCTGAAGGCCTGATCATAGTTGCTGCTACCAACCGGCCCGATGTCCTGGACCCGGCTTTGCTCAGACCGGGAAGATTTGACCGTTCCATCGTAGTAGATAAGCCGGATGTCACTGCCCGTGAGCAGATATTGCAGGTACATACCCGTAAGATCCCTCTGGCAGATGATATAAAGCTGGAGACCATTGCCCGGGCTACCCCCGGACTGACCGGAGCTGATCTGCAGAATCTGGTCAATGAAGCAGCCCTCAAGGCAGGAAGAGAAAATCGTAAAAAAGTAGACCAGGCGGATATGGAATTTGCCCGTGAAAAAGTACAGATGGGTCCGGAACGCAGATCCAAAGTGATTCTGGAAGAGGATAAATTGATCACGGCCTACCACGAAAGCGGGCATGCCGTACTGAGTCACATACTTCCGCTTACCAACCCGGTCCACAAAGTGACTATCATCCCCCGCGGCTGGGCCAATGGTTATATGATGAATCTGCCCCAGGATGAAAGATCCCATTATTTCAAAGATAAGTTAAAACAGGATCTGATCGTGACTCTGGGAGGGCGTGCCGCAGAAGAGCTGAAATTCGGCAAGGGCTGGATTACTTCCGGAGCCAGCCAGGACATAAAAGTGGTCACTGAGCTGGTCACCTCCATGGTGTGCGACTGGGGAATGAGTGAAAAGCTGGGACCGGTTAAATACTCTGAAAGCGACGGCCCGGTATTCCTGGGTAAGGATATGCTGACCCGTAAGAATTTCTCAGAGAAGATACATGAAGAGATAGATATGGAAGTGTCGTCTATAATTACAGAGGCATTCACTGAAGCTAAAAAACTGCTTACTAAAAATATGGACAAGCTGGAAAAGCTGGCTACTGCCCTCATTGAAAAAGAGACTCTGGATGGAGATGATATAGACAAGATCATAGGTAAATCTGAAAAGAACCGTTATCCCATCATGAAAGCCCTGGCCAAGCCGGTCAAAAAAAGCACCACTAGCAAGAAATAAGTTCATAATCATAAAGCCCGGTTTTTACCGGGCTTTATTTCTATCTTAATCCTTGATTTTCCTGTCAAATACATTACAATATACTTTATTATTTATTATCTGCAAAGAGGTTATCTTGAAGAATTGGAGTCAGACTTATCAGGCATTAAAAGCTGAGCTGGGAAAAGTCATAGTGGGGCAGGAAGAGGTGATCCAGTCTCTCATGATCAGTCTCATATCCGGGGGCCATGCTATTCTACAGGGTGTTCCCGGCCTGGCCAAGACTCTTATTATTCATAGTCTGGCCCGGACCATGGGGCTGAGTTTTAACAGGATACAGTTTACCCCCGATATGGTTCCATCAGATATTACCGGAACCGAAGTGTTGATAGAGAGAAAAGACTCCAGTCGCGAATTTAAATTTATCGAAGGGCCCGTGTTTTCCAATATCGTACTGGCTGATGAGATCAACCGTACCCCACCTAAGACCCAATCGGCCCTGTTACAGGCTATGCAGGAGAGGGAAGTGAGTCTTCTGGGTAAGACATATTCCTTGCCTGATCCATTTTTTGTGTTAGCTACTCAGAACCCTATAGAATATGAGGGTACCTATCCCTTACCGGAAGCCCAACTGGATCGATTCCTGATGTTCATTGAAGTGGATTATCCTGATCATGACCAGGAGATGGCTATCATCGATGCGGATCCTCTGCAAAGTGCATCTATCACAGAAGTCATCAGTGTAAAAGAGCTTAAAAAATGGATGGAACAGGCCGCTGCTCAGCATGTGTCCAAGAAGGTAAAAGAATATGTAGTCCAGCTGGTCAGGAGCACCCGCCCTGCTCAGACCGAATATGAATTTGTGGGACAATATCTGGAATGGGGGGCTGGTCCCCGGGCTTCGCAGATGATAGTACAAGCGGCCCGCTCTTTAAGCTTTATCAAAGAAAAGAAAATGGTCGATAAAGATGATATCGATGAAGTACTGCTGCCCTGTCTCAGACACAGGCTGGTCCCTAATTACCGGGCCCAGTCTGAGAACGTAACAGTCGGTGCTTTGATTTCGGAGATAAAAAGAAAAGTAGAGGCCAAATTATGAAGTTCATGAAATTAACTATACTCATAACTGTGGTGTCTGTTCTGTCTGCGGTTTCTCTCTGGGAAGATGGAAGTTTTTTTAGCCTTCAGCTTAGAACCGGAGATATCCTGAAAGTCCATTTTCAGGAAAAAAAAGTCCTGAAATTTGAACAGCAACTTAAAAAAAATGACAATCAGAATCTTAAGGGTAAGCTGATTTCAGGAGAGGCCTGGGGTTTTATCCCCATGACTACTATCAGTGAAAATGATGACACGGCCTCCAAAAAAGAATTAACTATAAAGCAGGAAAAAGACCTGTATGTACCCGTAAAAATCACTGCCATCACCAACCGAACCGTCTATTTACAGGGAAAAAGTGCCAGTCTGATCAATGGTGACACCATGGAACTGACCCTGAAAGGGCAGAGTGATATAAACCGTATAGCCTCAGACCTGAGTCTGGCTTCTCAGGATATCTATGATCTGCGCTTTGAGGTGGTCAATAGTTCAGAGCAGAATGATAAGATCCTGAATATGGATGATCTCATATTTGAAACCAACTATAGCGATATACAGTCTAACATACTGGTAAATAATAACCAGACCAATCTGGTAGTCAGTACCAATCGTTCTTCACTGAGCCTGAAATTTAAATCAGTGCAGGATGATAAGAAAAAAGAAATGGTTCTGTTTTACCTCAATACCATGATTAAGAATTTGTTTTATTGATTTCAGGAGATGAAATTGTCACTAACAGAGACTAAACTACTACATACTATAGATTCACCGGCAGATCTGAAAAAAATGACATTGCCGCAACTAGAGGAATTGTGCCAGGAAATCCGGACTTTTCTGATAGATAAAGTCACCCGATCGGGAGGGCATCTCTCATCGAATCTGGGAATAGTCGAACTGACTGTGGCTTTGCATTATGTTTTTAATACCCCGCAGGATGATATTATATGGGATGTGGGGCATCAGAGTTATGTACATAAGATACTAACCGGAAGGAAGTCCGGTTTTGACAGATTAAGGCAGAAGGGTGGCTTATCCGGCTTTCCGTCTCCTCAGGAGAGTGAGCATGATACTATTCATGCCGGCCACAGCTCTACTTCCCTGTCTATTGCGGCTGGTATTTCCCGGGGAAAAGTAATCAGGCAGGATAGCAGTGCCACTATTGCTATGATAGGGGATGGTGCTTTTACAGCAGGGCTGGTCTTTGAGGCCTTGAATAATATTTCACATCATAAGCTTCCCGTGATCATCATCCTTAATGATAATGGCATGTCTATTTCAGAAAATGTGGGTGGACTATCTAATTACCTCAACCACATGCGTACTTCAGGAGCATATGTAAAATTCAAAAAAAAGCTGGAATCTCTGGTAGGCCGGATCCCCGGATTTGGTAATAGCGTAAAAAAGGCATTATATAATTTTAAAGAATCCATAAAAGATACCTTTCTGCCTGGTCGATTTTTTCATGATATAGGCCTGGACTATTATGGACCCTGTGACGGCCACAATCTGGCTGAGCTGATTTCCTTGTTTGAACTGGCCTCTAAGCATCAGCTGCCTCTGATACTCCACATAATGACTACGAAAGGCAAGGGTTATGAGCAGGCTGAAGTGGATCCCTGTGCCTATCATGGAGTAAGCGGAGTAGCGGTGAGCGAGGATGATAGTATTCCTGTATGCAAGACGGGTATTTCCTATTCCAGTCTTTTAGGGATATCTCTTATGGATCAGGCAAAAAAACATAAGGATATCATTGCAATAACTGCAGCTATGACTACCGGTACCGGACTGGCAGATTTTGCCCGTACTTATCCGGAACGCTTTATGGATGTCGGCATCGCAGAACAGCATGCAGTGGACTTCGCCTGCGGACTGGCTATACAGGGTTTTAAACCCGTGGTCGCAATATATTCTACCTTTATACAACGTGCCTTTGATATGCTCATCCATGATGCTGCTCTGGCAGGCCTGCACATAGTGTTCTGCCTGGACAGGGCTGGACTGGTGCCCAATGACGGCCCCACCCATCAGGGAGTATTTGACATTTCTTTTTTAAGACTGATACCCGGATTTACTATTCTGCTGCCCGCTACCCTTAATGAATTCCATCTCATGATGGATGCCGCTTTACACAAGCTTAAAGGCCCTGTAGCCATCAGATATCCCAAAGATATTGCCATTTCCATAGAGGAATACGATCTGGACCTGCCTGCTATCATGAGTGGACAGTCAGTAATAGCGGCCCCCGGCCAGGATGTAATTCTGGTCTCTACCGGCACTTTATTATCCACTGCCTTTTCCGTACGTAAAAAGCTGGAAGATGATAATATTCATGTAGAAATTCTAAATTTAAGATTTGCCAAGCCGATACATAATAGAGTAATAGACTATTTGACCAAAGATGGCAGGCCGGTGCTGCTTATTGAAGAAGGAGTATATAATGGAGGAGTTGCCCAATACCTGGAAAATGAGATACTGCGCAAAAATCCGGAGAAAAAAGTAGATAGTATCACAGTAAGCGATGTATTTCCGGGAATGGATAGCAGAGATTCATTATTATCATTTTTTGGGTTGACAGTAAACAAAATAAGCGTTAGAATTAAAAACTTATTAATAGAGAGAAAAAATCCAGCATTTACAGAAAGAGGATAAATGCCTGCTAAAAGCAACAAGACATCTACTCGTGTGAATTATAAGACTAAATTTGTCAAAAAGGACCGGGCTCTTAAGATCATAAAAGAGCTATCTGAGTTTTTAAGGATCCTGGCCCTCAATGAGACTGATATCTTAAAGACCATGATAGTACGATTTGCTATTGAGTCTATTGAAGCCTCTATGGGTTCATTATTAGAGTACGATTCAGATACAAATGTGCTACGCTATCAGGACACTTATCTTTATGAGAATAATAAGATTATTCTGGAAAATTATGGTGAAAAGCTCAAGGATGTAGCCATCAGGCCGGGTGAAGGTATAGTAGGAGAAGCTTACATCAAAGGGATTTCTATTCTGGTAGATGACCTTAAGAAATCCCATTATAGTCAGCCTGTAATCGGTGAAGTCATTAATATGGATATCAGTTCGGTCATTGCCATGCCGGTTCAGGTGGATAATGAGGTGGTAGCCATTCTGGAGATCGCCAATATAAAAGGTCATGAAAATTTCAGCCCTGAAGATGTAGAGATCATTGTGATGATAGCCAATTTTGCGGCTGCCATTATGGAAAATGGAAAATTTCTGAACTGGGCCATTCACGATAGCCTGACCGGGTTATTTAACCGGCATTATTTTAGGAGAGAGCTCCTGGAAGAAATCGAGAGATCGAAAAGATACGGCCGGATCTTCTCACTGGTCATGTTTGATATTGATGATTTTAAGCAGGTCAATGATGGATATGGACATAGTGTGGGGGATAAAGCTCTCAAGATCCTGGCAGAAGCAATTTTTAAGACCGTTCGCAAAGAAGTGGATATCCCTGCCCGGTACGGTGGTGATGAGTTTGTGATAGTCCTGCCCAATACTTCAGCTGATGATGCCTACATAGTATGTCAAAGGCTGGCCGACTTTGTTTCCAAGAGTCCGGTAGTGGTAAAAAAAGGAACAGAGTTGAATTTCACCTTATCCATGGGGATCTCCGAATTCCCTAAAGACACAAGGGTGGGAGAAGAACAATACGATCTGTTTAATAATGCAGATGAAGCCCTGTATACCTCAAAGGCCGCAGGGAAGAACTGCATCAGTATCTATAAAAAATCCGTCAAAAAGTAATATCAGGCTCCCCCTGTAGATTCCGGGTCCTGCCACCATCCATTATGAAGATCCAGGCTATCTCCGAATTCCAGTAATTCCTCATATTCTGACATTCCCACATTATGGTTTATCTCTTTGAATGTAATATCAGAACTGGCTTTATATGCCGGGAAATATTGTGACATGATGGATATGTGTATATGGGGGGACAATTCCTGTGATATCCACTTAAGGACCTGCCGGGAGTTTTCCAGTTGTCCCGGTAATAAAAGATGCCGAATTATCATACCACTTTGAGCTATGCCCTCAGTATCCAGATATAATCGGCTTCCTTTTTGCCGGTACATCTCTTTCAGGGTTTCCCGGTTTACTTTTACATAGGCCAGGGCATCTGAATACTTTTCAGCCAGGCCAGGGTCTGAATATTTCGCATCAGGTAAATAGATGTCGATTATCCCTTCCAGGTCTCTGACCACCGTACTCAGATCAAAAGCGCTGGTATTATAGACAATGGGTAAAGTCAGTCCTTTTTCATAAGCCATCTTCAAAGCCATCACTATAGCCAGGATTTCATGACTGGGCGTGACCAGGTTAATATTATGTGCGCCTCTATCCTGCAGATCCAGCATTTTTTGAGCTAGTCCGCTAATATCCAGTTCCATTCCGGCATTATGCTGTTGACTGATGGGATAGTTTTGGCAGAATACGCAATGCAGGTTACATCCGGCAAAGAATATTGTACCGCTTCCTCTGCTCCCTGAAATAGGGGGTTCTTCCCCTTTATGCAGGTTGACACTGGCCACCCTGGGTAAAAAGGGTTCCCCGCACTCTCCGAGTTCACGGGTACGGTCTATGCCACAATTACGGGGACATATACGGCAGCATGTCTGATGAGATTTATACTTTTCGATAAAGGAAGTACACAGAATTATCTTTTCTTTTATATCAAAATCATACATGGAAGGAATTACTTTTCCAGCACCTGGATTTTGACAGTGCCAGGGACTTTAATGATTTTAATAGTGTCAGGGTGGTCTATATCGATTTTCAGGTTGTAAGTGCCGGGTTCATTGATGGCGTCTCCATCTACACTTAGCCTGACACTATTTTTTAAATTTTTAAGATATCTGCCGGTAGTATTGATCCTGATCTTAAGTTTAGGCTCCTGTGAGATCTTTAGATCCTCGGGAAGATTCAGGACTTCCACCGGAAAATCTATCTCCTTTTCGACCTGCATTTCCCTGATTTTTAAACGTACTGATATTTGTTGTTTTCTTAATAACTGGGTATTCTCAGGATTCTCTATCTTTACTTTTAAGGTTTGGGAATTAGACAGGCCTGTAATGTCGATGGGAGCTGTCTCAATAAAATTTAAAAGGTCTATCTTTTGAGCAGGTCCGCTCAGGACACAGGTCTTCTCTTCCAGGCTCACTTCTTCCAGGTAATAGCCTTCTGAGGGGGTACCGATCATCTTCTCCTTGATGGGGAGTGTCTTAATGATCTTTTTATCAATGATGATATTTACTTTGTCCTGTTTTAAATGTGGCTTAATCTTTAATTCTTTATCATAAATCAATTCGATATCATAATTAGAGCTGCCTTCCAGGGCATTGCTAAGATCCACTCTGGCTCTGATAGCTTTATTAAAATCTACAGTCTGTTTCTGATCGCGCCGCAGAGGAAGCGTGATAAAAGCATTTTTCAGGGAGCTATATACGATTATCTGGTCATTGGGAAGATTTTCAAAGCGGATCGGAATACTGAGATTATAATCAGTCTTGTTTTCAAAGTAGGTCACATAAAACCAGAATCCCATAGCCAGGAGCAGGGAGATCAGCTTAGTCTGCCAGTCGTGAGTAAAAAAGCGTTTAAGCTTACTTAGATCCAAGGATCTCCTCCATTCTCTTAGTGAATTTTTCATGACTCAGATTATATTCCAGCCTGCCATTATAAGCCAGGGATATGGCACCGGTTTCCTCAGACACCACAATAGAAATAGCATCCGTATCCTGGGTAATGGCTATAGCAGCACGATGGCGGGTACCCAGGGGCTTTTTCTTACGGGTAGCTGAGACATTTCCCAGTAACAGTGAAGGTATGATCACACGGGCCGCTACGATTCTCTCATTTTCAATCAGGATAGCGCCGTCATGCAGGATATTTTTATTATAAAAAATGGATTGTAATAATTCGGATTTTATTGATGAGTCCAGTTCTAT